>NZ_SSYA01000001.1:1385000-1995319 GCF_004917065.1 Geomonas ferrireducens
AAAGGGCGGCCGGGGCCAACTTCATGCCTGCCGAGGCGGACGAGATCGAGATCATGCTGCAGGCGTACATGCTGGACAAGGCGATCTACGAGCTGGGTTACGAGCTCAACAACCGCCCGGAGTGGGTCTCTATTCCGCTCTCGGGCATCCTGCAACTGCTCGCGCAGGAAACGGGCGTGACGAGATGATCAGCAATCGGGCGCACCACGGAAACTGCAGGACCGGATCACAAAACTGGTAAAAAGGGGGAGCGACATGAAAAAACTACTGCTTTCACTTGCTTGCATGCTGACCCTTGCACAGGTCCCAGCGGCCGGCGCGGAACAAAAGATCTTTCGGGCGACGCTTTCCGGGAAGCAGGAGGTGCCGAGCGTGAAGACCCCGGCCCGGGGGGACCTGAAGATGATCTACAAGGATGGGGAGATGAGCTACGAGCTCAACGTGAGCAGGATCACGAGTCCCACCGCGGCCCACATTCACCGCGGGAAACCGGGCGAAAACGGATCCCCTCTGGTCGGCCTGTTCGGCGGCCCGACCAAGATGGGGCCCTTCAAGGGGATACTGGACGAGGGGCTCATTACGGACGAGAGCCTGCTTGGCGAGCTGGAAGGTAAAACCGTGGAGGACCTGGTTCGGATCATCGAGGCGGGCGAGGCGTACGTGGACGTGCTTACGGTGACCTACCCGCTGGGCGAGATCCGCGGACAGATCAAATAGCTGAGCTGCACCCCCTCCTTCTTCATCAAACCTTTCCCCATCCCGACCTCCCCCCCTCGGGGGGAGGAGTAGACCCTTTCAACCGATGCGTCACGTTTCATGCTAAATCCTGATTCCGGTACAAAATCCCGTTCACTTTTTGCTTTTGCTACGACCTTGCCGCCTCTTCCTTAGCCTTTTGCTGAGACTCCGCTTTGGAATGGGTGCCGCGCTCGGCGGCGTGCTCCCCTTCCACCTTTTCCCCCGGCTCCTTCCCCTCCTCCGAACTGTGCTCGATCACGGCATTGATTACCGCACCGGCGAGGATGATCAGTCCGCTCAGGTAAAGCCAGAGAAGGAGGACGATTACCGCGCCGATGGAACCGTAGGTCTTGTCGTAGGAACCGAAATTGTTGATGTAGAACGAGAAGGCGATGGACATGGCGAGCCAGCAGGGGATGGCGACGACGGCGCCGGGGCTGATCCACTTCCATTCGTGCTCAACGTCCGGCGTGAAGTAATAGATGATCGCGACGGCGAGCACCAGCAGGAAGAGGGTGACCGGCACCAGCGCGATGACAAAAGCGGCCTTGAAGACCATGCCGAAGTTGATGAGGTTGGCGATGAAGTCTCCGATCTTGAGGCCGAACATGAGCAGGACCATCGCGCCGAGGAAGAGAAGGGAGAGACCTAGCACCAGGGCGATGGCAATCAGGCGCACCTTCCAGAACGGGCGTCCCTCCTTTACGTCGTAGAGGTTGTTCATCGCGTCCATAACCGAGACGATGGCGTTGGAGGAGGCCCAGAGCGCCAGAAGGATGCCGATGGAGAGAAGCCCTTCCTTCTTGTTCATAAAAAGCGCCCGGATGTTGCTCTCGATCAACGAGAAGGCTTCCGATGGGAGGAAGCGCTGCGCGCTGGAGAGCAGGTACTCCAGGAGGTGCGGGATGGGGAGGTACCCGATCAGGGTGGTCAGAAAAAGCAGGAAGGGGAACGATGCGAAGAGGAAGTAGTAGGCCATGGCAGCCGCATGCTCGGGGCAGTCCTCGTCGCTGAACTTGCGGAAGACCCGTTTCGCCAAATCCTTGTAGCTGGTGTCCCCGAGCTTGAAGTAGGCGCGCATAGATAACATGGTCGCACTCCTTGTGTTGGCGGCGCGGCGCGCCGGGCTTCTCTCTTACCCGCCGACGATGGTGCCGCCGTTTGGATGCAGCACCTGGCCGGTCATGTAGGATCCCCCCTCGGAGGCGAGGAAGACGTAGCTGTGCGCCACTTCAACCGGCTGACCGGCACGCTTTAGCGGTACCTCGGTGCCGAACTTCTCGGTCTTCTCCTCCGGGAAGGTCCCTGGAATGAGCGGGGTCCAGATCGGCCCGGGGGCGACCGCGTTCACCAGGATCCCTCTCTCGGCTAGCGAGAGGGCGAGGGAGCGCGTGAAGGCAACGATGGCTCCCTTGGTGGAGGAGTAGTCGAGCAGCATCGGGCTCCCCTTGAAAGCGGTCACCGAGGTGGTGTTGATGATGCGGGCCCCCTTCTGCAGGTGCTTCAGGGCCGCCTTGGTGAGGAAGAAATAGGAGAAGATGTTGGTGCGGAAGGTGCGCTCGAGCTGCTCCTCCGAGATTTGCTCCAGCTCCTCTCGGTAGTGCTGCTCGGCCGCGTTGTTGACGACGATGTCGAGCCTGCCGAAGGCCGCCACGGTCTTCCCCACGATGTCGGCACAGAACGCTTCCTGCCCCACGTCGCCGCGGAAGGCGAGACAGCGCACCCCCTCGCGTTCCACGATGTCGCGGGTCTCCTTCGCATCCTGGTCCTCCTCGAGATAGGCGAAAGCGACACTCGCACCCTCGCGGGCGAAAGCGATGGCGACGGCGCGGCCGATGCCGCTGTCGCCGCCGGTGATCAGGGCGACCTTCTCCTTCAGCTTCTCGGCTCCCCTGTATTCGAACTCGCCGCTTTGCGGCTTAGGCGTCATCTCCGCTTCGATGCCAGGCTGCTCCTGGCGTTGGCGCGGGAATGGTTTCTCATCCTGCTGAGCCATCGGTCACCTCCTGTACGTTGGACGGCTGCCTTTTTTCACGCACCTTCACCTTGCGGCGCCCGCTCCGTACCCGTGGCGCCTGCCTGCGGGTCGAGGACGATCTTGATGCAGGCGTCCTGCTTGTTCAGGAACATCTTGTACCCCATGGGGGCCTCCTGCAGCGGGAGCCGGTGCGTGATGATGGACGACGGGTTCAACTGCTGCTCCGCGACCAGCTTCACCAGGTGCGGCAGGTACTTGTGCACGTGTGCCTGGCCGCAGCGCAGGGTAAGTCCCTTGGCGAAGAGCGCGCCCATCGGGAACTTGTCGACGAAGCCTGCGTACACCCCGACGATGGAGAGGGTGCCGCCCTTGCGGCAGGCCTTGGCGAGCTGGCGCAGCGCCGAGGCCCGGTCCGTCTCCAGTCTGAGGGCCTGCTTCACCGAGTCGTAGACCCCCTCGAAGCCGGTTCCCACCGCCTCCATACCGACGGCGTCGATGCAGGAATCGGGGCCGCGCCCACCGGTCATATTCTGCAGCGCCTCAGCGACATCCACCTCCTCATAGTTGAGGACCTCCGCCTGGCACTGGGCACGCGCCGCCTGCAGCCGGTCCGGGAAGCGGTCGATGCCTATGACGCGCTCCGCGCCCAGATGCCGTGCGGACATCATCGCCATGAGACCGACCGGGCCGCACCCCCAGACGGCGACGGTATCGCCGGGGTTGATATTGCAGTAGTAGGCGGCCTGGTAGCCGGTCGGGAGGATGTCGGTCAGGAGCACCACCTGCTCGTAGGGGACGCCGCTCGGGATCCTCTCGAGACCCACGTCGGCGAACGGGACGCGCACGTACTCCGCCTGCCCCCCCGCGAAACCGCCGTAGAGGTGGGAGTAGCCGAAGATGCCGCCGCCGGTGTCGCCGTACATATGCTCAAGCATCCAGGCGTTCGGGTTACTGTTGTCGCAAAGGGACCACAGCTCGTGCTTGCAATACCAGCAGGCGCCGCATGAGATGGGGAACGGGACGATGACGCGGTCGCCGACATGGAAGCGGGTGACGCGGCTTCCCACCTCGACGATTTCCCCCACGAACTCGTGGCCCAGGATGTCCCCCTTCTTCATGGTAGGGACGTAGCCGTTGTAAAGGTGCAGGTCGGAGCCGCAGATGCAGGTGAGCGCCACCTTCACGATCGCGTCGTTTTTGCTCAAGATCTGCGGGTCGGCGACCTCGTCCACCCGCACGTCGTGTCTGCCGTGCCAGCAAACTGCCCTCATATCTCCTCCTTTCCCCGCCGGGCGGGGAGCCGGGTTTAGTCGGCGGTGCGCCGTGCCGTGGTTTCCTCGCCCACCTCGAGGATCTGCTTGAGCCGCTTCAGGTCCTCTTCCAACTGCTGGGCGTTGATGCCGTGTGCGATCTTGGCTGCGGCCTTACCTGCGGCGCCGCCCGGGGGGTAGTAGTCGATGGTGACCCTCACCTCGGTGCCGCGGTTGCCCGGCGCCTCCTTGAACTCGACGCTCCCCTTGTTGGGGATGTCCGCCTCGCCCACCGAGTGCCAGCTGATCTGCTGTCCCGGGGTGTCCTCCATCATCTCGGCGTCCCATTCCGCGCTGATCCCGCCGGGGCCGGTAGCCTTCCAGTGCGAGGTGCGCGGGCCGGTGACCTCAACCGCTTCCAGGTGCTTCATGAAGCGAGGCAGGTTTTCCAGGTTGCGCCAGAATTCGTAGACCTCGTCCGGCGGCAGGCCGATGGTCACCGCCTTCTCTATCCTGAGACCGCCCGGTTGCGTGTGCATCGTGTCCACCCCCATCGCGTCGTACAGGCCGCAGTAGCCGGTCTGGCCCCGGTAGAGGAACATCCCGCCCGCGGCAATCATGGCGAGACCGGAGGCGTAGTTTCTCCGGCTAAGATTCCTGAGCCCCGAAAGGGCCAGGGCCGCACCTCCGGCCAGGGATGCTTTCCGCTCCGCGGGACCGACGTTCATCTTCCGCGGCCTTTGCCACGGTCTGGATTCGCTGCGCTCGCTTTCGCTCTGTTCCATGCTGATTCCTCCTTGGAAGCTGCGGGGTTTGTTTCTTATTAAGGTGGGGCTGAAAAACAATTAGAGAAAGCTAACAGAGCGGGGCGGGTTTGCAATAGGATGGGGGAAATTTGGCAGATGGGGCTGATGGGAGTAATGGGAAGAATGTGAGTGATGGGAATCATGGGAATGTTTTGTGGGGTGGGGAGGCGGCGTTGGCCTGGGGGAGTGGACCGGGGAGCGGGGCTGCGGCTTGGTGGCGTGGGCGGCGTGAGCCCCCTCCCCCGGAGGGGGAGGGTTGGGGAGGGGGTAGGCGCTGGGGCTGGTCGGCTGCGGACTACGCCGCTTCCTTGCGCTTTTGCTTCAGGCTTTCCTTCAAAAGCGCCATCATGTCGGCCACCTTGGGCGGAGGCGGCGCCTTGGCAGCGACTGGTTGCCGTCCCTGCGCCTTTTCCTCGATCATCCGCTTCAGGTCATCGATGTACTGGTCCTTGTACTTCGCAGCGTCGAACTTCACCGTCAACTGGTCGATCAGGGTGAGCGCCAGCGCCACTTCCTGCTCCTTCACGTGCTCGTCGCCGGGAAGCTTAAGCTCCGCGGCGTCGCGCACCTCCTCGGCATACCTTATCTGGTTCAGCACCAGCAGATCCCCGAGCGGGCGCACAATGCCCAGACTGCCGCGGTTTCTCAACACGTAATAGGCAACGCCCACCTTGCCGGAACGCTTCAGCGCCTCGCGCAAAAGCGCGTACGCCTTCGGCCCGCTCTTGTCGGGCTCGAGGTAATAGGGCTTCTCGAAGTATCGCGTGTCGATCTCCCTCTCCTCGATGAAGTCGACGATGTCGATCAGATGGGTCTTCTCAAGGCTCGCGTTCTCAAAGTCCTTGTCGGTGAGCACGATGTACTCGCCGTCGCTGTACTCATACCCCTTCACGATTTCCTCGTAAGGGACTTCCTTGCTGTCGAACTTGCAGACCCGCAGGTACTTGATCGGGCAGAGGTCGCTCTTGCGCAGCATGTCCAGATCGAGCGAGTTACTCTGCGACCCGCTGTAAAGCTTGACCGGGATGTTGACCAGCCCGAAACTGATGGAACCTGACCACATCGCTCTCATATCCACCTCCTCTAGGCACCGAAACCGGCCGCCGTTCTAGCCGGTTCAGCGCACCCCCGGCACAGCACGAATTCTACCATGTCTGAGCCTGCTCGCCCGAATTCCCCTGCTCCGGCGCCGCCTGACGCCGGGGAGGCCGGCGGTGCATCCTCTTTGCGCTAAACAGCTCCCGGCGATTGACAAAACAACCACGGTGCATACATTTATTAACGTGTTTTTATCGCGCAAGGCGCGCGCAGCGGTAACCTGCGGAGATCATTATGGTTGAAGACAAAGAGTTGCAGGGGCGAACCTGCGGGGGCGTCGTGCCGAAGGTGCTGCTCTGGGTGGTCGGGGTGCTGATCGCCCTGGTCCTCATCGTGTTCATCGCCAGTTTCTTCATCGACGAACCGCTAAGGCGCACCACGGAAAAAAGGATGAACCAGAGCCTCAAGGGGTATTCGGTTCGTCTCCCAAAGCTGCACTTCAGCCTCATCGGCCTCTCCATTACGCTGAAAGGTCTCACCATATCCCAGCAGGCCCACCCGCAGCCTCCCGTGGCCGAGTTCCCGTATCTGCGTGCCAGCGTGCAGTGGCGCGAGATCCTCTCCGGGAAGCTCGTCGGGGACATGAGGCTAGACGGACCGAAGATCCACGTCAACCTGCAACAGCTCCGCACCGAGGCGGCGAGCAAGGTCCCCATGAAGCAGAAGGGGTGGCAGCAGGCCTTCGAGGCGATCTATCCGCTGAAGATCAACCTGTTGAAGATCACCAACGCCGGCATCACCTACATCGACGCGGACGACAAGCGCCCCCTCAGGCTGACCAACTTGTCGCTGGAGGCGGACAACATCCGCAACATCCACCTCCCGGACAAGGTCTACCCATCAAACTTCCACTTGGAGACGGACATCTTCGGCAGCGGTCACGGCACCGTGGACGGTCGGGCGAACTTCCTTGCCGAGCCGACCCCGGCGGTGAAGGCGGCTATCGAACTCGCCAAGGTTCCGCTCGGCTACTTCGCGCCGATGCTCGCCCGCACGAACATGAAGATCGAAGGTGGTGTGCTGAGCGCGGACGGTAACGTTGAGTACGGGCGGAAGGTCCAGACGGCGCGGCTCAAAAAGCTCACCATCCATGGGGTGCGTCTCGACTACATCCATGCGCCGGAGACGGCGCAGGCCGAGAAAAGGCGCACGGAGAAGGTCAAGAAGGCGGCGAAGGAGGTGAGCAACAAGCCGAACCTGATCCTCACCGTGGAACACTTCAGCCTGACCGATTCGAACATTGGTTTTGTGAACGATTACGGCGGGAAAAAGGTCCGCCTCTTTCTTTCCGACGCCAACCTCTACCTGGACAACTTCTCGAACCAGTTCTCGAAAGGGCCGGCGCGGGCGAAGCTTTCCGGACGTTTCATGGGAAGCGGCGTTACCGAGGCGACCGCCGCTTTCCGCCCCGAGGATAAGGGGCCCGACCTCGACCTCTACGTAAAGGTCACCGGGACGCAGCTCGTGTCGCTGAACGACCTGCTTCGCAGCTACGGCGATTTCGACGTAACCGCGGGGACCTTCTCCCTGGTGACCGAGCTCCATGTGAAGAACAACCGCGTCAACGGTTATATCAAGCCGTTTTTCAAGGACATGAAGGTCTACGACCGGCGCCAGGACAAGAACAAGGGGTTCTTCCACCGCGTCTACGAGATGCTGGTGGGAGGGATCGCAAAGCTCCTGGAAAACAAGCAGCGCGACCAGGTCGCGACCAAGGCCGATATCTCCGGCCCGCTGCAGAGTCCGAAAACCAGTACCTGGCAGGTCGTCGTGGAACTGGTGCGAAACGCGTTCTTTAAGGCGATACTCCCCACCTTCGAGAAGGAGGTGACGGCACTGGGGAGAAAGCGCTGACTTCCGGCGGCAAAACAACCAGACGCAAAAGGAGGAAGCCATGAGGTTGATACTGCTGATCATCCTGATCCTGTTGTTGCTCGGTTCGCTCCCCACGTGGCCGTACAGTTCCGGGTGGGGCTACTATCCCAGCGGCGGTCTGGGGCTCATCCTTTTGATCCTGTTGATCCTGATGCTGATGGGTCGCATCTAGCGGCAGGTACAGGGGAGGAAAAGGGAGGAAGATGCATGGCCAAGTACGGAAAGAAGGCGCAGGAAACGGTGCATGAGGTGATGGACAAGTTCAAGAAAGGGGAACTAAAGAGCGGTGGCAGCGGAAAGAAGGTAACCGACCGCAAGCAGGCAGTTGCCATCGGACTTTCGGAGGCGCGCGAGAAGGGAGCCAAGGTGCCTGAGCCTCCGAAGAAGAAGTGACGGGCACCGCAAACCTGTAGAAAGGAAAAGGAGGCTGTCATGGCAAAGAACACCGCAGTTTTCGGGATCTACCGCAGCCGCGAGAGCGTCGAGCAGGCCGTCGATTCTCTGCGTGCCGCGGACTTTCGCAACACGGACATCTCGGTGCTGTTCTCCGAGAACGTAGGCACCAAGGACTTCGCCCACGAAAAGCACACCAAGGTCCCTGAAGGCTCCGCTACCGGCGCAGGGACCGGTGCGGTAATCGGCGGCGCTCTCGGCTGGCTCTCGGGCATCGGTGCCCTCGCCATCCCCGGTGTCGGTCCGTTTATCGCGGCAGGCCCCATCGTGGCGGCCCTGGCTGGTCTCGGTGCGGGCGGGGTGATCGGCGGGATCGCCGGCGCCCTGGTCGGCATGGGGATTCCCGAGTACGAGGCGAAGCGTTATGAAGGGAGGGTGAAGGAAGGGGGTATCCTCCTCTCGGTACACTGCGACAATGCGGACTGGAAAAAGCGCGCCATGGAGATCCTGAGGGAGACCGGAGCGCAGGACATCGGGTCCGAAGGCGAGGCGAAGGCTGATTTCGCGTCCTCCGACAAACCTAAACCGAGGGGAATGGCGTAAGCTCGACCGTGGGGGCGGCGCAAGCCGCCTCCACCTGCCGGGGTAACGGCGCAGGAGGAGACGAGATGCCAACGGGTCAGAAGACGAGCGAGTCGCACGGCAAGGCGGAGATGACCATCTTCGACGTGCTGAAACAGGACCACGAAAAGGCGCGTTATCTCTTCGATAAGGCGCAGAAGGCGGGGAAAAAGGAGATCGCCTCGCTGCAGAAGCTCTTCGCCCAGATAGAGGAGGAGCTGGAACTGCACATGGAAGGGGAAGAGCGCTTTTTCTACAGTGCCCTCGAACAGGACGAGGAGATGCGCGACCACGTCCTGCAGTCCTACGAGGAGCACCAGGTTGCCAAGACCATGCTCGGCACATTTAAATCGCTGGCGGTCGATGACGAGCGCTGGGTGGCGAAGCTCAAAGTGCTTGGTGAGATCGTCGAGCACCACATGCAGGAGGAAGAGCGCGAAATCTTCAAGATGGCAAGAAAGGCTCTGGGCAAGGAGCAGCAGCACGAGATCGCCTTGTCGTTCCAGAAGAGCAAGCGGGAAGGGCACCGGCCTTCACGGGGGGCACCCGTGGAAGGTTAGCGGTATGACGGCACGCGGGAAAAAGGCGCCGCACCGGCTTGACTGGCCGGGCGGCGTTTTTTTGTCTTACTGTTTGAAAAAGAATGCTTGTGTGTAGCTTAATGTATGTTATAAAATAATTTTCAGCTCACAGGGGCTGCGGTACAATGTCATAGCGATACTCACAACTTTCGTAACCGTTCGTATCTCTGAAAATAATGCCGCTATTTCAGCGGCATGAGTGGAATCGTGAGGCGGCGGCGTTGCCTGTGTCATCGCTATGAGAACCATGCCAGGCCCAGCTCAGGTGGATATCGAGTCAATGCAAGGTTTGAATGTGCTTAATAATTATCGCCAAGCTTTAAACCTGGAACCCCAGTATGCCGGTCTGACCGGCCCCCGGAACGCAGTTTGTGGAGGCGTTATGCAAGACGCTGAGATTTTGCTGGTCGAAGATAACAGCAATTGCGAAGAACTCGCCTTGCGGGCCTTGAGAAAGGCGGGCTACAGCAATGTTGCGGTCGCGCGCGACGGTGCGGAAGCTTTGGGGATGCTCTTGGGCGGGGAGGTCGGCGGTGAGCACCACCCCCATTTCGTGCTCCTGGACATGAAACTGCCCAAGATAGACGGCGTGGGGGTGCTGCAAAAGCTGCGCAGTAACGAGCGCACCAGGAAGCTGAAGGTCTTTGCCCTCTCCTCGTCCGAGGACCCGGAGGACCTGGAGCAATGCCGCAACCTGGGCGTGGTGGCGGTGCTGCCCAAACCGCTCGACGCGGAGCAGCTCAAGCGCTGGCTGCACTGACCGCTGCGGTTGCCCTCAGGAGGATAGCACCGGGGTCTTGGCGTTATCCTCGATGATGATTTCCAACTCGGCAAGGGCCGTTTCCTTAAGCCCCAGCACCTGGGCCTCGCTCGAGGCGAACAGGAGCACGGACGGGTCGCGGTTGAGGCCCACGCCGATTTTCCTGCAGGTAAGATTCGAGAGCCGCACCATGGCGAGCAGCACGTTCGCCTGATCCCAGCGCTCCTGCTGGTGCCCGGCGACGATGTCGCAGTAGATCTGCGGCAGCTGCCACTGCACCATCAACTGGTGCCCCTGCTCCACGTGCAGGGTGGCCAGGACCTCCCTTAGTACCGGCTGAATCACCCCTCCCTTGAAGCGCTCCTCACGCGACACTTCCTCCAGACACTTCAAAAGAAAGAGCTTGCCCAGGTCGTGCAGGAGCCCGCCGAGGAAAGCCTCCTGCGCCTGCGCGCCGAAACCCACCTTTTGCGCCAGCCAGCGGCTTCCCACGGCGCAGCAGAACGCGTGCTTCCAGAGCGTCTGCATGATGGCGTTGAACCTGATGTCGTCGGACTTGTACAGGTCGCGCTGCGTGGTGACCATGGCGAGGTTCGCGACCTCCTTCGAGCCGAGGCGTATGATCGCCTCCCGGATGGTGCTTACCTTGCTGAGCCCGGCATAGAAGGAGGAGTTGGCGGCCCTGAGCACGCGGGTGGCGACCCCCGGGTCGGCATTGAGGAGCTGGTGCACCTCCTTTATGTCGAAGTCGGGGCGGGCCAGCGCCTGTTGCAGCTTCACCGCCACGGCATGAAAGACCGGGACGCTGAGCGTGCCGGCGGCGAGCCGTTCCTTGATCACCTCTACGATAGAGGCCTGTTCGTTCATTTCGCAGTATCTCCTTGCCGCTTTCCGTCAGCTTCCCAGGATGCGCCTCAATTCACGCAGCGGGCGGGGGCTCCCTATGCGCGGCAGGTCGCGCAGCGCTTCCTGGATCGAGATCTTCCCGTCGGCGGCCTTCACCAGTCCGTCCTCGAAAAGGGTCACCATCCCGGAGGTCTCGATACTGAGCCGCCGGATCTCCGCCGAAGACTTGCTCTGCAGGATGGCCTCCTTCACCGGCTCGTTCATGATCAAAAGCTCGAAGATGGCGGTCCTGCCCCGGAACCCGGTAAAGCGGCACTGGGGGCAGCCGCGCCCGGTGCGGAAGGTGGCGCCGGCCAGGTCCTTCGCGGAGTACCCCATCCTGCCGTACTCGGCCGGTGTGGGAACGTAGGTCTCAGCGCAGTCGTTGCAGACCAGGCGCAGCAGCCGCTGGGCCACGACGCAGACCACGGTGGACGATATCAAAAAGGACTCGATCTGCATGTTCATCAGCCGCAAAAGACCGCCGATACTGTCCTCGGTGTGGAAGGTGGTGAGCACCTTGTGCCCGGTGAGCGCCGCCTGGATAGCGGTCTCGGCGGAAAAGGTGTCGCGGATCTCCCCCAGCACGATGACGTCCGGGTCCTGGCGCACCATGTGGCGCAGGGTCTCCTCGAAGGTGACGCCGATCTTCTGGTTGATCGAGCACTGCGACACACCCTCGATGACGAACTCGACCGGGTCCTCGGCGGTGATGATGCTGGTGTTGATGTTGTTCAGGTGGCTTACGCACCCATAGAGGGTCGAGGTCTTCCCGCTGCCGGTGGGTCCGGTTATGATCATGACCCCGGAAGGGGTCTCCAGGGCGTCCTCCACGAACTGTTTGAGCATGCGCGGCGCCATCCCGATGTCGGAGATGGCGAGGATGGCCTCTTTCTTGTTGAGCAGGCGCAGGACGATCTTCTCACCGAAGAGGGTGATGTAAAAGGAGACCCTCATGTCGAGGTTGAAGCCGTGCTGCCTGCTTTCGTAGAGTATGCGGCCGTCCTGGTGGCGCCTTTTCTCGGCGATGTCCGCCTGTGACATGACCTTGATTCTGGAGGAGATCTGCGGCGCGAGCTCCAGGTGCGGCATCATGACGCCGTCATGGCGCATCCGGATACGGAGGCGGTCCCTGAGCGGCTCTATGTGGATGTCGCTGGCGCCGAGGGTCATGGCTTCGTCGAAGAGCTTGTTGATCATGCCGACGACGGTGCTCTCGTCGGGGGCGGCGCTTTCGCTCCCCGCCGATTTTTGCGCGGAGGCGATCGCGGCGAGTATGGCGTTCCGTGTGGCTATCGCGGGTTTCACGGTCCTGCCGAAGATGCGCTCGGCGCTCAGCCGCGAATAGGTTTCGAGCGGATTGGCGAAGGCGACCAGGACGGCACCTTCGTCGTCGGTCGCGTACGGTACGAACAGCTCGTCACGGAACACCTCGAAGGGTGCCTTGGCGAAGAGCTTGCGGTCCAGCTTGCGGAACTCGAGTTCGGCGACCGGAAAGCCCAGCTGGAACGAGAGCACCTCGACCAGCCTGCGCTCCTCGATGAACCCCTTCTCGATGATGATGTCGCCCAGCATCTTGCGCCGTGCCCCTTCCTGTTTCTGCAGGTTCAAGGCGGTGAGGAGCTCGCTCTGTTTCAGGTAACCGAGTTCCACGAGGAGGTCGCCGATCCTTATCGAGAGGCTGTTCTCACGCAGGATGCGCGCCACGTCCTCGCGTTTGAGAAACTCGAGTTCCTGGAGGACGTCGATGAGCGTCTTCGCGGACTGCAACTTGCCGTGCACGCGCTGGGCGTAGAGGAGCTGGTCGTGGCTGATCACACCGGTGCTGACGAGAAGCTCGACGATCTGGCCGGCGCCCTGGGACGCGTGCGAATCCTTCTTTTTCATGATCCCCTCGGTGTCCCGTGCGGCGTCTTTATCGACTGCCCAAAAAACAAAGAGGCCCCCACAAGCTGCAGCGGGGACCTCTGTTTCGACGGGACGGAAACTAATGAGCTGGAGCTAGCTCCCTTTCTTATCGTCATCCGGGCGGGTTGCTTTAATCTCGATTTCGTCCTTGCCGCTGGAGGCCTTCTTGAAGTTCCTGATGCTTTTGCCAAGCGCACCGCCGATCTCGGGAAGCCGGCCTGCGCCGAACACCACGAGTACTATGACGAGAATTATGATGAGCTCCGGCATTCCGAATCCGAACATGTGACCCTCCCTTTGTGAGTTCTCTAAGCGCGTGCAGTATGGCACATGGCCATCGAAAAAAGCAACATCTGGATTAAACGCCAGTTTAGAGGAAAATTATTAAAAATATTGCATCATGCCGCAGGAATTGTTATACAGCTGCAGTCTCGCCATCTCTAGGCCAAGGAGAACAAAGGTGAACAAAACTATCCTGTTGGTCGAGGACAACCCTGACGATGAGGCCCTGACGCTGAGGGCGATCAGAAAGCACATGCCGTACGGCATCGTGGTGGCTCGCGACGGCGCCGAGGCGCTGGAGCACCTGTTCGGCGGGGGGCAAGGTGCGGGCAGGCACGAGGTGCCGGTCCCCATTCTCGTGCTGCTCGACCTGAAGCTCCCCAAGGTGAACGGCCTGGAGGTGCTCCGGCGCATGCGGGAGGAGGCACGCACCCGCTCCATCCCCGTCATCGTGTTCACCTCCTCCACCGAGGAACAGGACATCCTCGACAGCTACCGCCTGGGCGCCAACAGCTACATCAGGAAGCCGGTGGATTACGGCCAGTTCTGCGACAACATGAAGCAGGTGATGAACTACTGGCTCAGCGTGAACCAGCTCCCCCCCACCCGAGGCTGCGCCACGGCCTGATCCCCTGTTGCCAAGGCGCACCCCCTCCTGCTAGTATCGTCGCCATGGAAAAATTCGAACTGGTAACGGAATTCCAGGCGCGGGGCGATCAGCCGCGCGCCATCGACGAGCTCTCGGAAGGGGTGCTGCGCGGCGACCGGCACCAGGTCCTGCTCGGGGTGACCGGCTCCGGCAAGACCTTCACCATGGCGCAGGTGATCGCCCGCTGCAACCGCCCCGCCCTCGTGCTCGCCCCCAACAAGACCCTGGCCGCCCAGCTCTACGGCGAGTTCAAGGAGCTCTTCCCCAACAACGCGGTCGAGTACTTCGTCTCCTACTACGATTACTACCAGCCGGAAGCCTACATCCCCGCCTCCGACACCTTCATCGAGAAGGACTCCTCGATCAACGACGAGATCGACAAGTTCCGCCACGCCGCCACCAGGAGCCTTCTGACCCGGCGCGACACCATCATCGTCGCCTCGGTCTCCTGCATCTACGGCATCGGCTCTCCCGAGTCGTACCAGCAGATGCAGATCCGCCTGCGCGAGGGTGACGAACTCGGACGCGACGAGCTCCTGAAGCGCCTGGTCGAGATCCAGTACGAGAGAAACGACATAGACTTTCACCGCGGCAGCTTCCGGGTGCGCGGCGACACCGTCGAGGTCTTCCCGGCGCACGACGACGAGCGCGCCATCCGCGTCGAGTTCTGGGGCGACACCATCGACGCCATCTCCGAGATCGACCCATTGCGCGGCGTGCAGCTGCAGAAGCTCACCCGCTTCGCCATCTACCCCGCCTCGCACTACGTGGCGACGCGCCAGACCCTGGAGCGGGCCGTCGAGCAGATAAGACTCGAGGTGGAGGAGCGCATCCGTCACTTCAAGGAGCAGAACATGCTCCTGGAGGCGCAGCGCATCGAGCAGCGCACCTTCTTCGACATCGAGATGATGGAGCAGATGGGCTTTTGCCAGGGGATCGAGAACTACTCCCGCCACTTCGACGGCAGAAACGCGGGAGATCCCCCGTACACCCTGATCGACTACTTCCCGGACGACTTCCTGCTGGTGGTCGACGAGTCGCACATCACGGTCTCCCAAGTGGGGGGGATGTACCGTGGGGACCGCAGCCGGAAGGAGACCCTGGTGAACTTCGGCTTCCGGCTCCCCTCGGCGCTGGACAACCGGCCGCTCACCTTCCAGGAATTCACGAAGAAGCTGAACCAGGTGATCTACGTCTCGGCGACACCGGCGGATTACGAACTGAAGATGTCGGGCGGGGTGGTGGTCGAGCAGCTCATCCGTCCCACCGGACTCATCGACCCGAACATCGAGGTGCGTCCTGCGGCGGGGCAGGTGGACGACCTGCTGCACGAGGTGCGTGCCACGGTCGAGCGGGGCGAGCGGATCCTCGTCACGACGCTCACCAAGCGCATGGCTGAGGAACTCACCGACTACTACCGCGAGCTCGGCATACGGGTGCGCTACCTGCATTCGGACATCGACACCTTCCAGCGTATGGAGATCCTGCGCGACCTGCGCCTGGGCGAGTTCGACGTGCTGGTCGGCATCAACCTGCTCCGCGAGGGACTCGACCTTCCCGAGGTCTCGCTGGTAGCGATCCTGGACGCCGACAAGGAGGGCTTCCTGCGCTCCACGCGCTCGCTGATCCAGACCTGCGGCCGTGCGGCGCGCAACGTCTCCGGCCGGGTGCTCATGTACGCCGACAAGGTGACCGGCTCCATGCGCGAGGCGATCGACGAGACGCTGAGGCGCCGCGAGCTGCAGCAGGCCTACAACGCCGAGCACGGCATCACCCCTGAGAGCGTGAAGCGGGTGATCGGCAACGCGCTGCAGGCGCCCGAGGAGAAGGACTGGGTCACCGTGCCGGTCAAGGCGGAGGAATTCTTAAGTCCCAAAGAGCTTGAGAAGACGCTGAAGCGGCTGAGAAAAGAGATGCTCGCGGCGGCGAAGGCGCAGGAATTCGAGAGGGCGGCCGAGTTGAGGGACAAGATCAAGCGGCTCGAGGTGGCGGAAATCACCTAGGCAATTGACGACGGACAATTGACGATTGACAACGAAAAGCCCCTCGTCCCGTTGCGGGAGAGGGGCTTTCTTTTTTCTGTACCAGGTGGTTCCTGCTCCCTCCCCAGGAGGGGGAGAGGGGGAAGAGTGGGCTTTATTCCGGCGCCGGCCCCGGCTTCTTACGCCGCTTTCTCCGCCTGCGTTTCTTCTTCGGTGCCTCGACGGCCGCCTCGCTCCCGGCGGCTTCGACGGGCGCTCCCTGCGCCTCGAGCTGCTGCGCGACGTAGCGCTCCCACCACTCCGCAAGCGAGCGCTTGGGAGGGGTGAGCCGCTCCACGAAGCGCAGGTACTGCAGCGCGTCGCCGAACGAGGGGCGCGCGATCACGCCGCGGCCGTTTCTCCCAGGTGTCTTGTGGAAACGCTGCTGCAGGTTGAGGATGTCCCGTACCGTTACGAGCACGCGGTTAGGAACCGCCACGGTCGGCGAAAGCTCGCCGGCAAAGGCGGCCACCGCCGCGTCGGTCGCCTGCTGGGGCGGCAGCCCCGCCTCGCGGAACGTAGTGACCTTCTCCTCCAGGTATTCGCCGAACATGAGGGCGATGAGGAGCGGCGCCGACACCGGGACCCCCTGGGCCAACTGGTCGTCGACCCATTCCAGCGCCTTGCTCACGCGAACGTGCGGGTACCCGTCCGATTCGCGGGAGAGCCAGGCGTCGAAGTGCGGGAAGAGCGGCTCGAACAGGCCGTTGTGACGCATCATCTGGTAAGTGCGTTCCCCGGCTCCCATGAGGAGCAGCTTCAGCACCTCCTCGTAGAGGCGCGGGGGCGTCGCCTTGTTGATGGTGCCGCAGAGCGCCTCGATGGCGGCCTCGGTGCGGGGCTCGATGTTGAAGCCGAGCATGGAGGCAAAACGAATGGCGCGGATCATGCGCACCGGGTCCTCGGTGAAGCGGACCAAGGGATCGCCGATGGTGCGGATGAGGCCGTTTTTCAGGTCCTCCATGCCGCCCACGTGGTCGATGATGGAGAAGTCGGAGATGTTGTAGAAGAGCGCGTTCACGGTGAAGTCGCGCCGTATGGCGTCCTCCTCCGGGGTGCCGAAGACGTTGTCCCTGAGGACCATGCCGTCCTCGCTCTTCAGGATGGGAGGCCCATGGTGCTGGCGGCGCCTTCTCCTGCCGCGCTCGTCTTCGAGTTGCTCGGCTTCGGAAACGGCCTCGGTCGGCTCTTCCGGCGGCGCCTCGGCGGCCTCCTCAAGGGCGGCCTCGGCCGCATCGACCGTGGAGCGGAAGGTGGCAACCTCTATGATTTCATCGTGGAAGTGGACGTGGGCCAGGCGGAAGCGGCGGCCGATCAGGCGGCAGTTACGGAACAGCTTCTTCAGCTGATTGGGAGTGGCGTCTGTGACGACGTCGAAGTCTTTGGGTTCGCGACCAAGGAGCAGGTCGCGGACTCCGCCGCCGACAAGGTAGGCGATGAAACCGTGCTCCCTGAGTTTGTACAGTACCTTCACGCCGTTCGGGCTAAGCAGTGCGCGCGAGATAGAGTGCTCCGCCCGCGGGATGATGACTTTTTCCATGTTAGTGTTCATTCGCGGGAAAATAGCACAGTTTACGTGCAAAGGCAAAGGATGCGTACTTGATTTTGTTGACTTAAGTCATGAAGATGTGGGATTTCTTCTGCTATGGTTGCCAGCATGGAAAAGAAAGAAAAACAGGAAAAGGACATCAGGGTCCTGGAGACCTTCATCGGCTTTTACTGCCGCAGCAAGCACGAAAGCCCGAAGGGCGTGCTTTGCGAAGAGTGCAAGGGGCTTCTCGATTACGCGAAGATGAAGCGGGAGAAGTGCCCGCTCGACCCGAAGCCGACCTGCAAAAACTGCCACGTCCACTGCTATGGTAAGCTCCAGCGCGCCAAGATCCGCGAGGTGATGGCCTATTCCGGCAAGCACCTTATGCTGCGCGGCAGGCTTGACCTTCTCTGGCACTACTTTTTTTAACGGACGTTCTACGTTCCGCGTTCTACGTTCTACGCTAGAACCGGAAGTCAGGAAAGTGGCGGCAGGCAACATAGGCTCTGTGGGTTTTCAGGCTTTTTAACGTAGAACATAGAACGTAGAACATAGAACATGTTTAGGGGGTACGGATGATCAGGAAAATAGTAAATATCGACCAGAAAAAGTGTGACGGCTGCGGACTCTGTGTTCCGTCTTGTGCCGAGGGGGCGATCAAAATAGTCAACGGCAAGGCCGAGATCGCCGCGGACAACCTGTGCGACGGGCTGGGGGCGTGCCTGGGCGAGTGCCCGCAGGACGCCATCACCATCATCGAGCGTGAGGCGGACGAGTTCGACGAGGTCGCCGTCGAGAAACACCTCCAGGCCGAGGGAGCACCTGCCGATGGTCACGGTCACGGTCACGGTCACGGCGGCGGTCACGGCGGCGGTTGCCCCGGTTCGCGCGTCCAGAGCTTCGCCCCGGCCCCGGCGGCGCCGGCCCAGCCCGCGGGCGCGGCGCAGAGCCAGCTCGCGCAGTGGCCGGTTCAGTTGCACCTGGTGCCGGTGACGGCGCCGTATTTCAAGGGTGCCGAACTGCTCATCACGGCTGACTGCGTCCCCTTCGCCTACGGCAACTACCACCAGGACTTCCTCGCCGGGAAGGCGGTGGTGGTCGGCTGCCCGAAGCTGGACGACAACAACGCCTACCTGCAAAAGCTGACCGAACTGTTCCGGGTCTCCGGCATCACGGGGATTACCGTGCTCAGGATGGAGGTCCCCTGCTGCGGCGGCATCGTGATGGCGGCTCGTCAGGCCTTGGCCGCCTCTGGGATGGAAATCCCCTTCCGCGAGGTAACCATCAGCATTCGCGGCGAAATTATCGAACGCTAGGCATGCAGGGTAGGAGGAAATCTGACGGCGCGACAGGGTAAAAGGACAAATAGGACGCTTTTGATCTTTTTTGATTGACAGAGGATTAGGAGGCTGGTACAGTTGCCTCCATTAGAAATCCCAATCAGCTGAAAGGAGAACAGCACTTATGAGTCTCACTACCTTGGTTACTAAGGAAGCCCCCGATTTCACGGCGCAGGCGGTAATGCCCGACAACTCCTTCGCAGAGCTCACTCTGTCCAAATACCGCGGCAAGTACGTCGTGCTCTTTTTCTACCCGCTCGACTTCACCTTCGTCTGCCCCTCCGAGATCCTCGCGTTCAACAAGAGGGTTGCAGAGTTCAAGGAGAAGAACTGCGAGGTGATCGGTGTTTCCGTCGACTCAAGGTTCACGCACCTGGCCTGGAAGAACACCACCGTCGAGAACGGCGGTATCGGCAACGTCCAGTACCCGCTGGTGGAGGACCTCGACAAGTCCATCGCCAAGGCCTACGGGATCCTCTTCAACGAGTCGGTGGCACTGCGCGGGCTCTTCCTGATCGACACCAAGGGTGTTGTTCGTCACACCGTCATCAACGACCTGCCGCTTGGGCGCAGCGTCGGCGAGGCCCTCAGGATGCTGGATGCGCTCCAGTTCGTCGAGACCCACGGCGGCGAAGTCTGCCCGGCCAACTGGCAGGAAGGCGAGGATTCCATGAAGGCTTCCACCGCAGGCGTTGCCGAGTATCTCGCCAAAAAGCACGGTAACAAGTAACCCGGATAAAACAGTAACAGAGTGACGAGGGCGCGGTTCGAGAGAACCGCGCCCTTTTCTTTTGCCACTGAAAGAATGGCAGAAACAGTGTCGTCTTGCCAATGAAAGACATCTATGCTAAAAGAACAGAGCATTTACCGATATGTAGCTCAAAAGGAGTCAAAATGCGCACCAAGGCGACTTTGTTTTCCCTGTTGCTGCTCATGGTTTTTGCCACCTCATCTTTCGCCCTGGAGGGACAGCAGCCGGAGGCGATCGCCGAGAAGATGGCATTCAAGCTGGTGCGCGGCGTGACGAACACGGCCACCTCCATCGTGGAAATACCCAAGCAATCCTACCTGACGGTGCGCGACCGTGGGGCCATCGGGTACGCGGTGGGGCCGCTTAAGGGCGTAGGGATGGCTTTCTACCGACTGCTGACCGGTCTGACCGAAACCGTCTTTTTTGCGGTACCCCAGCCAGGCTATTACGATCCCATGATCACCCCGGAGTTCGTCTGGGAGGGGTGGGAGGAAAAACGCGTTGAACCGAGAGGGCAGAGCGAGGCCCAGCCGGTCGAAGCCAAGGGAGAATAGATGATGTCCAAGCGGTTTATCTTTGTCGCCATGCTGACGCTTGCCTTTGCCTTGGCAACGGGAGGGAAGGCGCATGCTGAAGGCCGTGACCTCGAGTCTGCTTCACCGCAGGAGGTTGTTGACGGCATGGCCAACAAGCTGGTCCGCGGTGTCGCCAACGTCGCGACCGGTTGGATCGAGTTTCCCAAGCAGATCTATCTGACCTGCCGGAACGACGGAGCCGCCAAGTGCGTCACCGTGGGGCCCTTGAAGGGGGTCGGCATGACGCTGGTGCGCACCGTGGCGGGGGTAGGCGAGGCCGCTACCTTCTTCCTTGCCTACCCGGGCTTCTACGATCCCTACCTGGACCCCGGCTACGCCTGGCAAAAAGAGTAGATTGCAAAGACATAAAGGTAAAAAAAGATCCAAGGCAGATGCCCCGGATCTTTTTTTGTGTCTGCTTTCGGGAATAAAAAAAGGCCGCATCGTGAGATGCGGCCTTTCGCAATTACCCGTTAAGGGGAAATTACTTTGCAGCCGGAGCAGCTTCAGCAGCCGGAGCTTTCTCGTCTTTCTTCTCGGCTTTCTTAGCAGCTTTCTTAGCAGCTTTTTTCTTCTTCGGAGCAGCTTTCTTAGCCGGAGCTTTTTCTTCTTTTTTTGCTTCCGGAGCAGCCGGAGCAGCCGGAGCAGCGTCAGCAGCGAAAACAACACCAGCGAAAGCAACAGCAACGAGAGCAGCAACTACGGAAGATACGATCTTTTTCATGGTAAATCTCCTTTACTGAAATGGATTGGTATTGCGGATATTAGCAGGTAGCGTGCCAGCGTCTCATTATAACCGTAAACACTTGATTAACCGCGTTAGGTAGAGGGGGAAGGGGCGTTGCCTCATGAAAACCACGCCCCATATGCTCCAGTCGATACCTCAAATGGGGTATCGACTTCCCCTGCAGACCATCCCGCGGCGGGTATTTGCCTTGCCAGGTATCAGGATAGTTTGTTATTATGACCGGTCATGGCTTGACCGAGCTGTCTGGGGGATTTTTGAGCAATAACATACTTTTGTCAGTAGAAAAGCCGGCCCGTTACATGGGCGGCGAGATGGGAACCGTTGCCGACCGGGAAGGGGCGCTCCGCTTCGTCCTTGCCTTTCCGGACGTATATGAAATAGGGATGAGCCATCTCGGGTTGCAGGTGCTCTACGGCGTGCTGAAAGAGCAGGCCTGGATCATGCCCGAGCGCGCCTATGCCCCGTGGCCTGATCTGGAAGCGTCGCTGCGCGCCGAGGGAAAATCTCTGGCGACCCTGGAAGCCGGCACCCCGCTGGCAAAGGCCGATATCCTCGGCTTTACTCTGCAGTACGAGCTTTCCTACACCAACATCCTGAACATGATGGACCTCTCCGGGATCCCTCTTTTGGCCGCCGAGCGGCCGGACGGATATCCGCTCGTCATCGGAGGCGGTCCCTGTGCCTATAACCCCGAGCCCCTGGCCGACTTCTTCGACGCCTTCCTGATCGGCGACGGCGAGGAGGCCGTGATCGAGCTGGCCGCGTGCGTCCGGGCCGCCAAGGAAGAAGGACTCACCAAGGGTGAGCTCCTCGAGCGTCTGGCGCGGATAGAGGGGGTGTATATCCCCTCCTTCTTCGAGGTGAGCTATTTCCCGGACGGCCGGGTGGAGCGCATCGCCCCCGTGCATGAGAACTACCGCAGCGTGCGCCGTCGTTTCGTCGCCGACCTGGAAACCGCCTATTACCCGACCTCTCCCATCGTGCCGTTCCTGAAGACGGTGCACGATCGGGTGAGCGTCGAGATATCCCGAGGCTGCACCAGGGGGTGCCGTTTCTGCCAGGCCGGTTACATCTATCGTCCCGTGCGCGAGCGCAGCCCCGAGCGTGTCTTCGAGATCATGGAGGAGGCGCTCGAGAACACTGGGTACGACGAGATCTCCCTCCTCTCCCTCTCCACCGGCGACTACGGCTGCCTAACCCCGCTTTTGAAGGGGCTCATGGACCGCTACTCGGCCCGGAAGAAGGCGGTATCCCTGCCGTCGATGCGCGTCGGGAGCCTGAGCGACGAGATGGCCGAGGAGATACGCCGCGTGCGCAAGACCGGCTTCACCCTTGCCCCCGAGGCGGGTAGCGAGCGGCTGCGCAGCGTCATCAACAAGGGGATCACCGAGGAGGCGCTGCTTGATAACGCGCGCTCGGTGTACGGCAACGGCTGGCGCCTGATCAAGCTCTACTTCATGATCGGCCTTCCGACCGAGACCATGGAGGACGTCGACGGCATCGTGGAACTTTCCCGCGAGGTGAAACGGCAGGGGAAGCTCGCCGGCAACGGCGGCGACGTCAACGTGTCGGTGTCGAGCTTTGTACCTAAGCCGCACACCCCGTTCCAGTGGGAGCCGCAGATAACCGAGGCCGAGATCGTCGAGAAGCAGCGTCACCTGCGCGACGCCCTCAAGAAAAAGAAGCTGATCATGAAGTGGCAGGATGCCTCCCTCTCCGGCATGGAAGGGGTCTTCGCCCGCGGCGACCGGCGCCTGTCGCGCCTTCTCATCGAGGCGCACCGGCTCGGGTGCCGCTTCGACGGCTGGTGGGAGCATTTCGACCGCAGCAAGTGGGCGCAGGCCTTCGAGAATTGCGGGATCGATCCCTCCTTTTATCTGAGAAGACGCGAAGTCGACGAGGTGCTCCCCTGGGATCACATCGACTGCGGCGTGACCAAGGAATTCCACCTGAAGGAGCGCGAGGCGGCGCTCATCGGGGCGGCGACGCCCGACTGCCGTTTCGACCGCTGCACCGGGTGCGGCGTCTGCGACTTCAAGGAAGTTAAACTGAGACTGAACGATCCCGTCCCCTTCGGCACCTACGCCTGCGAGGCCGCGCAGCAGGAGCAGACCGAAGAGGGGACCAGGATCCGCATCCGATTCGAGAAGGTGGGGCGCATGCGTTTCCTGAGCCACCTCGAGATGCTGACCCTCTTCACCAGGGCGGTCGGCCGCTCCGGCATCCCGATCCGCTACTCCCAGGGATTCCATCCGCACCCGAAGTTCTCCTTCGCCACCGCGCTGTCGGTCGGCATCGAGTCCTACGCGGAGTACATGGACTTCGAGGTGAACACAGGCTACACGGCGGACGAGCTGAAGGAAGCGTTGAACGCGACCCTTCCCGGAGGGGTCCGGGTGCTGGAGTCGAGCGAGATCCCGCTGCGGGCCCCGGCGCTTTCCGTCATCATGGACAAGGTGCGCTACCGCGTCACCCTCCCCGGCGAGCTTGCCGTATCGCTCCCGGAGAAGGTAGCCGCGTTTCTTGCCCTGGAGTCCGTGCCGCTCAGGCGCGAGAAGAAGGGGAAGGTGATCGAGTTCGACCTGCGTCACGAGCTGGTGGAACTGAAGGCTGAAGGTAACGCACTGGAGATGGTGGTCGGGCGCGGCAAGCCCGTCGAGTTTGCCTCCGCCATCCTGGACGTGCCCGCCGAGGCCCTCAAGGATGCCAGGCTGGAGAAGCTTGAAGTCCTCTTTACTGCGTAAAGCGTTCTATGTTCTACGTTCTAGGTTCTACGTTAACGTCGCTAACAGCGTCCCGACCGCGAGCCTAATGCCGTGTAGTGCCTGAGCGTTATAGCGTTTTATAGCGCCCCACGGGCCATGCATTCACGTAGAACGTAGAACATAGAACTTAGAACTGTTTTGTTTTTGAATTTATATACAGGAAGGGGTTCACATGGGAAACGAGCTGGTTATCAACACCACCTCCCACGAGACCCGCATCGCGCTCATCGAAAACGGCACCATCGCGGAGCTGTACGTCGAGAGGAGCAGGGTGAAGGGGATCATCGGCAACATCTACAAGGGTAGGGTGGTCCGGGTGCTGCCGGGCATGCAGGCGGCGTTCGTGGACATCGGGCTGGAAAAGGCGGCCTTTCTCTACGTGGCGGACGTCTTCGACGCCATGGACGAGTACGACAGTTACATCGAGCCGGAGCAGGGTGAGGAGCCGGTGCCGCATCCGCTGCACCCGATCGAGGATCTCCTCCAGGAAGGACAGGAACTCTTGGTGCAGATCTCGAAGGAACCGATCGGAACCAAGGGGGCGCGCATCACGGCGCACATCTCTCTCCCCGGGCGTCACCTGGTCTACATGCCGACCGTAGACCACGTCGGCATCTCCCGGCGCATCGAGGACGAGGTGGAGCGTGAGCGCCTCAAAGAGATCGTCGACCGCATCAAGCCGGTCGGCGGCGGCTTCATCGTCCGCACCGTCTCGGAGGGAAAGAGCGAGGAAGACCTGGTCGCCGACCTCCACTACCTCACCAAACTCTGGGACGAGATAGCCAAGAAGAAGGACAAGGGAGGTGCGCCGAGCCTGATCCATTCGGACCTCGACGTCACCCAGAAGGTGGTGCGCGACATCCTCACCGAGTCGGTTGAACGCATCGTCGTCGACTCGAAGCCCGAGCACGACAAGATCGTCCAGTTCATCAGCACCTTCATGCCGAAGATGAAGTACTCCATCGAGCTTTACGACGAGGAGGAGCCGATTTTCGACCACTTCGGCCTCGAGGTGGAGATCAGTCGCGCCCTCGGCCGCAAGGTCTGGCTGAAATCGGGCGGCTACATCATCATCGAGCAGACCGAGGCGCTCACCGCCATCGATGTCAACACCGGGCGCTACGTCGGCAAGCACAACCTCGAAGACACCATCCTGAAGACCAACCTCGAGGCGGTCAAGGAGATCGCCTACCAGCTGCGCTTGAGAAACCTGGGCGGCATCATCATCATCGACTTCATCGACATGGAGAAGGAGGTGAACCGGGAGAAGGTCTACGGCGCGCTCGAGGAGGCGCTCAAGAGCGACAAGTCGAAGACCAACATCCTCAAGATCTCGGAACTGGGCCTCGTGGAGATGACCCGGAAGCGCGTGCGCGAGAGCCTCGGGCGCATGATGTGCGAGCCCTGCCCTTACTGCGAGGGACGCGGCTACGTGAAGTCCAAGATCACCGTATGCCACGAGATCTTCCGCGAACTGCGCCGCGAGATGCTGGACATCCGGGGGACCAAGGTGATGCTCACCGTGCACCCGCAGGTGGCCGACCTCCTCTACGACGAGGAGCGCCGCGGTCTTGAGGAGCTGGAGAAGAACTTCAAGAAGCGGATCACGGTCCGCGCGAAGCCCGGTTTCCACCAGGAACAGTTCGAAGTAGCCGTAACCTAATACACAGTCAGGAGAGAAGATGATCGGTACGCCGCTGAAGACAGGTGCGACGAGGATGATGCTTTTGGGCTCGGGGGAGCTCGGCAAGGAAGTGGCCATCGAGGCCCAGAGGTTCGGGATCGAGGTGGTGGCGGTGGACCGCTACGCGAACGCGCCGGCGATGCAGATCGCTCATAGAAGCCACGTGATCGACATGCTGAGCCGTGAGGAGCTGGACCGGGTGGTGCGCCTGGAAAACCCCGCCTACATCGTCCCGGAGATCGAGGCGATCAACACCGAATACCTCCTGGAGCTCGAAAAGGAAGGTTTCAACGTCATCCCGACCGCGCGTGCCGCGAACCTCACCATGAACCGGGAGGGGATCCGCAGGCTCGCAGCCGAGGAGCTAGGCCTCCCGACCGCGGCGTACCGTTTCGCCACCAGCATGGAGGAGTTCGCCGAGGCCGTAGCCGCCATCGGACTTCCCTGCGTGGTGAAGCCGATCATGAGCTCTTCGGGCAAGGGGCAGAGCGTCCTGCGCGACGCGGCTGACATGGAGCGCTCCTTCCGCTACGCCATCGAGGGGGCGCGCGGCGCCTCCAACAAGGTGATCGTCGAAGAGTTCATCCCGTTCGATTACGAGATCACCCTCCTCACCGTGCGCCACGTGGGCGGCACTAACTTCTGCCCCCCGATTGGCCACCGCCAGATCGACGGCGACTACCACGAGTCGTGGCAGCCGACCCCCATGGTTCCCGCCGTGCTTGCCGAGGCGCAGCGCCAGGCCGAGGCGGTGACCGCGGCCCTTGGCGGACGCGGCATCTTCGGCGTCGAATTCTTCGTGACCGGCAAAAAGGTCTGGTTCTCAGAGGTCTCCCCCCGTCCCCACGACACCGGGATGGTCACCATGGTCTCCCAGAACCTCTCCGAATTCGAGTTGCACGTACGCGCCATCCTGGGGCTTCCTGTCCCTGAGGTGGAGAGCCTTGGCTGCGCTGCGTCGCACGTCATTTTGGCGGAGGATGTTGCCGTTGAGGTTGCTTTCGAAGGGGTTGCCGAGGCGCTCGCCATGCCGGCGAGCAAGCTGCGACTTTTCGGCAAGCCGGACACCAGGAAGGGGCGTCGCATGGGCGTGGCCCTGGTCCTCGGCAAGGATTGTGACGATGCGAGGGCGAAGGCCGAGCAGGCGGCGCACTGCGTGAGGATCGTGAAGCGCTAGGCCGAAGATCAGACTGTTTCTACGGGGGGCGAACTACAAAGTTCGCCCCCTTTTTTTATATATTGGGGAGTTTTGGGGTTCGTTTGGAAATTGCTGGAAAGGCGGGCACAGCTCTTCTGAAGCGCGACACGAGCCCTGACGTTCCCCCCTTTGCGAAGGGGGGGACGTCAGGGGGGATTTGCATCGCTTCCTTTCCCCTTTTCCGTCTATTCCTTGATCCCGAGGAAATCAAGCAGCCGCTCCCACGAGGCGTTCACCACCTGTCCCTCGGCAATGCCCGCAGCAGTCGCCAGCTTCAGCGCCTCGTCAAACACCCCGACACCCTGGCAGATGTGCGCGTCGCTTCCTATCATTACCCGCGCCCCGATCCGTGCGCAGAGACGAGCGATCTCGGTGCAGTTCCCTTCGCTCCCCTTGCGGCTCACCGCCGAGAGCGAAGAGTTGTTCAGCTCGAGCGCCGTGTCGGTCGCGAGCGCACCCATCACGATCTCCTCGTAGTCGAGCGGGAAGACGGGATTGCCCGGGTGGGAGATGCATTTTACCAGCGGGTTTTCCATCACGGCGAGGAGGGTCTTCGTGTTGCGTGCGCGGTCCTGGCCGCAGATGCCGCAGTCCTCGTGGAAGCCGGCCATGACGTAGTCGAGCGTCTCCAGGACGTCCGGCTCGAGGTCGAGTCTACCGGTGTGATCGAGGATGTTCGCCTCGATGCCGCGGAAGATACGGACGCCGGAGATGGTGGCCGGGACGAAGCGCATGGCGCAGAAATGGAAGCGGTGCGGCCCGCCGGGGAGCCCCGGACCGTGGTCGGTCACAGCGAGGCCGCGCAGCCCCGCCTGTGCGGCGGCATTAGCCAGTTCGTTGATGGTGGAGTAAGCGTGCCCTGAAGCGAGCGTGTGAGTGTGCATGTCGGCTATGATTTTCATGGCCGGACTATTTCATAGCGGGTGTGAAATGTCAAGGGACCCCCATCCCCTCCCCACCGGGAGAGGGTGCCCGAAGGGCGGGCCTGCCCCCCGTAGCGGTGGTCCTGCGGAGGGGGGTGAGGGCGTTACTGCGAAGTGATGTCGCCGGTCGAATGAATGAGAAACAGGTGCCGTCCGGGGACAAGTTACGCAGCGGAAATGAAAAAAGGGCACACCTTGCGGTGTGCCCTTTTTCAAGCTTCGTGTCGGTAACGAATTACTTCGCGACAGCTTTAGCCAGCTCGAGAGCAACTTCTTTGTACGGGTTGGCGAAGAGGATGATGAGGCAGACGACCAGGGCGTAGATCGCCAGGGACTCGATCATTGCCAGACCGATCATCATGGTGGTGAGGATTTTGCCGGAAGCGCCCGGGTTACGGGAAACGCCTTCAACAGCGCTCTTAACTGCGAGACCCTGGCCGATGCCGGTGCCGAGGGTGCCGAGAGCCATGCCGATGCCTGCTGCGAGTACACACATAGTAAAGAATTCCATTTGTTTCTCCTTTGCTGCGTATTTTTCCTAAATAGTATAGGAAGTAAAGTCCGTTCAACGTTCAACGTTCCAGCGTCCTCGGTTTTAACCTTGAACGTTGAACGCTGAACGTCTTTTGGTTTTAGTGCGCGTGCTCCAGCGAGCCCTGGATGTAGATCATCGCCAGGAGCATGAAGACGAAGGCCTGGATGAAGGAGACCAGGACGCCCATCAGCATCATCGGCAGCGGTACCAGGAACGGAGCCAGACCGAAGAAGATGATCAGGACGAGCTCGTGGCCGTTCATGTTACCGAAGAGACGCAGGGTGAGCGAGATAACGCGGCTCAGGTGACCGATCACCTCGATGAAGAACATCATCGGTGCCAGCCAGGCGATGGGGCCCAGGAAGTGCTTGATGTAAGCGGCACCGTGGTGCTTCACGCCCACGATGTGGGTGGTGACGAACACGACGACCGCGCAGGCCGCGGTGGTGTTGATGTTGGCGGTCGGCGGGAAGAAGCCCGGGATGAGGCCCATCAGGTTGGACACCAGGATGAAAAGGGCCAGGGTGGCCACCAGCGGGAAGAACGGGCGGCCGTGCTCGCCCATA
Organism: Geomonas ferrireducens; assembly: GCF_004917065.1. NCBI lineage: Bacteria > Pseudomonadati > Thermodesulfobacteriota > Desulfuromonadia > Geobacterales > Geobacteraceae > Geomonas > Geomonas ferrireducens. The sequence continues at coordinate 1,413,462 of NZ_SSYA01000001.1, forward strand.
GTCTCCACCAGCATGTTCTCGATGCCGCCCACGATCACTTCCATGAAGTTCTGGAGGCCGGAGGGAACCGCCTGCAGCCTCTTGGTTGCCGCGATGGACAGAAGCACCAGGCCGAGCATGAGCAGCCAGGTGTAGACTACGGCGTCCGCACCTGCCTCGGAAAAGCCGAGGGGGTGGAGCAACTCGCGGAAGAACTGAAGGAATAAAAACGGATGAACCATGAAGCTAGCCTCCTTTACGGGTCGACAAATATATCGAAAAAGCGATTATGTTGATCACGAGGACCGAAAGTCCGATCAAAAGGCCGAAGATGTCTGCCTTGAGGACCACGATCGCCAGGTACAAAAGCGCCGCCATGATGGCCAGTCGCAGGATGTAACGCAGCACGGCGAAACGCGAGGCGTTGCGTGGCTGCAGGCGGAGCGCCGCTTCCAGGCCGTTGCGGATCCAGAAGAAGTTCGCGATGGCGAGCATGCCGCCGGCGAAGAGCGAAACTCCGAACCTCGGTGAGACCAGCAAGGCACCGGCGGCTCCGAAAACCCCGCTCAGAAGGAGGCTCCCACGCACCAGCCAGGAGAAGATGTTACTCTCGTTTATCCTTGTCGGACCCGTCATCGCGCAGCTCTTTTCCCGCTAATATGAATATGTTGCGGAAACCTGCCGCAATGCCGAAGAACATGAATATGAAGAAAAACCACGGATCGGTGCCGAGCCAATGGTCCAGTTTCAACCCCACGAAGACGCCGATGGCGATGGCCACCGCGAACGCGATCCCCATGGTGGAGATCATGCCCAGGGTCCTGAGCAGGTTCTTCTTTTCTTGTTCCATAACTGTGCGTCCTCTGTCCCGTATACAAATCACGGGTAGAAAACCAAGGCTAAATAGCACGTCGACGGTACTAATGTCAATTAATTTCCAAGACGCGCCTCAACAAAAATAGCGATTTATCGCGGCGTCTTGCCTTCTATGTTACCTCAGGACGGCATGGCGCGGTGGGAAAAGGTTGCCCGTTGCGGGAAAGGTGGTACCATCTGTTGCGTTGTGCGCTTTTGGTATAACGGATGAGTTCCAGGGGAAGGAGCTGCAATGACGGACCACAGCCGCGATGAGAGCTGCGGACAGGATGGAGCAGGGGAGAGCCGGACCGGCGCCGCTCGTCCGCGACTCTGCGTCCGTTCCAAGATCTGGATCGAACTGGATGGGGAGCCGGTGCTGGGTCAGGGGCGGCTCGAGCTGCTGCGACTGGTGGGGAAAAGCGGTTCCATAAACGCCGCCGCGAAGGAGATGGGGATCCCCTACCGCAAGGCATGGACCTACATCGACTCCATGGAGAAACGGCTCGGCTTTCCGCTTGTGCTTCGCTCCAAGGGGGGGAGCGGCGGTGGAGTGTCGACGCTCACAGCCGAGGCGGAAAGCCTGCTCCAGAAGTTCGAAGCGCTGCAAAAGGGGTTCGCAGAGCTCGTGAACGGCAAGTTCGCCGACCTGGGGTTCGCCCTATGACGCTCACCCTGCTGGCAGCGCTCTTCGTCTGCATCCTGGTGGTCGCCGTCCTCTACTCGAGCGTGGGGCACGGCGGGGCATCCGGCTACATCGCCCTCATGGCCCTTTTCGCCCTGCCGACCGCCTCCATAAAGCCGACCGCCCTGGTCCTCAACATCCTTGTCGCCGGTATCGCCACCTGCACCTATCGGCGCGCCGGGCAGTTCCGCTGGTCCGTCTTCTGGCCTTTTGCGGTGACCTCCATCCCGATGAGTTTCGTGGGAGGGGCGCTGCAACTCCCCGCGATCTACTTCAAGCCCCTGCTCGGGGCGGTGCTTCTTTTTGCCGCCTTCCGTCTGGTTTACCGAGAGGTAGGAAATCCGGTTCCCCCCTCGTCTCCACCCCAGGCGGTCGCGGCGGCGATCGGCATGGTCTTAGGTTTCGTCTCCGGGCTCATCGGCGTCGGGGGAGGGATCTTCCTGAGCCCGCTCCTGCTTTTATTCGGCTGGGCCACTCCCCGTCAGACCGCCGGCATTTCCGCGCTCTTCATCCTGGTCAATTCCATCGCCGGGCTGCTCGGTCATGTGAGCTCCTTGGGTAACGTCATGCCCGGTTCCGCCTGGCTCGCCGCGGCGGCCGTCCTGGGCGGCCTCTTGGGCTCGGCGCTCGGCAGCCGGCTCTTACCCGTGCCGGCCATCCTGAGGACCCTTTCCCTGGTCACCTTTTCGGCGGCTCTGAAGCTGATTCTGACCTAGCCGGCACCAGGCGGAGCGCAAGGCCGGCGAGCGGGCAGCAGGAGACGCACGCGCCGCACCCGGTGCAGAGCCCCTCGTCGATGACGATGCCGACTCCCGCGGCGAAGGAGAGGGCCCCTGCCTCACACCTGTCGAGGCAGGTAAAGCAGCCGCAGCTTCCGGCCGGGCAGTGCCCCGGGTCGACCCGCGCCACCCTGGCCAGCCCAGACTCCACCACTTCTGCCGGAGAGGCCGACTGGCCCGGTTCACGGTCCCGCATCTCCACTGTATCCGCCGGGACCCCGCCGGAGTTCAGCAGAAACTCCCCCACCGCGTACAAGCTGCCGCGAAAAAAATCCTTCCGGCTCAGGGTCATTTCTTGCCGCGCTTTCCTTTCTTCAAGCTCTCCTTACCCCCCTGCACATGGCACTGGGTACAGTTGAGCCGCTCGGGGTGACTCGTGGCGGGCGCCCCCTTAACTCCGTCGCGATGGCAGACGTTGCACTCCTCGCCGTCCTGGTTCGCCTTCACGGCGTGCGGAATCACCGGGGGATCGCCGGGAGACTGCTGCGCATCCGCAGCAAGGTCGGGTGCAGACTCTTCCGCCTCGTCTCCCCATGCCGGGGCCTGTAGCGCCAGCGCCAGCAAGGCGCAAAGGATGAGTGGGAGCACGTTTTTCTTCATATAAGACCTCCTATGGGGCGGACTTCTCGATAGGTCTCCCCACGTCCGTTACGGAGTGGGGCTCTTTCTTGAAACGGAACCCGACGCTCAGGGCGCGCTCGGGACAGCTGTCGAGGCAGGCAAGGCAGCGGGTGCACTCTCCGGCGCGCACACGGCACGCCCCCTGGTCCCAAAGCGGCTCGAGCACTTCCGGGACCGGGCAGACCGCAACGCAGTCGCCGCACCCCGTGCAGCGCTCCCTGCGGAAGCCGACCTTCAGCGGACTGCAGCGGGCGATGAGCGCGTAGAAGGCCCCCAGCGGGCAGAGCGAGCGGCACCAGACCCGCGGCGCAGCAACGCCTTCCACCAAGAGGATCGCCGCCGGGAGCAAAAGCGGAACGAGGGAAGCGAAGGCGATGGCGCGCCCCATGATGCCGATGGGGGACAGCACCTCGAAAAGGGGGACCCCGGTCGCCGCCACAATCACCAGCACGGCCGCCAGGACGTAGCGTCCGGTGGCAAGCGGCAGGAGCCGTCCCCCCCGCCTCATCCTGCGCGAGAACTTTTCCCCCAACTCGGTGAGAAAGCCGACCGGACAGACCCACCCGCAGAAACTGCGCCCCCCAAGGATGAAGTACCCGGAAGTCACCAGGAGCGCCCCGAAGAGGAAGGAGGGGATAAGGACGCCGGAGCCGATCACCGCCTGCAGGCAGGCGAGCGGGTCCGAAAGGCGCACCCCGCCAAGTTCCGCTGAGGCGAGGTTGCCGCTGAAAAAGGTGAACCCCGCCACCGGAGAGGCGAGCAGCAAAATGGTGCCGGTCTGCACCGCCCGGCGCGGCAGCCACCACCTAGAAGTCATAGCCGTCCCTCTGGACCTCAACCCTCTCCCGCACCACGATCACCGGCTTTGGGAGCACGCAGGCGTTCTCGCAGACCCCGCAGCCGACGCACTTCTCCCGGTGCACCACCGGCTCCATGATGGTGTGCTCGCCGGTCCTGGGGTTGTGCCGCGGCTCCAGGGTGATGGCCTGGTCGATGAGCGGGCACTGGCGGTAACAGACCTCGCAACGCAGCCCGCGTATCGAGAGACACCCCTCCCGGTCCACGATCTGCGCGGTTCCCATGCGCACCTTTTCCACCTCGGTGGTCTTCGGGTCGAGCGCGCCGGACGGGCAGGCCTTGACGCAGGGGAGATCGGGGCAGAGGTAGCAGGGGATCTGTCGCGCCGCGATGTACGGCGTCCCGATCCCGACGCCACGGTCCTGGAGCCTGATCGAGTGATACGGGCAGGCCTGGGCGCACTTGCCGCAGCGCACGCAGGCGGCCAGGAAGCGACGCGCCGCGATGGCGCCTGGGGGCCTGAGCACGAAGCCGTGCGCCTCCCCCGGCCGCAGGTAGACCGAGGCCCCCCCGGCGGCCGCGAGCGCGAGTGCTAAGGGTGCCAGCGCTCCCCCCTTCAGGAACCGGCGCCGCGAGATGCCGCTATCGTCCCGCTCTTTCGGCACCTCCCTACGCCTTTTGCACCTTGACCGCGCACTTCTTGAAATCCGGTTCCTTGGAGAGCGGGTCGAAGGCGTCGATGCAGATCTCGTTCACCAGCTTCTTCTCGTCGAAGAAGGTGGTGAAAACGGAGCCTCGCTCCGGGGTTCCCCTGCCGCCGATCTCGGCGGTCAGCACGATCGAGCCGCGCCGCGAGGTGATGCGCACCTGGTCGCGGTTTCTGATGCCGAGCCGCTTGGCATCCTCCGGGTGCAGCTCCACCGTCGCCTGGGAGACCGCCCTCCTGAGCTCGGGGACGCGCCCGGTCATGGTGCCGGTGTGCCAGTGCTCGAGGAGCCTCCCGGTGCAGAACCAGAACGGGTAGTTGCGGTCCGGGACCTCGGCGGGCGGCTCGTAGGGACGGAACCAGACCGACACCTTGTTGTTGGGCGCCTTGTAGAACTTGATCCCCTCCCCTTTGGCGACGTGCTCGTCGTCCGCCTCGGTGTAGCGCCACCTGGTCTCCGTGCCGTTCGCTTTCACGGGCCAGCGCAGCCCGCGCACCTTGGCGTAGGTGCCGTAGGGGGCAAGGTCCTTGCCGGTCCCCAAGGTGAACTTGCGGTACTCCTCGAAGATCGCCCGGTGCATCCCTTTCTCGGGGTAGGGGAAGAGCGCGCCGTGCCCCATCCTTTTCGCGAACTCGATCAGCTGCCAGACGTCCTCTCTCGACTTGCCCGGGGCGTTCACCATCTTGAACCACTGCTGGGTGCGCCTTTCCGTGTTGCCGAAGACCCCCTCCTTCTCCACCCAGGATGCCGAGGGGAGCACCACGTCGGCGAGCTCGGTGCTGCGGGTCGGGTAGATGTCCGAGACGACGATGAAGGCCTTTCTCGATTGGGCCGCCTTGCGCACCCGGTTCAGGTTCGGGAGCGACTGGAAGGGGTTCGTGCACTGGATCCAGACGCACTTAAGCTCGCCGCGGTCGATGGCGCGGAACATCTCGACGGTATGCAGCCCCACCTTGGCCGGTATCTTCTCCGCCGGGACCCCCCAGATCCCCGCCGCCTTTTTGCGGTGCGCCTCGTTCATCACCACCATGTCCGCCGGGAGACGGTGCGCGAAGGTGCCGACCTCGCGGGCCGTGCCGCACGCCGAGGGCTGGCCGGTGAGGGAGAGCGGGTTCTCACCGGGCCTGCAGATCTTACCGGTCAAAAGGTGCAGGTTGTAGATCAGGTTGTTCACCCATACCCCGCGGGAGTGCTGGTTCACCCCCATGGTCCAGAGCGAGTTCACCTTCCGGGACTTGTCCCCGTAGACCCTGGCGAGCTCCTCGATCTTCGCGGCCGGGATGCCGGAGACCTTCTGCGCCCACTGTGGGGTGTAAGGTTTCATGAGCGCCTTGTACTCCTCGAAGGAGAGGTTCTTCACGTCGGCCGGGGTCTCGTTGAACGCCTCCTTGTCCTTCAGACCGTAAGGGGCGTTCTCCTTCCCCCTCTTGAAGGAGACGTGCTTGGCAACGAACGCCTCGTCGTAGAGCTTGTCGCGCAGGATGACGTGGATGATGCCGTTCAGGGCGGCCAGGTCGCCGTGGGGCTTGATGGCGATATACTCGTCCGCCATCTTCGTGGTGCGCGTGCGCCTCGTCGCGATGTCGATCAGCTTCACTTTCGGGTGCTTCAGCTTGTTGTCGATGAGACGCGAGAAGAGGACCGGATGCGCCTCGGCCATGTTGGCGCCCCAAAGGACGTAGGTGTCGCCGAGGTCGAGATCGTCGTAGCACCCCATCGGCTCGTCCGAGCCGAAGGTGTTCATGAAGGCCACCACGGCGCTCGCCATGCAGAGCCTCGCGTTCGGTTCCAGGTTATTGGTGCCGATCCCCCCCTTCATCAGTTTCGAGGCGACGTAACCCTCCTGGATGGTCCACTGCCCAGAGCCGTAGAGGGCGACCGAATCGGGCCCGTGCTCGGCGATCGCCTTCTTGTACTGCGTGGCGATCAGGTCGAGCGCCTCGTCCCAGCTCGCCTCGACCATCCTGTTCCCCTTGCGGATCAGAGGCGTGGTGAGACGGTCCTTGCCGTAGAGCGCCTTCGAGAGGAAGTACCCCTTGATACAGTTGAGCCCCTTGTTCACCGGCCCGGCCGGGTCCCCCTTGGTGCTCACGATGCGCCCCCCCTTCACCCCCACCAGGACCGAGCAGCCGACGCCGCAGTACCGGCAGGGAGCCTTGCCCCAGGTGATGCCGTCCTCCGCCGCTTCCGCCCACTCGGGTCGTGCCACCGAAGCGCCTGCCGCGGCAAATGCGGCCGCAGCGGCACAGGCCTTGATGAAGTCTCGTCTGGAAAGTCCCATCGCGTCCTCCTTGAGGTTGAATTGAATGCGTTAAAAACCGGCCGGTTATGCCCCCTCGGGAGCCGCATCTTCGAAGTTGTGGTAGGCAAGCTGCACCGAGATCACCCCCTCCACTTGCTGCAGCCCGTTCACCAGGGCGACCTCCGCGTCGATGGTGTCGGCCTCGATGACGGCCACGATCTTGCCGTCGGCAAGCACGCCGTGCACCTCCACCCCCTGGTTGGCGGCGAGTTTTTCGGCGACGCCGCCGGCCTCCTCGGGCCTGCATGACACAACGATTCCTGAAATAGGCATATCCCCTCCGGGTGAGTACGGATTACTTGCATAGCAGGATGCAAAACGAAGAAATACTACCATGCTCGCTGAATTTCGCAGGTCAGGCACAAAAAACATTACATTAGGGTAAATCCAGACAGTCATAGGCGTTGTGGCCAATCTGTCACTGCGAGCATGCCGTATCTCTAGTAAGCTTAAGGATACCTAGCGGTGCTTTCGGTGGCGGGTCAGGTAGCGCAACCCGGCCGGCAGACAGGTAATGCGACAGGCGGGGAGCAGAACTTTATTGCGTCATAAGACACTATTAAGTAGAATGTGCCAACTTTGAGGTTGCGGCAGTACCGTTTGTAGAAATCGGCGCAAGAAAACCAGGAGGTAACGGATGTCGGCTAAGCTTGGCGAGATGCTGCTCAAGGTGGGGGCCCTGACGAAAGGCCAGCTGGAACAGGTGCTGAAGGCGCAGATGATCTACGGGGGGAGGATAGGGACCAACCTCGTGGAGATGGGGCTCGTGTCTGAAGAGGAGCTCGCCCATGTTCTGAGTGAACAGTCCGGTGCGCCCTGCGTCGAGCCTTTCGAGCTCGGCGAGATCCCGAAAGGGGTTCTTCAATTGGTTCCGGTGGAACTGGTGCGCAAGTATCGCGTGATGCCCCTGGCGCTCGATGGCAAGCGGCTCTCCCTCGCCATGGCCGATCCCCATGACTTCGATGCCGTGGAGGAGATCGGGTTCGTCACCGGGTACGTCGTGAAACCTAGGATCTGCACCGAACTCAGGCTGAACGCGGCGCTCGAGAGGTACTACCGCATCGCCCGTCCCACCCGCTTCATAAAGGTCGAAGGGGGGATGAGAAGCTCCTTTGAGGCTGGCGCGGCAAGCGCCGCTTCGACGCCGCTCACCGTGGGAACGCACTGGGTGAGCATGGCCGAGGAAAAGGCGCCGGCGGAACAGTTCACCGTGAAAGACGTCGCCGAGATGTTGGCGGCTGCGGCGACCGAAATGGAGGTGGTGCAGGCCTTGGTCTCCTACATGGGAGGCGAGTTCGATCGCGGCGGCTTTTTACGCCTGAAATCCGGCAAGGTTTCCGGCGTGCAGGCGGTCGCCGATGGGGAGGCCGTGGAAGGGTTTGTCCGCTTCGAGGCGGACCTGGAGCAGTTGCCGCAGATGGCGCGCATGGTGGAGGAAAAGGGGCTCGTCATGTGCGAGCTTGCCAAGGGAGACGCCGACGGCCTGTTGGTGCGCTCACTGGGGGGTACGCTGCCCGCTTCCGCCCTACTGCTCCCCGTTTCCATGGGAGGGCACGTGGTGGCTGCGATCTGCGCGAGCGACGGCAAGGGCCGGTTAGGCGGGGGCGCATTCGAGCTGCAGCGGGTAGGCGTCATGGCCGAGCTGAGCCTCGAGATGCTCTCCCTGCGCAGGAAGATAAAATCGTCGTAGGCGCCTTTCCGGTCACCTAACGACGGCAAAAAAAAGAGGCGCCCGCGTTTGCGGGCGCCTCTTTTTTTGCGCAATGGGAAAAGCTCGGCCTAGAGCGCCTTGAAGCACTTCGCGGCGGCGGCGATGGTCTTCTCGAGGTCCTTCTCGGTGTGGGAAGCGCCCACGAAGGCGGTCTCGAACTGGGAGCAGGCGAGGTAGACACCCTCTTCCAGCATGCCGCGGAAGTAGGTGGCGAACGCCTTCGTGTCGCACTTGGCGGCGCTGTCCCAGTTGTACACCGGCTCTTTCGAGAAGAAGCCGCAGAACATGGAGCCGACGCGGGTCGAGTAGAGCGGGTAGCCGGCGTCCTTGGCCGCCTTCGCGATCCCCTCGGCGACGAACTTGCTCTTCTCCTCGAGCTTCTCGTAGAAGCCGGGCTCCTGCAGGAGTTTCAGGGTCTCGATCCCGGCGGTCATGGCGAGCGGGTTCCCGGAAAGGGTGCCCGCCTGGTAAACCCCGCCTGCCGGCGAGAGCTGGGACATGATCTCTTTCTTCCCGCCGAAGGCGCCTACCGGGAGCCCTCCGCCGATGATCTTCCCGAGGGTGGTGAGGTCCGGGGTGATGCCGAAGCGCTCCTGGGCCCCGCCGTAGGCGACGCGGAAGCCGGACATGACCTCGTCGAAGATGAGCACGATCCCTTCCTCGGTGCAGATCTCGCGCAGCCCCTCCAGGAACCCTTCCTGCGGCGGAACGGTACCCATGTTCCCCGCCACCGGCTCGACGATGACGCAGGCGATGGTCCCCTTGTTGGCGGCCACCAGCGCGCGTACCGAGTCGAGGTCGTTGTAGGTCGCGGTCAGGGTGTGCTTTGCGAGGTCGGCAGGAACGCCCGGGGAGTCGGGCACCCCGAAGGTGGCGAGACCGGAGCCCGCTTTCACCAGCAGGGAGTCGGAGTGGCCGTGGTAGCAGCCGGAGAACTTCAGTATGTTGTCACGCCCGGTGTAGCCGCGGGAGAGCCTGATGGCGCTCATTGTCGCCTCGGTCCCGGAGCTCACCATGCGCACCATCTCGATGGAGGGGACCGCCGCGATCACCATCTCGGCCAGGGTGATCTCGAGCTCGGTCGGCGCGCCGAAAGAGGCGCCGCTATCGACGGCCTTCTTGATCGCCTCGACCACCTTCGGGTGGCAGTGCCCGACGATCATCGGACCCCAGGAGCCCACGTAGTCGATGTAGCCGTTGCCGTCTTCGTCGAAAATCATGGGGCCGGCAGCGCTCTTTATGAACAGCGGATCGGAGCCCACCGAACGGAAGGCACGCACGGGGGAGTTGACCCCGCCGGGGATGGATTTGAGCGCCTGCTGAAAGAGTTGCGACGAACGGCTGTTTTGCATGACGGGGTTCTCCTAAATGGCTGGAAATTATTAACTATCGGGCTCTCTGGTAGCATAGGGGCGGATATTCTGTCAAGAATTAAAAACTTTTCTCGTATACGGCCGGAGGGGTGAAAGAGGCGCAGGCGGGGGGGAGGCCTAAGGGTGTAATACAATTTGAGAAAAGTATACGCCGTTCTGTAAACGGTTCGTGGCTAACTGCATAATTTCTGCTTGACAAAGATGGTGAAATGAAATAATTTTCGGTCGCAATGTTGTATACAGTATACTTTTTCGAAGGCGCAGCGCTTGCTAACTATCGGAAGCGGCGGGCTTGTTGGTCGAGAAGCGTGCAGTATACGGCATTTCCGCGTGCTTGAAAAGAAAATCAACAACAACCTGGTAGTACGGGAGGATAAGGGATGCTTGGTGCATATCTGCCAATCTTGGTGCTGGTGGTCATAGCGGTCTTGTTCGGTCTTGGGTCGGTGGTCTTCTCATCGCTCATAGGCCAGAAGAAGCCGTCTCAGGTGAAGCTCGCACCTTACGAGTGCGGTTGCGAGCCGGTGGGCAGCGCACGCGAGCGCTTCTCGATCAAGTTCTACCTGATCGCGATGCTCTTCATCCTGTTCGATATCGAGGCAGTCTTCATGTACCCCTGGGCGGTTCTCTTCAAGCGCCTGGGCATGTTCGGCCTGGCCGAGATGGGTCTCTTCATCGTCATACTCTTCGTAGGCTACATCTACGTTTGGAAAAAAGGAGCACTGGAATGGGAGTAAATCAGCCGCTGGGCGACAACATCATCACGACTTCCCTGGACAGCCTGGTTAACTGGGCCAGGAAGTCCTCCATCTGGCCGATGACCTTTGGTCTTGCCTGCTGCGCGATCGAGATGATGGCGACCGGCGCGGCCAAGCATGACCTTGACCGTTTCGGTATCATCTTCCGCGCCTCCCCGCGTCAGTCGGACTGCATCATCATCGCCGGCACGGTAACGAAGAAGATGCTCCCGGTCATTCAGACCGTGTACGAGCAGATGCCGGAACCGAAGTGGGTGGTTGCCATGGGCGCCTGCGCCTGCTCGGGCGGGATCTTCGACACCTACTCCGTCGTGCAGGGCATCGACGAGGCGCTCCCGGTCGACGTCTACATCCCGGGGTGCCCGCCGCGTCCTGAGGCCCTTCTCTATGGCCTGATGAAGCTTCAGGACAAGATCGCCAACGAGAAGAACTCCTTCGGCTCTTCCATCGGCTTGGGCGAAAGACTCGAACCCGCCGCATAATCCAAAACGACCAAAGGGAAAGGTAAGGCTGACATGGCAGAAAATAATCGCGCTGTAGTGAAGCTGAAGGAGCGTTACGCGGATGCCCTTCTCGAGTACAAGGAGCATCGCGGCGAGGTGACGGTGATCGTCAAGAAGGAGAGCGTTCTCGAGGTACTGAAGTTCCTCAGGGACGACCTGCGTTACAACTTCCTCTCCGACCTTACCGCGGTCGACTACCTGGGCCAGGAGCCGCGTTTCATGGTGGTCTACAACCTCCTCTCCATCCCCAACAAGGACCGGATCAGGATTAAGGCGCCGGTGACCGAGGCGGACTGCTCCATCGAATCCGCAACAGCCCTCTGGAACTCCGCCAACTGGCTGGAGCGCGAGGTGTTTGACCTTTTCGGCATCGACTTCAAGAACCACCCGAACATGGTGCGCATCCTGATGACCGATGACTGGGTCGGGCACCCGCTCAGGAAGGACTACCCGGTCCAGGGCCCCGACCGCGAGCCGTACAAGGGACGTGTGTCGTAAGACTGAGCAAGTTCGAAACCAGGGACGATTTCCATTTCCAAGAAAATAGAGGCGATCAATGGCTAGTGAAATAATGACTTTGAACATGGGGCCCCAGCACCCCAGTACCCACGGCGTTCTGAGGCTCGTAGTAGAGCTCGACGGCGAGGTGATACAGAAGATCACCCCTCACATCGGCTACCTGCACCGGGGCGTCGAGAAGCTCGCCGAGCACCGCACCTTCCACCAGGCCCTCCCCCTCACGGACCGCATGGACTACCTGGCCCCGATGCACAACAACCTGGGCTACGTCCTGGCCGTCGAGAAGCTCCTGGGCCTCGATGTCCCGGAGCGCGCGAAGCTCGTGCGCGTCATCATGGCGGAGCTCACCCGTCTGAAGAGCCACCTGGTCTGGATCGCCTGCCACGCCCTCGACATCGGCGCGATGACCGTGTTCCTCTACGCCTTCCGCGAGCGTGAGATGGTGATGGACCTCTACGAGATGGTCTCCGGCGCCAGGATGACCTCCAACTACTTCCGCGTGGGCGGCCTGTCCCGTGAGCTCCCCGCCGGCTTCGAGCAGAAGGTGCAGGAGATCGTGGACACCTTCCCGGGTCACTTCGACACCTACGAGGGGCTTCTCACCAAGAACACCATCTGGCTGCAAAGGACCATCGGCAACGGCGTCATCTCCGCCGAGGACGCCATCGACTACGGCATCTCCGGCCCGGCCCTCAGGGGCTCCGGCGTCGACTTCGACCTCAGGCGCGACCTGCCGTACTCCGGCTACGAGGACTTCGATTTCAAGGTCCCGGTCGGCGAGAACTGCGACACCTTCGACCGCTACAAGGTACGTCTCGTAGAGATGCGCGAAGCGGTCAAGATCATCGACCAGGCCCTGAAGCGGCTGAAGCCCGGACCGATCCTGGCCGACGCGCCGCAGGTCTGCTACCCGCCGAAGGAGAGCGTGTACAACTCCATCGAGGGTCTTATCCACCACTTCAAGATCGCTTCCGAGGGCTTCCCCGTCCCCGAGGGCGAGGTATACATGGCCGTCGAGAACCCGAAAGGGGAGCTCGGCTACTACATCGTGTCGGACGGCGGCAACAGGCCGTACCGCATGAGGGTCCGCCCGCCGTCATTCGTGAACCTCTCCGCCATCGAGAAGATGGCCAAGGGTTCCATGCTGGCCGACCTGGTTGCCGTCATCGGAACGCTAGACATCGTACTTGGCGAAATTGACCGTTAGTTTTAATCAACAAGTAAAGGAGATGGGGTAAATGTCTAACGCTCCAGCCGAAGAAATTCCGGCCGAAGAAATCGATCTGACCGAGGCCAACGAAGTCATCGACAAGTACCTGACACTGCCGGGCAACCTCATGCCGGTCCTGCAGGGGATCCAGGAAGCTTACGGGTACGTACCGAAGCCGACCATCGACCTGGTCGCCGAGCGGCTGAACGTCTACCCGAGCCAGATCTACGGCGTGCTCACCTTCTACGCCCAGTTCCACCTGAAGCCGCGCGGCAGGTTCATCATCAGGGTCTGCGTCGGCACCGCCTGCCACGTACAGGGGGCGGAGCGCATCACCGAGACCTTCTTCGGGCGCCTGGGGATCGGGCACGCGGAAACCACAGCCGACCTGCGCTACACCTTCGAGAAGGTGGCCTGCCTCGGCGCCTGCGGCATGGCGCCTCTGGCCATGGTGAACGACGACACCTTCGGCAAGATGACGGTCCAGAAAGTGGACGAGATCATTGAAACCTACAACGCACGGCCGATGAAGTAAGCCGAGACGTCAATTTCTCAGCAGGGGACCTTTTGTCATGAGCGATAACGCAGGAATCAAAATACTTATCTGTCAGGGCACCGGCGGCATCTCGGCCGGCGCCAAGCAGGTCGAGGCCGAGTTCACCAGGCTGATAGCGGAGAAGGGGATCGTGGCCCAGGTCGGCAAGCGTTGCGACGTGGTCAAGACCGGCTGCCGCGGCCTGTGCGCCAACGACGTTCTGGTTGACGTCATCACCCCCGAACTGGGCAGGGTCACCTACGACTTCGTCGTGCCCGAGGACGTCGCGGCGATCCTCGACCAGCACATCGTCAACAACGAAGTCATCGAGAAGAAAAAGGCCAAGGCCTACTACAACACCTTCGTCGACCAGCAGATGCGCGTGGTCATGACCGGCTGCGGCCAGATCGACCCCGAGCGTCTGGACGCCTTCCTCGAAGAGGACGGCTTCAAGGCGATCGAGAAGTGCGTCAAAGAGATGAAGCCTTCCGAAGTCATCGACGAAGTGAAGAAATCCGGGCTTCGTGGCCGTGGGGGCGGCGGCTTCCCGACCGGCATGAAGTGGAGCTTCTGCGCCGCTTCGCCGGGCAACCACAAGTACCTCATCTGCAACGCCGACGAAGGTGACCCGGGCGCGTTCATGGACCGCTCCATCCTCGAAGGTGACCCGTACTGCGTCATCGAGGGTATGATGATCGCGGCTTACGCCATCGGTTGCGACGCAGGCTACGTCTACGTCCGTGCCGAGTACCCGCTCGCCATCGACCGTCTCCAGAAGGCGCTCGATACCTGCTACGAGAAAGGGTACCTGGGCAAGAACATTCAGGGTTGGGGTTTCGACTTCGACATGAGGATCAAGAAGGGCGCCGGCGCGTTCGTCTGCGGCGAGGAAACCGCCCTCATGGCCTCCATCGAAGGCGAGCGCGGCATGCCGCGTCCCCGTCCGCCGTTCCCGGCGGTCAAGGGCCTCTGGGGCTTCCCGACCAACATCAACAACGTTGAGACCTTCGCCAACGTGCGCCACATCATCAACAAGGGCTCCGATTGGTACTCATCGCTCGGCACCGATACCACCAAGGGTACCAAGATCTTCGCGGTCACCGGCAAGGTAAAGCACACCGGTCTCGTCGAGGTTCCGGCCGGTATGTCGGTACGTGACGTTATCTACCAGGTCTGCGGCGGCATCGCCAACAACCGCAAGTTCAAGGCGGTTCAGGCCGGCGGTCCTTCCGGCGGCTGCATCCCGGCCGAGGTGCTCGACACCCCGGTCGACTACGACTCGCTGATCAAGGCGGGCGCCATGATGGGTTCCGGCGGTCTGGTCGTCATGGACGAGACCACCTGCATGGTCGACGTGGCCCGCTTCTTCCTCTCCTTCACCAAGATGGAGTCCTGCGGCAAGTGCGTTCCCTGCCGTATCGGCCTGAAGGCCATGCTCGACATCCTGGAGAGGATCACCGAAGGTCGGGGCGAGATGGAAGACATCGACACCCTCCTGGAGATGGGCGCCACCATCAAGAAGGCATCCCTTTGCGGTCTGGGGCAGACGGCTCCGAACCCGATTCTCTCCACCGTCAAGTATTTCAGGCATGAGTACGAAGCGCACATCCTGGAGAAGCGCTGCCCCTCCAACTCCTGCAAGGAACTCCTCCTGTGGCAGGTGGTCCCCGAGAAGTGCGTCAAGTGTGGCGCGTGCCTCAGGGCCTGCCCGTCCAACGCCATCAAGTGGGAAAAGGGCGAGGTGGCGTTCCTGGTCAAGGAGAACTGCACCAAGTGCAAGTCCTGCTACGACGCCTGCCGCTTCATGGCAATTGAGTAATAACGACAGTTCTAGGTTCTACGTTCCAGGTTCTAAGTTAAAAGCCTGAACGTAGAACGTAGAACATAGAACGTAGAACCAGATTTATGACTCCGGGGAGACAGAGGTCGAGATGGTAAATCTTACGATAAACGGAAAACAGGTTGCGGTAGAAAAGGACGCCACCATTTACGACGCCGCCAAGGCGTGTGGTATCAAGATACCGATCCTTTGCCATGACAAAAAGCTGCACCCGTTCGGCGGCTGCCGCATGTGCCTCGTTGAGGTGGAGCAGATGAAGGGACGTCTCATCCCCGCCTGCACCACCCCGGTCACCGAGGGTATGATCGTGCAGACCACCACCGACGAGATCGTGAAGGCGAGGAAGCTGGTCCTTGAGCTCCTGCTCCTCAAGCACCCGATCGACTGCCCGGTCTGCGACGCCGCAGGCGACTGCGATCTGCAGAACCTCACCTACGAGTACAAGGTGAACATGAACCGGTTCGTGGACGAGAAGTTCAACCACGAGATCGACTACGAAAACCCGCTCATCGAGCGCGACATGAACCGCTGCATCCACTGCGGCAAGTGCGCGAGGATCTGCGACGAGATCGTTTCCTACGGCGCCTACACCTTCATCAACCGCGGCATCGAGGCGAAGATGGGGACCGAGTTCGACGGCCCCCTGAACTGCGAGTTCTGCGGCTCCTGCGTCTCGGTCTGTCCGGTGGGCGCGCTGAACTCCCGCCCCTTCAAGTTCAAGGCCCGCTGGTGGGCGCTGCAGAAGACCAAGAGCGTATGCTCCTACTGCGGCACCGGCTGCCAGCTCACCCTGGGGAGCAAGGACGGCAAGGTCCTCACCACCATCTACGACGAGAACCAGGGCTTCCATAACGGCCAGCTCTGCACCCGCGGCCGCTTCGGCTACCAGTTCGTCAACTCCGACAAGCGCCTCACCACTCCGCTTGTGAGGAAAAACGGCAAGCTCCAGGAAGCGACCTGGGAAGAGGCCCTCGCCGAGGTGACCTCCAGGCTTTCCGCCGGCAAGAGCGATCCCGCTTCCGTGGCTGCGCTTGCCACCCCGAGGCTTACCAACGAAGAACTCTTCCTCCTTGAGAAGGTCTTCCGCGGCACCATCGGCACCGACAACATCGACCACTCGGCGGGCTTCGCCCACGAGGCGCTCACCAAGGGGGCCGTCGCTTCCTTCGGCGTCGCCGCCTCCCCCTCCGAGATCGCCGACATCCAGAAGTCGAACCTGCTCCTCGTCGTGAAATCCGACGCCTACGAGACCCACCCGGTCATCGGCTTCGAGATCAACCTCGGCGTGAAGAGAAAAGGGGTCGCCATCAGGATCGTCTCCGACAAGAAAGGCAAACTCACCCGTCTGCCGGGCGCCAAGACCACGGTCCACACCCCGGGTAGCGAGGTTGCCCTCTTCAACGCGCTCTGCAAGTCGGTCATCGACCAGGGTCTCGTCGCTGAAGGCGTTGCCGGTCTGGATGCCCTGAAGGCCGCAGTCGCCGATGCCACCGCCGAGAAGGCCGGTGTCACCGCCGAGGAGATCGCGGCAGTCGCAAAAGACTACGCCACCGCCGAGAAGGCACTCATCATCCTCCCGATCGGCCTCGGCTACCCCGGCCACAACGCTGCCCTTGCCTCCGCAGCAGCGAACCTCGCCATCCTCACCGGCAAGATCGGCAAGGAAGGCTCGGGTCTCCTCATCATGGGCGAGAAGAACAACAGCCAGGGCGCGGTCGACATGGGTATCTACCCGAAAGGGACCGGGCTTGCCGCTTCCGCCATCATCGACGGCTGCGCGAACGGCAACGTGAAGACACTGTTCGTCGCCGGCGAGAACCCGGTGGTTTCCTACCCGAACCGCAAGAAGGTCGAGAAGGCGCTCGAGAACGTCGAGTTCATGGTGGTTGCCGACCTCTTCCTCACCGAGACCGCGGCCCTTGCCGACGTGGTGCTCCCGGCCTGCTCCTTCGCGGAGAAGAACGGTACCTTCACCTCGCTCGGGCGCCGCGTCCAAAACGTGAGAAAGGCGATTCCGGCGGTGGGCCTTGCGAAGACCGACTTCGAGATCCTGAACGCGCTCTCCCAGGCTCTCGGCGGGGCCCGCTACAACAATCAGGGCGAGGTCTTCACCGAGATCGCAGCAACCGTCCCGGCCTACAAGGGTCTCAGCCAGGCGGGTCTCAAGGACGAAGGGGCCGTTTACCCGGTCGCCGTCGCCGCCAAACTGGTTCCGGTTCAGGCAAAAACGGCAGCACCTGCTGCCGGCAAGCTCGCCATGGTCACCGGCAGCGCCCTTTACCACTGCGGCACCATGAGCCGCTTCGGCGAAGGCCCGATGTACGTCTGCCCGGATGCCTACGCGGAACTGAACGTGGCCGACGCATCGGCACTGAAGATCGCCGAGGGTGACCAGGTCACCGTAACGAGCGCCACCGGCGCGGTGCAGGTTGCCGCCAAGGTCGGCAAGAGGGTGCCCCAGGGCGTCGTCTTCTCCCCCTACCACTTCGGTGAGGGGAGCGTCAACACCATCACTGACGGCGCCGAGGTCACCTACGTCACCGTCGCCAAGAAATAGCTGACAGCTAGAAAATCTATACAAGAGGGGAAGACTATCAGATGGATACGCTAATCTTAGGACTGCCGGTCGCGTACTACATAGCCATGGTTGCCAAAGTGCTCGTAGCCTTTGTCTTCGTACTGCTTACCGTGGCTTACGCCACCTACGCAGAGCGCAAGATCATCGGGCACATGCAGGTGCGTCTGGGTCCCATGAGGACCGGCTGGCACGGCCTGCTCCAGCCGATCGCGGACGGCGTTAAGCTGTTCTTCAAAGAGGAGATCGTCCCGTCCCAGGCGAGCAAGTTCGCTTTCCTGATAGCTCCCCTCGTCGCACTGATTCCGGCATTCATCTCCTTCGCCGTTATCCCCTTCGGCGACAGCGTGACCATCGGCGGGTACACCGTACCGCTGCAGATCGCCGCCTACTACGATGAAGCCGGCAAGCAGGTCTTCGACATCAACGTCGGCGTCCTCTACATCCTGGCCATGGCTTCCCTGGGCGTCTACGGCATCGTGCTCGCGGGTTGGGCCTCCAACTCGAAGTACTCCCTGCTCGGCGGGCTTCGCTCCGCGGCGCAGATGATCTCCTACGAGCTTGCCGCCGGCCTCGCCATCATCTCGGTCTTCATGCTCTCCGAGAGCCTCAGCCTGCATAAGATCGTAGCCGATCAGGCGGGCGGCGCATGGTACGCCTTCAAGCAGCCCTTCGCTTTCATCATCTTCTTCATCTGCTCGCTGGCGGAGATCAACAGGACCCCGTTCGACCTTCCCGAGGCCGAGACGGAGCTGGTTTCCGGTTTCTGCACCGAGTACTCCTCCATGAAGTACGCGATGTTCTTCATGGCTGAATACGCCAACATGATCACCGTCTGCGCCGTCACCACCACCCTGTTCCTGGGCGGCTGGCACGGTCCGGCCTTCCTTCCCGGCTGGTTCTGGTTCATCGCCAAGGTGTACTTCCTGATCTTCGTCTGCATGTGGGTCAGGGCCACCTACCCGCGTTACCGTTACGACCAGCTGATGCGTCTGGGCTGGAAGGTGTTCCTGCCGCTCACCCTGGTCAACGTAATGGCGACCGGCCTGTGGGTCATGTTCATCAGCAAGTAGTCAGAATTTAAGATACACAACTTCTAGGCGAGGTGCCGCAAATGATAATGCCGCTCATAAAAGGTCTTCAGATCACCATTTCACATATGTTCAAGAAGCCGGTCACGCTGCAGTACCCGACCGAGCGTCCGGAGATCAAACCCGGCTTCCGCGGACTGCACGCGCTGAACGTCTCCCACGACAAGGCGAAGTGTGTAGCCTGCTACCTCTGCCCCACCGTCTGCCCGGCCAAGTGCATCACGGTCGAGGCGGGCGAGGACGCAAACCACGACAAGTACGCTGCGAAATACGAAATCGATATGCTGCGCTGCATCTTCTGCGGCTACTGTGTGGAAGCGTGCCCGGTTGACGCGATTCGGATGACGGAACAGTTCGAACTCGCCAACTACTCGCGCGCTGACTTCACCTACACCAAAGACAGACTCTTAGAAAAGAAATAAAGGAGCAGCAATGGAATCGTTATTCTTTCTCGTCGTGGCTGCGGTGGCCATCATTTCCAGCATCCTAGTTGTCACCTGCAAAAACCCGATCAACAGCGCGCTGTCGCTGGTGATGACCTTCTTCTGCCTGGCTACCTTCTACGTCATGCTGGACGCTCCCTTCATGGCGGCCACCCAGGTGATCGTCTACGCGGGTGCCATCATGGTCCTGATCATCTTCGTGATCATGCTCCTGAACGTGAGGGTCGAGACCGTCAAGCGCGGCACCCACGCGGTGATCGCCGGCTCCGCCATCGGGCTCTTCGTTCTCTTCCAGACCGTCTGGTTCCTGATGAAGGGTTCCATGACCGGCCAGGTCGGGACCATGACCAAGGAACAGATCGTAAGCGTCGGGCACGTCGAACTGATCGGCAAGGCGCTCTTCACCGATTTCCTGCTGCCGTTCGAGGTCACCTCGGTGCTCCTCCTGGCTGCGATCGTTGGCGCAGTCGTTCTCGCCAAGAAGAAAATTTAACGCTACAAGGGGAACTGACATGCTAGCGATCGAAAATTACCTGATAGTTTCGGCCATCCTCTTCTCCATCGGGACCATCGGCGTCCTGACCAAGAGAAATGCCATCGTCATCTTCATGTGCGTCGAGATGATGCTCAACGCGGTGAACCTGACCTTCATCGCCTTCTCCAGGCACCTGGGCAACATCGACGGGCAGGTCTTCGTGTTCTTCGTCATGACCGTCGCCGCGGCCGAGGCCGCAGTAGGCCTCGCGCTCATGATCGCCTTCTTCAAGAACCGCGAGTCCATCGACGTCGAGGACATCAACCTGCTGAAACTCTAGAAGCGGGGCTTCACGCCGCCGCCACTGGACGCGCTCAGCTGCGGGCGGAGAAATCCGCGACAGTCACAAGCGAATGGGCGGCGACGTGCCGCTTGCCAAGATACGACTTATAAGAATACAGAACAAAGGAGTCAGGGATGTTTGATTTAGTATGGTTGATCCCACTGTGCCCTCTCATCGGCTCGGTCATCAACGGCCTACTCGGCAAGAAGATCAAAAACGAGACCGTCATCGGCGGTATCGCGGCCGGTAGCGTGTTCGCCTCCTTCATGGTCGCCTGCGGGATCCTGTTCCAGCTCCTGAGTCTGCCGGGCGAGGAGCGGGTGATCCAAAAGACGATCTTCACCTGGATCCAGTCGGGGAACTTCAAGGCCGACATCGGCTTCCTGATCGACCCGCTTTCGGCAACCATGCTGATGATCGTAACGGGGGTCGGCTTCCTGATCCACCTCTACTCCATCGGTTACATGCACGGCGAGGAAGGGTTCTACCGCTACTTCTGCTACCTGAACCTCTTCACCTTTTCCATGCTCTGCCTCGTGTCGGGCAACAACCTGCTCCTCATGTTCATCGGCTGGGAGGGCGTCGGTCTCTGCTCTTACCTCCTGATCGGCTACTACTTCCACAAGAAGAGCGCAGGCGACGCAGGCAAGAAAGCCTTCGTGATGAACAGGGTCGGCGACTTCGGTTTCCTCCTCGGCACTTTCACCCTCTTCTGGTACCTGGGGCACAACAACAACGTCTGGACCATCAACTTCGTCGAGCTCGCGAAAAACGCCGACCTCTTCGTCCCGGGCGCTGTGGTAACCACCATCTGTCTCTGCTTCTTCCTGGGCGCAACAGGTAAGTCCGCCCAGATACCGCTGTACACCTGGCTTCCTGACGCGATGGAAGGCCCGACTCCGGTCTCCGCCCTCATCCACGCCGCCACCATGGTCACCGCCGGCGTCTACATGATCGCCCGCATGAACTTCATCTACATCAAGAGCCCGACCGCTCTGCTCGTCGTCGCCTGCGTCGGCGCCGCCACCGCCCTCTTCGCGGCGACCATCGGCACCGCACAGAACGACATCAAGCGTGTCCTCGCATACTCCACGGTTTCCCAGCTGGGCTACATGTTCCTGGCCATGGGCGTCGGCGCCTTCACCGCCGGCGTGTTCCACCTGATGACCCACGCCTTCTTCAAGGCCTGCCTGTTCCTTGGTTCCGGCTCCGTCATCCACGCCATGCACCACGCGCTGCACCACGAGCACTCCGAGGCCGACCCGCAGGACATGAGAAACATGGGCGGGCTGTACAAGAAGATGCCGGTCACCTTCGGTACCTTCTTCATCGCCACCCTCGCCATCGCAGGCGTTCCGGGCCTTGCCGGCTTCTTCTCCAAGGACGAGATCCTCTGGCAGGCGTTCGCCAACCCGCATCACCATGACGTCAACTACGCCCTCTGGGCAGCCGGTGCCATCGCGGCCGGTCTGACCGCCTTCTACATGTTCCGCCTGGTCTGCATGACCTTCTTCGGCAAGACCCGTCTCTCCGAGAAGGCATGGCACCACCTGCACGAGTCCCCGTGGGTCATCACCGTGCCGCTCGTCTGCCTCGCCTTCCTCTCCCTGGTCGGCGGCTGGGTCGGCGTGCCGAAGCTCCTCGGCGAACTCTTCGGCGACATGCCGAACTACTTCGAGCACTGGCTTGAGCCGGTATTCGCCTACTCGACCCAGTACTCGATCGCCCACGGCGCTCACGGCGTCCACTCCGTAGCACTCGAGTGGGGTCTCATGGGCACCTCCGTCGTGATCGCCTTCGCCGGCATCGGCCTCGCTTTCGCCCTGTACGTCATCGCCCCGAGCATCCCCGAGAAGTTCACCGCGACCTTCCCGGCGCTGCACCGCGCGGTCTACAACAAGTGGTACATCGACGAGATCTACGACTTCGTGTTCGTCAACCCCTGCAAGGCACTCGGCAACTTCCTCTGGAAAGGGTTCGACGTGGTGGTGGTCGACGGCATCGTGAACGGCGTCGCTGCCGTGGTCCGTGGTTTCTCCGGCATCCTGCGCTACGTGCAGACCGGCTTCGTTCACAACTACGCCTTCTCCATGGTTCTGGGCGTGGTGCTGATCGTCGCGGTATACCTCTTCCGTTAAGACTTGAAGACTTTCAGATAATTTTGACCTGAAGTAAAAGGAGCAGAGTAAATGAGCCAGCTACCGTTACTGAGCATATTAACCTTCACACCGCTGATCGGGGCGATACTGCTCCTCTTTGTGAACAAGAACAGCCACGGCGTGCTCCGTACCATCGCCATGGCGGTGACGGTGGTGACGTTTATCCTCTCGCTGCCCCTGATCACCGGGTACAACGCGCCGGGCACCGACATCGGCGGGTTCCAGTTCCTCGAGAACATCCCCTGGATCGCGGCCGGCCCTTTCCAGATGAGCTACCACCTGGGCATCGACGGTATCAGCCTCTGGCTCGTCATCCTGACCACCTTCATCATGCCGATCGCCATCCTCTCCACCTACACGGCGGTTGAGGAGAAGGTGAAGGAATACATGATCTGCCTGCTGCTTCTCGAAGTCGGCATGGTCGGCACCTTTATCTCGCTCGACCTCTTCCTCTTCTACATCTTCTGGGAGATCATGCTGATCCCGATGTACTTCATGATCGGTATCTGGGGGGGCAAGAACAGGATCTACGCGGCAGTCAAGTTCTTCATCTACACCGCGGTCGGCTCGCTCCTCATGCTGGTCGCTTTGATCGCCCTTTACTTCAAGGCGGGCGGCGGCGACTTCAGCATCCTGCGCTTCTACGAACTGCACCTTGACCCGGCCACCCAGATGTGGATGTTCCTGGCCTTCGCCCTGGCCTTCGCCATCAAGGTTCCGATGTTCCCGCTGCACACCTGGTTGCCGGATGCCCATACCGAAGCACCGACCGCAGGCTCCGTAATCCTGGCCGCCGTCATGCTGAAGTGCGGTACCTACGGTTACGTTCGTTTCGCAATGCCGCTCTTCCCGGATGCCAACGCCCAGTTCACCCCGCTCATCGCGACCCTGTCCGTGATCGGCATCATCTACGCATCGCTCGTCGCCATGATGCAGCAGGACGTCAAGAAACTGGTCGCTTACTCCTCCGTGGCCCACTTAGGCTTCGTAATGCTCGGCGTCTACGCCTTGAACCAGCAGGGCGTCACCGGCGGCATGCTGCAGATGCTCAACCACGGCGTTTCCACCGGCGCGCTGTTCCTTATCGTCGGCTTCATCTACGAGCGGCGCCATACCCGTCTCATCTCCGACTTCGGCGGTCTCGCGAAGCAGATGCCGGTTTTCGCCACCATGTTCATGATCGTCACCTTCTCCTCCATCGGCCTGCCTGGTACCAACGGCTTCGTCGGTGAGTTCCTGGTGCTGCTCGGCTCCTTCGAGAGCGGGCTGCGCTGGTACGCGATCATCGCCACCTCCGGCGTCATCCTCTCCGCCGTCTACATGCTCTGGATGTTCCAGAGGGTCATGTTCGGCGAGCTGAAGAATCCGAAGAACCAGAACCTGAAGGACCTGAACGCACGCGAAGTCGCCATCATGCTGCCGCTTATCTTCCTCATCTTCTTCCTGGGCATCTACCCGCGCCCGATCATCGACAGCATGGCGCCCTCGATCGACAAGATGATCGCCCAGACCAAGGTGCAGAAGCAGGTAGCCCAGCTTCCCGGCGCAGTACCGGCGCTTCCCCCGGGGCACATGGCCGTTCCCGGCATGTCCGAGGCAGGTGCGGCACCCGCCGGCATGCCCGCAGGTCACCCTGCAGTCGGCGCAGAAGCGGCACCGGCAGCAGCGCCCGCCGGTCTGCCCGAAGGACATCCGGCCATCCCCGCAAACCACGAAGCAAAATAGACCGCTTAGAACTACTGACGGAGGATTATAGATGGAAACAATTGCTATGCCGGCCATAAACCTGGCAGTGATCATGCCTGAGATACTGCTCTCATGCATAGCCATGGTGCTGCTGCTCGTCAACGTCTTCGTGCCGGGCAATAACAAGGCCTACCTCGGTTACCTGAGCATCATCGGCCTTGCAGTGACCGCGGCGAGCGTGGTGGGCGGCTGGGGGCCGTCAGTATCGGCGTTCAACGGTTCGGTAGTGCAGGACAACTTCGCCACCTTTTTCAAGGTGATCTTCCTGGTTTCCGCGGGGCTCGCGATCCTGATCGCCGACCGCTACATGGCCCAGGAAGAGTGCAACCAGGGTGAGCTCTACCCCCTGATTCTCTTCTCCACTGTCGGCATGATGCTGATGGCGGCAGGGACCGACCTGATGGTCATCTTCCTCGGTCTCGAGCTTCTCTCCATCTGCCTGTACGTGCTGGCCGGCTTCAACCGCAACAGGCTGCAGTCGAACGAGGCGGGTCTCAAGTACTTCCTGCTTGGCTCCTTCTCCACCGGCTTCCTGCTCTACGGCATGGCGCTCACCTACGGCGCGACCGGGAGCACCAAGATCCACGCCATCTCCGCTTTCGTCATGGGTAACCCCGGCGTAGCGAACAACACCTTCTTCGTTGTCGGCATGCTGCTCATGGCCACCGGCTTCGCCTTCAAGATCGCGGCGGCACCGTTCCACATGTGGACCCCGGACGTCTACGAGGGCGCACCGACCCCGATCACCGCCTTCATGTCC
This sequence comes from Geomonas ferrireducens, assembly GCF_004917065.1. Classification (NCBI taxonomy): domain Bacteria; kingdom Pseudomonadati; phylum Thermodesulfobacteriota; class Desulfuromonadia; order Geobacterales; family Geobacteraceae; genus Geomonas; species Geomonas ferrireducens. The sequence goes on from NZ_SSYA01000001.1 coordinate 1,438,229, forward strand.
GCAGGACCGAAGGCAGCGGGCTTCGCCGCCTTCATCCGCGTGATGATCTTCGCCTTCCCGATGCTGAGGGTTGAGTGGGGGAACCTCCTGTGGGTCCTGGCCGTGCTCACCATGACCGTCGGTAACATCATCGCCCTTTCCCAGGACAACGTGAAGAGGATGCTTGCTTACTCCTCCATCGCGCATGCGGGTTACGCCCTGGTAGGTTTCGCCGCCGTCAACGCCGAAGGCGCAGCAGGCATCCTGTTCTACATGCTCTCCTACGCGTTCATGAACATCGGCGCCTTCGGGGTGCTCGTGCTCATCACCAAGAAAGGCGAGAGCAACGGCAACGTGCAGGACCTCGCGGGCTTCGGCCACAAGAAGCCGCTTCTGGCCCTGGTGCTCAGCATCTTCCTGTTCTCCCTGGCCGGCATGCCGCCCACCGCCGGTTTCATCGGGAAGTTCTACCTCTTCAGCGCCGCCATCAAGGCAGGTTACATCTGGCTGGCCGTTATCGGCGTGCTGAACTCCGCAGCCTCCCTGTACTACTACCTGCGCGTCATGGTCTTCATGTACATGAAAGACCCGAGCGAAGACTTCGAGTGGGCCGGTGCCACACCGGCAGTCGCCGTCTGCCTGCTGGTAGCCGTCGGCGCCACCCTGGTACTCGGCATGGTTCCGGGCACCGTCCTCGAGCTGGCACAGAAGGCCGTGCAGTTCTAAGACAAGCAGGATAGCAAAGCAAAAAAACGAGGGCACCCGATTCGGGTGCCCTTTTTGCGTTTGACGTTGCTGCCTTCTATAAAATCTAAATGCTTTTTTCGATAGCACGCGAAACACTGCTCCCCATGGAACACCGCAGGTGCCCTAGTGTCCCCCCCTTTGCGAAGGGGGGGCAGGGGGGATTTGCTTTTATTTCTAGAATCCTAGAGTTCCATACCAGCCCCCATTTGACACCCGCCCCCCCTTTGCTACATTTCCATCTTCGCGCCCCCTCCCACAGGAGGTTCCAAGATGGCAAACTCCCGTCAGCCGCACTTTCATCGCGACCCCTTCCAACGTCCGTCCCTAACCCCAGGCCCCCTTGGCCATAACGATGCAGCTTCACCGAACGCACCGAGAACGCTTGTCGGTGACACCCCGGGTCCCTTAGGCATGAACGACCATGCAGATCCACACGCTAAAACAGAAACGAGTGCGCTGAGGAAGAATCAAGGCGGTGCAGCGCTTTCCTCCTTCGTAACAATCGACGAGCAATCGTCAGAAGAGTTGCTGGTCAAAGATCCTAGAATCAAAGCTCTACTCGATGTCATAGCTTATGCAGAGGGGGCAAACTACGACACAATGGTGAGAGGGGAAGGTAGTATTCCCATCACGGATTTTTCGAAGCATCCTAATGTGATCGTTACCCTGAACAAATCACTAAAAAGTACCGCGGCCGGACGGTACCAGTTTCTTAATAGTACTTGGGTTGGTTTGGAGATGCCGGATTTTAAGCCAGACTCTCAAGACAAAGCGGCAATCAAACTATTCAAAAGAAGAAGAATGCGAAAACCCTTGTTTGTGGGGGACGTTGAAAAAGCCATTCGACTTGGGACAAAGAATGGGCCAGCTTACCTGGTTCTCCCTATGGGCAGTCAACACGGAGTATGAGGGAACTGCTCCAGGTATATTCTACTAGCTTGTTTAGATGGAGTAAGAGATGAGAACGTTAGCAGTAATTATATTTTGGGCAATGTGTTCAACCGTTGCTGCGGCATATGCCGGTGAGGAATCAAACGCGATCAACGGCAAGTGGGTGAAGTTGCATGCAAAGTCGGCTGGATGTGGCTGTGGAGAGTGCATAGACATTCAGCTTGGGGTACTTCAATCATTTTGTGTGGAGTCAAACCAGATATATTTGAATGTTCGTTACCTGCTCGACGCCAAATTGAAGAGAGTGTATTTGTTTTGGGAAAGCGTAGTTGAGGTGGGGAGTGGAGGGGCAGCTTTGCCTTGGGATAAATTCGACAAAAGAAAACCTTTAGCTGAGCTGGATATCTCCACAATAAAACAGGGAACAATAAGAATGAACTGGTTTGGACTCAGGCGATGGGACAATCCCTCGAAAAGATATAGCTTGGGGGACGGCTATGCGGGGACTTATACACAGGCGAACCGTTGATTTCCTAAGTTCTACGGCATAATCAGCTGGACAACTCCAGAGAAAACAATTTAGGCTGGTTTTGGCATGGTTGTGCCTTCACCGTGAGGAGTAGCAGGCGGACTGGGAGCTCGCAGTTCGTGGAGAGAACCCATACAAAATCGAACCTGTGAGGAAATGATGTACTGGGACGTGAAAGCCGTTAAACCGATGACCGACTACCGCATTTACGTTGAAATTAGGATGGCCGCAAAGGTATCTTCGACCTGAAGCCATATCTGGAACATGGTGGTTTCAGGGAGCTTAAGGACGTGAGCTACTTCAATAAAGTTGGCATCTTCCTGGGGGCAGTGACTTGGCCAAACTATCAGGATATCGCTCCGGAGACCCTTTTGGCGGGCCTACGACCTGAGGCGGGTTTCGACATGGCTCCAACGGAGCTCGAGGACTCGCTGGAGCGTGAGCGCGCTTTGCTGTTGAAGGAAGCGAAGGAAGCTCTGGAGAATCTTCGCAGGTACAAGAAAACCCTCAAGAAATAACGAGCGCGGGCTGGGTGGGAAATAGGGAGCTACTCCCGCATAGGTTGCAACTCAGCCGCGATGGTGTCAGGGCCGAAATCCTGTCCCTCCGGCCATCCTATTCCCGAAAAGAAGAGGCGCACTTGGTTGAAATACGCAGCGTCGTTGAGGCGTTCAAAAAATTCTGTCTTTATGTAGGGCGCGACGTCAAACACCCCTGATTTCCCGTCAGCGAAAACCACGGCGACTTTCTTGTCAGTTAATGCCTTTACTGAAACCACCTTGTCCATTGTCACTCCAAAGGTTTGATCGGCAGAGGATTTTGCCCATTGACGGCGAGACGCCAGTCCGCAAGCAGATCCTCTCGATGTATCTCGATCCAGGCCTGAACAAGCTTTTGCTTGTTCCTTGGCAAATTACCTTCCAGCAAATCGCCATCCTCAATAGAGTAAATAGCGTCATGGTCGCCATAAGTCGCGTGGAGGTGTGGCAACGAATGCCGCTTGTTGTCGTAGAAAAACATGTAAATGACGATTCCGTAAAACATCGAGATTGTCGGCATCGTATGCACCCCAATATACAACACAATACCTAAAATATTAACCAATAAGGGCGTCCTAGGACGCAGGCCTACTCACCTAGGCGTACACGCCGGACTCCTCCGTGTCCCACCGAGCCCCTCAGTGCCCCTCAGTGCGCTCTGTGGTGAGGCATTTTAAGCCCCAACTTCAAGCGACACCGCCCTTATCACACCCCCATCGACAACCACCCGCGGATCCTTCCCGGTGAGAAACAGCGCCGAAGGCTTGAGGATGATCCCTTCCTTCTCGCAAGCGGCCAGGAATTCCTTCTTCGGGACACAGCCGCCGTGCTCGGTCAGCAGAGTGCGATAAAGAAGGTCGTTCAGCGTTTGTATGCCGTGGGGGTTGTCCACCGAAACGAACAGATCCTTCTGCCTGCCGATCTGGACGAAGTTTGCTCCGGATACCAAGAGCCCATGGAGCAGCACTGGGGTCCAGGCGACCCTGTGCGCGAGTTCAGGTAACTGTCCCGAATGGTCCGTGTGAATCGCGCGACACGACCCGTAAGGCTTGCCGAGCCCGGCTGCGCGCTCCAGATGCATCAGGGCGAGTGTCTCGAGGGCGTACTGTTTTTCGTCGTCCCACTCGAGGGCCTTTCGTGCGATCACGCTATCCCGCGAGTACCACAAAACCCTCTCCGTCTTTCTGAGCCACACCTTATAGAGGTTGTTTCGCAGCGGGTCAGCACGGAATGCCTCGAAAAGGTGCTTCGTAAGGCAGGGCTTACCCAGATCTTCCAGGTAGGCGTACACCCAGTCGGCGGGGGGAGGCGCAGCGGTGGTCCTCTTAGCAGGCGGCTCGGGTGGAGGCGACTTGTGTCGGCGCGACTTGGATTTCGGCTTTGCCTGCACCTTCTCATCTTTAACCGCTGCCTGTTTCCAGAGCGGATACTTCCGATGAGGCTCCAGATGCCAATTTACCGTTCCGGGTAAAAACCGCTCCACGAAACAAAAAAGCTCCTTTGGCCCTGCTATGCCGATTGCTTCGCATGCGTCCTGATGCTTTCTGAAGAGTGCGACCTCCGTGGGTTCGCTCCCGTCTTCCTCCAATGGAGGTGTCTCGACCATGCGACGCAACTGATCTGTTACATATTGCGCGTGGTCGATATGAAGCAGGATGTTCTCAATCTTCAGGACGTTGCGCGACCGGTTCAAATGGCTGTGCATATGCAGTATGTGGCCGCCGAGTATGCCAACCTCGAAATCTTTCAGTTCCTTATAGGAAACCGCTCGACGCGCCTTGAGGAGGAACTGCTCGATCAATAAGGAAACCGGGGGCCTGGGGCCAACGTGACTTTTCCTCAGGACATACGGGTATTCCTCGAAGCTCATGGTGGGGCTTCCCACGATTTTCATGCAAGAGTAGAGGGCGCGTGACGTAGGTATGTCCTGTGCCCGGAGCCGTTCCGCGTATCGATCAAAATGATGACCGTTGGCACACAGGTAGGGAACGTCGTATCTCTCTAATTCATGGGCGAAGTCTTCGAGAATTTCAGTGATGAGTGGGACGGGGATAGTCAGCAATGCACGATGCTTGAAGGTTCCCATGCCCCACAGCAACGCCCACTTGGCGTCCGTCAACCGGCCGTGAACCGATTGAGCGCTGGTGGTAGTTTCCGGGTCCATAAGCTTCAAGCGTTGATAGGCCTCTTTGTAATGCATCCCGTCCGGGGCCGAGAGCATGACCTCCTCTAGCTCCTGAATAAGGGTGCACTTATGCTGCGGCAGCTCAAGGTGCACCTCTTGGTCGTGGACGCTGAGAGACGGTGACGGGTCCGCTATGAATTCAACGAGACTAGGGGAGAAGGAGGTGATCTTACGCAGCTCCGGGCACTGCATCCTAACGCAGGCACCCCGTACGACATCGAGTGCGTGATCGTAGGTAAAGGCGGCGGTTTTCGAGGCAATGAGAGCCTCCGAAAGGGCGGCACCGGCGGCCTCACAAGCGGCGCAGCAAGCGGTGGTGAGGGATATCCTGACGGGGGATGAATCCGGATCCACGCGATACCTCGGCGAGAGGCCCATGAGGACGCAAAGCGTCTCCTCTGAGGGAGGAGTATCCCAGCCGTGCACCGTCTGCAAAGAGAGACAAAGTTCGTAGGCATAGCGCGCGCCGCCACTTGAAAACAAGAAATGGTCGAGCAAACGCCAGAGATAATCCAGGTGCAGTAGATTCGCCCCGTCCGTCAGTTTTTGCAGCAGTTTGGCTTCAACCTGTCGAACCCGTTCAGTGGTTACGCCTATCTCCTCCCCTAACTTCCGCAAGGAAACCTTGTCGGCGGCCGCCCCAAACCGCTTCCTGGCCAGACGCGGATACCAGTCCCAGTGTTTCGGTGGCTCGGTGCCGCCTCCGCTTGTTCCTGCAGTCAGCGTGTATTGGTCGAGCAATCGGTCTAAGTCGAGATACAAAGCGGTGGGCAGTCCAGCTGCGGCGGACTCAACGAAAGCCTCGGCGCGCTCCTTGAGCTGCCACAGGTAACGGATGGCGCGTAGGGCCGTGACCGAGAAGCCGAGTCGTTTGATAACGGAACGTTCCGTGATCTTCGCAACGACGCTCCAGGGAACTGCGTCAGTTGGGGCATCCACAAAGCCAAGGAGGGCGGGGAAGGGGAAATCGTGGACGATAAGCGGATCGAGCTGGTCCTCAGGAAGGCCGGTGTATAAAGAGAGATCCTGGGCCTCTTGGGTAATTGTGGGAAGGGGGTCCCCCGGCAGCTGTGAAACGCGCGCAATAGCATGCAACATGGAGGACAGGGCAGTATCGCTCAAGCCCGCTTCGAGAAGGTACTCAATGGTGAACGAGCAAAGAAGGTACGGGGTGTCCTCCGGGAAGATGCCTACGGCACGAAGCCGCACGAGGTCCGCAGGCGGGAGCTTGATCGTTTCCGGCCAAGCACACTGCGAAGGCGAAGCGGCCGCAGTGGATAATTCCATAAACGTTCTATTCAGGATGCTCCATTTTGAAGGGACGGCAGCCATTCGGGGAGCGGAAACTTCGGAGGCAGCAGCACCCTCGGCGCAGCCCGAAGGTTGCGCCAAAGAGGAATGCATCGGCACGTAATCTAGCTGAACCCCTTCAAGCAGCCGTGTGAGTTCAGCCGTAGTTTTGGTGCCGCACCATCGGATCTTGGGGAGGCCGCGCTCGCTCAAGGCGATGAGGTCCTGGTGCGACTCGACCTTGAGATTGATGAGCACGTTACGCGCCCTGGTGGAGAGGTTTTTGAAAAGATGTGGCGGTACGGGAGCAGGTTCAGTCATGAGTGGGCAGGTCCCATCGCGAGGAATTATGAGCCGAATGAAACCATTGTATTAGATATTTGTAATATTGCAAGGGGGTGGTGAGCTCCCGCACTCACCTGCGGACCGAAGCCTACGGAGGGTGAAGGCAGGGAGGACCGGGCTAGGAAGGGGGCACGTATGGTGTTTTTTGAGTGGTGGAGGGAAGGCGTCACGCGGGGGAGAACAGCGCGGGACGCCCTACGTTTCATACGGAGTTTGGAAAAAAACGCCAGGCAACGCTTGACTAAAAATTGGCGCAAGCTAATATTCATCGCGTCTGCCGATGCGAGGCAGGTAACCCATGAAAGGAGGCCATTATGTCGGTACCGAAGCACGAACTGTCGCATCTCTGGAAGCTTTCTGACGGCGACCTCATGCAGGAAGCTCGCATCTTTGGGCGAAGGTTGAGGGGGCACGCCGCCTTCCAAAATGTCGGACCTCATGTGCCAGTGGGTGATACATTCGACACGCTGGCGGACATACTTGGGGAGAAGTCGAATGCGGCGAAGGGTGGCGGCAAACGGATGGTCGAAGACAGGGACAAGGCACGCGAAAATATATTCACGGCCTTTACCTTTGCCGGTCAGCACTCAGTGATGGTCGCCACGCATGAAAACAATCCCTCGCTGATGGACATTGGCTACGAACTGCGCCACAGGACCTATACGAGCAAGCCGGCGACCACCATCCTGCCGGGGCAACCCGGCAAAGTGGACCTGAAACCGGGGCCGAAGGGGTCCGGGATCTTCTATGTGGTGGTGAACAAGTGTCAGGGCATGGGCAGTCTCGAGGTCCAGTACACGGACAACCCGAATGACGAGTCTTCCTGGAAAAGTGCAGAAAGGTCCTATAGGTGTAAAGTGGAGCTGAAAGGCGAGTTGGTCAAGCGGTACTACATCCGGACGAGGTACCACAACAATGCCGGATACGGTCCTTGGTCCGCAGTAGTCGACATCGTGCTGAGTTAACCCGCATTCCTGGTGCGGCTGCAGAGACCGACCTGCAGCCGCACACCTGCCTCGCTACTTCCAAACGATCCACACTTCATGCCGCCTCACCTCGCAGGATCTCCCAGCAGCAAATGAAACGCCGCGGGCACTCCAGGATCTCGGCATCGCCCAGGTTTTCCTCAATGAGTGCCTTGTTTCCTCCCACTCCCTCCGGGAGAGGATCGGGGTGAGGGCGATCCCACCTCTGGCCCACTTGCTGAACTCAAAACTTAATCCCTTCAACCTCCAACCTCGGCAGTAAATTGGAAACCTGCGACATTGAACCTCCGGCGCCGGTAGTAAATTGAGAGCGCCAGAGGTTGAACCTCCAGCGTCGCGAGTAAATTGAAAACGCCAGAGGTTGAACCTCCAGCGCCGCGAGTAAATTGAGAACGCCAGAGGCTGAACCTCCAGCGTCGGGAGTAAATTGAAAACGCCAGAGGTTGAACCTCCAGCGTCGGGAGTAAATTGAAATCGCCAGAGGTTGAACCTCCAGCGCCGTGAGTAAATTGAAAACGTCAGAGGTTGAACCTCCAGCGTCGCGAGTAAATTGAAAACGCCAGCGGTTGAACCTCTAGCATCGGGAGTAAATTGAGAACGCTAGAGATTGAACCTCCAGCGTCAGGAGTAAATTCGGAGCGCAAAAGGTTGAACCATCAGCAGCCTCGGTCATAGGTAGTAATCCCCGTTCATCCCCTTCATCCCTGTTAATCGCATTTCTTTGCGTCTTGGCGTCTTTGCGTGAGAAAATTGGCTTGCGGTGTTGAATTTTCTTTAACAATGTTTCCGCATGTGTTAATGATGTTTACGCTATCCCGCCTAAGGAGTTGCGCAAAGTCCCATGGCCCGCAAGAACCGCACCAGTCCCCTGGAAGACATAGTCCTCATCGCCAGCAAGTTCCCCTGGTGGATCTCCGTCATTCTTGCCGTCGTATTCTTCTTATATTTCAGTGCGCTCCCCTCCCAAAATCCCGGCAAAGTCATTGTGCAAATGTTCGCGATGTTCGGACAGTTTCTTCTCGCTCCCGCCTTCCTAATTGGGGCAGGTATCTCAGCGTTCAACGCCATGAAGCAGCGCAAGCTCTACGATACGGTCAAGTCGCGTGCGGATGTCGCCTCGCTGAACGAGATGAGCTGGGGCGAGTTCGAAACCCTGGTCGCCGAGCATTTCAAGCGGAACGGTTTTGAGGTCGCACGCGAGGGTGGTAGCGGGCCCGATGGCGGCATCGATCTCGTTCTACGCAAGGGGAGAGAGAAGCACCTGGTGCAGTGCAAGCAGTGGAAGGCCTACAAGGTCAGCGTCCAGCCGGTGCGAGAATTTTACGGCGTAATGGCCGCAGCAGGAGCTGCCGGCGGATATTTCGTAACCTCCGGCACCTTCACTGTAGACGCAAAGGCCTTCGTGAGAGGCCTTAACCTCGAGCTGATCGACGGTCAGAAACTGAAATCGATGATCTGGGCAGTCCGGAACGTGGTCCCCACGCCTTCCCAGGCGAATGTTGCTCCCCCAGTCGCGCAGCAATGCCCGAAATGTGGAGCGGCGATGCAAGTCCGAGTAGCCCGCAAAGGCTCCAATGCAGGCCAGAAGTTCTGGGGCTGCAGCACCTACCCGAAATGCAACGGCACCCAGGTCTTCGCGGTTGCGGGCCCGGCCCCGAAATCAGCGGATGTAGCGGTGGTCCAGCCAAAAGGAGAGCAGAAAAGGAACTGCCCCGATTGTGGAACCGAACTCGTCCTGAGGACCTTTCAGAGTGGGCCGAAACAGGGGCAGAGCTTTTACGGGTGCTTGCCGTGTAAGAAGGCTTGGCCAGTAATGTAGAGCAATATGAACTACACAGAGAGCTACAATGGGGGCGGCAGAGAGAGTTACATAAGACCAGCTCCCGTCCCAGCACATGCTTTGATGGCAATGATCTAAGAGGCCCTGAGGGATGGATTTTTAAACTTGAAGGGAGCTACTGTAAGAATACCTCTTCCTGAGGCAGCCCGCCAGGAGGAAGGCGGGCGAATTTCGCGAAGGGGGTAAAACTCTAGCCGTTGTGATGAGGGTAACAAAAAGCTTCGGCAATAGGAACAAGAGGAATTTAAAGAACGGACACCTCGGGCCCTTCGAGGGCCAATGCACAGCATCTCGCAGCGGGGACCTGAGGGCGCAATCTAGAAAGGATGCAACATGCACAGCGGAGTTGCTGAACAAGAACATGAACTTATTGAAAAATTAGAAGCCTACGCAAAGAAGGAACACAGGAAGTATCTCCTTCTAAAAGAGGCTATGGAGGAGATTTTAACTGTAGGCCTAAGAACCAGATTGAGAAACACTATGATCAATACCGCCTGTTATGCACTTATCGAAAGTGAAGACGGCTTCGAAGAAATGAGTCCAGAAGAACAGGATAGAATGAGGAGAGCCATTATCGCAAAAGCACAAGGCCGTAAATAACATGCCAAAGAGAATGCCCCCCCTTTAATGTCGTCAAGGCGCTCAAGCGGTAATGAATGCCGAAGGTAGCACGTAGACCGACACGACCTTATCGGGAATTGCCTCGCTGGCCGTTTGGCCTCAGGACCGAACTCTACGGTGTGCGCGTACATCCTATTGTGGATGCACGTTGACCGTGGCAACCCGTAGTAAAGGGGGGCGCGAGTAATTAGGAAGTGCGGTGAAGAGAACGGGAGACGGTGTTGTATAGCTTATAATACTATTGTCTCTCCCCCCCCCGGGTCCGTATCAATGTCTCACGATATGCTATAAATTGTTGACACCGCACGTACTTTGACTGACAACATTTTTTAGAGGCTGTCCATAGATCCTTGACTACAGTGTGGGTTTAAGGTATGGAACTCATTAATTGGAACTTTACTCGGCGGGTGAGTACTCTTGCTTTTACCCGATGCCAGCATCGATGTTGCTTCACAAAAAGCTCAAGGTGATCAAATGAGGGAACTCTGTCATATATATTTGGGTGAAGATGCAACCTCTTTCGATTTCTACAACAACGTTCTTCCGCAGCTGCATAATTTTTTTCGGCAAAATAGCGGCAGAGAGCTTGTACTTGATTTCTCTGAGGTTAGTTTCATCTCGCCACTTGTAGTGCCTAACATTTTCACAATAGGTTACATACTCAAAAAACATTTTGGTACTCCTGTCGAGCTTATCGTGCCGTGGAAACCTAAGCTACTATCATATTTAAATGATATTTCGTTTTTTAGTATCATAAGTGACTATGATTTATTCGTAATAGACGATAGGTATGTTGGTGGACTAAATACTAACACAGTCTATCCAGGATGCTTTTGTTATTGCTTTGAGCCGGATATGGCATATGAGGATGTACGTTACAAATTAAAAAAATCAATAAATATAATAACTGATCTTGCTACGTCCATTACTGGTGTGAAAAGTGACGGTTCTGACCTTCTAAATAACTTAACCGAGTTGTGCTATAACGCATGCCTACACAGTGACAATCTTGCATTTGCAACGATACAAACTAATCTAACAGATAACAATCGCCATAAAAAAGCATATTTAGCTATATCTGACTGTGGTAACGGACTGTATCATTCTCTGTCCAAGAAATATAGAGCCAATGAAGCATCGCCAGTTACAGTTTCTACAGATGAGTTCCTTTCATTATCGGAAGATGTAAGGAATGTATATGCCATCTTAGAATCAATCCTTTTTCGCCAGCAGTATGAAGTCTTTGGCATTTTTCATGTTGTTGGCAATGTCACAGCGACTGGGGGGGTGGTTAGAATACATTCAAATGATACGCAAGTTATCTTGACCCAGAATAGTTTTCAGCGTTATATCGACCACCCAGTTAAGTTAGCGAAAACCTTGAAAGACAAACTTGTACAAGTACAACGAGAAGACATTGAACTCAGGTTCTCTCCAGTAAGGAAAAGCTCTGGTAAGCTTAAGGGTGTACATATTGAAATCGAAGTACCTATAGGAGTCAAGCGGTAATGTATTCGTTCAAGTTCAATGAGGAAACGGTATACGTTCCTGTACATATGAATGCTACGTTCAAAAGTAAGTATCTATCATTTTCAGTTGACTTAATAGACGATACGTTGGCTAGCGATATACTCAGGTCAATTACTAATAGTACCGCAAAATACTTCTTAGTAGATTTGACTAACGTTAATGCCGCACATTCCAGAGTTTTTGAGCCTTTTTCTCAGATCCGAAACCTTGGTAAAAATCTTATATTTTGTGGAGCAGACGAGAAAATTTCTGGACACATAGCGAAAGCATTATCAATTACGATTGTCGGGAACGGGTTTCTTTTTTCTACCAAGGAAGCAGAGGTGTATTTTGAAACTGTAGTTAAAGGAAAGGTTGACTTTAAACAAAAATTAGATCGTTTCGTAAAATCGGTGACGGCAGAGTTTCTATTGACTACTGCAAGGCGCACATCCACGTTCTTAGATTCATCAAATGTTTATAGCAATATGTATATTGATATTAAACAGATGTTTTGCAATACGCCGGTATACTTTTTGACGCTATACCTATTGTGTCGTCTCCTAACTAGGGAAAAAAATCTAGACCAATATGATGGGTTCATCTGCGCAAGTAATAACGGATCTGTCATTTCGACTGCACTCACCATCTTGATAGGTAAGCCAACAATTTATCTTATGAACCTCGGGCCCCATTTAACTATAATGGATCGTGAGGTCATAGGAAAGATCAAAGAGGGCGGGCGTTATTTGTTCGTGTATGACTTTTTATGCCTGGGTACAGAGCTCAAATTAGTAAAAACTGTTGTTGCCTTACAAGGTGCAACGATAGAGGGATCATTTGGAATAGCCAAACTTTTTCTACCTTCAAATCCCAGCTCTCCTCGTAAGTATGACACTACTAATCACTCTGTTATCTCTATAAATGAAGAATTTGAATTTAATTATGAGGTAAGTGCGACATGACTAAAATCATTGAAGAAAATTTTTCGTGCATTAGCATGCTTAAAAGCGAAGAATCTTATTTCCAAAACTGGCTTACTGTAAAAAATATTTACGTAGAGATCCTCGACCGTGGTAGTCTTAGACAAAAAGATGCTTACACTCCTCATGATTATAGAAATCATTGTGTTAATATTTATAACATTATCAGTAATATAATTTTAAAAGAAAACTTTTCAGGGCTCAACACGGAAGAACTTTTTATTTTGGATGTTGCCGTCCTACTTCATGACGTGTACATGGCGCTAGACCCAGAAAAACGGGGGACACACAGCGCCGATGCAAGAGACTTTGTAAAGCGAGAACAACGAGATCACCGTTTGCCGTTTGACCGAGAGCAAGCTATATGTATTGGAGATGTTATTTTCGGGCACTCCGATCTTAAAACAGAGAACGGAATTACTACATGCAAAACTATAGAGGCCCTTCCTAAAAAGGAAGACTTTTACGTTGGGATGTCAGGAAAACCTATAAATGTTCGGGTACTATCTTCTATTTTAAGGTTGGCTGATGAGTTGGATATTAATAGTAGAAGAATAAAGGGGTATAAGCCAGATGACTATAATATAAATGAATCCTCGCGCCCGCACTGGAGAAAATGCGAAATTTTCATGTTTCCAAAAATCTGTCCTACAGATAGAAGTGTTATCCATTTGAAGCCAGATCATGAGCTTATCAAAGAGGATGGTAATGAGGAGGCAGATGTAAAGCTTCTGCTTGAAGTAGAGCAAAAAATCAATACAGAACTTATTTACCTTAACAAAAATGTATTTTTCACTGATTGTGGCTTGCAAGGTTGGAGTTTTCATAAGGTCGAGATTTCTACGGTCGATGATCTTAGCGACAGGATAGATAGAGAGCGTCAAAAAAAAAAAAATGATAAAATAGCAGAGGGGGTTATAGACCCTCTGTCATCGGAAGTTCCTGTTCCCAAAGCTATAAAAAGAGAAATAATTATAGATAATGTGGCGCTTGAGAACGAAATAACTGGGTGGGTTGATACAAATAAACTGCTTCTATCTGGTCATTTCATCATAGAAGATGGTATTTGTGCCAGAGATTGGATAGATACTCAATCTCTTCTTGAAGACCCAGAATACCTAAGAAAAATAGCAAAAGGTTTTTGTGACAAGTTGCCCGATGGTTGTCATGTCGTTGGTATAGGTCAACAGGGAAGCGCCCTCGCTTCGGCCATGGCTCTTTTCAAGAGAGTTCCTTTTTCGTATCTCATTCCAGACAAATTTAAGAAATTTCAGGTTGACCCAGATAAGGCTATCAGTTTTATAGATGTATCAAAATTAGTTTTGGTAACCGATGTAGTAGTCACAGGGGCAACAATATCTAAAGCTGTTGATGAGATTTGCCGTAAGCTTAAGCTACCTTCCGATAGAGTTGCTGCTGTTTTCTCAGTTTTTGTTCGAGAACCTATTGTTGACAGAACTGAAGGATTCCGTGCCGATATTTTTACTAAGCTCTTTGCTTTAAATAAATCGATCCCCATTGAACTATGCCAAAAGCCTAGTTGCCATCGATGCATTTTTAAAGAGCGTGGTTTAAAGTTGTACAGTAATGAACCTATAGAGCTATAAGGAGAATTTATGCATATTGTAAACCCTGAATTTGTAATAGAGGATAATGTTGACGGTATGGAAATGCTCCGTAATATCGAAAAATATGGACGAACCTGTTATAAGAGCGAAGACAAAGTTTCTGACAATTCTGCCCTTTCCTTTGTTGAAATGATACTGAAGCGAGGACACGAATCCGTACTGGAGCATGAAAAGGTCACCGTAAGGATCATCTGCGACAGAGGTGTAACCCATGAGATCGTAAGGCACCGTATTGCTAGCTACAGCCAGGAGAGCACCCGATATTGTAACTATAGTAAGGATAAGTTTGGCAATGAGATTAGTGTTGTTTCACCCTGTTTTTTTGGAGAACAGAGTGCAGACCGCAAATACCGTGTATGGAAGCAAGCGATGGAAAATGCTGAGAAGTCCTATTTTGAGCTATTGAGCCTCGGTGCTTCTCCCCAGGAAGCGCGGTCAGTCCTGCCGAACTCCTTGAAAACAGAAATTGTTATGACTATGAACCTTAGGGAATGGCGGCACTTTTTTCGTCTTCGCACATCTACCTTAGCGCATCCTCAAATGAGGGAGGTTGCTGAACCTTTACTGAAAGAATTTCGCAAGCGAATTCCTATCATCTTTGATGGTCTCTGAGGAGAAAGAGTGTAGGGATCTGGGGTCAGGCTTGCAAAGTTGCAAAGTTAGGTTAGCTTTGGCTAATGGCTCGCCGGCAGCGGATACATTTTCCTGGTGCTCACTATCATGTCATCCTGCGCGGGAATGACCGGCAGGATATTTTCTACGATGAGGTGGACCGGTACAAGTTCTACCTGCTTCTCCAGGAGGGGATCGAAAGGTTTGGCCATTCGATCCTCTCTTTTTGTCTGCTGACAAACCACGTTCATCTCATCTGCCAGTGGAATCTGGGGTCAGGCTTGCAAAGTTTCAAAATTGGGTTAGCTTTAGCTAATGGCTCGCCGGCAGCGGATACATTTTCCTGGTGCTCACTATCACGTCATCCTGCGGGGTAACGACCGGCAGGATATTTTCTACGATGAGGTGGACCGGTACAAGTTCTACCTGCTTCTCCAGGAGGGGATCGAAAGGTTTGGCCATTCGATCCTCTCTTTCTGTCTGATGACCAACCATGTACACCTCCTCTGCCAAGTCTCTGATGTCCCGCTATCAAGGATCATCCAGAACTTGGCTTTTAGGTATACCCGCTGGATAAACTGGCGGCAAAAAAGAGTCGGGCACCTCTTCCAAGGACGGTACAGGGCGATCCTGGTCGACGCCGACGAATACCTCCTTCAGTTGACCTCATATATCCACCTTAATCCAATTCGTGCGAATCTTGTAAAGGACCCTTCAGCTTATCCTTGGAGCAGCCATCGTGCTTATGTTGGCAAGGAAGTCCTGCCCTGGTTGCGGATGGAACCCGTCCTGGCCTACTTCGGCAACAACATGCAACGCGCCAGGTCCGCCTTCCTGGACTTCGTCAACGAGAACATTCAAAACGGGCACTGTGATGTCTTCAGCCACGGAGATATAGCCGATACACGTTTTCTCGGTCCGGATGACTTTGTGGATAAGATCCATGACAACATAGAACCAGAGCATATGAGGAAGCCTGCGATTCCCGAAATAATAGAGGCAGTGGAGCGCCTCTATGGGCTGACGGGCGGGGGGCTGGTTAATGCCGACAGAAGCTTCAAGATGGCAGAAGCACGTTCAATGGTGGCATGGGCGGTACGGGAAATGAGTGATGACACTCTCACAGATCTCGGTCATGTCTTTGGGCGCGACGTCACGACTCTTAGTTCGTCCATCACAAGGCTGACAGCTAGATCAAAGTCCGACCACGAAATTGCTGAACGGATGAAGAATCTTCATAAAATCCTTGTCGACTTTGCAACTTTGCAAGCCTGACCCTAGCCTATTTCCGTTGTCACGAACTCTCCCTTAGGAGGTTCATATGGCCAACTCCCGTGCGCCCCACTTCCACCGCGACCCCTTTCAACGCCCTGCCCTAACCCCAGGCCCACTAGGCCACAACGATGCCGCTTCGCCGGACACACGTCGTACACACATCGGGGACACACCGGGGCCCTTGGAATAAACGATCATGCCTCTCCATTCGTCGTTGGAAGGGATCCAAACATAACGGAGCAAAGCAGAATAATTAGCAGTGTTATCACACCTAAACCAGGAACCAGAAACCAGCTTAGAGAAGAAGATTTCGTTGATGCAGCTAAGACTTTAGGAGGTGCTTCCGTAGCGGTGATCAAGGCTTTCGCAGAAGTTGAGTCTGGTGGGAAAAGCGGCTTTGGTTCCGATGGTCTACCCGTCATTGCATATGAAGGGCATATATTTCGACGACTCACAAAAAGATTGCATGATCGACATATGCGCCTCTCATACGTGTACTTGGAAAAAGCGGGAGCGCAATGGAAGCTAAACAATCGCTCTCATTCTGTGTCATGGCAAACCCTACGTGCAGCGATGGAACTGGATGCCAATGCCGCACTCCAGTCCTGCTCCTGGGGAAAGTTTCAGATTATGGGGTTTAACCACAAAGCTTGCGGGTTTGAAAACGTACTTGATTTTGTGATGGCAATGAAGACTGGAGAGCGGGAACAATTAATGGGGTTTGTGAAGTTTTGTAAGTCGCGATCAGACTTGATTTCGGCAATAATGGCCAAAGATTTTAAGAAAATTGCCTGCTTGTACAACGGAGTTAATTATGGAGATTGTGACAAACGTATGGAGCGTAGTTACAAAAAACATTGTAATGCGGCATCAAGCTCTCCTAAAGCTTAACGTAACAGCTTTGTGGATTTTGCTTGTTTCGGTTACTTCGGCATCGGCTGGGGAACTAAAGTCAGGGGTCTACGAAAATCTAGCTATAGCAGTAGGGAGACACGGAGCCGTTGTCGGAGTTTATAAGGAAAATCAAGGGGAGGGTGTGACTAAGGACTGTTCATTCTTTCTTAGAGGCTCTTCCGCAAACAATGAAGCACGCGTAATGACTTGGAGCGATCGTTTGCTGCCGGGAACGGTGAAAGATATCCCTGGTGGGGTGGATCTCAAAATCAATAACGGGACAGATCATGCTGGATGTGGTCTCGTGTTGCTGCCACAGATTTCGACTGGAATTGTGCTCGAGTTGGTGAGGCTGACAAAATGGCTCGATCTGCAGGAAATCATTGCTGAGCGCGCTGTGTTGCACTTGGTCCCCTCCCACAAAGGGAAATTGAAAGGGGTTCTCCGCAAAGGAGCTTTGGTCGGGATACTTAGACAAAAAGATGGGTGGATGCAGGTGGAGTCGGTATTTGAGCCTCATAGTACAGTCGGGTGGATCAGATCGAGAGAAGCTGGACAGCTTATGCCACCAAACAGCCTGGACGCTGATGACCAACCACTTTCATCTCCTGCTAAGACTACAACACATTGTCTGTACCGCGAGGGATATCCTGAGTAAAGGAACTAGGGGGACGTTGTTAATATTTTGACATTTGATTAGGCACGGCTAAGCTTTCCGCATGCCAAGGTTAGCTCGACTTGATGCGGTTGGTTTGCTGCAGCACGTGATGGTCCGTGGCATCGAGAAGTCCGACATCTTCCTCGATGACAAAGACCGTTACTCTTTCCTCGATCGCCTATCAATGCTGCTGGTGAAGACCGGTACCTCGTGCTTCGCCTGGGCGCTGATGACCAACCACTTCCATCTTCTGTTGAGACCGGAAAAGTCCAAATTATCCTCCTTCATGCGCCGCCTACTCACCGGGTACGCGGTGACATTCAATCAAAGGCACAACCGTGTCGGCCATCTCTTTCAAAATCGTTACAAGTCCATTGTTTGCCAGGAAGAGCCTTACCTTCTGGAGCTGGTGAGCTACATTCACCTGAATCCTGTCAGGGCGCGCCTTGTCCAGGGCGTGGACGCATTGGACAGCTATCGCTGGAGCGGGCACGCGGTACTAATGGGGAACCACACCCTCCCGGGTCAGGTCACGGACGAGGTGCTGTGCAGATTTGGCGGCAGTTTGTCGGAAGCAAGACGGAATTATCGGTTGTTTGTCATGGAGGCTGCAGCAAAAGGTCATCGTGAGGAGTTCGTTGGAGGCGGCATGCTCAGAAGTTGTGACTTCCTTCATGCGCAGCCTGGTGCAGAGGCGTTCGATGAGCGGATCCTCGGTGGGGGCGAGTTTGTAGAAGACGTATGGCGGGTGGAACAAGATGCACACATAGAGGATATACCGTCCTTGGAATCAGTGGTCAGTGACGTTGCTGCAAGATACGGGATCAGCCCCGAAATACTATGTACATCCACCAAGGAGCGAACTGTATCAGCGGCCCGCGCAGTAGCCTGTTTCCTTGCACTGCGTGTCTTGGGATACAGCGGGGCGACCATTTCGGACTTGCTTAAGATATCTCGTGCAGGGGTAACGGTGGCTGCAAAGAGGGGAGAGACCTTGGTGAAGGACGGTGCAGCTAAAGATCTTGTCTCAAATGTAAAAATATTAACAACGTCCCCCTAGGGGGCTTTCTGGTAATAAAGGCACATCTGCTGTCTAATAGTGGTATAGTTGAAAGAGTAGAACTTTGAGGTAATGCAACTTTACGACAAGGAGTAACATCATGAGTAAAGGCCAAGACAGTAAGAAGTCATCGAAAAAGGAACCGGCAAAAACACAAAAAGAAAAGAAGGCGGACAAACGGCTCAAGAAAGAGGAAAAAGCTGTCGGTGTAAAGCTCACGATCTAAAAAGTCCACGTCTCCTCTCCTGCCTGCTCTTCACGCTACAAAATCGTCTGTAACAAATGGAGACATCATGATCCTCGCAATAGTAGTTACCTGTGTATTCGGCGCCGCCGCCTTCGCTCTGCTGAACAAGGGGCCGATGGACCGCCAATCCGCGCACAGCACGGCCTATTGGGCGCGTTACGAAGGTAAATAAACCATAAGTCGGGTCCCTTGCGGCGGCCTGCCGCAAGGGCAAGCCGCCTCTGGGAGACACGCGGAGCGGGGACGCCCATGGGTGTCCCCGACTTCTCACTTGCATACCGACGAAACACCGGTGTTCAGCAGTGAGGCCATTTTCACTTGGCTGATATGGTAACGGTTGCCAAGGCTCCTGATTTGGTCACAAAGCTATGCCGGCTTCAAGACGTCGGCTTCGGTATTCAGGGACTTCAGGCTCAGCTCGACGATGTCCCCGGCGCTCAGCTTTTTAAAGCAGGCATGGACCAGTTGTTTCGCCATGGCGTTGTATTCCGCACCCGCTACTACGTTGATTTCCGTATTGGTGGAAAGACCTATCACCTTCAGATGGACGTCGCTCCCCAGAAGCATCACTCCGATATCCTTATCGCCGCCATCGCGCATGCAGAGCTGCAAAAAGCTCATCGCCACACTTTCCCACAGCTTTGCAATCTCGAACTCCCCGGTTTCCATAAAACCTCCCTATCCTTTCGCAAGCTTGAGTAGTGCAGCCTTCTTCAACGGGGTCTTGTGCAGTTCGTTCAGGCGCTGCACGCTGACCCTTTTCAGGCAGGAAAGCACCAACTGTTCACCGACCTCACAGACGCCGGTCCCGTACACGGTCATCATGACATCGCCTGTCGGTTGCAGGATCCTGATACGCGCCGCGTTGCCGCGCGTCCCGACATCGACACGACGCTCATCTTCATTTCCCGCCGCCACATCGAGCAGCGCGAACGTAATTGCTTGGTACAACGACTGCAGTTCGAATCCCATGACCCCCCTCCTGTTGTTCGCGTGAATGGTTAGAAAATGCCAATAATATCGGTGCCTGTCAACCGGCGCCCTGACAAAAATCGGCAAGCCGTCGGCGAGCAACTGAGGAAAGCCGTTGGATGCGAAAGCATCTTCAAGAGAATTCCTGGGGGATGGGGGGAGTCGCTGAGGTTTTTGACATTCGATGGGCTCTTGCTAGAGTTTGGTCCGGAATGCGTTCTGGCGTGCAATCCACTATGACTGCAAGCGCATCGTCTGCTTCGGCGTCGATGGCTTAAAAGGAGAAATGCATGAAAAAGCCTGCAAAGAACACGATCTGCCTTTGGTTCGATGGCGACGCGGAAGAGGCGGCGCGCTTTTACGCGGGGATCTTCCCCGATTCATCGGTTGACGCGGTGCACCTCGCGCCGGGGGATTACCCGTCCGGGAAAAAAGGCGATGTATTGACGGTCGAGTTTACCGTCATGGGGATTCCTTGCCTCGGGCTCAACGGGGGACCTGAGGTCAAGCACAACGAGGCATTCTCGTTCCAGGTCGCTACTACGGACCAGGCGGAGACCGACCGGTACTGGAACGCAATCGTCGGCAACGGGGGGCAAGAGATCGTCTGCGGTTGGTGCAGAGATAAGTATGGCATCTCGTGGCAAATCACACCGGTCGCGTTGACTGAGGCGATAACAGACCCAGATCCCGCCGCGGCGAAGCGCGCGTTCGATGCCATGATGCAGATGGTGAAGATCGACATCGCCGCCATCGAGGCTGCACGTCGAGGCTGAGGTTTCAGGCTTGTTATACCGGCGAAAGGAGGCCGCAAAGCATGAGAGTGATACTTGCGTTGATCTTGGCGGTGCTTGTTGCAGGCACCGCTCCGGCGAAGGAAATTGCAGGCGTGAAGGTCGATCCACAAGTGACGGTGAATGCCGAAACGCTAACCTTGAACGGCAGCGGCATCAGGAAGAAATTCTTCGTCAAAGTCTACGTCGGCTCCCTGTATTCCGCGCGACGCCTGACGAGCGGTTCTGAAGCGCTCAGTGACACGGGTGACAAGTTGATCAGGATGGCTTTCGTGTACCCGAAGGTGGAGAAGGAGAAGATCGTCGAGGCGTTCCAGGAGGGTTTTGTGAACAACTCGCCGGAGCTTGCCGATGCTGCGGAAGTGAAGAAATTCCTCTCCTTTTTTACGGGAGACTTCAAGCGCGGTGACGAGGTCGACATCTTCCTTGGGGGCGACGGGACGGTGACGGCCAAGCACAACGGCAAGCCTCTCGGGACCCTGGTCTCCCGCCCCCTTGCCACCGCCATCTTAGCCATCTACCTCGGAGAAAAACCAGCCGACGCGAACCTGAAGAAGGGGATGCTCGGCAAGTAAGTGCCGTTTTGGCCGCTCTATCGGTTTGGTCTGGATCCTGATTTGGGCTCTTTATCCGTCATGTAATATCTCTTCTGTTTTTCGTTCCAGATCAGAGGCTCGTAGTAGTGGTCGCCAGCGACGGTAGGGTCATAGACATCCACTCTTATTTCTGTTGGTACTTCAGATTTCCAGTTTCCAAAGTAAACGGCTGGCTCGGCTGGGGCATCTGCCGGGAAAATCTCCGGGAGTGTCCCTACAACGTTCATACGATCATCAACAATGATGGTGTAAGGAAAATCCTCCCATACTTTTGCCTGTTTCGTATTGAGATAGTCTTCAGTCCAGACTGAAATAATCGAGACTACCGCTTTTGATGATTGTTCTTTCTTCAAGGGACATATTTTTGTGAATGTTAGGTACTTGTGCCATGAGGCCGGCAACTTTACAGCCCGTTGTGGATCGATAACGACACAATCTCTCGGCTTTAGTTCGGTAAAGCCAATGTAGCCTTCAGCGAAGGCAAACTGGGTTGGCCATGACAGGCATGAGGCGAGAGCTATAAAAACGGTAAAGGCTTTTTGCATGCGCTGATCTCCTCAGTTCTCCGCACCATCTGGGGACCCATATGGTGTCCCAACGTACTTATAGAAACGAACGTGTTTGAATTTTTCCCGCGACCAGGGATCCGCGATCGTTCTATCCCCTTTGCTTTTTGCTCCAGGCCAACTTCCTATCGACGTGGACATGGCAAGAGGAAATATGCCGTAGCTGGGCAGTACTTTTGACCTGCCTTCTCGGTCCAAGTAACTGTACCCGCCATGATTCTTTGGCTGACCTGGATATACAACTATCACGTGACCGTGTGTCGATTCCGCCGCGCCGCCTATGACAAGGACGCCATCATTTGCAAGTT
The DNA here is from genome assembly GCF_004917065.1 of Geomonas ferrireducens. Classification (NCBI taxonomy): domain Bacteria; kingdom Pseudomonadati; phylum Thermodesulfobacteriota; class Desulfuromonadia; order Geobacterales; family Geobacteraceae; genus Geomonas; species Geomonas ferrireducens. The sequence goes on from NZ_SSYA01000001.1 coordinate 1,460,283, forward strand.
GTGCTAGTTCATGAATCTGAACCTCTTGCCATCTGGGGCTTCTCTCCACAACTTGGAGGAGGTTGTTTGCAGTAAGGTAAGGCTGGTCGTGAACGTATTTTCTTATGACGTGCCAAACGGCATGGCTGCACGACTTGGGGTATGTATAAAAGGCTTCGTCGCAAGCAGCTTTCAACGAGTGGCATTTTTGGCAGCTGTTGTTGCCAGGCATAATCACTCCCTCCTCAACGCTTTAGGTCACCGCCTCTCGCATTAAGTATTGCAAATGAATTCGCAAGGGCAAGCCTGTCGTTAAGACCGCAAAATCTCTCCCCCCTTCATGCGTGGGGGGCAAAGGGTTGACACGCGCCGCGTGACAACATAGAGTTTAGAGGTGATAAAGACTTTCGCCGACAAAGAGACGAAGCAAGTCTTCCTTACCGGGAAGTCGAAGCGATTGCCCCCGGATCTACTAGGAAGAGCGATACGCCGTTTGGAGTATATTGACCTCGCATCTGTCCTGGACGACCTGAAGGTTCCTCCCAGCAACAGGCTGCATGCCTTGCACGGCAACCGCTTCGGGCAGTATGCCATCTCAATCAATGACCAGTGGCGGATCTGCTTTAGTTGGGACAACGGTGATGCATACGACGTGGAGATAACCGATTACCATTGAGGTGTGAAATGTTTAAAAACGATGGAGACAAAAGAGAAATACCGCCGACACATCCGGGAGCAATGCTGCGGGAAGACTTCTTGCCGGATTACGGTTTGACGGCTGGAGCGCTCGCGGGGACCTTGGGAGTATCCCGACAAACAATCAACGAGTTGTTGCGGGAGCGCAGGGCGGTAAGCCCTGGCATGGCGCTTCGGCTTTCCCGGTTTTTCGGGAACAGCCCTGAATTCTGGTTGAACGCCCAGCGGGCCGTAGACCTGTGGCAGGCGGAAAAGGATCTGGCAAAAGAACTTGCTGCGATCCGGTCGGTTCAAGCTGCGTAGAGGATACCCTCGAGTCAAAACCACCTGCCGTTTATAGCTTCGAACTCAAGCCGGTAAGAAAGAATCACTTTAAATGGCTGCCGGGGCGGGTAAGCCCCGTGTGTGCAGCTTTGTAACGTCTTGGCTGTTCCAAAAGCGGTACTTGTTCCAGCTTGGACCGCTTTTGGTGTTCCGCTTTATTCCACCTCTAAGAAGTTCCTACCCTTTTGAAAAACACCTGCCTGTAAAAATTTCATTGTTTACAAATAGTAATGGTTCATGCGCTAAGAAACAGGGCGCCGTGAATGGATGTCGGTATGTCCATTGCTATAAAGGCATTCTATTTAACTGTATCCAAATTTCAGTGCACTACAGCTGCATGACTGTGCTGATACAGTAACAAAGCTGCTTTGTATTACATGTGCAAATATTGTCATACAAAAACATCTTTTGATGAAGCAGCAATGCAGCGGCTCATAGTAAAAGCCGCTTTTTAAATAGATGCAGATGCAATGATGGAATCATTCAACCAGGGGGTAACATGCAGAAAAGTAAAATAACGATGCTGGCAGCGGTATTGGCTGTCGCAGCGAGCGCACAGTCAGTGCAGGCCTTCGAGATAGGCGGGGCCAACGGGTGGAAGTTCTCCACGGACGGCTTCCTCAACGTCTTCGCTACCTACGAGTCGGTCGGACGGCGCCCGGCCGGCGTCATCGGGGGCGAGATCGGCGGCGACCAGACGGGTACGGGCGAGAGCCAGCAGCAGTTCAGGGTGAGAACGGGCCTGCTCCCGGTGGGCGTGGGGCTGAACATCCAGTCTCCCACCACCAACGGCGTGGATTACGCGGTACGTCTCGGACTCTACCCGCAGGTTCAGAACAACGGAGGGAGCCGCACCGACCTTTCGCCGAACATCGACTTCCGCGAGATCAACATGACCGCGACCGGCGCTTTCGGCCAGGTCCTTGCCGGCCGTGCCATCAACCTCTACCAGGCCAAGAACATCCTCACCGACATGACCCTTTTCGGGGCCGGGGTGATCGGGCCGGTGAACAACGGGCCGACCATGGGGCACATCGGCTACGGCTACCTCTACCCCAACTTCGGGGCCCAGATCAGGTACACGACGCCGGATATGAGCGGCTTCAAGGTGGCCGTCAGCGTGAACGACACGAACGACATCGGTGCGGCGACGATCCGTAACGTACCGCGCCTGGAGAGCGAGATCTCCTACGCGAAGGATTTCTCCGGTGGTAAGTTCCAGGGATGGGTGTCCGGGCTTTACCAGCAGGCAAGCTTCTCCTCCGCCCAGACGGTCACCGTTCCGGTGACGCTCAACCCGGACGGCAGCATCACTCCTGAGCATACCGTTGCGGCGGTGCGTCCGGGCGGCCACGTCACCTCGGTTGGCGGGGCGGGGGGCGTGCAGCTCGATGTGGGTGGGCTTCAGCTGCTCACTTCCTGCTACGGCGGAAAAGCGCTAGGCATGTTGGGGATGCAGGGGGCGGACGCGCTCTCCGCGGACGGCAGGGAGAGGACCAACTGGGGCTTTTTGAACCAGGCGACCTACAAGGTGACCCCAGTGGTTAAGTTGGGCGTCAACTACGGCCAGAGCAGGGCGGAGCTTGTCGGCAACGACACGGAGCTGAACATCCAGAAACAGCAGGCGGCGGTGGTTGCGGTTACTTACAACGTGAACCCGTTCGTCCAGATCATCGGGGAGTACACTTGGGCGCAGGATCGCTGGTTCAATGGGGCGACACAGGACGCCAACATCGGGGCAATCGGGACATTCATATACTGGTAGAGATTTCGCCACCTGCGAGGCTGCGGGTGGCGAAAATTCCCCCCCGTCCCCCACTTCGCAAAGGTTCTTTAGGAAATTCCGGGGAAGCATGTGTGCGTTAGTCTCGAAGCAGTGAGCATGGCATCAGGTTCCCCCCTTTGCGAAGGGGGGGCAGGGGGGATTTGCCTTAGTCCGACCTTACGAGCATCAGCTGACGCTGCGGTTACGCACGCTGTTACAGCAAATGACGGTTGCCGAACAACTTGTCCATGAGGAAAACGACTCCGTTCAACCGGCGGAAGTCTTCAACAAAAGCAAATCCCCCCGTCCCCCCTTCGCAAAGGGGGGAGCGTGAGGTCACCTGCGGCGCTTAGTGGGAACTGACACATGGTTCCCCAGAATTCCACGACCGGGGCACCGCGTTTTGCTTGCATCGACTCTAAAAAGTGGCTAGAGTCCGGTTCATGTCACTGGAACAGTACCTTAGCGAGCAAGGCAACAGCATGGAGATCGGGCTGGTGCTCCTGTCGGAGGATTGGCAGGTGCTCGGCATGAACGAACATGCCTTGCGCGTGGCTGGTCCGGACATGGCACCGGTGGGCCAGAACCTGTTTCAGATGCATCCTCCGAAGAGCCGGGAGAAGGTCCGCGGCGTCCTGAACGAGTTGTCAGGGCTGCAGGAGTCAAAGTCGAGATCGATGGTGATCGATTTCCTCGGCAAGGTACTGATGATCAGCCTGTCGCGCCTCATGGTGCCGGGGAGCGACATGGCCTGGGCGGTCTCCTTCATGGACCTCTCGGAACAGACCGGCGCCCGCACCAACCCGACAAGCGGCCACCTCGAACTGAAAAAGATGCCGATCTACGAAAACGGCGCCTTCCATTTCCTCTCGGCGGACCAAGTACACCTGATCGAGGCCGACGGCAATTACTGCCGCATCCACACCCCTCGCAAGAAGTTTTACCTCCTGATGAGCCTCAAGGCGGTCCTTGAGCGCTTTCCGACCGCCGACTTCCTGAAGGTACACAAGAGTTTCGTGGTTAACCTAAGACACGTGAAAGCGATCGGGCCTGCCGGGGAGAGCCGCATGATGGTCTCCTTCCACGACCCGGCCATCCCCGCCGTTCCAGTTTCCCGCCGCCTGGTGCCCGCGGTGAAGAAGGCGCTCTCGTCCGCGACCACCGTTCGTCCCTCTGATTGACCCGTTCATCAAGTTCTCCTTGAGCCTCCGGCAGCGGAGTGGGATATTGCGCGGCAACGGCGTTGCCCTGCATGGGGACATTTTCTGTTCGAAGGAGAAATGCTATGAGGTTCAGTAACTGCAGATTGATCACCCGTTTGGCGGTCCTGCTGGTCTGTCTTGCCGTCCCGGCATGGGCCGGTGCGGGCGGGGCGCAGAGCAAGGAAAAGTCCGCGCAGGCCGCGGGAACGGCCCGGTTGTCGGAGGAGATCCTGAAGAGGAGCACGGTTTTCTTTGCGGCTCCGCCGTTCATGCCGGCCGAGAACGTGTACGAGGATGTCGTGAAAGACCACGAGCAGGGGTATTTCATCGTGAGCCTGCAGTCCCGCGTCGAGTTCGCCAAGGGGCACGTGCCGGGTGCGGTGAACATCCCGTTCGAGGAAATCACGGAGCAGAAATCCCTGGCGATGTTGCCGCGCGACAAAAAAATCGTGTTGACCTGCGACGACGGGCACCGCTCCATGATGGCGTCGCTTTACTTCAACCAGCTGGGGTACAGCGCGACCACCATGCCGATGGGGCTCAGCCACTGGAACCGCGCCCAATCGGCGGCACCTTACACGGCCTCGGCGGGTTATCCGGCTAGCAAGGAGCAGACGGAAGCCGCACCCGACAAGAAGATCCCATTGGTTCCCGGCAAGGGTGCCGGGGGGGACGGGCTCATCACCGAGCGGACGAAAGCGGTGCTCGCCTCCGGCAAGTCTTTGTTCATGGACCGCTCCGAGCTTTATCGGGAGGAGGCTAAAGACGGGGGGAAGGGGGTGTTCGTCGTCAGCATCCAGCGCCCGGAGGACTACGCCATGGGGCACGTTCCCGGCGCGGCCAACATCCCGTACTCCCAGATCGCAACGATGGAGAGCCTCAGCAAGCTGCCGACGGACCGAAAGATCGTCGTGGTCTGCTACATAGGCCACATCGGGGCGGCGGTCACCCTCATGCTGAACCAACTGGGGTATGATGCCTACGATCTGCGCTTTGGTACCATGGGGTGGAACGACGCGACGGAGGGGCTTGGCAAGATGAAGGGATTTCTGCTGAGTCTCGGGCAGGACAACAAGTACCCCGTTGAGGGGGGTAAGACGAAGTAAGGCCAAGAAAAAGGCACCCGGGAAACCGGGTGCCTTTCTTCGTTAAAGGAGGGGAAACGTGCGAGGCATTTTCGCCTAGTATCTCGAACGATACCTCTCGCCGCGATAGACGGGACGGTAGAGACGGCCGTCGTATCGGCCGACATCACGACGGTAGCGCCGGTACTCGACATCGCGGTAGTGACGTATGTTCACCACCTCGTACTGAACGAAGAGCGGAGGGTAAGAAGTCCTGGGGACGTAGGTCCAGGGACCGTTGTAGTAGGGACCGCGGAACCAGTTGCCGTCGCTGTAATAATAATACTCGTTCCCGGTGTAGACGAGCTCGTAGGGGACGGAGACCGCCACGTAGGCGTTCAACTGCGGTGAGTAGATGAACTCGGGCGGCTCCTGCTCGTACTCTTCAGGTGCCGGGACGAGTACCGGCGCCGGGGGAGGCGGCGCTACCACGGGCGGTCCCGGAGGAGGGGGAGGTACGACGCGCATGGGAGCGGGCTCGGGCGGCGGCGGGGGCGGTACTGCCGCGACGCGTGTCGCTGCCGGTTGCCGCGCACCCGGGACCTGGTTGCCGTAGGTGTACATGCACTGGACGTAGGAGTTGTCGTAACGCCGCTGCGCTTCCGCGCCGTAAACCTCCGAGGCGCCGGAGCCGGCTGCGGCACCGAACAAAAGGCCGGTCGCGGCCCCGATCGCGGCGCCCGCTCCAGCGTGCCCGGAAGCGGCCCCGAGTGCTGCGCCTGCGCCGGTGCCGACCGCGGTGCCGACGACCGCGCTCGTCGCCATGTTCCGGTCATAGGTTTCCTGGACCGGAGAACCGAGCTGCGACTGCGCCCAGTTCCTGCAGGTGGAATCCTCCTGCATGAAGGTCTCGAAGGTCTTTCCCTTGGAGGGAAGGACCCTGACGCTCGGGCCGTTGGGCACGGTCACACACCCGCTCAGCATGGTAACCAACAAGATACTTTGTAGTACATGTCTTCTCATCGAATCCCCCAGCTCGTGCATCGTGCTTCGATGCGGCGTGGTCTTTGGTGTCGCCGAAACGGATTCTTCCGCATCGTGCGCTGTTACAGTGACAAAGAAATAGGGAAAAAATGTGGCAGAAATGTGGAAAAAAGTAAAGGAAAGGTAAATGTAACGGAATTAATGGTCTGGGGGCACTGTCTAAGCGGGCTATTTGAGGGTGAGAACCATCTCTCCGACCTTCAGCTTCGTCTTCATCTTCAACGGGATATGGCGGGTGTCGTCGGAAAACCAGAAGGTGGTTCCGCCGACCTTCGAGAGGACGCCATTCGCCTTGAGCGTTGAGACGACCACCACGGTGATGACCGTCCCCTGCCGCGTTGTCAGTTGTTGCCGCTTCGTCACGCGTGCCTCGGCGTTCCAGAGCCGTTTTCCATCGTAGATGTCGAAGAGGATACTTGTCCCGGGAGCAAGGGGGCGGGAGCGGAGGAAATAGAGGGAAGAAAGGTCGTCATGGGTGTCGGCTGTGATGGCTTCTTTCTTTCGGGTGTTCCTGGCCAGGTCCGCTGTTTCGGCCTGCAGCCCCTTGAAGTCGAAAACGACTTCATTCAGGGTGTGGTGTCTTCCCTCGTTGATCGAAGCGCGGTAGATATGCGGGCGGCCGTCCGCGGACATGACGGACTCGATCCGGTCGTCGATGCGGAAAATAGTGGAGACGAGGCCCGCGGAGCGGATCGTGTTCACGGCCTTGAACCCGCTTTCCTGCCGGGTGAGCTCTATGATGGCGCTCCCTGCGCTGATGCCGTTCCATGTCGCGTCGTAGACGAGCCGCTCAGGGGGCGGAAAGGCGTGCGCCGGGTGGATGAGCGCGGCAAGGAGCAGCACGGTTTTGAGGAGGAAATTTTTCATCCGAACAGCTTACCCTGCGAAGGGGAAATATTAACCCGTGCCGCCGATTATTTTATGCTGAAGGGAAGCGGCAGGGGGGTGGTGAAAGAGGGGGCTCAGGCGAGGTCTTCCCGGGCAACGGAAGCAGGGCGTCTCGAACGGATGCGGCGTATCACGACAGGGAGCAGGAACATCAGGGCGAGGATGACCAGCATGGTGGTCTCGGGGTCCTTGATGTAGCGGTTGAGGCTGAGGGTGGAGTAGGCGATGACGCCGAAGTAGAGCATGTCCCCGGCGATGGCGAAGGCCCAGCCTGCGATGAAGCCGTGCCCGGCGGCGAGCGCCGAGGCGCGCCCGGTCATGGGGTCGACGCCGAAGGCGATGAGGATGAGGCCGATGGGACCGGCCGCGGTCCCCTGGTACTGGGCGGCGTGGCGCGCGTTGGCGGCCTTCATGGCTGCGGCGAAGCGGCGCAGGAACGGGATGCGGCTGCAGATGAGAGCGAGTACGCGCAGGATCGGTTCGAAGACGACGGCGAGGATGATGTCGGAAACGAGGTAGATGAGCGCGGTGATCTGCCAGGCGAGGCCGCTCGACTTCGCGAGCAGGACGCCGGCCGGGATGCCGCCCCCCACCGGGATAAGGAAGGGCTTCAAAACGGAGAGTATCGCCGCCGTCGACGGCAGGAAAAGCAACTGGTCTTTCATCATGGGCATCACGTCGGTTGGTAGCTTCGGTCGAAAGGTGCACAGGGGGCACACTTCCGGGCATCGTATATGAGAGCGGCGCTCGCCGCAACAGCTTTCGGCGTCTCTTGTTGCAAACGGCGGGACCAGGTGCGCCGTCAATTCCCTGCGCATGGGGGGTGAGCAGTAGAGCAGCTTTCGAAGGGAGGGGGTGATCAGTCGGGGGCTGGCCTGCAGAAGAAGCGACGGCAGATCGCCGGGCGTGCTTCGTAGATGCCGCACCGGTTGCCGTCCAAGAATTCGCAGCCGTTTTCGATGATCAGCTTGTGGGGGCCATGCAGGGAAAAATGCAGACGGGTGGCGCCAAGCTCCTCGAGGCGCAGGTATTCTTCCCAGGTGAGATCGACGTTCGGGAAGGATCGGCAGCAAAGGGCCGCGCACTCCCTGCAGCAGGAAGGATCGTCCAGGGGGTGGTCCAGCAACAGGCCGTGGCGCTTATCCTTATGGTGTCTGGCAAAGAGCATGGTGCACCTGTCGGCCGGCGTTGCTAGCTCATCTCGCTGTACCTGGCGGCATAAACGTTAAGCTGCTGACGCCATGCGCAGGCATCCGGATTGAAGCCGCATTGCCGGCAAGGGTTGCCCCCGGTCCGGAACCAGAGACAGATGAAATTGCGTGCGTTGTTGACCGCTTCACAGCTACCGCCGACATAGTCCTGCATGGTTATTCTCATAGGCACCTCCAGTAGTGCATTTAATAGTAACCGCTCAGGGGCGGCATGCATTAGGAGTGTGCGAATTTCTGGTGCGTTCTGTACTAAAAAACTTTCGCAATGTATTCACTCCCATTTGAAGGCGGCCATGGATAGGGCGCCGTAGGTGTAACCATCGTGCAGCACGGTGCCGCTCCCTCCGGCCCCCATCGCGACCAGCAGGGGGAGGAAATGCTCCGGGGTGGGGTGGTTGCGCCGCGCGTGGGGGGCGAGCCGCTCGTAGTCGACCAGGTCGTTCGCCCGTCCTTCCACTACGGCCTCCTTCAGCCAGTCGGCGAATTCCTTCGCGTAGGGCAAAGGTCCGGCGTCGAGCGCGCGGCCGAAGAAGTCGCCGAGGTTGTGCGTGGCGGAGCCGCTGGCGAGGATCAGGATCCCCTCGTCCCGCAATGGACGCAGGGCCTCGCCCATTTCCAGGGGATGATGGGCTCCGAGCCGGGGCTGCACCGAGAGCTGCACCACCGGGATGTCGGCATCCGGGTAGATGAGCATGAGCGGCGCCCAGGCGCCGTGGTCCAGGCCGCGTTCCGGGTCAATTTCGCCGGGGATCCCCGCTTCCCGCAGCAGGGAAAGGACGCTCCCGGCTAGTGCGGGAGCGCCTGGAGCGGGATAGCGCAGCTGGTACAGTTTCTCCGGGAACCCCCCGAAATCGTGGATGGTCGGCGGATGGGGGTGACCGGTCAACCGCGGGGTGTCGGTGGTCCAGTGGGCCGAGACCGAGACGATGGCCTTGGGGCGTCCAAGCTCTCCTCCGAGACTTTTGAGGAAATCCCGCGTCGGGCAATCCTCCAGCACGATGGACGGAGAGCCGTGCGATACGAATACTGACGGAAATGTGTGTGACATGACCTGCTCCTTGCTAAACCCTCTAGCTGTAGAGTTTCACGCGCCCTTCAATCGATGCGAACGCCTTCTCTCCCGGTGCCGCCGCCGGTTTGCCGAAGGGCATCTGGGCGACGAGCTTCCAGCTTGCCGGGACATGCCACTGCTGCTTTACCGCGTCGTCGATCACCGGGTTGTAGTGCTGCAGCGAGGCACCCCATCCTTCGGCCTCGAGGGCCGTCCATACAGCGAACTGGAGCATCCCTGAGGACTGCTGCGACCAGACCGGGAAGTTCTCGCTGTACGCCGGAAAGCTCTCCTGCAGGCCTTGCACAACATCGGTGTCCTCGAAGTACAGGACGGTGCCGTAGCCGCTGCGGAAGGCGCCGTCGATCTTCTGCTGCGTACCGGCAAAGGTTTCCGGCGGCACGATCTTCTTCAGTTCGGTCTTGGTGATGTCCCAGAGCTTGTCGTGTTCCGCACCGAGCAGGATGAGCACCCGGCTGCTCTGCGAATTGAAAGAGGACGGCACGTGCTGCACCGCTTCCCCGACAAGCTCGCGGATCCGCTCGTCGCTTGTCACCTGTTCCTTCTCCAGCGCGTAAAAAGTCCTGCGGTTTTTGATGGCGTCCCTGTATGCGGTTTTCATGGCGTGTGCTCCTTTGCGTTATCGTCGGCGTCATTGTTTGACGTCATATGCTTTAATATTAAACTAAATCTGTGAGCATGAAATGTCAACCCTCTTTTTTACGCGGGAAAGTGAAGAGGTGAGGGTGGGCGGGAAAATAAAAAGCAGGGCGGCCCGATCGGACTGCCCTGCTCTTGTTTACGGAAACGACTGGAGCTTACTGACTAGACGTCCCAGTTGTCGATCTTCATGGTGCCGTTCTTGGCGAGGTTGACCTGCATCTTGAAGACGCGGTCGAGGAGCTGCGGCTCGTGGCCTGCCTTTCTTTCGATGCAGTCCTTCTTCGCTATGTCGAAGTACTCCTGCAGCAGCGGCTTGTAGTCCGGGTGCGCGCACTTGTCGATGATGAGCTGCGCGCGGCTTTTCGGGCTCAGGCCGCGCAGGTCGGCAAGACCCTGCTCGGTGACCAGCACGTCGAGGTCGTGCTCGGTGTGGTCGACGTGCGGCACGTGCGGAACGACGCAGGTGATGCCGGTCGGGTCGGTCTTGGTCGGACGGGCCGACGGGGTGTGCATGATGGAGAGGAAGGCGTTCCTCAGGAAGTCACCCGAGCCGCCGATGCCGTTGATCATCCTGGTGCCGCCGACCAGCGTGGAGTTGGCGTGCGCGTAGATGTCGAACTCGACCGGGGTGTTCATGGCGATGCACCCGAGACGACGGATCGGTTCAGGGTGGTTCGCGATGGAGAGCGGGCGCATCATCACCTTGTTGCTGTACTTGTCCCAGTTCTCGTAGAAGCGCTTGAAGCCGTCCACGGAGAAGGAGAGGGAGACGGTGGAGGCGAAGTCGAGTTTCCCGGAGTCGAAGAAGTCGAGCATGGTGTCCTGCAGCACCTCGGTCCAGACCTTCAGGCCGGTGAAGGGGCCGTTGGCGAGGCCGCCGATGACCGCGTTGGCGATGGAGCCGACGCCGGACTGCAGCGGGAGGAGGTTCTTAGGCAGGCGGCCCGCCTTAACCTCGGCGGAGAAGAAGTCGATGATGTTGTTCGCGATCGCCTCGGAGGTGTCGTCCTGCTCGCTGAAGGCGCGGCCGTTGTCCGGACGGTTCGACTCGACGATGGCGACGATCTTGTCGTTGTCGACGCGGACGTAGGGGGAACCGGCACGGTCGTCGACGCGGCAGATCAGGTAGGGGAGGCGGTTCGGCGGGTTGATCGGCTCGACGATGTCGTGGAGTCCCTCGAAGTTCGGGATCGAGGTGTTGACCTCGATGATGATCTTGTCGGCGATCTGCACGATTTCGGGTACCGCGCCGCAGGAGGCGGTCAGCACCAGCTCACCCCTCTCGGTGATGGCAGAGCACTCGATGATGGCGATGTCGAGGCGCCCACCGTTTTCCTTGGTGTAGAAGCCGTAGCCGAGGTCCTGTGCGAACATGGAGAGGTGTTTGTCGCCCATGCGGATGCGCCCGGAGTTGATGCCGGCCTGGATGTTCTTGCCGGTCTGGTAGGGCCAGCGGCGGTCGATCATGTCGAGGGAGGCCCAGCGGTCCTCGGTCTCGACGCCGACGGATGCGCCGATGAAGAGGTTGAACCTCAGTTTCCCCTGCAGGTTGTTCTTCTCGACGTGGTCGGCAAGGGCGATCGGGACCATCTTAGGATAGCCGGCCGGGGTGAACCCGGACCAGCCCACGTTCATGCCATGCTTGAACATGGGGATGACCTGGTCCACGGTGGTGATCCGCTCGTGAAGGCTCGACTTCCTGATCCTGTTGTGCAATTCGGACATTTAGCTGCATCCTCCTGATATGATTTTTGTTTCCACCGTGATCGGCGGAAAGATTGCCGGAAACGTGCAGTTTAATTTCGAACGTTCGTTCGAAAAACGAATACAACATATCAGTACGTCGTTTTATTTGCAATAGAATTGGTAATTCCCCGGCGATTTTGCTAATGTCTTGGCGGCCGACATCAACAGAGCCGGGGTGGAGCATGGAGAAAACCGGGATTCACAAGAAGCTTATGGAGGTGGGGACGCAGCTTTTCGCGGAGCGGGGTGTGAACGGCGTCAGCATAAGGGAGCTTTCCCTGGCGGCTGGGACCAGCATCTCGATGATCTCCTACCATTTCGGGAGCAAGGAAGGGCTTTACTCGGCGGTTTTGCAGGAGCAGTTCGCCTGCTTCGCCGAGATACACGAGATCCGGCGCCAGGTTTCCGATCCGGTGGAGATGATCGAGAGTTACCTGCGCTGGACCTTCCAGAGGCACCGCAACAACCCGCACCTGTTGCGCTTTTACACGAGCGAACTGACGAACCCCACGCCGTTTTTCGAGACGCTGGTGGGGCCGGTCATCGATGAGGTGATCGTGATCATGTCGGAGGCGATCGCGCAGGGGCAGCAGCAGGGGAAATTCCGGGGGAATGTGGACCCTGCCAATGCGGCGCTCGCGTTGGCGGGCATGGTTAACTACTTCTTTTTGAGCCTGCAGGCGACCAAGAAGCTGATCAGCCAGTCGCCGGAGCAGGACGAGAGCCTGGTGCGGCAGTACCTGGAGATCTTCATCCGCGGCATCGGCGTGTAGTCGCCGGATGCCTCGCATAAATAGGAAAAGGCCACGGAGATCCGTGGCCTTTCTTTTTGGGGGACAACCGCCGGGACGCGCCAGGATCGGGCTCAGCGCTTGTCGAGGATTTCCCTTGCGCGCTCCATCTGGTTCGGGAACAGGTCGTCGAGTACGGCCTCTTTGCCGGCGGCCTTGCGCACGGTGTAGCGCGCGCACCCCTCGAAGTTGTCGGTGCAGTACATCATCTTGAAGACGTTGCTGGTGGAAGGCATGTTGGCCATCTGGTCGTTGAAGAAGATACATCCGGTAAGCAGCTCGCAGTCAGGCATCCCTACTCCTCCTATCATGGTTTAGCGGCCGGTTTGGGGGCCATCGGAAGGAAAGCGTCGGCGAAGCGTAAAGTCACACGGGTTGTGCGGGAATATATACCGTTGTCGTCGGCACCGCAATATGTTTTTTTAATTGGCGCCTCTTCTTTAGCGTGTACGAACATTGGCGGCTCTGGATGAGCCGGACAATGTCTTCTCGTTGTGTCTTGGCATCGTAGACCGTTGTGTATTTTGTGGTATAACGCTACCTGGCTTTCTTGTCTTTAGCGGAGTTTTCTATTTCGACAGTCAGTAAGGGAGGTAAAGATGGCTTGGAGCAGACAACCGGTATTGTGGCTGTGCGCCGCTATGCTCTTTGTGGCCACGACGGCACACGCGGGAGATGGATTCTTGTTGATAGCAAGCACCATCGGTCCGATCGATGCGGGGATCGTGTCGGCCCTAGAGGACGCCTTTGAGAAGGAGACCGGGGTGCGTGTGCGTCATGTAGGCGCGGGAACGGGAGAGGCGCTCAAGATCGCGGAGGGAGGCAGCGTTGACATAGCCATGGTGCATGCGAAAGCGCTGGAGGAGAAATTCGTGGCGGCCGGCTTCGGAACGGAACGCGTCCCGGTCATGTACAACGATTTCGTAATAGTGGGGCCGGCGGCAGATCCGGCAGGAATAAAGGGGATGAAATCGGCGACCGGGGCCCTAAGACAGCTGGCGGCGAAGGGAGCCCCGTTCGTTTCGCGCGGCGACAGGTCGGGAACCCACGTGGCGGAGATGGAGCTGTGGAAGAAGGCGGACATGAAGCCGGAAGGGGCATGGTACAGGGTTTACGAGAAAGGAAACGAAGGAAATGCACCGACGCTGCGCTATGTCAACGGCAACGGCGCTTACACCATCATCGACCGCGCCACCTATCTATCCTTGAAGGATGAAATCTCACTCGCCGTCCTGGTGGAGGGGGACGAGGCGCTGCTTAACCGGATCTCCGTCATTCCTGTCAGCAAGACGAAATTCCCGAAGGTGAACAGCGAGGACGTTGCCCGGTTCGTGGCCTGGCTGACTGCACCGGATAAAGGGCAGAGCATCATCGAGTCGTTCGGCAGGGAGAAGTACGGCAGCCCCCTCTTCTTCCCGGATTCGCAGCAGTGGCACAAACTGCACCGGTAGCGCTGCTGCAGGCAGTCTGCCGAAGGTAAAAAAGGGCGGCCCAGATGAGGGGCGCCCTTTTTATGCGTGATCGGTATCGTCAGAGCCGGAAGCGCTGGACGTGATTCTGGAGCTCCGCCGCGTAGCCGGTCAGGTGGGACGCCTCGACCGCGGAACGGTTCGCACCCTGCGAAGTCTGGTGCACGATCTCGGTGATCCGGTGCATGTTGCCGGAGATCTCGCTCGTCGTCGCCGTCTGTTCTTCCACGGCGGTGGCGATCTGGCTCACCTGCATGGCGACGGCGTTCACCTGTTCCAGGATCTCCCTCAGTGCTTCCCCCGACCTGGCAGCCTCCTCGGTCCCGGCCGCCACCTGGGATACCCCTTGCTCCATGGCGGTCACCGCACCCTTTGTCTCCACCTGGATCGCCTTGATCATCTCCCCTATCTCGCGGGTCGCGCGGGTGGTCCGCTCCGCGAGCGCCCGCACCTCGTCGGCCACCACGGCGAAACCTCTTCCCTGCTCACCGGCGCGCGCGGCTTCGATGGCGGCGTTCAGCGCGAGCAGGTTGGTCTGGTCCGCGATGTCCTCGATGGTGCCGATGATGGCCCCGATCTGGTCGGAGCGTTCGCCAAGGCTTGCCACGGTCCGCGCCGATTCCTGAACCCTGTCCGCGATCTGTCCCATGACGGCGACGGTGCGTTCCACGACGACGGCCCCGTCGCTTGCCGACTGCGCCGCGCGCTGCGCCCCTTCTGCCGCGTTCTGGCAGTTCATGGCGATGTCGCCTGAGGTCGCTGACATCTCCTCGCCGGCGGTGGAAACGGTGCCGGACTGCATCGCCACCTCCTCGGCCTCTTCGGCGATCTGCCGGGAGATCGCGTGCATCTGGTTCGCGGCTTCGGACACCTGCTGCGAGGTGCTGCTCACCGCGCCGATCATGCCGCGCAGGTTCCCGGTCATGGTCTTCATGGTCCCCATGAGCTGGCCGGTCTCGTCGCGGTAGGAAACGTCGAGGTCGCGCGAGAGATCGCCGGTCGCTATGGTGTCGGCGACCGTGACGAGCCGTGCGAGGGGCACCGTGATGGAACGGGTGATGATGATGGAGAGGATGACCGCCATGGTGGCGGCGATGATGGCGATGACGGCGATGGAGAGCCTGATGCGGGCGGCACCGGTCTGCGCCTCGGCAACCGTGTCCGCCATCTGCTGGCCCATCAGCTTGGAGAATTCGGTCACCTGGGCTTCCGCCTGGTGCGTCGGTTTTTTATACTCGCCGATCGCGTTGTTGGCGTCCTGGGTGGTGGTGATCCGGCCTCCCTGCACCTCCTCGTAGACCTTGCGGAACCCGGCTGCGTACGCCTCGCTGTCCCGCTTGACGCCGGTGAGCATCTCCTTCTCGCGGGGGTGTTCTGCAAGTTTCACCATCTCGTCGTTGCGCGCCTGGAAACCGGCCATGGCGTCGTCCCATTTCTTCCGGTACTCCTCACGCTTGGCGGGATCGGCGAGGTTGATGAAGGCGTCCTTTTCGAAGCGGCGCAGGACGTTGATGTCGGCACGGCTTGCCTGGGCGAGTTCGAGGAGCTTCGCGTGGGTCCCCGCCGCGTCTTTGACGTGGTCGAGCATCTTCGCGGTGCCGGTATATCCGAGGACGCCGAGAAGGATGATGATCATGGTGGCTATGGAAAAACAGACGTTTAGACGGGTGCCGATTCTGAAACGGCAGAGAATCTCGAACATGGCGTTTCCTCCTGCTGCTTGGTTTGCCGCGGGGCTTCCCTTCCCGTATCGGTGTCGGCGGGGAATAACTTGAGGGGGATGGAACCTTCGATCCGGCGGACCGTTGCAAAAGATCGGCCTCAAGGTAGACTGGGTCTCTGTCTCTTCATAGTCAAATGGAGATATCTCGAAAGGACTATTCGAAGCAGGCAAGCATGCACTTATGACTGTCATGTTTTGGAGGAAAAGAGGGTGGACGAGGGGCCTACATCCAATTTGAAGGCTTTGGTGGCACTTCTGCTACCCTTGCTTGCCTGCGCAGTACAGTGGCTTTTTTGGGATTTCCTGCAGCCCTACGCCTACATCCTGTTCTATCCTGCCGTCTATGTCAGTGCCCGACTGGGAGGTAAGCGGATCGGCATCGCCGCGACCGTCGTCTCGGGCTTCCTGATCTCCTATTTTTTCATCCCCCCGCTTTATTCCTTCGCCGTCATCCCCGCAAGTCGGGCCGTCTCGGTCCTGGCCTTCCTGGTTGTCGGCATCCTGTTCGCCCACATGCAGGAGTACCTGCAACAGGCAAGGTGCGGCGAGGTCGACGCACGCGAACAGGCGCAAAGCTCGGAAGAGAAGCTTCGCGAAGCGCGCATCGAGGTCCTGGAGCTGGAGCGGCGCCTGGCCGAGGAGCGCCTGCATGAGAAAGAGGAACAGTTCCGGATCATGTTCATGGAGTCGAGCCTCGGCGAGGCGCAGATGGATCCGGTGGCCGGCAGGTTCCTGAAGGTCAACCCGGCGCTCTGCCGCATGACCGGTTACCGTGAGGCGGACCTCTTGCATTTGGGGCTACCCGAGGTGACCCGGCCCGAGGACCGGGAGCCCTGCAGGGCGTCTCTGAAAAGCCTCGCCGGCGAGCGCGGCGGCATACAGGCTGAATTCAGTCTCCTCCGCTCCGACGGATCGGCGGTCTATTGCCAGGTGAACATGAACCTGGCGCGGGACGCAGAGGGGCGCCCGGCATCGGTGTTGGCGGTGATCCAGGATGTGACCGAGCGGCGCAGGGCGGAAGATGCACTCCTTAAATCGGAGGAGAAGTTCGCCCTCGCCTTTTCCGGGAACCCGGCCGCCATAGCGCTTACCCGGCTCGAAGACGGGGTCTTCCTGGATGTGAACGAAACCTGGCAGATCATGACCGGGTACACCCGCGAAGAGGCCATCGGGAGGTCCGGGCGCCACATATGGCCCGATCCCGACTCGGCGCGTGGCTTCGTCGAGGGGCTGCGCACAACCGGGACGGTGCGGGGGTGGGAGCAGCCGTTCCGCAAGAAAGACGGCGAGATCTTCATTGCCCAGCTCTGGTCGCAGCTTTTGACCGTAGGTGGTGAGCAGGTCATCCTATCGACCCTGGTCGACATCACGCCGCTCAAGCGGGCGGAGGCGGCGCTTCGCGACAGCGAAACCAGGTTCAGGAGCATCTTCGATCATGCGCCGGTGGCGATCGGCATAGGCGCCGTGGAAGACGGACGCCTTTTGGAGGTCAACCCCGCCTGGCTTAGGCTTCTTGGCTACCGTCGTGAGGAGGTCCTCGATCGCACCGCGATGGAGCTAGGCATTTACCTCGATGAGGCGACCCGCGAGGTGGTCGTGCAGAAGGTGCAGCAGGGGGCGGGGGTAAGCCAGGAACTGCAGCTAAGGCGCAAGTCCGGGGAAGTGATCGACGTCCTTTTTTCCGCCAATATGGTGGCCATCGGCGGCAGCCCCTGTCTCTTGGTCATGCTGAACGACGTAACCATACAGAAGCAGGCGGAGCGCGCGCTGCAAAAGAGCAAGCAAGAGTACCAGCAGCTCTTCCAGAACATGTTGGAAGGGGTCGCCTCCTGCCGGATGGTCTGGGACGCCTCGGGTGCCGCCGAGGATTTCGTGTTCCTCAACGTAAACCGGGCTTTGCTGCATCTGAGCGGTCTTCCCGACCTCACGGGGAAACGAATCTCGCAGGTGATCCCGCAGGTCCGGGAGACGAACCCGGAACTGCTGCAGGCATGCGGCAGGGTTGCGGAACGCGGGGAGCCGGAGCACCTGGAGACCTACCTCGAACCGCTCGAGCAGTGGTACGCGGTATCACTTTACGGCGTGGAGCGGGGCTACTTCGTCGCCCTTTGCGACAACATCACCTCCAGAAAGCGGGAGGAGATCAGGAAAAACGCGACCCTGGAGCTTTTGCGCATCTGCAATGAGGCGCAGCGGGTGGATGAGCTGTTGTCACGCACGGCGCGCTTTTTCCGCGACCTTTCCTGCTGCGAGGCGATCGGCATCCGGCTGCGTAGCGGAGACGACTACCCGTACTGCGAGACCATCGGTCTTTCCGATGCCTTTGTCGACACGCAGAGGGGGCTTTGCGACCGCGGCGTTCGCGATCCCCAAGGGGGGGCATCGCTGCATTGCCTGTGCGGCGAGGTGATCTTCGGCCGCTGCCCGAAGGAGGCGGCATGCACGCAGCGGGGGAGTTACTGGACCGCGAACGGCACAACGGAAATAGAGGGGTACGGGAAGTGCCGGTGTCACAGCTATGGGTACCGCTCCCTAGCCCTGGTGCCGTTGCACTCCCACGGCGAGAGGATCGGGCTCTTCCAGTTCAGCGACCGGCGCCCGGGGCTCGTGTCGGCGGAGAAGGTCGCCCTCTACGAAGACCTCGTTGACTATATCGCGATCTCCTTCTCGAAACTGAAGGCGGATCAGGCGCTTCTCGAGGCGAGCCAGTACAACGAACAGATCATCGCCGGCGCACAGGAGGGGATCATCGTCTACGACCGGGAGCTGCGCTACCAGGTATGGAACCCTTACATGGAGCGCTTCACCGGGATCGAGGCCGAGGAGATCCTTGGGCGGCACCCGCAGGACGTCCTCCCCTTCCTGGAGGAGAACGGCGTGGTCGAAAAGCTGGCGCGTACCCTGGAGGGGGAGGAATCCGGGGCGGTGGATTTCCCCTTTTCCATAGAGAGTACCGGGGTCTCGGGATGGGCGGTCGACACGCGCGCACCTTTGCGCAACGCGCAGGGGGAGATCATCGGCGTCATCGCCACGGTGCGGGACATCACCGCCGAGCGGCGCCTTGAGGAGCAGTTAAGGCAGGCGCAGAAGATGGAGGCGGTCGGACAGCTTGCAGGCGGGGTCGCCCACGACTTCAACAACGTGCTGCAGGTGATCATGGGGTACTGCTCCCTGCTGGAGGTGGACCCGAAGCTGGGCGAAAAACAAAAGGGCGAGGTGGGGCAGATCATGGTCTCGGCGGAGCGGGCGGCGCAGCTCACCAAGGGACTCTTGGCCTTCAGCCGCAAACAGGTCATGGAACCGAAACGGGTGAACCTGTGCGATATCGTGCAGCACGTGCAGAAGTTCCTCGTGCGCATCATCGGGGAGGACATCACGCTTAGGGCCGTCCCCTGCCAGGAGAGCGTCCTCGCCATCATGGCCGACAGCGGCCATATCGAGCAGGTGCTGATAAACCTCGCCACCAACGCCCGCGACGCCATGTCAAAGGGGGGGACGCTTACCCTGAAAACTGAAAGCGTCGAGATCGAGGAGGGGGTGGAGAGCCCGTTCGGCCACAGCGAGCCGGGTCGCTACGCCTGCATCGTCATGGAGGACACCGGCTGCGGCATGGACGAGGAGACCCGCGGCAGGATCTTCGAGCCGTTCTTCACGACGAAGGAAGTCGGGCAGGGGACCGGGCTCGGCATGGCGATCGTCTACGGCATCGTGAAGCAGCATAACGGCTTCATCAACGTCTACAGTGAACCGGGACATGGCACCACCTTCAGGGTGTACCTGCCGCAGCTCTACACGGGCCTTCCGGCCGGCAGCGCGAGGGCGGAGCTCCCACCGCCGCGCGGCGGCAGCGAGACCCTGCTGCTCGCCGAGGACGACGCCGAGGTGCGCAAGCTCCTTGTCACCGTCCTCACCAAGTTCGGCTACCGGGTGATCGAGGCGGAGGACGGCCAGCAGGCGGTGGAGCTCTTCGCGGTAAACCGCGGCAGCATCGCACTTGTGGTGATGGACCTCATCATGCCCAGGAAGAACGGGATGGAGGCGGGGGAGGAGATCACCAGGCTCGAACCGGCGGCGAAGATCCTCTATTCGAGTGGCTACACCTCGGATTTCATGGAGAGACGCGGGGTGATCGAGCAGGGGATCCAGCTCATCATGAAGCCGGTGCAGCCGGTGGAGTTGCTGCGCAAGGTGCGCGAGCTGCTGGACCGCTGACCGGGCCACCCCCCTTCGCCAAGGCTACGGGGGGCAAGCTCCCACCTCGCCAAGGCTACGGGGGACAAGCTCCCCCTGCTACGCTTCGTGGACATTTCTTCTGCCCTCCCGGAAATTCCGAAGAACCTCCGCAAGGGGGAGGGGGGCGTTTCGGCTGGGTCCGGTTGACTTCGTCTTTAATTAGTTGTATGGTGCAACCAATGGACGCACTTACCGACTACAAACTGGACAAATCGCTGGGGCACCTGGCCTCCCGCTTTTCGAGGCTGGTGCTCAGGCGCTTCAACGCGGTGCTCGTGCAAAACGAGGTGCCCATCACCTCGGAACAGTACTCGCTCCTCGTGCAGCTTTGGGAGTGCAACGGACTGGCCCAGGGGATGCTGGCAGGAAAGACGGCGAAGGACAAGACCACCATGGCCCGGCTTGCTGCGGGGCTCGAGGAGCGAGGGCTCATCGTCCGACTGCCAAGTCCCAACGACGCGCGCGAGCGTCTGCTCTACCTGACCGACCGGGGGAAGGAGGTCATGGACCGCGCCACCCGCCTTGCCCGTGGCATACTCGAGGAAGCCCAGCAGGGGATCGGCGCCGGGGACCTCGAGGTCTGCCGCGACGTCCTGCGCCGCGCCTGCGGCAATCTCGACCGCTAGTTTTTTTCACCGAATAGTTGTATGAAGCAACTTTCGGCGCAGTGAGGTTTCGATGAACCAAGTTTCAAAGCCGGCACCACTCCACCCCTCTCAGATGAGCCGGCGCCAGATGGCCGTCTTCGTGCTCATCTTAGGCGCCCTGACCGCTTTTTCCGCCATGTCCATAGACATGTACCTTCCCGCCTTCCCGCAGATGGCGCGCGATCTCCACGTCCCGCTCAGCACGGTGCAGCTCTCCGTCTCCGCCTTTCTCTTCGGCTCGGCGCTGGGGCAGCTCTTCTACGGACCGCTCGCGGACCGCTGGGGAAGGCGTACGCCGCTTCTGCTCGGGCTGTCGCTGTACGTTGCCTCGACCATCGGCTGCGCGCTGATACACTCGGGAACCGCTCTTTTGCTCTGGCGCGTGATGATGGCGCTCGGGGGCGGGGCGGGGATGGTGATTTCCCGTGCGGTGGTGCGTGACCTTTACGACACGGCGGAGGCGGCGCGGATGTTTTCGCTGCTCATGCTGGTGATGGGGCTTGCGCCGATTTTGGCGCCGCTTGCCGGGGGACAGCTGCTCCTCTTCACCGGCTGGAGGGGGATCTTCGTCTTCTTGAGCATCTTCGGCCTTGCCTCCCTTGTGGCGGCGGCCGTGGCCCTTCCCGAGTCGCTCCCCCCGGAGCGGCGCGTAAAAAGAAGCACAGCCGACATGGTGGCCGTCTACGGCCACCTGCTGAAAAACCGCCGCTACCTGCGCTACGCGATCGGGCTTGGCTGCGTGGCCGGGGTCAACTTCTCCTACATCTCCGGCGCCCCCTTCGTCTTCATCGAGCTGCACGGCCTTTCCCCGCAGTTCTTCGGCGTCTTCTTCGGCGTCAACGCCTGCGGCCTGATCGGCGCCTCGCAGATGAACCGCCGCCTGCTGCGCCGCTACGCCCCGAGACGCATAGCACTCTTCGCCTTTCTGACCGCCGGGGTGTCCGGCACCCTCCTCATCGCTGCGGCCGCGACCGGCTTCGGCGGGTTCCCGCTGCAGATGCTGTTCATCTTCGTCTGCCTCTGCATGACCGGCCTTCTTTACCCGAACATAACGGCGCTCGCGCTGGCCCCCTTCGACAAGGCAGCCGGGAGCGCTTCGGCCCTCCTTGGAACCATCCAGTACCTCCTGGGCGCCTCCGGCGGGGCGCTCGTCGGGGCGATCCACGACGGGACCGCGGTCCCCATGACTGCTACGATGGCGCTTTGCGGCGTGCTGGGACTGGTCGCGGTGATGACCGCCGGTGGGGAGTCGGAGCGCCCGCACGCCTAGATCATGCCGCTGCCTTGCCGAGCCATCTCCCTGAATTGCGGTGGCAGCGGCAGTATTTCCCGTTGCGCAAAACCGATGCTCCGTCTCTCCCGCCAGACATTAATTGCCGCTTACTGGCAATGCATTCCGTATACGATTAATAATAAGTAAATAATGTTGTCTCAGGATAGGCGGGTGATACTCTTTGTTGGCTTACATCTAACAAGGAGGTGCTTCATGGAACAAGTGTATCGGTCGCTCAAGAGTATCGTTGTACTTGCGGTGTTGTGCTCCCTGCTGGCAGCCTGTGGCGGTGGCGGATCCTCCTCCTCTTCGACCACGGTGAACGGCGTCGCCTCGAAAGGGCCGATCAAGGACGGTGTTGTTGAGGTGTACGCCGTCAACGCCGACGGGACCCGCGGAAAGCTTCTCGGCACAGGTACGACCGGTTCCGACGGCACGTACAAGGTGCAGAACCTCTCCTACAAGGGAAACCTCATCGTGATCGTGACCGGCGGCACCTACTTCGACGAGGCGACAGGGATGGCAGGCGTCCCCAACACCGTGCTGAAGGCGGCGCTTTCCGGTGCAACCGGCTCAGTAAACGTGGCGATAACCCCGCTTACCGATGTCGCCTTCAAGCAGATGAGTTCCGCTGCGGGAGGCTTCACCAAGGCGAACATAGACCACAGTAACGCCGTGGTGAGCACCGCGTTCGGCGTGAACATCATCGGCACCCAACCGGTCGACGTCACCGACGCGACCAAGGTGGCCTCGGCTTCGAGCCAGACGGCCGTGGACTACGGCGTGGCTCTCGCCGCCATCTCCCAGATGGTTAAAAACGGCGACGCGAGCGACGTGAAAGACGCCATCGCCATGATCCAGGCGGACCTCTCCGCCGAAACCCCGAAGCTCTCGTCGACCGGCGGCGCCCTCACCCAGGCGATCGTCGCATTGACCAGCGGCCCCGACCCGATGCTCGCCCCGACCATCACCACCGAAACAACCTCCATGTACGACACCATCCAGCATTTCACCGACAGCGAGGTGAATCCCCCCGCGAACCCGGACGGCGTGGCGCAGGCGAAGGCCATGGTAAGCGACCTGCGCAACACGGTGCTCACCGTGGTCGACTACCACACAGGCGACGTGGGTAACACGCTGAAAACCCCGTTCGACACCACCGCCGCCGAGCTGCAGACCACGGTCGGCCCCGAGCTCTCAAGCGTAGGCGACCTTGTGGGCTGGGTGGTCACCTCGATCGGCAGCACCACGGGCATCACCCCGGGAACGACCTATAATTTCACAGATCCGGAGAAGCATCCCGGGCAGACGCTCACCATCGTTACCGGCAGCACCGGCACCACGGCGACGGTCAGCATCGTCACCGACGCGAGCGTGACCCTGCTCTCCGGCACCATCTCGGTCAACGACGTCAACCTGCCGACGAGCGGGAGCGTCAACTTTACTACCTTGAAGACGGCAAGCGGCGGCAACGCCACCATGACCGCCTCTTACAGCGCAGCCGTTTCCGACACGACCATGGCCATTACCTTCAGGGGGAAACTCACCTCGCCCTCGGCATCATTTGATTTCGATGACAGCGCGAGCAACAGAAAGCTGACCTTCACCCTCACCCAGAACCCGACCATGCCGGACAGCGTCATGCTCACCAAGGCCTACTTCAGCGGTGTTGCGACAAGCTCCACGGCCCGTGTCACCGGCAGCATCAATATCCCGACGCTCGTGTGGAACTCCAACATAAGCCCCAACGAGGGGAACGCCACCATACCGACCCAGGCCACCTTCAGCGGTAAGATCGAGGCGCTGAACCAGGGCGCCGTCACCATGACGCTGCAGGGAACCCTGACCGGGACCTTCTCCAACGCGGGCAGCTACAACCCGACCATCGCGGACGGCCCGGGCAATTTCCCGCAGTGGAGCGGCACCTTCAACGGCTCCCTGGTGGCCGGCAACGGCGTCAATATCTCGGCCATGCTGAAGGCAAGCATGTCGACTTACCAGGTGATCACCTTCGAGGTGAAGTACACGAGAACGTTGGCCAACGACACGACCATCTGGCTGGACTGCAACGGAACCTACAACGTCTTTACGGAGGTGACTTCGGGGACCATCACGAACCAGGCGGGCCTTCATGGCACCTTCGTTAACGACAAAAGCAAGCCGACCGACAGCAGGTTTAGCGGGACCATCGAGACAGGCGGCGGTGCCGAGGTCGCCACTTTCTCGAGCCCGGTCGGCGTCCCGAGGGTGACCTACGACGACAGCTACTTCGAAACGCTGATCTAGCCTTTCAAGCAGCACCTCCTGAAGGAAACCCCGATGAACCATGCATTGCAGGGAGGCCGCAAGGCCTCCCTTTTCCTGCCCCTTTTGAGAGCTGCCGCACTCCTTTGCATCTCCATCATCTTTGCGGCGTCGCCGGCCCGGGGCGCCGTGCCGATGAGCGGCTTCAATCCCGCCCTGCTTGCCGGGCATAAGGATGGAGCCTTTCTGGAAGCTTCGGCCTTCGCCGCGGACACGGTGCTACCGGTCATGAGCATCATCGATGACAGCTGGAGGGGGCGCTTCACACCGAAGGAGCACAACCTGGCCGACCTGTACTGGTATGCGGGAAGCGGGGTGGTGGCGCGCCAATGGCGGGTGGCGGCATTCAACCGCGGCGAGCTCTTCGTCGACAGCAACCGTGATTCCATCGAGTTCATCTACAGTGTGAAGAAGAAGCTCGACCTGACCACGGGGCGCCGCTACCAGGCGGACATCAGGATGAGGGGATGGACGGCAAGCGGCGTCGAGGTCTCGCGGGGTGCGAGCCTGGACGGACTGCTCCCGGGGCTCTGCGCCGGGCTCACCCTGCGCGTCATGACGCCGCACTACCTGCAGTACGGCTCCATGAACGGCGCGGTTACCGCGACCGGATCGAAAAGCTACGACTACGACTTGTACCTCGACTACGCCTACGGGCACAACATCCTCTACCGCGTGGACGACGAGACGCTCGGGTGGGGGTACGGTTACAGCGCGGACCTTGGGGCGAGCTACCGCAGGGGAGGGTGGCACGCCGAGCTGCTCGTGAGGGACCTCGCCGGCACTCTCATGTGGGATTCGGTCCCCTACACGAAGGCCTATGCGGTCAATCCGACATCGACGACCGCGCCGAACGGGTATCAGGACTTCACCCCGAGCATCAGCGGGTACGAGGGGAAAAAGAGCCTGCGGCAGACGATTCCGGTGAAGACCGACCTCTCGCTCGGTTACGACTACGGGAGTCTGAGCGCCGGGGGGACCTGCATCTTCGTGCAGGGGAGGCCGCGGACCTGGCTCTCGGCAGACTATCGCTTCACCGGGGTTGATCTCTCCCTCGCCTACAACATCGACTACGCAGCCTTAAGCCTCGCCGTAGCAAGCCACGGCTTCAAGGTGGGGGCTACCCTAAGCGACCCCAACCCGCGCGATGCGCGCGCCCTCGGCGCGGAGCTTTCCTACCTTTACTCCTGGTAGCTCCGCTCGTCTGGGCGGGGACGAAAAAAGGCGCCCTGCCGCAAGCGGGACGCCTTTTTTTGCGGCCGTTTTCCGGCGTCAGTGCGCGGAGACGCTCTGGCTTTTTGCAACCAGGTAGTAGACGATCCCCAGGATGAGGAGCGTTCCGGCGAGGAAAGCCTGGGTCTCCAGGGCGTCGTGGCGCAGGGTCGAGATCAGGATCTCCCGGATCAGGGCGACGATGATCACGCCGATGAAGATCAGGATGTTGAACTTGCCCCCCTTGAGCGTCTTTATCTCGTTGTCCATGAGCTCGATCATCATCCAGAGGATGAGCAGCGAGCCGAGCGCGGAGAGGATCCCCTTCTCGAAGTTCCCCTGGAAGATGTGGACCAGGTCCCAGAAGAAGAGGGTCACCACGGAGAGGGAGACGCCGGTGAGCGCTATGACGAGGATGAGGTTCAAGCCGTAGGTGAAGCGCTCCGCGGCATGGATCAGCTTGGACTCGAGCTTGTGCGAGACAAAGACCTTGCGCAGCTCCTCTTCCTGGTAGGAGGTGCTCATGATGTCCAGGTTGATGTCCAGGATCTTCTCGACCGCGACGCGGTACTTGCGCCGGACCGCGATGTCGGGGAAGCTCGCCTGCAGCATCTCGATGAGGAAGCGGCGCACCACGTTCATCGCGGCGTTGACGTAATGGGCGCTCACCTTGATGCGTACGTGGGCCTGGCCGATGGCCTGGAGGGTGAGCATGTACTCGTTGTCGTAGTGCCCCGAGAAAAGGGAGAGGAACCAATCGGAATGGGTTTTCTTGAGCCGGGCGAGGTCTTTAGGGTCGCGCAGGAAGACGGCGGTTTCCGGGATCTTCAGAAGGTAGGAGTAGAACTCCTCGACCATGGCCTGGCTGTTCTCCTGCGCGAGCGGGAAAAGCTCTTTGAGCTGTTCGGCGTCGGTTTCGGTGAAGTAATAGTGGTTCTTTATTTCCTGCATTGTAAGCATTTTATTCATCTCCCGTGACATCAGCTACAAGACCAGAAATTGCATGACTAGCCGTAAAACTGTAAAATATTAAGAGAGCTT
Source organism: Geomonas ferrireducens (assembly GCF_004917065.1). NCBI lineage: Bacteria > Pseudomonadati > Thermodesulfobacteriota > Desulfuromonadia > Geobacterales > Geobacteraceae > Geomonas > Geomonas ferrireducens. The sequence goes on from NZ_SSYA01000001.1 coordinate 1,486,609, forward strand.
ACCATGTCAACAGTACTTGTCACTGCCGTATACGTTGGTTGACAGTAAAACCTGAAGGAGATGGGCGCCCAAAGAAGGCCTCAAACTTTCATGTGCTGCTGTTGGGATCTCGGGAGCCAGGCGAGCGGCACTAAATGAGGCCAAACTCAGGGCGCAAACGTTTATATGTATCAAGTTTAATGGGTAAGGTGTTTTCCTGTGGGCTCTGTTTACCGCTTAGGCAACGTAAAGGGGTAAAGATTTAGCGCTCTTCGCTTCATGTGGGTGGTTCCACCCAGTTCTGGCAGCTGTGATTTGAATCACATTAATTTTATGTCATGCAATATCGCCTTTTGGGGGCTCGTAAGTACCTTGTATTTTTGTGCTAAGAGGCAACCGGACGTGGCTTGGCAAATGATGGAGGCGCTTCTTTGGAACGTACTTTGCTTACTTAAGTTATCGTGTTTGCTGCCGATAAGGGGAAGACATTTCTTTGGTCCGCGGCAACTCATATTTACCAGTGAGGGAAGTGATGGATAAACAGGAGATAAACAACGCCATAAGTGAACATGCCTTGTATAAGTACAGACTCAACGAGGTGATAGCCAAAGGGGAACTGGAAAGCCCCAAGGGGCCATGCACCGAGCATGACTGTGCTTTCGGCAAATGGTTCTACGGCAGCGAAATCCCTCCCCGGCACCGTGCCTCCGCCTACTACCAGAGGGTGAAGGAACTGCACGCCGAGTTTCACAAGGTGGCCTGCAACGTGGCCCATATGGCGGTCGATGGAGATCGCGAGGGGGCGCAGCGGATGATGGAACTGGATGGGGAATTCAGCCTTATATCGAACCGGATGATGGAAGCGCTGATCAAATGGAGAGACAACATTTAGCTTTTTGATGAAAATGATTAAACTCAGCCTGCCGGGTGCCGATGAATGAGTCAGGGAGAGCGTCGCTTGCATAGCGTGCTCTACGTGACATTGTGATGAGTGATCAGCAGGGTGAGCCACCCTGCGTGCAGTATCGGGCCGGGTGATTTGATGCAAAGCAAGACAAAGGGTTGTCTTTTTAAAAAGTATGGTCTCTTCTCCATTGCCGTCTGGACCGTGGTCATCGTGACGCTGGCCGCGACGGCGGTGACCGGCGACCGCAAGCAGATGCTCCAGCGGGCCGAAGACGAGGCCCGCGACTACTTCCGCCTAAATCTGCAGTACCGCGCCTGGGCCGCCAGCATGGGAGGGGTCTACGTTCCCGCCGGGAAGGCCGCCCCCAATCCCTATCTCACCGTTGCCCGCCGCGACGTCGCCACCACCGACGGGATGCGGCTTACCCTGGTCAACCCGGCCTACCTGACGCGCATGGTCTTTGCGACGGTCCCCTCCCCGCGCCGGGCGCCACACCTCCCCCTTGTCACCAGCAGGATCACCAGTCTGAAACCCGTAAACCCCGTGAACGCCCCGGACCCCTGGGAACGGGAGAGCCTGCTCGCCTTCGAGCGGGGTGAGTCCCGGGAGCGGTCCCAGGTTGCTACTATCGCCGGGGCTCCCTACCTTCGTTTCATCTCCGCCTTCGTGACCGAAACCTCCTGCCTCACCAGCCACCGCGCGCCGGGTGACCGGGAGGGGGTGGTGCGCGGTGCCCTGGTCATCTCGGTTCCCCTGGTGGCACGCCTGGAGCAGCAGGCGGCAAGCGACCGGAACACGGTCGGGCGCTACTTCCTGCTTTGGGTGCTCGGTACCGCAGGCATCGCGGTATCGTCACGGCGCCGTTTCGAGGACACGCGGCGGCTCCTGGCAAACGAGCAGAAGTTCCGCACGGTGTGCGACTGGACCCAGGACTGGGAATACTGGGTCGGACCGGACGGGGCGATCAGGTACATGTCCCCTTCCTGCATCGAACTCACCGGCTATGCGAGGGAGGAGTTCCAGGAGGAACCGGAGCTTTTGTACCGGGTGGTGCACCACGATTTCAGGGAGAGCCTGAGGGCGCTGCACCAAGAGATCCACGACCCGTCCCTGCCGGCACGAACGCTGGAGGTGCCCATCCTGACCCGCGGCGGAGAGCTGCGCTGGATCCAGCACCTGTGCCGCCCCATCTTCGAGGAAGGGGTATTTCTCGGCCTTAGGGCCTCGAACCGGGACATCACGCGGCAGCGGCAGGACACCGAGAAGATCAGGCTCAGCGAGTCGCGCCTCGTCACCCTTTTGGGGATCCTGCAGTACCCGTCCGAGACGGTCCAGGGCTTCCTGGACAACGCGCTCGAAGAAGCGATTCGGCTCACCGGAAGCAGGGTCGGGTTCATCGGCCATTACGACGAGGAGCGCGGAGAGTTCACCCTGAACTGCTGGTCGCGCGACGTCATGCGGGAATGCGGCCTCCCCGAGCGGGAGATTATGTGCACCCTGGAACAGACCGGGCTTTGGGGTGAGGTGGTACGCCAGCGCAGGGCGGTCGTCGTGAACGATTACGCCGCGGAGAGCGCGCTTAAGAAGGGGTATCCGCAAGGGCACGCGCATCTTAGCCGCTTCATGAGCATCCCGGTCTTCAGCGGCGACCGGATCGTCGCCGTGGTCGGCATGGCCAACAAGGAAGGGGATTACGACGACACCGACGTGCTGCAGTTGACCCTCCTCATGGAATCGGTCTGGAAGTCGGTAGCGAACAAGCGGGCGGAGCAGGATTTGCTGGAAAGCAACGAGCGCTTTGCCGCGGCGTTCAACAACGCCCCCCTCATGCTGGCGGTCAGTTCGCTGGAGGATGGGGTCTACCTCGAGGTGAATCAGCGCTTCCTGGATGCGGTGCAGTGGAGCCGGGACGAGGTGATAGGGAAGCGCTCGGTGGACTTGGGGCTCGTGACGCAGACCCAGCGTGATCAAGTGAAAGAGCTCATGCTGAGGGAGGGGCGGATCAAGGATCTGGAACTTACCCTCTACGCGAGCACGGGGCGGCCGGTGCTCTGCCGGATGTGGACCGAGACCATCGCGGTGGGGGGAGAGAAGCGGCTTTTGACCATCATCCTGGACATCACGGAGCAGCGGCGCGTCGAGCAGCAGTTCCTGCAGGCGCAGAAGATGGAGTCGGTCGGCCAACTGGCCGGCGGGGTCGCCCACGACTTCAACAACATGCTGAGCGTCATCCTGGGGCATGCCGAGCTAGGACTCATGGACGAGGAACTCGCCGAAGGGCAGCGCAGGCACCTTGAGGCGATCCTGGACGCCGCCAACCGCTCTTCCAGCATCACGCGACAGCTTCTGACCTTCGCCAGACGCCAGAACGTGCTCCCCAGGGTGATCGAGGTGAACGAGGCGGTGGCCGGGATGCTTAAGATGCTGGGGCGGCTTATCGGCGAGGAGATCGAGCTGCTCTGGATACCCGGGGAAAGGGCGGGGCGCGTCAACATCGATCCCTCCCAGGTGGACCAGCTCCTCGCCAACCTCTGCGTCAACGCGCGCGACGCCATCGCGGGCGTCGGCCGGATCACCATCAGCACGCAAAACGCGACACTGTCGGATAACCCGCTTGATGCCGCCTCCGGGCTCGCCCCCGGCAGGTACGTGCTCCTCTCGGTGAGCGATACCGGGCAGGGGATGGCCGGGACGGTCCTCGACCGTATCTTCGAGCCCTTCTACACGACGAAGGAACCGGGAAAGGGGACTGGACTCGGGCTCGCCACGGTCTTCGGCATCGTGAAGCAAAACGGGGGCGGGATCAAGGTGCAGAGCACCCCGGGCGAGGGGACCACCTTCCGTATCTACCTTCCGTCCGTCCCGGATGAAGAGGGAGGGAGCAGTGGCGAGGCGGAGGTGTCCTACATGAAGGGGGACGAAAGCATCCTCGTCGTGGAGGATGAGCTCTGGGTGCGCGAGATGGTTTCCGACATGCTGGTCAAGCTTGGGTATCGGGTCACCGTCGCCTCGACCCCGGATGAGGCGCTTGCGGCGGTCTCCCGGCTGGAGCGGGCCCCTGAGCTGCTCATCACCGACGTGATCATGCCGGGGATGAACGGCAGCGACCTGGCGCTGAGACTCGGGGCCGCGAACCCCGGCGTCAAGACCCTGTTCATGTCCGGCTACGCCTCGGACTTCATCGCCCGCCACGGTGTCATCAACGAGGGGGTGCATTTCCTTCCCAAACCGTTCACCCTCCCCACCCTCGCCGCCAAGGTGCGCGAGGTGCTCGACGGCGCCGGTTAGCCCCGCAGTCCTGGAGGTGATGCGCGCGAGATCGCTCTGCGTCAGGCGCCGTTCCTGCTCCGATCCGCATGCCGACTGTTTTGCTTGGTTTAATTAGATCAAAAAAAGGTGAACTGAATCAAAAAACGTGGTAGTTTCACGGGCCTTTTTTTACTAATGAGCCAAGGAGAGCACCACAGATGAAGAGATCCATCCGCAGCGCCCTTTCCACCGGTTTCAAGGCCCTGGCCCTGGCCGCCCTGACACTCGCGCCGTTTGCCGCGACCGAGGCCCACGCGGGCGCCACGCTCTGGAACGAGACCAACATCCAGTACCTTTGGGGGGGGCAGTTCAAGAACCCGTTCACCGGCACCAAGGGCAACCAGTCCACCATCACCGTGGAACATGCCAACGCCTGGAAGTACGGCGACACCTTCCTCTTTTTCGACGTGACCAATACCGAGAAAGACGACACCGGGATCTACGGCGAGCTCTCTCCGCGTCTCTCCATCGGCAAGATCACCGGCCATGACCTCTCCGCTCCTTTCGTGAAGGACGTGCTGGTGGCCGGCACCCTGGAGATGGGTCAGGGCTTCCGCAACTACCTCTACGGCGTGGGCTTCAGCCTGAACCTGCCGAAGTTCAACTTCGCCGACCTGAACGTCTACGTGCGCAACGACCCGAAGCAGTCCGGCAGCACCTACCAGGTCACCCCCTGCTGGCAGCTCCCCTTCAGCGTGGGTAAGGCCGACATGCTCTTCGAAGGGTTCTCCGACATCGCCGGCGGCGAAGGGAACCTTGTCTTCAACATCGACGCCCAGCCCCGCCTGCTCCTCGATCTGGGCAAGTTCTGGGACGCGCCGAAAAGCATCTACTTCGGCACCGAGTTCATGTACTGGCACAACAAATTCGGCGTGAGCGGCGTGAACGAGTACGCGCCGCAGGCGATGGTCAAGATCGTCATGTAAATACGGCCGGGAGCCCATGGGTTCCCCGCCGGGACGGTATGAAGAGGGGGCGGATTTTTCCGCCCCCTTTCTCATTGGGACGCTTGCCAAGGAAGCCCCGCCGCGCTAGAGTGTCGGTCATGCCCGATGCCGTCCGCCGCCACTACGAGCTTTACCCCTACCCGAGTTATCCCCTCTTTGCCTCGGTGCGCCGCGCCGACACCTACGCGAACAACCTCGACGCCCTCTGGTCCCTTTTCAACGGCGAACTCCCGCCGGCCGATCTCGCCCGCATCCTCATCGCCGGGTGCGGCACCTTCGCCCCCTATCCTTTCGCCGTCGCCAACCCGAAGACCCGGGTCACCGCCCTCGACCTCTCCGAGACGAGCCTCAAGCGGGCCCGGCTGCACTGCCTAGTGCACGGGGTGACCGGGGTCGATTTCGTGGCAGGAGACCTCCTCGACCCGGCGCTCGTCACCGGCCCCTACGGTTTCATCGATGCCTACGGTGTGCTGCACCACCTGGCGGAACCGGAGGCGGGGCTGCGCGCGCTCGCCGCGCGCCTTGGGGACGGGGGGATCATGAGGGTGATGGTCTACAGCCGCTACACCCGGCGCGAGGAGGATGCCATCCGGCGTGCGCTCACCCTTTTGAAGGTGCGCGAGCCCGAGGCGGTGCGAAGGATGGTGGCGCGCAGTGCGCAAGGCTCGCGGCTGAGGGAGTTCTTCGAGAGCTCCGGCGAGGTGGCGAACCGGGCCGGGCTTGCCGATGCCCTGCTGCATCCGCAGGTGAAAAGCTATCGTATCGGCGAGCTGATGGAGCTCGTCGCGGCAAGCGGGCTTACCCTGTTGCGTTTCGCGCACCGGGGCGCCCTCGCCGAGCCGGAGCGCGAGGTGGAACGGATCCGGGCCATGGAGCAGGAGAAAGAGTCCCCGGGCAACTTCGTGCTCTACCTCGGGCGCAGCCCCAAGGGCCCCTGCCCGGACTCAGACGCGGTCTTTCGCCTGAACCCGTGCCTCGCCGCTGCCATTTCCCCCTGGCGTCTCACCCCGGCTCACATCCCGGGGCGGTTCGGTAACGAAAACGGCCCCCTAAACGCTGCGGAGCGCCGCTTCCTGCGCCGCTTCCGCCGTCCCGTCCAGGCGGCCGAACTCTCCCCTCTTGACCTCAAACGGGCCGGCAGCTACGCCGACCGTCTCTTCCTTTTGCGCTGCCGCGAGCTCTCCGTCTAGCGGTCCAGCATCTCCCGCACTTTTCTTAAAAGCTCGGCCGGGCGCACCGGCTTCGTCATCAGCTCGGTACCCTCCTCCAGGAGGTCACGGCTCTTGATGATGTCCATGGTGTAGCCGCTCGTGTAGAGGACGCGCGCCGACGGATCGATCCTGCGGATGGCGCCGCAGGCCTCTTTGCCGCTCATCCCCGGCATTATCATGTCCATGAGGATGAGGGCGATCTTCCCCTCGTTTCTTGCGAAGGTTTCGACGGCGACGGCACCGTTTTCCGCCACCAGCACCTGGTACCCGGCGCCGGAGAGGATCTGCTCTAGGAGGGTGCGCAGGTTCGCCTCGTCCTCGACCACAAGGATGGTCTCGCTCCCGCCGCGCGGGTGCTCCAGCTCCCTGAGCGCTTCGGCCGCCTCGGAGGCGGAGGGGCTGAGCGGCAGGTAGATCCTGAAGGTGGTGCCAAGGCCCTGCTCGCTGTAGATGTTGATGAAGCCGCCGTGCTGCTTCACGATGCCGTACACGATGGACATGCCGAGCCCGGTCCCCTTACCCAGCTCCTTGGTGGTGAAGAAAGGCTCGAAGATCCTCCTGCGCGTCGCCTCGTCCATCCCGAGGCCGGTGTCGGAGATGGAGACCACCGCGTAGGGGCCGGGTGAGCCGGCGTCGTTGGCATCGACGAACCCCTGGTCGATGCGCTGCAGCGATGTGGCGACGGTGAGGAGCCCCCCGTGCGGCATGGCGTCGCGTGCGTTGGTGGCAAGGTTCACCAGCACCTGCTCGATTTGGTTGCTGTCCATCTCCACCGGGAGCGGGTGCTCGGGGAGCTGCGACTTCAGCTGCACGTCCTCCCCTATGATGCGGGAGAGGAACTTCTCCACGCGCCGGATCACCTCGTTCAGGTCGACGGTCTGCGTCTTGATCACCTGTTTCCTGCTGAAGGTTAGCAGTCCCGCGGTGAGCTGGGCGGCCTTGTCGGCGGCCTCCATGATCCGATCCACCTGCTCCCGGTGCTCGGGTGCCAGGGCGGCGTCGTTTCTCAGCATGCTGCCGTACCCCATGATGACCATGAGTATGTTGTTGAAATCGTGCGCGACGCCTCCGGCCAACTGCCCGATCGCTTCCATCTTCTGGGATTGCAGGAGCTTTTCCTCGAGCTGTTTCTTCTCGGTGATGTCCTCGGCGATACCCAGGAGGTAGCGTGCCTTCCCCTGCTCGTCCATGAGGGGGATCTTCTTCGTGTGCAGGATGCGGTTCCCGGCGGCGGTGCTGATCACCTCCTCGGGGATCTCGACCAGTTCACCCGACTCGAGGGTCTCCCGGTCCTTGGCGCTGAAGAAATCGGCCTGCTCGCTTGGGAAGAGGTCGTGGTTGCTCTTGCCGAGGATCTCCTTGCGGGAAAAACCGAGGAGCTCCTCGCCGTACTTGTTGATGGTGATGAAGCGCAGCTTCACGGCGTCCTTCGCGAAGACCATGGCGGGGATGTGATCGACCACGTTCTTCAGGAACTCCTCGCTCTGGCGCAGCGCCTCCTCGACGGCGCGGCGGGTGGTGATGTCGCGCGCCACGCCGAGGACGTAGGCCTTGTCGCGAAACTGCGTCCGGTTCAGGGTGAGCTCGGCCCAGAAGCGCCCGCCCCCCTTTTTGTGCAGCTCGGTGACGATCAGTTCGCGCGGCTCTTCCTGGCGCTCCGGGGCGCGTATCAACGCTTCGGCGGCGGAATGCCACAGATCGGAGACCTCGAAAAGGGATTTTTCCAGGAGTTCCTCACGGCTCCATCCCGTCTGGCGGCAGGCGGAGTCGTTCAGGTCCACGATCCGGCCGGAGACCGTCTCGACGAGGAAGATGGCGTCGTTGCTGTGATCGAGGAACGCTTTCAGCCGTTCCAACTCCTCGAGGCGCTCCTGGAGTTCGGGGTAGTAGGTCTTGCGCAGCGAGTTCTCACCAAAACCCGCGAGCTTGCGCTGCAGGGCCTCGAGGGAGTCGAGGTCGTCGCGTGGGGGGGAGTCGGGCGGATCAGAGGGATTCTTCATAGACGACCTCTATGTCCCTCTTTGAGGCGCGGCGCGGGTTGGTAGCCATGCAAGGGTCTTTCAGGGCGTGCTCGCTGTACTGCTTGAGGTCGTCGACCCCGACCCCGACCTCGGCCAGGGTGCGTGCCACGCCGGCCTGGGCCTTCAGGGAGCGCACATGCTCGATGAGGAGCTTCTTCTTCTGAGCTACCGGGAGGCCGCGCAGGTCGAGCCCCATCGCCTGCGCGATGCGCTCGAAGCGCTCCGGAGCCGCGTCGAAGTTGAAGTCGATGACATGATCGAGGAGGATGGCGTTACATTCGCCGTGGGCGAGATCGAGGGCGCCCCCCAGGCTGTGCGCCATGGCGTGGTTCGCCCCTAGGATCGCGTTGGAGAAGGCGAGCCCCGCCTGCAGGCTCCCCATCATCACCTGGCTCCTGAGCTCCTGGTCGTCGGGGTTGCGGATGCTGGGAATAAGGCTCGAGGTGAGGATCTTGACCGCTTCCAGCGCGTGCAGGTCGGTCATGGAAGAGCTGGCGGTGGAGACGAAGGCCTCGATGGCGTGCGTCATGGCGTCGAGCCCGGTGCAGGCGGTGAGGTACGGGTCCATCGTGGTGAGGGTGATGGGATCGATGAGGGCGATGTCGGGGACCACCGACTTGCTGATGATGGCGATCTTCACCCGCTCGAGCGGGTTGCTGATGATGGCGAACTGCGAGACGTCGGCCGAGGTTCCCCCGGTGGTCGGGATGCAGATCAGGGGAGGCATGGGGGCCTTCACCATGTCCACCCCCTCGAATTCGAGGATGTGCTTGTGGTTCGAGGAAACGATGCCGATCCCTTTGGCGCAGTCGATCGGACTTCCGCCCCCCACTGCCACGATCACGTCGCAGCGCTCCTCACGGTACAAGGCGACCCCGGCCATGACCTCTTCGGCCTTGGGGTTCGGCGTGAGCGCGGTGAAAAGGACGTATGGGAGTCCCTCCGCCTCGAGGCTCTTGGTAACATCGGCGGTCCATCCCGCCTGGACCACGCCCGGGTCCGAGACCACGAGCACCTTACGGCCGCCGAGATTTCTGGCATAACGCCCGGCCAGTTCCCTAGCACCTGCTCCGAAGATGAATTCGGGTGCGAGAAATTTCCTCAGTTGCAGACCTTCCGCCATCTCCTGTCTCCCTGGTTCAGCACCACATGCAATTTACACAGAAGGATTAAGGCCGGTAAATCTTAGACAACCACCGTAGTATAACAACATTCGGTTTCGATTACTACTGCTCAGTCTGATAGACGTGTCGGGGGAATGCCCCGGAAACTTTAAGGAAAAAGCGAAGCGGTCGCCCAAGTGAAGCAGCAGCTTCGCTATGCTTTGCAAAGCTGCCGTGCACCCATATCGGTGGCAGGAAACGGGCACTCCCCTCGTTAGAAGATCCTGTGGTGAGCCAGTAAGGTCCGGTGCTATGTCATAGTCATGGGGATAGAAAAAAAATTTATGGGATAAAGCGATGCTAAGTATACGAAATCTCCCAAATAACGTAACAGGATGGATGGCGCGGGGGGGGCAAGGTGCAAAAAAATACCTTAACTTCTGCAGTTTAGCTGACGATACCGGTCTGCATTGAACCCGGATTGGCCGGGGTACTGTTACGACGGCGGAGGCGGGCGCGCCCCTCGTGCTGTCGGACGCGTTTCCTGCCGTGTCGCATCACACACGCTGCCGTCGTGAAAAGAAAGGAGAAAGATGTGAGCTTTTTCAAGAACATGAAAATCGGTAAGAAGCTGTACCTCGTCTTTTCCATCATAATCGTGCTTGTCGCCACCCTGGTCGCGGTGGCTTACGTAAACCTGGCCTCGCTCGGCAAGGCAAACAGGATGAACGTCCACACCTACCAGGTTACGGAACAGGTCGGGAACATACTGACCGCACTGGTGAACATAGAAACCGGCGAGCGAGGCTTCGCCCTCACCGGGGAGGAAAAGTTTCTCGAGCCGCTGAACGCCGGCAAGGCCGATTTCTCAAGGGCATGGGAGGAGGCGAAGCGCCTTACCGCGGACAACCCGAAGCAGCAGGAGCGCCTGACGAAACTGTTCCAGTCCAAGGAGGACTGGCTCAAGGCCGACGTGGAGCCGCTGGTCGCACTCAGACGGCAGGCCGGCAGCGGGACCGGCATGGAGCAGGTGGTGCGGACGGTGCAGCAGGCCAAGGGAAAACAGTTCATGGACGCGATGCGCGTGGTCATCGCCGACATGCAGAAGGAGGAGATGTCCCTCCTTGGCGTGCGCATGAAGGATGCCGAGGCGCTCGAGGCGAGGACCAAGGTGATCCTCGTGGGGGGCGGCATCCTGTGTGCCGTGCTCGCCTTCGTCTTCGCCACCCTGGTGGCGAACGCCATCACCAAGCCGCTTGGCAGGGCGCTCGATGCGGCCAACAAGATCGCGGCTGGGAACCTGAACGTGAACCTTGACGCCGACTCCGAGGACGAGTCCGGTCAACTGCTCGCCGCGCTCAAGGGGATGACGGAGCGCATCCAGGCGCTCGTCGAGGACGCTAAAGCCCTCTCCCATGCGGCTGTGGAAGGAAAGCTTGCGACGCGCGCCGACGCAGGGCGTCACGAGGGGGACTTCAGGCGCATCGTCGAGGGGGTGAACCAGACCCTCGATGCGGTGATCGGCCCGCTGCAGGTGGCCGCCGAATACGTCGACCGCATCGCCAAGGGGGACATGCCCGCACCGATAAGGGAGGAGTACCGCGGCGACTTCAACCAGATAAAGGAAAACCTGAACCAGCTGATCGCTGCCATCACCGCGATCACGAGTGCGGCGAAGGAGGTGGCCGGCGGCAACCTGACCGTCCAGCTCGAGGAGCGCTCGGCCAACGACGAGTTGATGCGTTCCCTCTCCAGCATGGTTTCAAAGCTTTCCGCGGTGGTCACCGACGTCAAGGAGGCCGCAAACAACGTGGCGGGCGGCAGCCTGCAGATGTCCTCCGGATCGCAGCAGCTCTCACAGGGGGCGAGTGAGCAGGCGGCTGCGGCGGAGCAGGCCTCTTCCTCCATGGAGGAGATGTCCTCCAACATCAGGCAGAACGCGGATAACGCCATGCAGACGGAGAAGATCGCCGTGAAGTCCGCCCAGGACGCCCAGGAAGGGGGCAAGGCGGTGGCGCAGACGGTGCAGGCGATGAAGGACATCGCCGGGAAGATCTCCATTATCGAGGAGATCGCGCGGCAGACGAACCTTCTGGCCCTGAACGCCGCCATCGAGGCGGCCCGCGCCGGGGAGCACGGCAAGGGTTTCGCCGTCGTGGCAAGCGAGGTGAGAAAGCTCGCCGAGCGCTCGCAGAAGGCGGCGGCTGAGATCTCGGAGCTCTCCTCGACGAGCGTAGAGGTGGCGGAGACCGCCGGACAGATGCTGGACCGCATGCTTCCGGATATCCAGCGCACGGCCGAACTGGTGCAGGAGATCTCCGCCGCGTGCAAGGAACAGGACAGCGGCGCGGCCCAGATCAACAAGGCGATCCAGCAGCTCGACCAGGTGATCCAGCAAAACGCCTCGGCGAGCGAGCAGATGTCGGCGACGGCTGAGGAACTCTCCTCGCAGTCGGAACAGCTGCAGACGACCATCGGTTACTTCAACATAGGGCAGGAGCGCAGCGCGAAGGGAGTGCCGGTGCGCTTTAAGGAGCCGCAGCCCGAAGCGCGGCCGGGGCGTAAGGAAGCCCCGGCCAAGGCGAAGGGGGGTAGGAACAAGCTCACCCAGTCCGGCCCGGTGACCGGTGCCGAGATCAACCTGAACGATCTCGACGAGCAGTTCGAGACCTTCTAGCGGTAAGGCGGCAACGTCTGCCGGAACAGGGAGGCCCGACGGCAAGCGCCGTCGGGCCTCTTTGCCGTCTCGGCCCCCGACGAATTTATCTTGACCCGTCTACCACTTCACGGTTTAGTATCCCCGACTGTCATGGCCATGACCGACCAAACAGATAAGGAGCGAACAGTATGAGCAAGGTAACGGTAGACGAGTGGACCGCCCGGTTCCGGGCCATCGGGCTGGACGACGCGGCCATGGAACAGTGGCATCGCCTCTTCGAGAGGGAAAATCCCGAAGGGCACCAGAGCTTCCTCGAGTGGCTGGGGCTTCCCCAGGAACGGATCGCGGCGATCCGCGCACACCACGCCTAATCTGCAGGCCCCGGGCGCCCGGGGCCGCTTTTCTCGAAGGAGCAGGCATGTACCGCATCAGCCAGCTGGCCAAGAGGTTCGGACTTTCCCGGAGCACGCTCTTGTACTACGACCAGGAGGGGCTTCTTTGCCCGAGCGCAAGGAGCGAGGCGGGTTACCGTCTCTATTCGGAGCGCGACCTGGATCGGCTCGCCGCGATAGCCTCGTTCCGCAAGGCCGGGCTCTCCGTGGAGGAGATCCGGGCCATCCTCGCCGCCCCGGAAAAGGGGGAGCGGTCGGTCCTGAAGCGCCGCCTCGCGGCGATCGGAGAGGAGATCAGGGCGCTCAAGGCCCAGCAGAGCCTGCTCGCCCGCATGCTCCGGGTCCAGTCGGGAGAGTCGCTCCCGGAGAGCATGGACAAGGAAACCTGGGTCGCCATGCTGCGCGCGGCGGGCATGGACGACAGGGGGATGGAGACCTGGCACGCCGAGTTCGAGCGCCGCGCACCAAAGGCGCACCACGCCTTCCTCCTCTCGCTCGGCATCGGCGAAGAGGAGGTGCTGACCATACGAAGGCTCTCGGAGTCGGTCTGGGCCGGCGCAGAGGGGAAGGGGTGAAAAAAGGGCTCCGGTTCCCCCCCCCCCGCGTTGAATTCTCCGGCAATGTGATTAGAATGTGCTAACTGTTGTGCCGACATTCCAACCACAAAGGAGAAGCCCATGAAGACATCCGAAATGTTCGCCGCCCACCCGAGAAAGCTCATCATGGACGTGACCGCCGTCACCGAGTGCATCAGCTCCCTCGTCGAGTGTGCCGACGTCTGCACCAGCTGCGCCGATGCGTGCCTCGGCGAGGCGACGGTGCAAGACCTCACCAAGTGCATCCGCCTGAACCTCGACTGCGCCGATATCTGCCAAGTCACCGCGCGTGTCCTCTCCCGGCAGACCGAAGCCGTCCCCCAGCTTTTGAGGACGCAGCTTGAGAGCTGCGCCGTCGCCTGCCGCCTCTGCATGCAGGAGTGCGAGGTGCACTCCGAGATGCACCAGCACTGCCGCATCTGCCGCTCGTCCTGCCAAAGCTGCGAGAAGGTCTGCCAGGACCTGATCTCCCGCCTCTCCGAAGGAACCAGGACCACCTTCCTCTGACATGCCCCGGGGCGGCGCAAGCCGCCCCTTCTGTGCCGTTTTTGAAAGAGGAGGTGGCCGATGAGCAAGCTTGCCTGTAACGTGGCCGCATACCGTCCCGATCCGTCGATGCTGGCGGCAAGGTTCGAACCTCGGCATGCCGAGACGCTCCTGGCCGAGGCGGAACGGCTCCTGGAGCGCTGCGTCGCGGACTTCAGGGAGTACTCCGCGCTGGATCGGGCCTGGCAGGAACTGAGCCTCGACCTGTCCATCCTGGAAAAGGAGCTTGAGCTCGACCGGCAACGAGTCGAGTCGATGGAGCCGCAAGAGCGGGAAGTCGCCGCTCGGGAGGAGCCGGTCTCTCCGCGGGAGGAGACGCAGGAACAGGCGCCGGGCGGTGAGGTGCAAGCGGCACCGCCGGCGGTGGAAGAAGAGGAGATGGAAACGGAGCCGGAACGGGCCGAGGTGAGCGGCATGATCGGGTTGCGCGGCGAGTCGATCCGACGCAGGAAGGGGCTTGCCGCTCCGGGCGGCGCCCTGGCCATGAACGAGCAGCGCGACCTCGTGCTGAAAAGGCTTTGCCGGGACTACGAGGCGGCGCTGGACCGGATCGCGGTGGCCGAGGGGGGGCTCATGCGCATCTACGGCCACGACGCCCCTTCGCCGCTCAGTTCCTGGTCCGAGACGCTGGGGGCGTCCATTGCGAGTTGTACCGTCTGGACGCGCGACGCCCTGGAATGGCTCGCTTGCTACCAGCGCAGGGAGCAGGCCTTCACCCGTGCCTTCTCGGTGCGCGCCCTCATGAACCGCAACGCGTGGGGGCAGCTAAGGCACGCGCGCGACAGTTTCGCCGTGCGCGTGCAGGTGCCGCCGGAGCTTTTCCAGGGGCTCGAGAACTGCCGCTTCCGCGGCGTGAGCGCGTCGCTTTTGGGGGAGGCGGGGGCGGTCCCGTGGTCCGCCTTGGTGCGGCTTCCTGAAAGGGGGGTGTATGTGAGGCGCGGGGAGCGCGTGGAGGCGGACCAGAGGGGGCTTTCGCCCATCCTCCTCGGGCGGGTGGAGAACCGCCGCTCGGTGCGTCGCTCCGAGTTCTGCGGCATGGTGACCCACGAGAATGCGAGCCCGGTTGGGAATGGGGCTAACGACGGGCTCTGGTCCGTCGAGCTCCTACGCCCGGTCGGGGCGGTGAGCGAGCAGTTCGCCCAGGTGGAGGACCTGGTGGTAGAGGTGAAGGTCTGCGGCGTGCCGCAGGCAGGCGGGGAATAACAGGCGGCCGGCGAAGGCCGACCACAAGGGGGTGACTCATGGGAGAGATGCGGTTGACCAGCCCGGCCTTCAAGGACAACGGGCGCATGCCGGCCAGGTATACCTGCGATGGTGACAACATCAATCCGGAACTCCGGATCGAGCACGTGCCGGACGGCACCAAGTCGTTGGCTCTGGTCATGGAAGACCCGGACGCCCCGAACGGGCTCTGGGTACACTGGATCCTTTGGAACATGGGGCCTAGGACCACCGAGCTCGTGGAACAGGCGGAGCCGCGCGAAGTGGTCATCGGCAAGAACAGCTGGGGACACAACCAGTATGGCGGGCCCTGCCCTCCCTCCGGCACCCATCGCTACATCTTCCGGTTGTACGCGCTCGACACGACGCTTGAACTGGCGGGAACGGCGAGCAAGGGGCAACTGGACGTGGCGATGCAGGACCATGTCATCGAGGAGGCGGTGCTTACGGGGCTGTACGGTGGAGGGTAGCGAACAAGGAGTGGGAAAAGTGGCGTCCGGTGCAATTGCCGGGCGCTTTTTTTATAGTCCGGCCACTTCAGTCACGTACTGGGCAAGGGAGCGGTCCGTGTTCTGGATGTGCGCCACCAGCCAGTCCTTGAGAAAGACGAGGACATCGATGGCGACGAAGGATTCCCCCGCCTCGAAACGGTCCCTGAAGTTGTGGATGGACTTGATGAAGGTGCGGTGGGCGGCGGTGTGAGCCTTAGCTGCCGGGTAGCGCGCCGCGCGCATCAGGGCTTCCTCGGTGCCGAAGTGGTACTGGGTGTAGTCTAGAAGTTCCACCACTATGTCATGCAGTTCATGGGTGTGGTCGTGCTGCATGAGCGCGCTGTAGCAGCGGTTCAGGATCTCCACCAGCTTTTCGTGATCGGCGTCGATCCGCTGCACTCCCAAGGTCAGGGTTTCATCCCATTCAACCAGCGTCATTAGTTGCTCCGGCTCATTAGTGGTACTGCTTTCTATCCTTATCGGCGTGCTGCGCTTGAACTGAAATACCTCCCTACTTGAAGGCGATCACGTCGAGCCGGCCGTAATCCCCGCGCTGCGCCTTCATGGCGCGCCGCTCGAAGGCGATCTCCCTCCTCTTCCGCTCCTCAAGCCCCTCCTGTGCGCCGGTGGCGCCGACCCTGGAGAGGGCTTGTTGCAGCACGAAGCCTCCCGCCAGAAGCGACGCGAGGGCGAACCTGCGCTTGGCGAGAAGTCCCACGGCGCCGGCTAGAAGCAGGTATGCGGGAGGGTTAAGCACGAAGTCGAGCAGGGCATGCGCACCGAGCCTCACGTTCAGGCGCCGCAGCTGCGGGTCGAGGTTTTCTCTTTGGTCCTCGCGGAAGTTAAGCGGACGCTCGGCCCATTCGGTCAGTCTTTCGCCCATGACTCCCTCCTTTGCCGGATTTGGCAACGACAAGTATCTTAGCAGCACACGTACTTTCCTCAACACGATAGTTTCATTTTGTACGGTGCGGCGCACCTTGACTTGGAAACGGTGGTGGATAGAGTAAGACGTTGTTAATTTCGTGAAGGTATTGGAGGTCGGCAGTGGCTACTGGCGTTTTCCGCGAACTGCTTGAGACGGACCTCGGGAAGGGGGTGAGCCTCATCGACCCGCTGCGCAATCATCGCTGGGACCGGTTCGTGCACGCCCATCCCTACGGCTGGATAACGCACCTCTCCGGTTGGAAAAGGGTGCTGGACAAGAACTTCCAGCACATGTGCGGCTATTACCTGGCGCTCACCACCCCCGGTGGCGCCATCAAGGCGGCCCTCCCGATCTACGCGGTGCGGAGCTGGCTGACCGGCCGGCGCCTGGTAAGCATCCCGTTTGCCACTCTCTGCGATCCGCTGGTATCGGAGTCGTCCGAGATGGAGATCCTGTGCGACGCGGTGCTGCGGCTTGCCGAACAGCTCGAGATCCCCCGCATCGAGATCAGGACGGCGCAGGCGCCACACCTGCTCGATCGGGAAAGGTTCCGCACCGACTGCGGCCACAAGCACCACTTCATCAGGCTCTCCCGCGACCCCGAGGAGGTCAGGATGCGCTTCCACAGAAGCTGCGTGCGGCAGCGCATCCTCCGCGCCGAGAACTCGGGGCTGAGCATCATCCGGGGATGGCGTGAAGCGGATCTGATGGATTTTTACCTCCTGCACCGGGTCATGAGAAGGAAGAGGGGGCTTCCCCCGCAGCCGTACCCTTTGGTTAAATCGCTCTGGCAGACCTTTTCCGGACAGGGGCTGGCCGAGCTCCTGCTCTGCCGCAAGGGCGCGGAGACGGTGGCCGGGGTGCTGCTTTTCACCTACAAAGGACGCGTCTCCATCGAGTACTCCGCGATGGACGCGAACCATATCGACTGTAGCCCTCTGCATTTCCTGCTCTGGAACGTCATCAAGGACGCCTGCCGAGCCGGCTATCAGCGCTTCGATTTCGGGCAGACCAAGGAGCAGAACAAAAGCCTGATGGACTTCAAGTCCCATTGGGGGACCGAGATCCTGGATCTCCCTCATTTCCTCTACCCCAACGACCCGGCGCTCCCGAGCCCGTTGTACAACAGGTCGCTGGCGAGGAAGGCGCTGCATTACCTTTGCAACAAGGCGCCGGACACGGCGCTCAGCTATCTTGGGGAGTTCTGCTACCGCCACATGGGGTAGCCGCTTCCCCGGGGAGAAGCGCTCCGGCGGCCGGTTCGGCACTTTCGGGTGCACCCCAGGTACCGGCCCGCCTGGAGGTGGTGGATAACAGCCGCAGTGGCCCAGGGGTCATCCCTCAAGGGGATGGAAGGAGGAAGTCATGGCCGAGGTGAAAAGGATCCAGATTCAGGAGGCGCGCAGGAAGGTGCAGGACGGAGAGGCCCTCTTCGTCTGCGCCTACGACAGCGAGGAGATGTGCGGCGGGATTCGCCTTGAGAAGGCGCTGACCATGGGAGAGTTCAACGCGAGGCTCCCGGAGATCCCGAAGGAGAAGGAGATCATCTTCTACTGCAATTGACCGCAGGAACACACGTCTGCCGGTCGGGCAGCGGAGTTCCAGGAGATGGGGTTCACCAAGGTGTCGGCGCTGAAGGGTGGCGTGAACGCCTGGAAGGAGGCGGGGTTCCGGTAAGAAACGCTTCAAATGCAAAAGGGCCCTCCGCTGCCGGAGGGCCCTTTTTTTATTCGTCGCTTTCTGCGGCTTTCCGCACCGCACCGGCTTCTTTCAGATAACGGTCGATCCCTGTACGGTTCCAAAGTACCACCTGCTTGCTCCTGAAAGGCTGCCGGAAGAAGTACTCCACCGGTTCGATACGCCGCTTGTCCGGCTCGTACGTGATAAGGGCCACTTTGTCGTGGGTCGCCACGTATGCTCCGACCTCATCCGCACCCTTCAGCTCCACCAGGGGGTGCTCCAACCGCCCCATGAAATGAAACTGACCGTGGTACTTGTCGACGTGCAGCACCTCGTACCCCTCGGCCTGCTTCTCCCTGATCGCCTGAGCGATGGGGTGCAGGTCGTAGCGCAGGAACATGGTCTGCCCGCCGATGAGCACGAGCGCGCAGCAGGCAAGCGAGGCGACGGCCACCCGGGTGACCAGGGCTGGCATGGTGCGGGGGCGCAGGCCGAAAAGGAGAGCGCCGAGGAGGAAGAGGCCGCCGGCGGCCCACCTCACCTCGGTGAGGTCGAAGTGTCTGAGCATGCGTCCGTGATTGATGAACGAGGCGGTGAGAAGGCCAGCCCCCAGGATCAGGTAGAGAATCGCTATGGGGAGCCTCCAGCGCGCGACGTCCCCCTGCTCTTGGGCGATGCTCTTCGCCATGAGGAGGCTGAAGGCAGGGAGCACCGGGATCAGGTAGTGGACCTGCTTTCCGGAGAGCAGCGAGAAGACGACGAGGCTCACGCCGCACCAGATCATGACCATGCGGGACCCCGGATCTGCGGTGAGCCTTTTCCAGGCGCGCCACGCGGGGGGGAACAGGGCCCACGGCAGGAGCAGGGTCGGAATCCAGGGGAGGTACCACCAGATCGGGCGCCTGTGGGCAAAGGAGTTGGCCATCCGGTTCACCGTCTGCCCCCAGAGGATGGCGCGGCGGTAGGTTTCGCCGCCGGTCAGCGCCGCGGGGACGAGCCAGAAGGAAAGAACCGCGATGCCGATCAAAAGGGAGAGCCCAATGGAGGCGTACCACCTGCCGGCGGGGCGCTCGCCGGGGGCCCAGAAGGGGGCGAAGAGGGCGACCGGCAGGACGTAGACCAAAACGACGGGACCCTTAGTGAGGATGCCGAAGCCGATGGCGACCCCGAGCTGCATGAACCAGAGGAGGCGCTGCTCCTTCACCGCCGAGATCACCGCGTCCACCGCGAGCAGCACCCACAGGGTGAGCACGACATCGAACATGATCACCGCGGACCACAGGAGGTAGGAGAGCATGGAGGCGAGGACGAGCGCGGCGTAGCGGGCGACCTGTTCATCCTGCCAGAGCCTCTTGGCGATCCGGTGCACGAGGGCCACGTTCATCATGCTGAAGATGAGGGGGATGAAACGGAGGGTCCCTTCGTTCACGCCGAAAATGAGCCAGTCGAGGTTGAAAAGCCAGAAAAGCAGCGGGGGCTTGTGGGAGTAGGGGAGTCCGTTTTGCAGCGGGACGATGTACGACCCCTTGTTCCACATCTCCCACCCTACCGAAAGGTAACGGGTCTCATCGATCGGGAAGTATGGGAGCAGAAAGGAAAATGCGATGGCCGGGAAAGCAAGGATCGCGAAGGGAAGCCAGCGTTGGCTACTCCATGGGTGACGCTGCGGCATCTTTCTTTTCCTTGTGGATGAAGAAGAGGTTTCTGACGTAGACCGTAGTGCCGAACGCCTGTCCCAGTATGAACACAGGGTCCTTGCGGTAAAGCGAATAGACCAGGAGGATCAGGGAGCCGAAGATGCTGAAGTACCAGAAGGACTCCGGGATGACGCTCCTTCTCTTCCGTTCGGTGGCGATCCACTGCACGACGAAGCGCATGGTGAAGAAAAACTGCCCGGCAAGACCGATCCCTACCCAGGTTCTCTCGGAAAGAGTCATCAGTCGAGCCTCGTGATCTTTACGTTTTTAGCACGCATGCGCAGCCAGCAGACGCCGAAGATGTCGATGATGCCGACCCACAACCGGTTCAGCGTGCCGTACTTGGAGACGCCGGCGGTGCGCGGACGGTGGTTCACCTCGACGGAGATGACATCTCCCCCCTTCATCCTTATGAGGGCCGGGAGGAAACGGTGCATGTGGTCGAAGAAGGGGAGCTCGAGAAAGGCCGCGCGGTAAAAGACCTTTAGGCCGCAACCGGTATCCGGGGTTTCGTCCCGCAAAAAGAAGCGCCGGTAGGCGTTGGCGATTCTGGAGCTTATGATGCGCCAGGCGGAGTCGTCCCTTTTCTTGCGGTAGCCCGCGACCATCTTGAGGTTGGGGTTGGTACTGTTCCTGATCGCCTCGATCATTTTCGGGAGGTCGGCGGGGTTGTTCTGGCCGTCACCATCCAGGGTCCCGATAAGGGTGCCGTTGGCCTGCTTGATGCCGGTCGCAACGGCGGCGCTCTGGCCGTAGGCGCGGTCGTGCTGCACCACTTTCAGGGAAGGAACGGACTTCTTCAAGGCGAGCAGCCGTGCGTGGGTGTCGTCGGTACTGCCATCGTCGACCACCACGATCTCACAGTCGAGGCCGGTTGCCACGATTTCCTGGACGAGGGAAGCTATGTTCTCTGCCTCATTGTGGGCAGGTATCACTACTGAGATAGTCATCATGGGTCTTTGTTTTAAGGTGTAATCTCTGTTGTTTTGCCAACTGCGAAGCATAGCACAGGAGGGTGCCCTCATCATAGTTTTTTCTGAATGCGGCTTGGATCTTTCCACGAGCTATGAGGGGTGCGGGGACCCTGAGAGATCGGAAAAGTTTTTTTGGTATACGCGGTTACGTATACATATCTTTAGTGTTAGTCTTTGCGGATGGTTACTTCACTTCTCTCCACGGATGATCTCGGGCAGGCCCGGGCGCTGGTAGAAGCAAGCGGCCTTCGCTTCGAAGCCCCCTACGACGACCTGGTCGGCGTCTTCGAGGCGGGGCGCCTCGTCGCGGTCGGGGCGCGGCAGGGGCGCGTCCTCAAGATGCTCGCGGTGACCCCCTCGCACCAGGGGGGGACGCTCCTCGACGAGGTAGTAACCGAACTGGTCGGCCGCGGTTATCAGGACGGCGTCGATTCCTTTTTCGTCTTCACCTCACCAGCCCTCGTACCAGGTTTCGAGGCGCTCAACTTCAACCTCCTGGTCGCCTCCGGCACGACCGCCCTGCTTGAATACGGCGACGGCCTGAGGCGCTATCTCTCCAGATACACAAAGCAGATCCGCCCCGGCAACAACGGAGCCATCGTTGCCAACTGCAACCCTTTCACGCTCGGACACCGTTACCTGATCGAGCAGACGGCCGCGGCCGTGGACCAGCTCTTTCTCTTCGTGGTGCGCGAGGAGCGCTCTCTGTTCCCCTTTGGCGCCCGCCTGCGCATGGTGCAGGAGGGGACCGCGGACCTTGAAAACGTCGTCGTCCTCGATACCTCCTGGTACGCCGTTTCCAGCATCACCTTCCCCACCTATTTCCTCAAGGGGGGCGACCCCGGCGGAGCGATCCAGATGGAGCTCGACCTTTTGCTCTTCGCCCGGCGCATCGCGCCGCATTTCCACGTGAAGACCCGCTTCGTCGGGAGCGAGCCGTGGTGCGGCACCACCGCGGCCTACAACGAAGCGATGCACCGCATCCTCCCTCCGCTTGGCGTCGAGGTGAAGGAGATCGAGAGAAAAAGCGCCATGGATCGTCCCATTTCTGCCTCGCGGGTGCGGGATATGCTCCTGAACGGCGAGCTGGAGGGGATCGCGGAACTGGTGCCGGTAAGCACCCTGGATTTTCTGCTCTCCAGTGAGGGGATCAAGATCTGGGTAAAGGGGGGAAGCAAATGAAGATCGTGAAGAAGGCGCAGTCGGGGACGATGCAGTCCAGCGACCTGATGGTTTTCCTGGAGCCCGCGGAGACGCTTTCCGTGACCATCGAGTCGACGGTGGTGAAACAGTTCGGCGCGCTGATACGGGCCAAGGTGGATGAGGTGCTCGAAAAGCACGGCATCGAGTCGGGCGAGGTGCGCATCACCGACCGCGGCGCCCTCGATTATGCCATAGAGGCGCGCCTTGAGACGGCCATCATGCGCGCCACGGAGGGATAGATGGAAGGTCTCTGGTACAAGGAGTGCACCAACGGCAGACGCTTCATCATCAAGATCACGCCGGGAGAGCGCCTCACCACGAGGCTTTTGCAGTTCGCCCACCTGACCGACGTGCGCTACGCCATGATCGTCTCTGCGCTAGGCAGCGTGAAGAACGTTAAGCTCAGGGGGATCAAGACCGGCGCGAAGCTCCCCATCACCACGCCGCGCATCACGATCCACGAGATCGAGGGGCCTTGCGAGCTTCTGGGCCTGCAGGGGAACATCGTCCCGGGCGAGGACGAGCTCCTCGACTGCCACTTCCACATCATGATGTCCAAATCCTCCGGCGAGGTGGTCGGCGGGCACTTATACGACGCCGAGGTCTTCGCCACCTGCGAGATCGTCTTAACCGAGCTCGACGTCTCCGGCGTCGAACGCCACGTGTCCAAGGTCGGCGGCATCCCGACCATCTACATCGACGAGGAGTCCTCCTGATGGCCCACTTCAAGCTGCGACGCTCCCTCCTCTACGTCCCGGGCAACATGCCCTCCATGCTGCAGAACATCCCCATCTTCAACTGTGACTCGGTGATCATCGACCTGGAGGATGCGGTGCCGCTCGCCGAAAAGGACGCGGCGCGCCACCTGGTGAAGCGGTTCCTTTTGAACTACACCGACCGCAACAAGGAGCTGTTGGTCCGCATCAACCCGCTCGACTCAAAGTGGGGGTACGAGGACCTCAAGGTGGTGCTCCCGGCCATGCCGGACGGCATCAGGCTCCCCAAAGCGGATACCCCGGAGATCGTGGAGCGCCTCGACACCCTTTTGACCGAGTTCGAGGAGGAGCTCGAGGTGGAGATCGGCCGCTTCGGCATCCTTCCATCGCTGGAGAGCGCCCTCGGCGTCATCAACGCGGTCGGCATCGCCAACAGCTCGGAGCGCATCTTCGCGCTCGCCTTCGGCGCCGAGGATTACACGGCGAGCATGGAGATCGAAAGAAGCCGCGGCGGCGAGGAGCTCTTCAACGCGCGGACCCGCGTGCTTTGGGCCGCGAAGGCGAAGGGGATCCAGGCGGTGGACACCATCTTCGCCGACGTCTCGGACATGGAAGGGCTCCGCGCCGAAACCGAGCTCGCCAAAAGGCTCGGCTACACAGGGAAGTGCCTCGTTAACCCGCGCCAGATCGAGGTGGTGCACGACGTCTTCGCGCCGAAAGAGCACGAGGTGGAGTACGCGCTCCAGGTGATCGAGGCGATCAAGCGGGCCAGGCAGCTGGGGACCGGCGTCATCGCCCTCGGGGGGAAGATGGTCGACGCCCCGGTGGTGAAGCGGGCCGCCCGCGTCCTGCGCACCGCCTACGCCCACGGCATGGTGGACACCCTGATCGACGAGGAGGAGATTCATGGCGCTCAATAGCCTGGGACGTGAGATCCCGGAATTTTACGCGGGGAAAAGGCTCGTCCCCTACGGCGACGCCTGGTCGCTTAGGCCGGAAGGGGCCGTCGCCGCCCGTCCGGTGAAGCGCGTGAACCCGGGAGAGGGGAAGCGGCTCTCCTCGCTCCGGGAGGCGCTGGAGGCGAGCGGCCTTGCCGACGGGATGACCATCGCCACGCACCATAGCCTCAGAAACGGCGATTTTCTTTTGAACCGGATCGTTGCCGAGATCGCGGCCATGGGGCTCAAGGGGATCTGGATCGCCTCCTCCTCGGTGCACCCGGTGCACGCCGAGATCATCCCGCACATTAAAAGCGGCGTGATCGCCGGGTTCCAGTGCGGCGTTAACGGCCTGATCGGCGAGCTGGCGAGCCGCGGCGAACTCTCCTGTCCCATCGTGGTCAGGACCCACGGCGGCCGGGCTCGCTCCATCATCGAGGGGAGCGTGAAGATCGATGTCGCCTTCATCGCGGCCCCCTGCTGCGACGAGTACGGCAACATGAACGGCTACTACGGGCCGTCGGCCTGCGGCAGCCTGGGGTACGCGCAGATCGACGCGAGCTACGCCTCCTGCGTCGTCGCGGTCACCGACAACCTGGTCCCCTTCCCGGCTATTCCGGTCGGCATCCCGCAGACCCTCGTCGACTACGTCGTGGTGGTCGACCGCCTGGGAGACCCCGCGAAGATCGTCTCCACCACCACGCGGGTTACCACCGACCCGGTCGGGCTGCAGATCGCGAGCTACGCCTCGCAGGTGATCGAGGCGTCGGGGCTTTTGCAGGACGGCTTCTCCTTCCAGACCGGCTCGGGGGGGATCTCGCTCGCCGTCGCGGAGAAGGTGCGTAACGCCATGCGCAAGGGTTCCATCAAGGGGAGCTTCGGCTGCGGCGGCATCACCGGCTACTTCGTCGAGATGCTTGAAGAGGGGCTCTTCTCGGCGCTCATGGACGTGCAGTGCTTCGACCAGGAGGCGGTGCGCTCCATCGGCGTGAACCGCGCGCACCAAGAGATCAGCGCCGACATGTACGCGAACCCCTTCAACGCCGGGAGCGTGGTGAACCGGCTCGATTGCGTCATCCTGGGCGCGACCGAGGTTGACACCGCCTTCAACGTCAACGTGAACACCGAATCGAACGGCTACCTTCTGCACAACACCGGTGGGCACTCCGACACCGCGGCCGGGGCCAAGCTCTCCATCATCGTCGCCCCCTCGATCCGCGGCCGGCTCCCCATCGTGCGCGACCGGGTCACCACCATCACCACCCCGGGTGACACCATCGGGGTCGTCGTCACCGAGCGCGGCATCGCGGTGAACGACAGGCACGCGGAGCTCAAGGAGGAGCTGGTCAGAAGGAAGCTCCCGGTGAAGGAGATCGCCGACCTGCAGCGCGAGAT
This sequence comes from Geomonas ferrireducens, assembly GCF_004917065.1. Classification (NCBI taxonomy): domain Bacteria; kingdom Pseudomonadati; phylum Thermodesulfobacteriota; class Desulfuromonadia; order Geobacterales; family Geobacteraceae; genus Geomonas; species Geomonas ferrireducens. Next base: position 1,511,522 of record NZ_SSYA01000001.1, read on the forward strand.
CTGCCGCGTCACCGGCACGCCCCGTCCCCTCGAGTTCGAGGACGAGGTGGTGGCGGTCATCGAGTACCGCGACGGGAGCATCATCGATGTCGTCAGACGCGTTAAGGAATAGCCTCCTCGCGGCGCGGGACCGCAGGCAGGAACTTTTGGACACCCTGTTCCCGACCCCGTTTCCCGCGACGGTGATGCTGTCCTTGAATCTCCCAGGGGCGGAGAAAACCGGTGCGCGGGCCGAGCGGCTCTTCGCATGGGGGGAACAGGCGCTCCTTGCCGCGATGAACGGTAGCGCCGCCGCGCGCGGGTGTGACGCCCTCGGCCCCTTCGCGCTGTACCGCACGCGGCTTCTCGCCACCCAGGTGAAGCGCCTGGGAATCGCCCTCGAGGGGATGCACCCGGCGGGCAGGCTCCTCGACCTCGACGTCTACGATCACGCCGGCAACCAGATGGCGCGCGCCGACCTCGATGTCGCCCCCAGAAGCTGCCTCATCTGCCGCGAACCGGCGCTTGCCTGCATCCGCGCCGGGCGACACTCAAGCGACGAACTCGCGCGCGCGGCCCGGGACCTCATCGATGCGCTCTGAACTCACGCTTCTCTCGCGCAGCCTAGTGCGCGGCGCCTTCATGGAGCTCTACCTCACGCCTAAGCCGGGGCTCGTCGACCTGAACGACTCCGGGTCCCACCGTGACCTCTCCGTCCCCCGCATGGAAGCTTCCCTCTCCGTCGTATCCGGGTATCTGCACCGGGTGAGCGCTTCGCTCGCCGCAGGGGAAGAACTTGCGCAGCAGGTACGCCTCGGGGTGGAGGCCGAGCGGGCCATGCTGGAGGAAGCCGGCACCAACTGTCACCGGGGGTATATCTTCTTGAGCGGCCTGCTGCTCTGCGCAAGCGCACGCATCGGCCGTCGAGACGAGGCGGCGCTCGGCGCGGCGGTGGCGCGGCTTGCCGGGGAGCTTTTCGATCCGGCGGACGCCTCGGGGAGTAACGGCAGCCGGGCGCGCGACGCATACCGGGCAGAGGGGATCCGAGGGGAGGCGCTGCGCGGGTTCCCGGCGCTCTTTGGCGAGGCGCTACCCGCCTTCAGGCGCGAGATGGCGGCGGGCGGCAACCGGGGGAGTGCGACCTTCGCCATGCTGGGGCGGCTCATGGTGAGCGTCGAAGACACCACCGCCCTGCACCGCTGCGGGTGGGAAGGGCTGGAAACGGTGCGCAAGGACGGAGCGACCCTGGAGAGTTTGGTGGCGCAACGCGCCGACTTCATGGCCTTTCTCGCCGAAAGGAACGCCCACTACGTGAGCCGCAATCTCACCATGGGGGGGGTGGCCGACATGCTGGCCCTCTCCTTCGCCTGGCTGAGTCACACCGGGGAGCTTGAGGGGACGCATCGCCTCGCGGTTTGACAATGCATCGTTGGTAATCTTTAATATCGCGTATGGTCAAATCCCCGCGCCATATCGCGACGGCTCTTCTTCTCACCCTCGCCACGGCTACCCTGCCGGGGCCGGCCTCGGCGCTCTCCGATGCCGCCGTGGCCGCTTCCTACCCCTCCCGATTCACCCAACTTGCCGAGCTTCCCTCTTCCCCCGCGACAGCGTCTTCGGCCGGCTCCGTGTCTTTACTGAAAGGGGCCGGACTTCCAAGCTTCCTTGCGGCGGCAGAAGGCGCGCTTTTGCGACCTGACGGCGCCGCCGCGGCTGCACCAGGACGCGCGCCGGAGACCGGCAGTCAGGTGATCAGTGCGAATTTCCCGGCGCCGGTCTGGCGCTGGCGAAGGGCCGGGGTTGTCGACTATCTCGGCGTAGCGCTTCTCGCCGGAGGTACGATTTACGTGGAGACGGCGCACGGTGATCCGGAGCCACGGTGGAGGGGGAGAAACGGCTTCGACGAAACGGTGCGTGACGCGCTCCGGCTCGACGCGAAGGGGGCGAGGGAGGCGGCGCACGACGTCGGCGACGCCCTCATGGGCTTTCTGATCGCCGCACCCGTCGTTGACACATTCGCTACCCTCGGTATCCGCGACCGCGCCTGGGACACCCTCTGGCAGACCAAAATGGTGAACCTGGAATCCTTCGTATTCACCTCCTTCGTCTCGAGCCTGTTGCAGAACCTGGTGGCCCGGGAAAAGCCGTTCGTACGCAACTGCGGGGACGGTGCCTGCGAGGGTGGGGCACCCTACCGGAGCATGCCGAGCGGTCACGTCGCCTTCGCCTTCACCGGCGCCGGGCTTGTCTGCAACCACCACGCCTACCACTCCCTCTACCGCGATCCCGACCTGGACCGTGACGCCTGCTACACCGGCATGGGGCTTGCCGTCGCCGACGGCGTCGCCCGCATCATGGCTGACCACCACTACGCCACCGATGTTCTCGCCGGAGCCGCCATCGGGCTCTTCTCCGGCTACCTCCTCCCGAGACTCCTGCACTACGACCAACTGCGCCCTCCGACCGCAAAGACTGCCGGCGTCACCGCGCTGCTCAAAAACCTTTCGCTGCGCCCGCAGGTCACCGGCTCCGGTGCCGGCTTGAGCTGCGAGCTGAGGTTTTAGCCGTGGCTCCCGGAAACGAGGCGGCACTTAGTCGAAAGGGGCCGTGGGAGGTGGCGCGGGCGCGCGCCGTGGCGATGCTGCTCGGGGAAAATCTGCGCGACGGCATGAGCGTTCTCGACGTCGACTGCGGGGACGGGTACCTCAGCAGGTCTCTCTGTGCGACCTCGCCCGGCATCCGCGTCACGGCCGTGGTCGCCGATCTGGCCGAAGCGACGGTCGCGCGGCTGGTACCGGCTCAGGGGGTGATCTACGTGCCGGACCTTCCCGCCGCGGGGAGGCGTTTCGAGCTCACCCTGCTGGTGGACGTGCTGGAGCGCATCGAAGAGGACCGGCGGTTTCTCAAGCGGTTGGTATGGCAGCACGTTGCGGCCGGAGGGCACGTCCTCATCACGGTGCCTGCCTTCCCCTCGCTCTTCAGCGGAAGGGATTGGTTCCTCGGTCGCTACCGGCGCTATCGCCTTAAGGAGCTGAGGGAGGTCGCCGCCGTGTCCGGTCTTGCCGTCCTCTCCTCGGGCTACCTCTTCGGCTCCCTTCTCATCCCGAAGTTCCTGATCGATAGGTGCACCAAGTGGGAGGGGACGCGGGACCAGGGTGCCTCCTCCCTCGGCGGACTCGCGAGCAGGCTCGTTGCGAGGCTTTTGCAACTGGAGAACGCCATGATGATCGTTCTTGCCCGCACCGGCCTCGTCCTGCCCGGGGTGAGCGCCTGGGTCCTCTGCCGCAGCCGTGTCCCATCCAATTGACACATTGTTTTAATTTGACACGCCCATGCCCGATAACGTATACAGAATGGACAAAATTACCGGGGGTTACCGGGACGCGGTTGTTTCATGTCAGCAAACAGCCGGTCCGGGACCCACCGCACGGGGGACGGAAACGTACATGCTGAATCTGAAACCGGAAGTCGTGGCCCAGCTCGAACGTGTGCTGAGCTCTGTAGAAATGTTACTCCCCAAGGCCGTGAAGGCGGTCAAGTGGGAAACCTGCCACGCCGCTAACTGGCGCCGTCACTCCTTTTCGGGTTACCTCGAGGCGGTGAAGGTCACCGACCAGACGAAGCTCGATGATCTTCTCGGGTGCGAGAAGCAGAAGGAGATCATGGTCAGCAACACGCGCCAGTTCGTGAAGGGGCTCCCGGCCAACAACGCGCTCCTTTGGGGCTCGCGCGGCACCGGCAAGTCCTCCATGGTCAAGGCGCTTTTGAACGAATTCGCCGGCGATGGGCTGCGCGTGATCCAGGTGGAGAAGGAGGACCTCATCTACCTCTCCGAGATCTTCAGCGCCGTCGAGGACCAGCCCTACCGCTTCATCCTTTTGTGCGACGACCTCACCTTCGAGATCGGCGAACTCTCCTACAAGATGCTGAAAAGCGCCCTGGACGGCTCGGTTTACTGCGCCCCGGAAAACGTCCTCATCTACGTCACCTCGAACCGGCGCCACCTGCTCCCCCAATACAACACCGACCTGCTGGGGGGCAAATACGTGAACGGCGAGCTTCAGGAGAGCGAGGCGATGGAGGAGAAGGTCTCCCTCTCGGACCGCTTCGGCCTCTGGGTCGCCTTCCACGTCTTCACCCAGGACCGCTACCTCGACGCGGTGCGCCAGTGCGTCGAGCGCGAGGCTAAAAACCGCAGGGTCACCATCGAATGGAGCAAGGAACTGGAGTTGGAGGCGATCCAGTGGTCGCACGACAAGACCAAGCGCTGCGGCCGCACCGCGCTGCAGTTCTCCAAGAACTATGTCGGACGCTACCTGCTCGACCAGCCCGGCGCCTGATCCCTCCCGGAATAAAAACGTTAAAACCGGCGCGCTCACCTGCGGAGCGCGCCGGTTTTTTTGTTTGGCTTCCAAAAGTCCCTGTTCCCCTTTCGAAAATTCCATTTCGGTCCTCGCCCCTAACATTTTTCATGTGGAGGGCGCGGCGCTTTTCTAAGCTGTTACAATGTTTCCGTCGAAGATCCGATATGGGCTACTTAACCTATGCTTATAAGGTTATTACCTTGACAATTGGCCTCGGAGTATATATATAAGAATTCGCATATATCTTAACTCGAAATTGCAACTGTGCCCGCAAGGAGGTTCCCCGGGTGAATAGAAGGTTTGCACCACTGCTTGCACTGCTCTTTTCCGTCCTGACGACGCCCGCCTTTGGTGAGGTGGTGACGCTGCAGCAGGCGGTAAAGCGCGCCCTGGAAAGCAACCATCTGCTCAAGGCCGCCTCGCTGGAGAAGGGGGCCGCGGAAGAGGGCGTTGCGGCGAGCCGTAGCCGTTACCTCCCTCGCGTGTCGCTGGAAAGTGGCGCGGTCCTCTCCAATACCCCGAGCACCGTCTTCATGATGAAGCTGGACGAAGCCCGCATCAGCCCCACCAAGGACTTCGCCGCCAATCCCCTGAACAACCCCTCGCCGCGCGGCGACTTCAAAACCGCGGTGACGCTGGAGCAGCCGCTGCTCGATTTCGGCATCTCGAACGGCGTCGCCATGGCCGGGAAAGAGGCCGAGGCGGCGGCGCTGTCCGAAGAGGCACGGCGCGAGGAAATCGCCTTCCGCGTCTACATGGCCTACCTGGAGGTGCGCAAGGCCCAGGCCTACCGCGAGGTTGCGGAGCAATCCGTAATCAACGCGCGCGAACACGACCGTCTGGCGGCCTTGCGCGAGAAGGACGGCATCGGCCTCAAATCGGAGCGGCTGCGCACGGCAACAGCCGTGGCCGAGGCGGAGCAGCGCGTGGTGGCGGCGAATAACACCCTGCTCATAGCGCGCATGCGGCTGAACCTCGTCGTTGGTGGCTCGCAGGGGGGGGCGCTGGACATCGGCGACATGCCGCGCCTTGAGGAGCCAGCTCCGGAAACGGAGCAGTTGATCGTCCTCGCGCAAAAGAGCCGTCCCGACCTGAAGGCCTCCGAGAACGCGGTCGAGCGGGGCGAGCTCGCGGTGAAACAGGCGAAAAACGCCTATCTCCCAACCCTCTACGCCCGCGGCAGCTACCAGTTGAACGACCGCGACATGCCGCTTGGCACCGACAAGGATTCGTGGAACGTCGGCGTCAACCTGCGCTGGGAGCTCTTCGACGGCATGCGCCGCTCGCATGAGAAGGCGCAGGCGGAACTCACCAAGAGAAGCGCCGCCGAGGTGCTGGAGAACGAGCGGCGCGAAGTCGCGCTTCAGGTGACCGAGAGCGTGCTGCACCGCCAGGAGGCGATGCTCAAGCTTGAGAGCGCCCGTTCCGCGGTGCGGGACGCCGAGGAGAGTCGCCGCCTGGTGACGCTGCGCTTCGGTAACGGCCTTTCCCCGCTCGTCGAGGTCATGGACGCTGAGACCGCCCTGGACCGCGCCCGGGCGAACCTTGTGGAAGTTGAAAACGCCAGTTACGCTGCGACGGCAGAGGTATATTTCCGTACCGGCGTCTTAATACAGGAGGTCATGCGATGAAAGGCTACCGGGCAGCCCTTTTTGCCCTTGTCATAGCAACAGGTTTCGGTTGCGGCGCTAAGAAGGAGCAAAGCGCCGCCCCTGCGGCACCCCCCGTGGTGCAGGGAGCCACCGTGGTTACCGTGGCGGCCGAGGATCTGGCCGATGTCCAGGAGGCGGTCGGCACGGTGAAGGCACGCAACACCGCGCCCATCGCCGCGCGTATCGCCGGGAGCGTGAGCCGGGTGTACGTGAGGGAAGGGGAGCGGGTCGGTCGCGGCAAGCTTTTGGCCGCCATCGATGCGGTCGAGAGCGGAGCGGCGGCAGCAGGAGCCGTCTCGGGCGTCGAGGAGGCGGCACGCGCCCTCTCGGAGGCGCAGGCCCAGAAGAGGCTCGCCGATGTCACCTTTGAGCGCTACTCCCGCCTCGTCGCCGAGCAGGCGGTGACGCGCCAGGAGTTCGACACGAAAAAGACCGAGCAGGAGGTCGCCGCCCAGGGGGTGGCGCGGGCCGAGGCGAGGCTCGCCCAGGCGCGCCAGGGTGCGCGAGCCGCCGGTGCCGTCGCGGGTTACGGCAGGGTCACCTCTCCAATAGCCGGTGTGGTGGTCGCCAAGCAGGTCGAGGCGGGGCAGACCGTCTTCCCGGGGACGCCGCTTCTGACCGTTGAAGGTGACGACGGGTACCGTCTCGAGGTCTCCGCCCCGGAGACGCTGCTCGGCAAGGTGAAGGCAGGCGAGGAGCTTGGTATCGCGGTAGAGGGGGCTCCGGCGACCGGGCGCGTCTCCGAGGTGGTGCCCGTGGTTGATCCCGCGACGCGGACCTTCATCGTCAAGGTCGATCTTCCCTCCCGCGGCCTGCGCTCCGGGAGCTACGGCAAGGCCTTCTTCAGGACCGGATCCCGGAAGGGGATCGCCGTTCCCGAGGCGGCCGTGGTGCAGCGCTCCTCGCTCACCTCGGTCTGGGTGGTGTCGCCCGATGGGTTTGCCCGCTTGCGTTTGGTGAAGCCCGGGCGCGCCCAAGGCGGTCGCGTCGAGATCCTTTCCGGCCTCGCCCCCGGTGAGAAAGTGGTCACCGCAGGAATAGAGAAGATGGTCGACGGCGCTAAGGTGCAGTAGGTGGAAGTGAAGGTACCGCCATCATCGGAGATAGCATGAACAACCTGGGTTTCGCGGGGAAGATCGCCCGCGCCTTCATAGATTCCAAGCTGACGCCGCTCATCGTGGCCGCTTCGCTTTTGATCGGGCTCTACTCGGTCTTCGCGACGCCGCGCGAGGAAGAGCCGCAAATCGTCGTCCCCATGGTGGACATCTACCTCCCCATGCCCGGCTCTTCTCCCAAGGAGGTCGAGGAGCGGGTGGTCACCACCTTCGAGAAGAAGATCTGGGAGATCAACGGGGTCGAGTACATCTACTCGGCAAGCCGCCAGGGGATGGGGATCATCACGGTCCGCTTCCTGGTCGGCGAGAGCATGGAAGACTCCCTCGTCAAGCTCTACAACAAGGTGATGAGCAACCGAAACCTCCTCCCGCCGGGCGCGGGGGAGCCGCTCGTGGTGTCGAAGTCGATCGACGACGTCCCGATCGTTTCGCTCACCCTCTGGTCGGACCGCTACGACCACCACGCCCTGAGAAAGGTGGCCCGCGAGCTCTGCGACGACCTGCAGAAAGTGGAGAACGTGGCGCATTCCGAGATCAAGGGGGGACTCTCCCGCGAGCTCAAGGTGCGTCTGGACCCGGTGCGGCTCTCCTCCTACGGGCTCACCCCGCTTGCCGTCGCCTCGGCGCTCGATAAGGGGAACGTCTCGCAGCGCGCGGGCTCCTTCGCCTCGGGTAATCGCGAGTACAGCCTGGAGGCGGGGGGCTTCATCTCCGACCCCGCCGACGCCGGAAGGCTCGTCGTCAGCGTGAAGGACGGCCGCCCGGTGTACCTCTCGGATGTTGCCACGATCACCGACGGCGTCCAGGAACCGAAGGACTACGTCTTCTTCGGGCTCGGCCCAGCGGCGGCGCAGAAGCACCTAAAGGGTGGCGCGGCGGACTACCCGGCGGTCACCGTCTCCATCGCCAAGCGCAAGGGGGCGAACGCTACCTGGGTCGCCGAGGACCTCCTGAAGCGGGTCGAGTTCCAGAAGGGAAAACTGATCCCCTCCGAGATGCAGGTGACCGTCACCAGGAACTACGGCGAGACCGCCAAAGACAAGAACAACGAGCTACTGTTTCACATGTTCCTGGCCGCCATTTCGGTAACTCTGCTGATCGCGGTCTTCATGGGGTGGCGGGCCGGCGCCGTGGCGGCGATCGCGATTCCGGTGACCCTCGCGCTCACCATGTTCATCTTCAACCGGATCGGCTACACGCTGAACCGGATCACCCTGTTCGCGCTCATCTTCTCGATCGGGATCCTGGTCGATGACGCCATCGTGGTGGTGGAGAACATCCACCGCTACTTCACGACGACGAAGTTCAAGCCGCTCGAGGCCGCGGTGCGGGCGGTGGACGAGATCGGCAACCCGACCATGCTGGCGACTCTCGCCGTCATCGCCTCCATCCTCCCGATGGGGTTCGTAGGCGGCCTCATGGGGCCGTACATGCGCCCGATCCCGGTCGGCGCGTCCATGGCCATGGTCTTCTCGCTTCTCATTGCGCTGATCGTCACGCCGTACTTCGCCTACCGCTTCATGAAGGGTGAGTCGCATTACGGCACCGAGGCACCGCCGGAAGAAAGCTGGATGACGGGCTTTTACCGCCGCATGATGGGGAGGCTTTTGCACGACAAGAAGGTGCGCTACGGCTTCCTCTCCACGGTGGTGATCCTTCTCCTCATCTCCTGCTCTCTCATCTACTTCAAGGCGGTGACGGTGAAGATGCTGCCGTTTGACAACAAGAGCGAGCTGCAGCTCATCATCGACGCCCCGGAGGGGACCACACTCGAGGACAATGCACGCATGGTGGCCGAGCTGGGCGACGCGCTCAGGAAAGTTCCCGAGGTGACCGACTTCCAGAGCTACGTCGGCACGAGCTCGCCGTTCAACTTCAACGGCCTCGTGCGCCATTATTACCTGCGCCAAGGGCCGAACGTCGCCGAGATCCAGGTGAACCTGGAAGGGAAGGAGGCGCGCTCCGCCCAGTCGCACGATATCGCGAAACGGATCCGTCCGACGCTGAAGGCGATCACGGACCGCTACGGCGCACGCCTCAAGGTGGCCGAGATCCCGCCCGGACCGCCGGTCCTCTCGACGCTCGTTGCCGAGGTGTACGGGCCGGACCAGAAAACCCGCGTCGATATCGCGCACAAGATCAAGGACATCTTCAAAAGCACCGCCGGGGTCGTCGACGTCGACTGGTACCAGGAGGACGACCAACCGACGCTGCGTTTCGAGGTGGACCGTGAGAAGGCGGCGCTCTCCGGGGTGGACGCGGCCCAGGTGGTGCAGACCCTGAAACTCGCCGTGGGCGGAACCGACGTGGGGATCATGCACGTGCCGCAGGAGAAGGAACCGGTGCGCATCAACCTGCGCCTCCCGGTCGGCTCCCGAAGCGACGTCTCCTCGCTCTCCTCCATCTACGTCGCGGGCAACAAGGGGAACGTCCCCCTTTCCGAGCTGGTCCGCGTGGTGCGCGGGGTGGAGGAAAAATCGCTCTACCGCAAGAACATGAAGAGCGTGGTGTACGTGATAGGCGACGTGGCCGGGGTGATCGAGGCCCCGGTGTACGCCATCCTCAAGATGCACAAGGACATCGACAACATAGCGCTCCCCGGCGGGTACCACATCGAGCAGCGCGCCGCGACCCAGCCCTGGAGCGAGGAGCGCCCCGGCATCAAGTGGGACGGCGAGTGGCACATCACCTACGAGGTCTTCCGCGACCTGGGTGCCGCCTTCGCCGCGGTCATGGTGCTTATCTACGTGCTGGTGGTGGCCTGGTTCAAGGACTTCACCACGCCGCTTGTGATCATGGCGCCGATCCCGCTAACCCTGATCGGCATCCTCCCCGGACACGCCATCATGGGGGCTTTCTTCACGGCGACCAGTATGATAGGCTTCATCGCCCTGGCCGGCATCATCGTGCGAAACTCCATCATCCTCATAGATTTTGCCGAGCTGCGGCGCCGCGAGGGGATGGCGCTGGACGAGGCGATTATCGATGCCGGTGCGGTCCGCTTCCGTCCCATGCTGCTCACTGCCGCCGCGGTCGTGGTCGGGAGCTTCGTCATCCTGTTCGATCCGATATTCCAGGGGCTCGCCCTCGCCATGATGTGCGGCGAGATCGCCTCGACGACGCTTTCCAGGATCACCATTCCGATCCTTTACTTCATGGTGCAGTCCTGGAAGGAAAAACATCAAAAAAAGCAAACAGCTTAGGAGGTTGTAGTGTTTTGGCTCAGAAAGAACGTTGCTGAGAATGTGGAATGCACATCCGTTGCGGAAAAGGTATCCACCGAGGCTGAAGGGTTCTACCGTTCCGGCAAGATGCATTGCGCCGAGGCGGTGCTCGCTTCGGTGAAAAACGAATTTCTCCCCGATGCCGGGGACGAACTGGTGCACTTGGCTTCCGGTTTCGGCGGCGGCTCGGGGGCGGGATGCATCTGCGGCGCGGTGGCCGGCGGGACCATGGCCATCGGCCTCGTTGTGCAGGACCGGAAGCTTTCCGCCGCGCTCACCAAGGAGTTGCACCACTGGTTCAAGGAGCAGTACCGGGTCACCTGCTGCAAGGCTTTGACCGCCAACGGCAAGAAGCGCTGCGTCGAATTCACCGCGAACACCGCCGGCAAGGTTGCGGAACTTTTGCAGAAGAAGTGACCTGAATAGGAGGTTATATGTACATCGACAGACTGCTTAGACTCATCGCCGGCACCTTCACCCTGATCTCCCTGGCGCTGGCTCACTACCACGATCCGCGCTGGCTCTGGTTCACCGCCTTCATAGGCCTCAACCTTTTGCAGTCGGGCTTCACCAACTGGTGCCCGATGATGACCATCCTGGACAAGCTTGGCGTTCCCAAGCTCCCGCCCAGAGAGTGCGGTAAATGATCTGCCGCATCAGGGTCCTTTGCGACAACACCGCCGGTGCGCTTTCCGGCACGCTGGGCGAGCACGGTTTCGCCGCGCTGGTGCAGGCGGGGGACCGGGCCCTTCTCTTCGATACCGGGGCGGGGCACACGCTTTTGCACAACGCCCAGCGCATGAACGTCGACCTGAAGGGGGTAGACCAGGTCGTGCTGTCGCACGGGCATTGGGACCACGCGGGGGGGCTCTGGCCGCTTCTGCAGGTCGCCGGCCCGAAAAGGATCCTCGCGCACCCCGGCATCTTCACCCGGCGCTACTCCGTGCGCGAAGGGAGCGCCCGCTCGGTGGGGGTCCCCTACTCCGAAGAGTTCCTGGCCGGTCTCGGGGCCGTCTTCTCCTACAGCGACGAATTCCGCGAGGTGATGCCCGGCGTTTTCCTGACCGGCGAGGTGCCGCGCAGGACCGTTTTCGAGGAAGGCGACGCGGGGCTTTTCTGCGACGAGGCGGGGTGCGAGAGGGACGAGATCCGGGACGACCAGTCGCTCGTCGTCGTGACCGGCAAGGGGCTTTTGATCCTCCTCGGGTGCTGCCATGCCGGGATGATCAACACCATCGAGCATGCCCGCGAGAAGACCGGGGTGGACCGGGTCTACGGGGTAGTGGGAGGGTGCCACTTGGCCTTCTCCTCCCAGCCCCAGGTCGATCAGACCATAAAGGCGCTCAAGAAGTACGGACTGAAGAAGATCTGCCCGGGGCACTGCACCGGGTTTCACGCGGCGGCCCGGCTCGCCCAGGCCTTCCCTGCGGGGTTCAAGCCGATGCAGGTGGGGTACGTGCTCGAAGCAGAATAGATGAATTTATAAGTGAGGATTATTGATGAGACTTTTTGCCGTTTTGATTGCCGTAGTCGTACTAACCGCTTCCCTCTCCCAGGCCGTAGGGCTTGCCAACGTGACCTCGAAGCAGGCTCAGACCGTGATGTCGAAGAACAAGAAGATGTTCCTGCTCGACGTGCGCACCCCGGACGAGTTCCGTCAGGCGCACCTGAAAGGGTCCGTGCTGATCCCGTTGGGCGAGCTGAACCGCAGGGTGCAGGAGATCCCGCGCGACCGGCCGGTGCTCGTGTACTGCGCCGTGGGCGCCCGCTCCGCCACCGCCGCGAGCTTTCTCGCCTCCAAAGGTTACCGCGAGGTCTACAACATGACCGACGGCATCGTCGGCTGGTACCAGAACGGTCTGCCGCTGCAGTTGGGCGGCAAGTAGTTTTCCCCCTCCCGGGCCCTCCCCCGCCTACGTCACCGCAAGGCTGCGGTTCGCAGGCGGGGGAGGGGACGCCGTCGCCTGCTACGGCTTAGCCGCCGTCGGCGCCACACCCACAGCTAAGCCCACCCCACACCCCACACCCCACACCCGCCACGCCACCCACGCGTCGGCCAGCACTGTCCCGCAGCCGGCAAGCCCCTACCAGCATCTACCAGTCGGACCAGTCGGACCAGTCGGACCAGTCGGACCAGTCGGACCAGTCGGCGGCCGAACCTCCTCCCCAAATTCTGGTAAACTTTTGCGGTCCTTTTGGCTCAAGGTATGCAGACAGGTTCCGATAAGCCCAAGCAGGGCTTCGGCCCATGGTGGAGGTAGCATGCAGGAGCAACTTGAAAACATAACCGCTTCCCTGCTTGAGGAGATCGACTCGGGGGTGGTCTACCTGGACGCCGGCGGCAGGGTACTGCTCATGAACCGCCGGGCGGAGGAGATCCTTCACATCGGCCGCGCCGAGGTCGTCGGCAAAAGGGTGGACATGCTGCCGCTTCGGACGCCGGTCTACCGCGTGCTCAGCGAGAACGTACAGGACGAGCCGGTGGAGGTGAGCATCGACGGCGCCGTGATCCAGGTCCGCTCCTCGAAGCTTCCCGGCGACACCCCGGGGGAACTCTTCCAACTGCGCGACATCAGCGCGGACAAGAAGGAGAAGCGCCAGCGCGAGGAGTTCGTGGCGATGATGACCCACGACCTCAAGTCGCCCCTTACCGTGATCATGGGGTACATGCAGGCGCTCATCGGGGAGATGCCCACCAAGATGGACCCCTCGCTGCATCTGTTCGTGAAGGAGATGGACAAGAGCGCCGCGAAGATGCTCTCCATGATCGACGACGTCCTTGACGCCTACCGCCTGGAGGCGGGCCTCTTGCAGATAGACCGCCAGCCCACCGACACCCGGGCCCTCCTGGAGGGGTGCTGCCGCGACGGAGAACAGGAGGCGGCGGTGCACGGTTCCTACTTCCTGAGCGACCTCTGCGACGGAATCCCGACACTCGATCTTGACGCGAAGCAGATAGCCAGGGTCTTCGCCAACCTGATCGGCAACGCGGTGAAGTTCACCCCGCGCCGCGGCACCATAAGCGTCAGCACCACGGTTGAGGACGACCGCCTGCTCGTGGAGGTCGCCGACACCGGCATCGGCATCCCGGAAAACGAGCTGCCGCGCGTCTTCAACAAGTACTTCCGCTCCTCGGCGGCCCGCGGCTTCAAGGGGACCGGCCTGGGGCTCACCATCAGCAAGGCGATCGTCGAAGCGCACGGCGGCAGTATCCGTGTCGAGAGCACCGCCGGCAAAGGGAGCCGCTTCACCGTCTTGTTGCCGCTCAAGGGGGAGCGCACCACCTTCAGGCGCCAATTTAAAGGTTAAAGTTTCCAGCGATGACGGCCGATTAGGCACTCATCGGCCGTAAATGAAAGGCCATGCGGGCCAAACCGCAGCAGCAAAATAAAGCCGCCGTGTGCGCGCATAGATAACAGCCAAGGAGGATAACAGCATGGGCAACGTATTGATAGTGGACGATTCCTCGACCATGAGAAAGATCATTTCCCGCAGCCTGCGCCAGGCGGGGCTTCCGGTAGACGACATCTACGAGGCCGGCGACGGCATCGAGGCGCTCTCCGCCATGGAAGGCAAAACCATCGACCTGATCCTGTCCGACATCAACATGCCGAACATGGACGGGCTCGAATTCATCAAGTGCGTCAGGGGCAAGGGAGTGAACACCCCGATCGTCATGATCACCACCGAGGGTGGCGAGGACATCCTCAAGGAAGCGATCAGCAACGGCGCCAGCGACAGCATCAAAAAGCCGTTCACGCCAGACCAGTTGAACGAGAAGCTCGGAGGACTCTTATGATGTCCCTCAACCAGGAAATCGCTACCGCGACACACCTGCAGGAGGCGGACCTGGCCACTTACGTCATCAACGCCACCAAAGAGGTGTTCGAAACCATGGTGATGATGGCCCTCGAGGATAGTTATCCCCTGAAGGAGCCCGTCACCTCCTTCCATTGCTCGGTCACCGGCATGGTCGGCCTGGCAGGGACCTACACTGGCATCCTCTCCATCCACTGTCCGCAGCACCTGGCTCTCAGGATCACCTCGAACATGCTCGGGATGGACGTGGACGAGGTGGGCGAGGACGTGAACGACGCCCTGGGCGAGATCGCCAACATGCTCGGCGGCTACGTGAAGCAGATCCTCTCCAAGGGGGGGCTCGATATCAACCTCTCCATCCCGACGGTAATCTCCGGAGAGGACTACACGGTCAACTCGATGGCCGACAGCGACTGCGTCATCATCCCCTTCACCAACGAGGGTGACCGGTTCCTTGTCGGGCTCAAACTCAGGAAGGAAGTCTAGGCGGTAGATTCAATGGCCGGATTCGAAAAACTACAATCGATGCTGGATGCCGCGATGAAGCAGGCGGGCGAAGAGAGCGGCATGCTCTTAGGCCAGGCCATGTCCGTGGCGGCTTCCGATGTCCTGAACACCAACCGCAAGAGCTACCTGGGTGACGAGGACAACCCGATCTACGTGGTCGGGGTGGAGTCGCGCGAGGCGTATCCGGGCTTTTTCTACCTCCTCTTCTCGCTGGGCGACACCATCGTGATGAGCTCGATCCTCCTCGGGATCCCGGGGCCCAGGATCCAGGAGAAACGCCGGCTTTCCATCCAGGAACCGGACGACGTGGACGCCTTCGGCGAGATCGCCAACCAGATCATCGGCTCCTTCAACTCGGTGTTCCAGCCGAACCTCCCCGACAAGGTGCACCTGAAGCTCCTTCCGCCGCAGAAGTACGTGCCGGGGACCGACCCCCTCACCGACGACGTCCCCTTTCCGGACGGTGAATACCTGATGTACCGTGCCCCCCTGCAGATCGAGGGGCATGAGATGAACATGGTGGACATCCTGATCCCGCACCCGCTGGCGAACCTGTTCGACCCGCAGCCGGAAGAGGCGGCGGTCGAGGCGGCCGCGCCCGAGGCTGAGGCGGCGGCCGAGGAGGCGGCTCCCGTGGCCTCCATCCTGGTGCTCGGGGACGACGACGGGCGCCGGGCACTGGTGGAAGGGCTTTCCGACAGCGGCATGAACCTCATCGACGCCCCCCTCGGGGCCGACCTGCCGGGCCTCTTCGCCCAGGGGGAGGTGAGGGTCGCTCTCATCTCGCTCAAAAACACCACCGACCGCGACCTCGCCATCTGCAAGCGGGTGGTGCCGCTCGTGGACCGAAGCGGCGGCGCCGTGCTCCTTTGCGCCCACGAATGGACCCGGACCGCGGTCCTCAAGGCGCTCAAGGCGGGCGTGAAGGGTGTGGTGATGCCCCCCTTCGAGCCGCACGAGCTCACCGAGAAGGTGGCGAAATTCCTGCACTGACGCACGAGTCAAAAAAACATCCCCCGCCGCAGTTTTTTTGACTGGCGGGGCGCGCCGAACTCCTTTTCGGCACCGCCGGAAAAAACTCCCCAGATAAAACCCTGCAGTATCGGTGGCTTAGCGTGACGGCGCGTTCCGCGCCGCTACGGCATGCCTTTTGCCAAGCACTCTTCCATGATCCGCTTCCCGCGCAAAACCAGACCGTGCCTCCTCCTGGGGCTCGTCACGACGCTCTTCGCCTGCGCGCTCCCGACGGGCGCCTTTGCACAGCAGCAAAATCGACTGCTGCGCGTCGCCGTATATCCCCATCAAGGGTTCACCAGGGTCAGCCTCTCCTTCCTCTCTCCACCGGATTACACGCTGCGCGTCCTCCCCGGGCGGGTCAGGCTCGAGGTGCGCGATGCCGACGCCCCGAGCTTCAAAAAGCTGCGCAACCTGAACGACCGTATGATCGCGGGGATAAACGCCTCCGAGACGCGCGGCCTGCTCAACGTATCGGTCCCGGTGCGCGTGGCCGATGCCGCGGCGCAAGCGGTCTCCTGCGCCAACCCCAGTGTCCTTTCCATCGACATCGGACCGGCGATGAAGCGCGTGAATCCGGTAGACATAGCGCCGGGGCGCGAGCCGATCCTTTCCGGCACCGAGCGCTTCGTGCGCGATTTCGACGCCGAGCCGGGCGGGGTTCCCTTCTCCCCGACGGACGGGAAGCTCCTGAAAGAGCTCCTCCCCGAGGGGGAGGCGCTTTTGTTTCAACAGGGGGAAAGCCTCCTGTACCGGGACCGCGCCGAGGAGGCGGTGAACGTCTTCGCCATGTTCGACAAGAAGGGGGATCGCGTGAAGGCGCTCGCCTCTTTCCGTTTGGGCGAGGCGTACGAGAAGCTTGGACGACACCAGGAGGCGCTTGCCTCGTTTCGCAACGCCGAAGCCCTCTGGCCCGGGTACCTGAACCAGGCGCCCGAGCTGATGCAGCCCTACTCCGACGCTCTTGCGCGCACCGGCGACTTCCCCGGTGCGAGGAGGATGCTGTTGCGCCTCATGGACCGCTACATCGGCACTCCGTATCAGGCCGAACTTTTGAACCGGCTCGCCGATCTGATCGAGCGCAACGGGCAGAAGGAGGCGGCGCTTGCGATGTACAGAAGCGTCGTGATGTACGCGCATGGGAGCGCCGCCGCGGGGAGGGCACGCCTGAAGCTCGCCGACCGGGCGCTCTTCTCAATCTCGCGCGACCGGTACCGCGAACTCCTCTCCAAGTATCAAACCATCTACGGCGAGCCCGGCGACCCCTCCTCCCGCGACGAGGCGCTCTTCAAGATGTCGCTGCTGCTCGCGCTCTACGCCCCTCCGAAGGATGCGCTCGAGGCGGCGGTGACCTACAACCGGCGTTACCCGCGCGGCATCTTCTCCACCGTTCTCAGCAAGATGCGCGAGGAGATCCTGTTCCCCGTTTACCAGGAGGCCGCCGCAGCCGGCAAAGACGACGCGCTCGTGCGCCTTGCCATGGACAACCGCGAGTACCTCTCCCGCTGCTTCGGCGACGCGGGCTTCGCTCCGCGGCTCTCGCAGGCCTTCGAGAAGACCGGGAAGACGGTGCAGGAGCTGGAGCTCTTCACCTACCTGGACGGCAAGAACTGGGCGGCTTCGAGCGCCCCCTTCATGCTTTCGCGCATGGTGGACGACGCGGTCGTTTTAGGCAACGCACCGCTGGCCGAGTCGACGGCGCGCGACTTCCTCGGGCGCTTCCCGCGCGACCCCAATCTCGGCAGGGTGCGGGAGCAGCTCGGGCGGCTCGCCTTCGAGAAGGGGGACCTCCCCGGCGCGGCGGCGCAACTCGCCTTCCTGAAGGCCCGAAACGCCAAGGCCGCTCTCCCCGACAGCGAGTACTACCTCGGCAAGGCGCTCCAGGCCGCCAAAGATCACGGCGGCGCGGTGCGCAGCCTGGTCCGCTTCACGACGAGCGCGAAAAGCGGCAATCCCCTCCTCCCGGACGCCTACTACAACCTCGCCGTCGAGCTCGCCGAGGTGAAGGATTACCCGCACGCCCTCGCGGCCTGCCAGGTCGGCGCCAGCGTCGCCGGCGGTGAAATGGTGGGGCAGTTCCTGTTCAAGACCGGGGAGCTGCAGGTAAAGCTCGGGGCGGTGCGCGAGGCGAAGGCGAGCTGGGAGAAAGCGACCGGCATGGGCGGGACCTGGGGCAAGCTGGCCGGCGAGGCGTTAAACGACTTAAACTGGCGCATGAAGATCGCCGGAGAACTTCCCTGATGCTGTCAGAAATATGACTTTGACGTCTTCGGCGCGTGCAAGCTGCCGATAACACGGACCTGTCGCGCTGGTACGGCTTTTGCTGCTGCAGCTTGGCGACAAGGAGGAAGCACATGCCTGTACAAGGAATTTTCGGGACGACCGTTGAACTTCTGGGGAAGACCCTGGATCTCAGGGCCAAACGGCAGACGATGATCTCGTCGAACCTCGCCAACGTGGAAACCCCCGGCTATACGCCCACCGACGTCTCTTTCGAGAGCCAGTTGAAGAGCGCCCTCAAGGGAGGGGCGAAGGATAGCGGGGTCACCAACCCGCGCCACATCCCGCTCAAGGGGCGCGCCGCGTCGCTTGAGAGGGTGCAGGGGGACGTGGTCGAGGTCGACACGCGCACCATGGGCCCGGACGGCAACGGTGTCGAGATGGAGACCGAGATGGGGCGTCTGGCCGAGAACCAGATCATGTACAACGCCAGTGTGCAGCTCCTCGGCAAGAAGTTCGATGAGTTGAAGCAGGCGATAAGGGGTACCTTATAATGGACTTTTTCACCTCGATGGACATCAGCGCCTCGGCCCTGGCCGCCGAGCGTACCAGGATGAACCTCATCTCCTCCAACCTGGCAAACGTCAATTCCACCAGGACAGCGGAAGGCGGCCCGTACCGGCGCAAGGACGCGGTCTTCACCGCCACTCCGCTCAAGGAGGCCGGCTCCTTCGGCGCGGCGCTCTCCCGCGCCAACGACGCCCGCAGCGTCCAGGTCACCCAGGTGAACGAGGACCCGCGCCCCCCGAGGATGCAGTACGAGCCGGGGCACCCGGACGCGGACCCGAACGGGTACGTGGCTTATCCCAACATCAACGTCGTCGAGGAGATGGCGGACATGATCACCGCAAGCCGCAGCTACGAGGCGAACATCACCGCGACCAACGCGGCGAAGAGCATGGCTCTCAAGACGCTCGATCTGCTGCGCTAGCGAGGAGGTAATCAATGGCAATGGAAATTTCGGCACTCACCAAGGTAGACGGCCTCTCGCAGGCGTTTCCCGCCAAGGAGGCGCAGGCCACCCAGGCCAACCCCGCCGTCGGCTTCGGCACGTTCCTCGAGGAGATGGTCTCCAAGGTGAACGAGCAGCAGGCGACCGCCGACAAGTCGATCCAGGCGATGGCGACCGGCGAGGGGAAAGGGCTGCACGAGGTCATGCTAGCGGTGGAAAAGGCGAACATCTCCTTCCAGCTCCTGACGCAGGTGCGCAACAAGGCGGTCGAGGCGTACCAGGAGATCATGAGGATGCCGGTATAACCTGCATAACTTGGAGACACCATGCCGGAAGGGCTTAAAAAATTGCTGGAACCTTTTCTCGCTCTGTCGACCGGGAAGCGGCTCGTCGTCGGGGGGGTGGCGCTCGTCTCGCTCCTCGCGTTCGCGGCGCTCATCACCGTGGCGAACAAGACGGACTACCGTCCGCTCTTCGCCAACCTGACGAGCGATGACGCCGGCGAGATCGTCAAAAAATTGAAAGAGCAGAAGGTGCCGTACCAGATCACCGACGACGGCAAGGCGATCATGGTCCCATCGGACAAGGTCTACGACCTGAGGCTCTCCATGGCGAGCGACGGACTCCCCCAGGGAGGCGGGGTAGGCTACGAGATCTTCGACCGCAAGAACTTCGGCATGACCGAGTTCGTGCAAAAGCTCAACTACCAGCGCGCCCTGCAGGGTGAGCTCTCGCGCACCATCGCCCAGATCGCGGGGGTCGAGTCGGCCCGCGTGCACCTCGCCATCCCGGAGAAGACGCTCTTCAAGGATGCCGAGAAACCGGCCACCGCCTCGGTCGTGCTCAAGATGAAGTCGAACCGCGGCCTCAGGGAGGCCGAGGTGCAGGGGATCGTGCATCTGGTCGCTTCCTCCATAGAGGGGATGGACCCCGAGCAGGTGACCGTTCTGGACAGCCGCGGCAAGATGCTCTCCGGCAACACCACTTCCGATCCCGCCAGCAAGCTGACCGGATCGCGCCAGGAAACCCAGAGGAACTTCGAGAAGACCCAGGAAGACAAGCTGCAGAGCCTTTTGGACCGCGTGGTTGGCTCCGGCAAGTGCGTGGCCCGCGTCACCGCGACCTTCGACTTCAAGCAGGTCGAGAAGTACGAGGAGCGCTACGACCCAGAGTCCGCGGCGGTCAGAAGCGAGCAGAGAAGCGAGGAGAAGGGGGGCACCACGACCACCGCATCCGGCGTTCCGGGAGCGCAGACCAACCTCGGGCGCACCGCGCCGGGGGGCGCAGGCCAAAGCGGCGGCGGCTCCAAGACCGACGAGACTCTGAACTACGAGGTGAGCCGCTCCACGGCCCGCATCATCGAGCCGGTGGGGGCGCTTTCCAAGGTATCGATCGCCGTGCTGGTGGACGGCAAGTACGACCTCCCCGTAGGCGCCAAGCCCGGGGCGACCCCGAAATACCAGCCGCGCACCCCGGACGAGATGCAGAAGATCGAGGCGCTGGTGAAGAGCGCGGTCGGCTTCAACGCCGAGCGCGGCGACCAGGTGACCGTGGCCAACATCCCCTTCCAGGAGACCGGCGAGGGGGGGGGCGAGAAGCCCCAGTGGTACGACGCCCCCATCGTGCAGGCCCTGATCAAGAACGGCCTGATTGGGCTCGGCTTCCTCGCCCTGATCCTGTTCGTGATCCGTCCGCTTCTGAAGATGCTCAAGGTGGAGAAGCCCGCCTCCTCCTTCATGCCGATCCAGGATGACGCCGAGCAGGCGCACATGCTCGAGATGCAGAAGCTTGCCCAAGAGAAGATGCGGGTCACCCAGATCGAGCTGGTGGAGAAGGTCAAGCAGGACCCCTACCAGGCCGCCCAGATCCTGCAGAACTGGCTGACGCGCAAGGACTAGATGAAATCCACGACCCCTAGAGGTGCAGCATGACCGGAGCCGAAAAGGCCGCCATACTCCTTTTATATCTGGGTCCCGAGGCGACCGCCAAGGTCTTCGGCCACATGGACGACGGCGACATAAAGAGGATCAGCCAGAGCATGTCGAAACTTGGCCACGTGCCGCGCGAGGAGATCGCGTCGGTGGTGGAGGAGTTCACCGACATCACTAACCCCGAGACCGGCTTCTTCTCCCAGGGGGAGGAGTTCGTCAAGAAGATCCTCGAGAAGGCGCTCGGCCCCTTGCGCGCCGAGACCCTGCTGCAGGAGATCCGCACCTCCGGCATCGGCGACATGGCCGACCTCCTCTCCACCATGGACCCCCGCACCATCGCGAACTTCTTTTCCCAGGAGCACCCGCAGACCATCGCCGTGGTGCTTGCCAAGCTGAAACCTAAGCAGACCAGCGAGATCATCTCGCTCCTGCCGCAGGAGCTGCAGGCCGAGGTAGTGATCAGGATCGCCGAGGTCGACCAGGTCTCCCCCGAGATCCTCGCCGAGATCGACGAGGTGATCCGGGTGGAGCTGACCGCCCTGGGCGGCGTGCAGCGCTTCAAGGTGGGGGGCGTCGAGAAGGTGGTCGACATGTTCGCGCATCTCGACAGAAGCCGCGAGAAGAAAATCCTGGACAAACTCGATACCATGAACCCGCCTTTGGCCGAGGTGATCAGGAAGCACCTCTTCACCTTCGAGGACATCTTCAAGCTGGACGATCGCGCCATCCAGTCCATCATGCGCGAGGTCTCCAACGATACCCTGACCCTCGCCATGAAGACTTCGCCGGACGAGGTGAAGGACAAGATATTCCGCAACATCTCCAGCCGTGCGGCGGAGATGATCAAGGAGGACCTGGAGGTCATGGGGCCGGTACGCCTCTCCGACGTGGAGAAGGCGCAGAGCGAGATCATCAAGATCGTCCGGAAGATGGAGGAAGAAGGGAAGGTGGTCATCGCCGGACGCGGGGCGGAAGATGTCCTCGTCTAAGATCATCAGGAAGGGGCTCGAGTCCCAGACCTTCATCCTGGAGCCGCTCGGTAACGAGCTGGTCCCCCCCCCGGGGCAGGACGTGTTCCGCCAGGTTTCCCTGGCCGGCGAGGAGCCGTTGCCGGCCGAGGAAGAGGAACCGGAGGTTCCCCCCGTCATGGTCCCCGAGGAGGATGCGCTCAGAAGGATCCAGCAGGCGCACGCGGAAGGGATGAAGAAGGGGAAGCAGCAGGCCGAGGAGGATCTTGCCAAGGTGAGCGAGGCGATGGCCCAGGCCCTCCTCGCCACCGGCGCGGTGCGCGGCCAGCTCATGCACGAGGCGGAGGAGGACCTCCTGAAGCTCTCGGCGATGATCGCCCGCAAGGTGATGATGCGTGAGCTCACCATCGATCCGGGGCTGATCGCGAACCTCGTGCACGGTGCGGTGGAGCTTGCCGCCGACGAGGGGGAGATCGTGGTCCGGCTGAACCCGGAGGAGTACCAGGTGGTGGCCTACTCGCCCCAGTTCCAGGCACTCACCCGGGACCGCAAGAAGATAGTCCTGCGCGAGGACCCGACGCTTGGCCCCGCCGCGTGCGTGGTGGAGACGGTGCGCGGAAACATAGACGCCGGCTTCGACGCCCAGCTCGAGGAGATCATGCGCCGGCTTTCCGAGGAGAGAAACGCGCGGCGGGAGGATGAAAACGGTGGGGATTGATCTGGCACGCTACCTGCCGGTGGTCGAGGCGGCCAAGCCGGTGCGCTTCAACGGGAAGGTGACCCAGGTGGTGGGGCTCGTGATCGAAGGGTTCTGCCCGGAGACCGCGGTCGGCAGCGTCTGCGAGGTGCACTCCGAGGGGCACGCGCCGATTCCCGCCGAGGTGGTCGGCTTCCGCGAGAACAAGACCCTGCTCATGCCGCTTGGCGAGCTGAGGGGGGTGGGGCTTGGCAGCGTCATCTCGGTCCGGCGCGAGAAGGCGGCCCTGGGGGTGGGACCTGCCCTTCTGGGGCGGGTCATCGACGGTCTCGGCGACCCCATCGACGACAAGGGGCCCATCGAGACGGTGGACGAGTACCCGATCTACGCGCTGCCGGTGAACCCGATGAAGCGCCGCCCGATCAGGAAGCCCCTGAACCTCGGCATCCGCGCCATCAACGGGCTTTTGACCTGCGGCGAGGGGCAGAGGGTCGGCATCATGGCGGGCTCCGGCGTCGGCAAGTCGACCCTTCTCGGCATGATAGCCCGCTACACCGAGGCGGACGTCAACGTCATCGCCCTGATCGGCGAGCGCGGCCGCGAGCTGCGCGAGTTCATCGAGAAGGACCTGCAGGCGGAGGGGCTCAGGAAATCGGTAGTCGTGGTGGCAACGAGCGACCAGCCGCCCCTGGTGCGCATGCGCGGCGCCTACATCGCGACCACCATCGCCGAGTATTTCCAGGCGCAGGGTAAGAAGGTGCTCCTCATGATGGACTCCGCCACCCGTTTCGCCATGGCGATGCGCGAGGTGGGTCTTGCCATCGGCGAGCCCCCGACCACCAAGGGGTACACCCCGAGTGTCTTCGCCGCGCTCCCGAGGCTTCTGGAGCGGACCGGCAACTTCCAGGGGGGTAGCATCACCGGCCTATACACCGTCCTCGTCGAGGGGGACGACTTCAACGAGCCGATCTCCGACGCGATGCGCAGCATCCTCGACGGCCACATCATCCTCACCCGAGAGCTTGCCGCTCGCAACATCTACCCCCCGATCGACCTTTTAAACAGCGCGAGCCGTGTCATGAGCGACGTGACCACGAGGGAACACCGGGCGCTTGCCGGGCAGTTCAAGGAGACCCTGGCGACCTACCGGCAGGCCGAGGACATGATCAACATCGGCGCCTACAAGGCGGGGAGCAACCCGAAGATCGACACGGCGGTGGCGAGGATGGACCGGATGGTCGCGTACCTGAAGCAGGACGTGGCCGACGAGGTGAATTTCGAGGAATCGATCGAGGCGCTCGCGAGGATATTTGAGTAGCACGCTTTATGCAGCATGCTCTGCGGCCCCGGGCCGCGTGCCGGGATTTTGACACGCCGCCCGCAGGGATCAGGAAATAGTTGAACACGCCACGGGGGGTGGGCTGAATACACCCAGTGGAGCTTGGCGGAGGTGGGAGGAAAGACCATGGCAGGACAGGAATTCAGGCTCGAACAGGTGCTCAAGTTCCGCAAGGAAGTGGAGAAAATGCACCAACTGGAACTCGCTGCGGCGAAGCAGCAGCACGAGAGCGCCAGGGAGCGGCTGAAAAACGAAAAGGCCATGATGGAGCAGCGGGAAAAGGAATGCGCCGAGCGCCAGATGAACGGCATCGAGGCGAAGGACCTGCAGCTCTACGGCGACTTCTCCAGGAGAAAGAGCCAGGAAATCCTGCAGTTGCGGGAGAGCTTGGTGGGCCTTGAGAAGGCGGTGCAGGAAAAGCGCGAGGCCCTTTTGGCCGCGGCGAAGGAAAAGAAGGCCCTTGAGGTTTTCAAGGAGAAGAAGATGCGGGACCTGAGGATGGAACAGCTGAACCGGGAACGCGCCTTCCTGGACGAGATCGCAGTCCAGGGGAGGGGGCGTAAGTGAAAGGGTTGTTACGGACCGCCGCCGTCGCCCTCGTCGCGCTGCCGCTTTTGAGCGGTGGTGGGGAAGGGCCCTCGGTGCAGGCGGCCGAGGTGAAGAACGCTCCCCGCTCCGCGGCTTCCACCGAGGCCGCGGCACTCGAGGCGAAACGGCAGCAACTGGCACAGAAGGAAGCGGCGCTGAACGCGAAGGAGGCTGAGCTGAACCGCCTCGCCACCAAGCTCGACGCCCGGGTTGCGGAACTGAACGCGGCCAAGAAGGGGATCGAGGAGTCGCTCACCGCGAAGAACAAGCAGGACGACGAGCGTTACAAAAAAATGATCAAGATCTACAAGGGGTTGAAGCCGGAGGAGGCGGGTAACCTGCTCAACAAGCTGAACGAGAAGATGGTGATCCAGATGCTGAACCAGATGGATCAGAAGACCGCCGTCAAGCTCATCCCCTTCATCAGCCAGCCGCGGGTCCTTGAATGGACCAGGCTGAACCTCGCCGGCAAGTAGGCGAAGATACGGATTGAACCGCCCGCCAGGGCGGATTCGACCGGCGGCGGACGCCGCCGTAATGCCAAACAAAAAGGAGGTGATACGAGATGATGATTCAAAACGCAGCATTTATTCCAGACGCCTTCCCGGCGGCTCCGGCTGGGACGGCAACAGCGGCACCCTCCGGTACCGGTGGTTTCCAGCAGATGCTCCAGGGGAAACAGGTGCAGGCCTCCTCCCAGGACAAAGCGGAAGCGAAGCAACCGGCGGCGCAAGGCAAACCCGCGAAGGAAGCCGGTGCGAAGGCCGACGCGGCGTCGCAAGCCATCCCCCGCAAGGGAGCGGTCTCCCAGGAGGCGCAGCCGGGGGCTACGGTTGCGGCAAGGCAACGCCCGGCGCAGGATGCCTCCGACGGTGCGGTGCGGGAAGCGACCGCGGCGACCGCAGGGCCTGCGGACAAGGCGCCTTCCGAAAAGGTTGGAGCCCCGGAGGAAGCGGCAACACCCGCGCAGGACACAACTTCCGTCGACCTGGTGCGGTCGGCGCAGGACAACGTCCCGGCGGGGGGCATCCCGGAACCCAACCCGGGACTGGTCGTGGCGACGGCGCAAGTAGCGTCACACCAGGAGCAAAAGGCAGGCGTGGGCAACGCCGACGAGGCGGGCGCTCAGGCGCTCTCCAGACTGGAAGCCCTGCAGCAGCGGCTGCAGCAGCCTGATGCAGGGGCAAAAGGTCCCCAGGGCGGGGAGCCCGAGGCCGCACAGGCGGTGAAGTCGGAAGTCGGGCAGGAAGTGAAGCAGGAAAAAACCGGAGACCGGCCTCTTATGGGCGCGGCAACCGGAGCCGAAACAGGCCAGAAGGCCGAGGCGGCGCAGCTTCCCCGCGAGGAGCGGGGAGCAAAGGTTATCACTCCGACGGGTGCCACAGAAAGGGCACAGGTCGAGAAGCCCCAGGCGCAGGAGGCGTCCGGGAAGGTGGCGCAGCCCAAGGAGCTTCCCGAGGCGGCCAAAACATCCGTCGTTGCCGATCAGACGGCAGCGGCAGAGCGTCT
Organism: Geomonas ferrireducens; assembly: GCF_004917065.1. Classification (NCBI taxonomy): domain Bacteria; kingdom Pseudomonadati; phylum Thermodesulfobacteriota; class Desulfuromonadia; order Geobacterales; family Geobacteraceae; genus Geomonas; species Geomonas ferrireducens. The sequence goes on from NZ_SSYA01000001.1 coordinate 1,537,460, forward strand.
CTCCGCGCGGCAGCAAGGGGAGGGACGGTTCGTCGCCATGCCGGTACGCGACCTCTCCGGGCAGACGGCGGAGAGCACAAAGGTGGCGGCAACTGCCGTTACCGGCGACACGGTAACCGAGGCGACGGCCCCGGCACAGGGGGACGCTGCCACGGCGACCAAAGAAACCCCTGGCGCCGTTGACGGCGCGACACGGGAAACGACGGCAAAGCAGGCAGCCGTCGAGGTCAAGGTGGCCTCCGGCGAGGGCAAGAAGGATAACGTTGCCGGCGCGGAGCCGCAACCGACCCAGGCCTCCGCCGACGCCGATCCCGCGACGGGGAAGGCCCAGCAGCACAGGGAGATGCGCCACGGCGAGTCGCCCGCAGGCAAGGAAGGGCGCGGCGCTGAGCAGGCTTTGCAGGCCGGCGCGGCGAAGAACCCCGGCGAAGAGGTTTCCGGCACCGGACGTGCAACACCCGCGGCAAGCAAGCTGACCTCGGAAACGGGTGCGGTTCGTGAGGCTTCGGAAAGCCATGGCGGCGGGACGCAGCAAAAAGGGGAGCAGCAAAACGGGCATATGCTCGGCGCCGGGGTAGTGGCGCAGGGGAACACCGCCGACACGGTGCCTGTCGAAGCGAAACAGGCGCAGGCAAGGAGCCTGCTGCACGAGAGCATATTGGCGCAGGTAAAGGAAGGGGTGGTGACCCATGATGGCAAGGGGAACGGCCAGATGAGCATCCGGCTGAACCCGGGGGAACTGGGTGAGTTGAAGATCCAGGTCCGCATGGAGAACAACCGGCTGAACGTGGAAGTCCAGGCCGACAACCGGATGGTCAAGGACCTGCTCCTTGGCAACCTCGACTCCCTCAAGGAGGCCCTTTCCGGCAAGAATCTCACCATGGACGGTTTCAACGTCTCCACCGGCGGTGGCGGCTTCAACGGCCCGCTCAATGAGGAGCGAGGGAACCAGAAACAGCAGCAGCCCCAAAGGTTCGCCAGGGGTGCAGGGTACGACGGCCAGGATGCACCGCGAGTCAATTATCTGACTGCCGAGGTCAACAGCCTGCTCGACGTGAGATTCTAAAAAGGAGGAAGGCATGATTACCGATGCAACATCGGCGGCAAGCACCTCGCAGGCGGCGGCCGCCATGAAACAGGCAACCGGGATGAACAAGGACGACTTCCTGAAGTTGTTCGTGACCCAGCTGCAGAACCAGGACCCCCTGAATCCGCAGGACGGCACGCAGTTCATCTCCCAGCTGGCCCAGCTGACCCAGGTCGAGCAGGCCTACAACACCAACACGAACCTCCAGAGCCTCTTGTCCCAGGGGAACAACGCGGGAACCCTCGCGGCGGTCTCCCTGATCGGCAAGGAAGTGGAGGCACCCGGTTCGCAGGTGGAACTCAGCTCCGGGAGCGCTTCCGCGGTCAACTACAACCTGGCGCGCAGCGCCACGACGGTCACCGTCTCGATCCTCGACGCCAACGGCAAGGTGGTGAAGACCATCGACGGCGGGGCACAGGGCATCGGGAACAACAGCGTGAGCTGGGACGGCACCGACAACTCCGGCGCAACGCTCACCCCGGGCGCCTACAGCTTCAGCGTCTCGGCAAAGGATGCAACCGGCAACACGGTCACCAGCACGGGGCTGGTGCGCGGCAAGGTGAACGGCGTAGACATGTCCGGAACCACACCGATACTCTCCGTCGGATCGCTCAAGCTGAACCTTACGGACGTCACTTCGGTAACCGAGGGGGCCTAGGATGATCGACAACAGCATCCTCTTTCCCCAACCGATCCAGGCACCGGTAAAACCTAACGCGAACGGGAACAAGCCCGCCGCGAAGGGAACCGGCAGCGGCACAGCGTTCGCCCAGGTCCTGGACCAGAAACTCCCGGGGCAGCCGGTAAAGCTGTCGCAGCACGCCCAGGAGCGCCTGAAATCCCGCGGCATCACCCTCTCGGACGCCGACATGAAGCAGCTGGAAGGGGCGGTGGACAGCGTGGCGCAAAAGGGTGGCAGGGAGTCCCTGATCCTGATGGGAGATGCGGCCCTCGTGGTAAGCGTCAAAAACCGGACAGTGGTCACCGCCATGGATCGTCAGGGGATGAAAGGAAACGTTTTCACCAACATCGACTCGGCAGTATTTTTCTAAACACGACAAACGAAACGGGCTGGCCCTCCAGAAGGAAAGCCCGCGGGACACCGACCGACAGAGGCGTCCCACAACCTAAGCCCAAGGAGGCAAAAAAATGAGCGTTACTTCCGCACTGTTTACCGGCGTTACCGGTCTCATCCAGAACGGCGAAGCGATGAACGTTATCGGCAACAACATCTCCAACGTCAACACCGTAGGCTTCAAGGGGGCAAGGACCCTCTTCTCCGATATGCTCTCCCAGAACGTAGGCGGCGGCTCCCAGATCGGTAAAGGCGTGCAGATGCAGGTAGTGCAGAACATGTTCAGCCAAGGCTCCACCCAGACCTCGGAGAACGTCACCGACCTCTCCATCCAGGGGAACAGCTTCTTCGCGCTGGCGCCGCCGACCGCAACCTTCCCCATCGGCACCCAGAATTCCGCGTTTCTCTCCCGCGCCGGTGCCTTCCAGGTGGACAACAACCTGACCCTGGTGAACCCGGACGGCTACCAGGTGCTCGATACCCAGGGGAACCCGATCAAGTTCGTGAACTCCGGCACCGCGCCGACCACCGACTTCGGCAAGATCATCAGCATCGACAACTCGGGACTGATCACCTACCTCGCCACCGACGGCATCACCCAGAACTACTACAACACCTCCGGGGCGGTCGGTGTCCCTGCGACCGTCGCGAACTCGGCCACCGTGCAGCGTCTGGCGACGGTCACCGCTTCCGATCCGACCGCGCTCACCAAGATGGGGGGCTCGCTCTACCAGGCGACCACCGATGCCGGCGTGCCGTCGGCCGCTTTCTCCCTCGCCGCGAACAAGCCCAATGGCGTGAGCGAGAAGATCCTCTCCAACAGCCTCGAACAGAGCAACGTCGACATGGCGAGCGAGTTCGTCAAGATGATCATCACGCAGAGGGCCTACTCGGCCAACTCCAAGACCATCACCACCACGGACCAGATGACGCAGGAAGTTCTGCAGCTGATCCGCTAGCGAAACCGGGGGCGCGGCGCAAGCCGCGCCCCCAATCCTTCCCCGCGTCAAAGCCGCCCCCGACGTCGTAGCTCTGACACCCGCGTCCCCCTCCGGCGCGCTCGCCCTTTCCGGGTTCCATCCCCTTCGTTTCCACTCCCGTATCTCGCATGCCGCGCGGAAATGCGCTCCCTGCGTCGCGTTAGCCGCACCGGCAGCCTGAAGCAACGGTGAGCCGGTCAAAAAGTTGACCCGGTTCCGGCCGCCGCATAGGGCCCCCTCATTCCCCGGCATATCACGATACATCGAGATACGGTGCAAGGCGCCGTAACATAAGGGTTTGCAAGCTTTTCGACCGGTGCCATCCCGCGCCCGTGCCGTCATAACAGGCGCGGCTTCGCGGATCTGGCATCTCGGTTGCAAGGGTGTTCAAACCGAATACACCAGCTCTCGCTGTTTAAAAGGAGAACCCAGCATGGCCGAACCGGCAAAGGCCCCAGAGACCCCCGAAAAGAACAATAAGAAGCTCTTCATCATCATCGGCGCCGTTGTGGCGGTCCTCGCCATCGGCGGGGCGGCCGCCTTCTTCATGGGAGGGGGCAAGAAGGAAAAAGCTCCCGAAGGCGCAAAGGTCGAGGCGAAGGCGGAAGGTGGGGAGCATGGAGCACCGGCCAAGGAAGGGGGCGAGGGGGGGGCTGCCATGGGCGGCACCATCTATCCCCTGGAGCCCTTCATCGTCAACATCTACGACGGTCAGGAACTGCGCTACCTGAAGATCAAGGTGGAGTTCGAGATGGCCAACCCCCAGGCGAAAGCCGAGCTTGACGCGAAGCTCGCACCGCTTCGGGACGCCATCCTCATCCTCCTGACCACCAAGACCATGCAGGAGATCCAGGACCTGCAGGGTAAAAACCAGCTGCGCGAACAGATCCTCGCCGCCGTTTCCAAGGTGGTGCCGCCCAGCAAGATAACCAAGGTCTATTTCACCGACTTCGTCGTGCAGTAGAGGTGCTCCCGATGGAAAAAATCCTCACGAAGGAAGAGATCGACGCCCTCGTGGCGGCCGTGTTCAGCGGGACCCTGGTCCTTGAGCGCGAGCTCCACTCGGAAAAGACCGCGCGGGTTCGCCGCACCGAATACGTGGTGCAGTAAAAGGTGCCATCGATGGAAAAACTCCTCACCAAGGAAGAGATTGACGCCCTAGTGGCGGCCGTTTTCGACGGGACCCTGGTCCCGGAGAACGAGCTTGCCAAGGAAGGGTCTCAGGCGGAGCAGTTCGACCTGCTCGACATCGAGGCTCATCGCGCCATCCCGAACCTTGACATCGTCTACGATGGTTTCATCCGCTACAACCGGGTCACCATGTCGAACCGGCTCGGGCGGATGGTGGACATCAAGAAGGAGGAGGCGGTCCCCTACAAATTCGGGGATTTCCTGAGCGTGCTTCCTTCGCCGGTCTGTATGGCGATCTACAAGATGGACCCCCTGAAGGGAGCCGCCCTCATCGCCTTCGACAGCACCCTGGTCTTCACCATCGTGGACAGCATCCTGGGCGGCTCCGGCGTTACGTCGGGGCAGGGGATGAACCGCCTGTTCACATCAATCGAACTCCGCCTCGTAGAGAAGATCGTCAAGGATGCCCTGGCCGACCTGGAGCGCGCATGGGCGCCGCTTTGCCCGGCGAGCATGAACCTGTTGCGCCTGGAGATGAACCCGCGCCTGGTGAACATCGTCCCTCCCGAGTACCAGGTGGTCACCATGAGCATGAAGATCCAGATCGAAGAGACGGTGGGGAACATGATCCTCGCCATCCCGTTCCTGACCATCGAGCCGATCCGCGACAAGCTGAAGCGCGGGGTGCAGATGGACATGATGGTGGTGGACCCGCTCTGGTCCTACCGCCTCTCGGAGGAACTCATGGGGGCGCCGATGGACATCTCGGTCGAGATGGGTGGGGCGACCATATCGCTCGCAGACCTTACCGGCCTTACGGCGGGTGACGTGGTCATGCTCGACACAAGCGGCAAGGACGAGCTTGTCGTGAAGGTGGGCGGCACCAAGAAGTTTATGGGAATTGCCGGGGTAAGCGGCGGTAACAAGGCGGTACAGATCACGCGTGCCCTGACTGGAGGTGAAGATTGAGCGAAAAACTCGCTTTGGACGAACAGAAGGAAGCCCCGCAGGTGAAGAACCTGGACTTCATCATGGATATCCCGCTGCAGCTAACCGTCGAGCTCGGGCGCACCAAGCTCCTCGTGCGGGACGTTTTGCAGCTGAACCAGGGGTCGGTGGTGGAGCTCACGAAGCTTGCCGGCGAACCGCTGGACGTCTTCGTAAACTCGAAGCTCGTTGCGCGCGGCGAGGCGGTGGTGGTGAACGACAAGTTCGGCATCAGGCTCCTCGACATCGTGAGCCCGAACGAAAGGGTGGACAAGGTGCTATGAGAACGCTTGCCGCAGTAACCGCCTTGCTTTTCGCCCTCCCCGGGGCGGCTCACGCCGAAGGCGGGCCCGACCTGGTGGGGAGCATGGCCCAGATGGCGGGCTCGCTGATGCTCGTGATCGGAATCATCCTGATCCTCTATTACTTAGCCGGGCGCCTGCTGAAGATGCCGCAGGGGAACCGGGGCGGCTACATCCGCGTGGTGGAGACGAAGCACCTCGCCCCGAAAAAGTCGCTCATGCTGGTGGAGGTTGGCGGAGAGTACCTGCTCCTTAGTAACAGCGGCGAGGGGGTCACCCTGATCAAGCAGGTGGAGATGCTGGAGGAGATCGAGGTGGTCCCCGAAGGCGTCGGCGGGCTGGTCGTACCGGACCGGCTCAAGGACAAGCTGGCGGCGCTCAAGGGTGTGCTCCCGCGCAGGGAGGCGCCGCTCGCACAGTTAAGGAAAAGCGGTGGATGTGCGTGAAAGCTGACAAGATCCTCGGGGTCGTTCTTCTGGCGGCCCTCTCCCTCGTTCTGGTCGCGACTGCGGGTGCCGAGCCCCTCTCCCTCCCCACGGTAAGCGTCGGGGTCGGCAAGGTGAGCAAGCCCGGCGACGTCTCCGTGGTGCTGCAGATCTTCTTCATGATGACGGTCATCTCGCTGGCGCCAAGCCTTCTGATGATGACCACCTCCTTCACCCGCATCGTCGTCGTGCTCTCCTTTCTCCGTTCGGCGCTCGGGACGCAGCAGGCCCCTTCGAACCAGATCATCGTAGGGCTGTCGCTGTTTCTCACCTTCTTCGTGATGGCGCCGGTCTGGCAGCAGGTGAACACCCAGGCGCTGCAGCCCTACAAGGCGAACACTATCACCCAGGAGGAAGCGCTCAAGCGCGGCGTGGCGCCGCTCAGGAAATTCATGCTCTCCCAGGTGCGCGAGAAGGACCTGGCGCTCTTCATCAGCCTTTCAAAGCTCCCGAGGCCCCGTAACGCCGACGACATCCCGACCATGACGCTGATCCCGGCCTACATGGTGAGCGAGCTGAAGACGGCGTTCCAGATCGGGTTTCTCATTTTCATCCCGTTCCTCGTGCTGGACATGGTGGTCGCGTCGGTGCTCATGTCGATGGGTATGATGATGCTGCCGCCGGTGATGATCTCGCTACCCTTCAAGATCCTCCTCTTCGTGCTGGTGGACGGCTGGGGGCTCGTGATCGGGTCGCTGGTGAAGAGCTTCGGATAAGGAGTTAGTAATGACCCCGGAAATGGTAGTGCAACTCGGCAGGCGGAGCTTCGAGGCGGTGATCCTCCTCTCTGCGCCGCTTCTCATCTGCGCCCTCGTCGTGGGCCTTCTCGTCAGTATCTTCCAGGCGGTGACCTCCATCAACGAGGCGACACTCGCCTTCGCGCCCAAGATCATCGCCGTCATGGTCGCCATGGTCGTCTTCTTCCCCTGGATGATGATGTACATGAGCGACTTCACGCGCGAGATCTACGGCATGATCGCCAACATGAGGCACTAGGTGTTCGGCTCCCTCCCCTTAAGCACCCTGGCCGACCTGATCCCCTTCGGCCTGGTCCTGGCGCGGGTGTCGGGGCTCTTCATGGCGATCCCCATCTTCGGTGCCCGCGTGGTCCCCAACCGGGTCAAGGCGGTGCTCATCTTCGCCCTGACCCTGCTCATCTTCCCGATCATCCGGCCGCAGGCGATGACCGCGGCGAACGATTCCATATCCCTCATTCTCCTGGTGGTGCAGGAAGCGCTCATCGGGCTCACCCTCGGGGCGATCTCGCAGTTCGTGTTCGCCGCGGTGGAGCTCTGCGGCCAGCTGGTGGGGACCCAGATGGGGATCTCCATCGCAGCCCAGTTCGACCCGACCACCCAGAACAACGTCCCGACCATGGCGATCTTCCAGGGTGTGCTCACCACCCTTATCTTCCTCTCCCTGGGGGTGCACCACTTCTTCATCAGGGCGATGGTGGAGAGTTACCAGGTGATCCCGCTCGGGGCCTGGCACGTGAGCGGGGGGCTTTTGAAGTTCCTGACCCAGGCGAGCACCGGGGTCTTCGTCATCGCGATCAAGCTCGCGGCGCCGGTCTCGGTGGCCCTTTTGGCGACGACCGTGGCGCTCGGCATCGTGGCCAGGAGCTTCCCGGCCATGAACGTTTTCATGGTGAGCATGCCGCTAAACATCGGGATCGGTTTCCTCCTCCTCGGCATCTCCCTCCCCATCTTCCTCAGGGTGCTGCAGGGAAGCTTCGCCAACTTCACGGACCAGATGCACGCGCTCTTCAGGCTCCTCGCCTAAGGCCCTCCCATGTCCGACGACAAACACTCCAAAACAGAGAAACCGACAAGCAAGAAGATCTCGGACGCGAAGAGCAAGGGACAGGTCGCGCGCAGCCGCGAGATGACCTCGGCCCTCACCCTCATCGCGGCCATGATCGGTCTCTACGCGAGCTCGGGGCTCATCCTGAAGACGCTGCAGGGGACCATGAGGGACATCTTCGGCGGGCTTGCCACCATCGAGGTGACCCCCGGCGGGGTGCATCACCTGATGATGAAGGAGTTCGGCAACCTGGCCATCATGGTCGCGCCCTTCATGCTGGTCTGCCTCATTGCGGGGATGGCGGTGGAGATCGGCCAGGGTGGGATCAACCTGAGCTCGGAGAAGCTGAAGTTCGACCTGGGGCGCCTGAACCCGGCGCAGGGGGTGTCGAGGCTCTTCAACAAGGACTCGGTCTTCGAGGTGGCCAAGTCCTTCATGAAGATGGCGATCGTGGGGTACATGGCCTACAAGATCCTCGCCGAAGAGATGGAGGGGATCGTCTTCCTGGTGGACCAGGACCTGCAGGGGATCCTGCTGTTCATAGGGCACCTTGCCTTCAAGATCGTGCTGCACACCTGCGGCGTGCTGATCCTCCTCGCGGTCCTCGACCTTGCCTTCGTGAAGTGGCGCTTCACAGAGAACCTGATGATGACCAAACAGGAGGTGAAGGACGAGCACAAGAACACGGAGGGGGACCCGGCCATCAAGGGGAAACAGCGCCAGAAGGCCTTCCAGATGGCGCGCCGCCGCATGCGCCAGATCGTGCCGACCGCGGACGTCGTGGTCACCAACCCGACCCACTACGCCGTCGCGCTCAAGTACGACCGCTTCAAGATGTCCGCCCCGATGGTGATCTTCAAGGGTGTCGACGAGATGGCGCTGCAGATCAAGATCGTGGCGCGGGAGAACGGGGTGACGCTGGTGGAAAACCGCTTCCTTGCACGCGAGCTCCACGCCCAGGTGGACGAGGGGGGCGAGATCCCGGAGGGGCTCTACGCCGCGGTCGCCGAGATCTTAGCCTACGTCTACAGCTTGAAGAAGAGGTGAGGCGGCCGCCTCACCCCCAAAGGATCAGCCCCGGGTCGTACACGGTCCCCAGTTCCGGGTGCCGCGGCATGACCCTCAAGAGAAAGCCGTGCCGCCCGCAGAAACGGCATTCCAACTCGCCGCCGAAGTGACCGGCCTGTTCCGGGTCGGGGGCGGGGGCGAGCGGCACCACTTCCCCTCCCACGATGGATCCCCTCGAATCTAGCACCCCGAAGTACACCTCGACCGCGATCTCGGAGAGCGGCACCTCGCCTGGGGTGATCTGCACCGAGATGGGGACCCGCTCCCCGACGGTCACCTCCCGCGCGCACGTCGCCTCCACCGCCACGATGGAAAGCCCGCCCCATACGCCGTGTAGCCGCTCCTTCCAGCGCGCGAGTTCGACGGCCAGCCTCAGGTCGTCCCGGTTCAGCCGCTCCCAATGCTCGAAGGCGGGGAGGTAGCAGCGACGGGCGTACTCCTGCACCATGCGGTGCGTGGAGAAAACCGGGCAGAGGGTCTCCATCGACGTCTTCATGAAGGCGGTCCAGCCGCGCGGAACGCCGTCGCTCCCCCGGTTGTAGAAAAGCGGCACGATCTCCTTCTCCAGGAGGTCGTAGATGGCCCGGCTCTCCACCTCGTTCTGGTAGGTGAGATCGTCGTAGACCTCCCCCCTGCCGATGGCCCAGCCGTTGTTCCCGCGGTAACCCTCGCACCACCAGCCGTCCAGGATGCTCATGTTGAGCCCGCCGTTGAAGGCGGCCTTCATGCCGCTCGTGCCGCTCGCCTCCAAAGGTCTGAGCGGCGTGTTGAGCCAGACGTCCACCCCCTGCACGAGGCGCCGGGCCACCGAGATGTCGTAGTCCTCGAGGAAGAGGATGCGGCGCCGGAACTTCTCCTCTTTGGAGAGCTGAACGATCTGCCGGATGAGCTCCTTCCCCTGGTGGTCGGCGGGGTGCGCCTTGCCGGCGAAGACGATCTGCACCGGGCGCTCCGGGTGGTTCAGGATCCGCTCCAGGCGCTCCTTGTCGTGCAGAAGGAGCGTGCCGCGCTTGTAGGTCGCGAAGCGGCGCGCGAACCCGACGGTGAGGATCTCCGGGTCGAGTACGTCGCCGGCGCGGTCGATCTCCTTGGTGCTCGCGTCGAGTTTCTGCAACTGGGTCTTGAGCGAGTTCCTCGCGTAGTCCACGAGGCGCTCGGTGCCGCGGCGGTGCGTGCGCCAAAGCTCGGCGTCCGGGATGCGCGTGACCTTGCGCCAGAGGGCGTCGTCGCTCTGCTCGATCCAGCGGGTCCCGAGGTAGCGGGTCAAGAGGCCGCTCATCTCCTCGGAGAGCCAGCTCTTCTGGTGCACCCCGTTCGTTACGTAGGTGAGGGGGAGTTGTTCTTCGGGAAGGTCGGGCCAGACGTCGGCCCACATGCGGCGCGAGACCATGCCGTGCAGCTCGCTCACGCCGTTTGAGTGCAACGATAGCTTCATGGCGAGGACCGCCATGCAGAAGTTCTCGTTGTTCCTGCCGTGGTTCTGCATCCCGAGGGCCATGAACTGCTCCCGGGAGAGACCCAGGCGGCGGTAGTACTGCCCGAGGTAGCGCTCGAGAAGCTCGGGGGGAAAGTGGTCGATGCCGGCCTCGACCGGCGTGTGGGTGGTGAAGACGTTGCCGCCGCGCACCGCCTCCATCGCCTCGCCGAAGGTGAGCGAACGCTCCTCCATCAGGAGGCGGATGCGCTCCAGGGCGAGGAAGGCGGCATGCCCCTCGTTCATGTGGCAGACGTTGGGCTCCACCCCGAGCAGGCGCAGCGCCCGGACCCCGCCGATGCCGAGCAGGATCTCCTGGCGGATGCGCATCTCCTGGTCGCCGCCGTAAAGGCGCGTCGTGATCTCCCGGTCCGCGGGTGCGTTCTCTTCCAGGTTGGTGTCGAGCAGGAACAGGCGCACCCGTCCCACGATGACGCGCCAGATCTGCACCCGCACCGTGCGCCCGGGGTACTCGACCTCGAAGGCGAGCGGGCTGCCATCCGCGTCGCGCTCGAGAGCGAGGGGAAGGTTGTAGAAGTCGTTTTCGGGGTAGATCTCCTGCTGCCACCCCTCGAGGTTCAGGTATTGGCGGAAGTACCCCTGCCGGTACAGGAGCCCGACGCCTACGAGCGGGAGCCCCAGGTCGCTGGCGGATTTCAGGTGGTCGCCGGCCAGGATGCCGAGCCCCCCCGAGTAGATCGGGAGCGACTCGTGCAGCCCGAACTCCATGGAGAAGTAGGCGATGTGGGCGCGCGGGTTGCCGTGCCGCTCGTACCAGGTGCGCGTTGCGAGATACTCGTTGAGCCTCTCCTCCACGTGGGAGAGGTGCGACATGAACCCCTCGTCCAGCATCAGGCTCTCGTAGGTCGCCTGCTGGAGGGAGCCGAGCATCTCGAGTGGGTTGTGGCGCGTGGTGCGCCAAAGCTCCGGGTCGAGTCGTTTGAAGAGGCCGATGGCCTCCGGCTCCCAGGTCCACCAGAGGTTGTATGCGATCCGTTGCAGCCCGGTGAGCTCCTTGGGGAGCGAGGGGACAACGGTGAAGCGGTGCAGCGTCGAGAAGAGGTTCATACCGCCTCCTCGCTACTTACTCCGGCCTCCCGATACCGAACTTCTCCAGCCGGTATTGTAGCGTCTTGTAGCTCATGCCAAGAAGTGGTGCCGCTTTTGCGATGACCCAGTCGGCCCGTTCCATGGCCTTCGTGATCAGGTCGCGCTCCAGGTTGTCGATGGATATCCCCTCGGCGGGGAAGTCGAAGGGTAGCGATCCCGCCGGGGTCGCCTCGTTGTGCACCTCGGCCGGCAGGTCCTCGGGTTGGATGTAATCGCTTTCCGCCATGAGGACGCCACGCTCGATCACCGACTCGAGCTGGCGAACGTTGCCGGGCCAGTTGTAGTCCAAAAGGATCTTGAGCGCCGGTTTGCCGATCCCCTTGACCGGGATTCCCGACGCCGCGCTGTACTTCTTCAGGAAGAAGTGCGCGAGCGTCACGATGTCGTTCCCCCGCTCGCGCAGGGGGGGGAGGGTGATGCGGATCACGTTCAGACGGTAGAAGAGGTCCTCGCGGAAGTTGCCGCGCTTGGTTTCCTGTTCGAGGTCCTTGTTGGTGGCGGAGATGATCCTTACGTCGACCGGGATGTTGATCTTGCCGCCGACCCTGCGGATCTCCTTCTCCTGGATGGCGCGCAAAAGCTTCGCCTGCATGGCGACGTTCATCTCGCCGATCTCGTCCAGGAATACGGTGCCCCCGTCGGCTGCCTCGAAGATGCCGAGCTCCCGGCTCCCGGCGCCGGTAAAGGACCCTTTTTCGTGCCCGAAGAGCTCGCTCTCCATGAGCGCGTCGGGGATGGCGGCGCAGTTGATGGCGAAGAACGCCTTGTCCTTCCTCGGGCTGCCGTCGTGGATCGCGCGCGCCACCAGTTCCTTGCCGGTTCCCGACTCGCCGTAGATGAGGACCGTGGTGGAGGTGGGGGCGATCTTGTGGATGATGCGGGCCACTTCCATCATCTTCGGGTGCTCCCCGATCATGTTCGGCAGCGTCCTCGTCTCGGCGAGCTTTTTCTGCAGTACCCGGTTTTCCTTCAGGAGCATGATGCGCTCGAAGGCGCGCTGCACGGTGAGGATCAGGTTCTCGCGTTCGAGGGGCTTCTCCAGGTAGTCGAAGGCCCCCTTCTTCATCGCCTCCACCGCCGAATCGATGGTGCCGTGGGCGGTCATCATCACCACACATTGGGCAGGGTTCTCCGCGAGCACCTGCTCCATGAGCTCCATCCCGGTCATCCCCTGCATCTTGAGGTCGGTGAGCAGGAGGTCGTACTCCGCGCGCCCCAACTCCTGCAGCGCCTCCTCCGCGCTCGGAACGGTGCAGAGGCGGTACCCCGCCTTGGTGAGGATGGCGCTTAGGATGTCCCGCTGCCCTTTCTCGTCGTCTACTACCAGGATGCTGCCGCTCATTACCACTCCTGTCTCGTTCATGTCTTGATTCATGCCCACGGTTTACGCCTGCGCCGACGCTTCCCGCGTTTCCAGCTTCTGCTGCGCCGCACCGGGCGCGGGAAGGAGCACGGTGAAGGTGGTACCTTCGCCCTTGCGGCTCGCCACCGAGATGCTACCCCCGTGCTCCTTGATGATGCGCTCGGTGATGGCGAGACCAAGACCTATGCCGGCCTCGCGCGTGGTGAAGTAGGGCTGGAAGACCTTCTCCAGGTCCTGCTCCTCGATCCCGGTGCCGTGGTCGCTGAAGGTGAGGCGGAATACGCCGTTGTCGGCATCGAGCGCCGCCCCAAACGTGATGGCGCCACCTTCGGGCATCGCCTGGGTGCTGTTGCTCAAGAAGTTGCAGAGGCAGTTGCGCATCAATTCCGGGTCGATTTGCAGCGGGGGGAGGTCCGCCGGGATCTCCCTGACCACGGTGATGTTACGCTCGACGAGCCGGTCCTGCATGATCTGCATCGCCTTGCTGACGAGGTCGTTGTAGCTCACCTGCTGCAGCTTCAGCTTGAGCGGCCGTCCGTAGTTCATGAAGTTGAGGACCATGTAGTTCGCCTTGCGAACCTCTTCCTTGATGTTGTCGGCGATCGAGGTGAGCTCGCCTCCTTTGTCGCGGCAGGTCGGCAGCAGCTCGCTCTTCAAGTGGTCGATGGCGAGGCTTATGTAGTTCAGCGGGTTGCGGATCTCGTGGGCGATGCCGGCGGCCAACTGCCCCACCTTCGAGAGGTGTTCCGCCTCGTAGAGTCTTTTTTCCAGCTGCTCCTTCTCCTTCAGCTTCTTCACCATTTCGTTAAGGTTCGCGGCGAGTTCGCCGATCTCGTCGCCGCTTCCCGCCTCGAAGGTTACACTCAGGTCCCCGGCGGAGACTTCCTTGACGCTCGTGGCCAGGCGACGAATCGGGCTCGTGTAGCGGCGCGCCAGGAAGATGATGAGGATCATCCCCGCCATGAAGACGAGCACCGTAGCGGAGAGGCGCCGGACGAAGTTTGCGTGCTGGATGTCGCGGATGTTGTCCAAAAGGAGGTTGATCTGCACGTAGCCCAGCTGCTCGTCCCCCACGATGACCGGCACGACAAGGTCGTAGGGCTTGAGCGAGCCCCCTCCGCCGCCGCGGCGCGATGCCTTGAGACCCTTCTCGAGTTTCTTGATCTCGCGCTTCTTGCCGACCTGCGCCGGGTCGGAGGAGTTGATGATCTCCCCCTCGTTGTTGATGATGTTGATCTCGTTGATCCCTTTGTTCTTGGCGTGGCTTAGGTACTCGGAGAGGCGGGAGGACTCCTCTTCGGAGGTGAGGTCCTCCACGCTCAGCTGAATCGCCTTGGAGACCACCGTGGAGCTCTCCTGGATCTCCTGCACCAGGTCGTTCTGGCTGAACTGGTTCAGGAGGAAGAGTACCAGCGTGGCGACTACCAGCATGGTGAGCATGATCATCACCAGCTTCGTATTAAGTTTCATAACACCCTTTCCGGACGGTGAGTTTTCACTAAGCTCCGAAGTATACTGCAGCGCCTTCACCCAGACAAGAGTGATCTCTCGCGGGGGGCGGTTATGCTTCGGTTAATTGGCTTCCATTAGCGTTGACTTGCTGCTAAGATGCCGGTCGTTGATATTCATGACCAGAGGCGGCGGGAGGATCGGGAGCATGAGTTACATCGTCGACAGGATTTCGAACAACCTCAGGATCGACCCGGACGCGGGGGGGCAGGAGCATCGGCGCAAGCGGGAAAAGCCTGGCCACAAGGCGGACCAGGCGGACAGTGTCAGCATCTCCGATGAGGCGAAAAAGCTGCTGCAGGAGGCCGAGGTGGAGGAGACTCCCGAGGCCTAGCTGGTGAAGAGGGCCTTGTCCTCGCCGAAGGCCTTGTCGAAGATCTCCAGCATCTCCTCGGCCTTTTCCTCGCTTAAGTTCAGCATCTGGCCTGCCTTCGAGCCGGCGAGATCCACATCTTCCCGCGGCTCCCTGATGCCGATGCCGAGCTTGAGGCAGAACTGGTCCGCAAGCGAGGTGACCGCGGTGAGGTTCACCACCGCCGGGTCATCCAGTTCGGTGAAGTCTAGGTTGTGGTGCTGCAGTATGGCACTGGTCAGTATCTCAGGGAAGTTCCACTTCTTTATAACGTATGCCCCCACCTCGTCGTGGGTGAAGGGGTATATCCCGCGTTCCGCCTGCCCGAAGGTGATCCCCTCGTTGTAACAGTGCTGCATGACCTCCTGGAACTTGTCGCGGTCCAGGGTGTTCATTATGATCTTTCCGATGTCGTGGAACAGGCCGGCGAGAAAGGCCTCCTCCTCGTTTGCGGCGCGGGTGCGGTTCGCGATGATCCTCGCGGCGAGGCCAGCGGCGAAGGAATGCTCCCAGAGCATCTTCTCGGTGAGCCCGTACGGCTTGTACACCTGTTTCACCGATGCGGCTACGACAAGGCTTCGCAAGGTGCTGAAGCCCAGGATGACGATGGCGCTGGAGAGGGTCTGGATCTGGCGGCGGCAGCCGTAGAAGGATGAGTTGGATATCTTGAGGACGCGGGCCGCGACGGCCGGGTCCGAGGAAACGATCTTGGCCAGTTCTTCCGCCGTTGCCGTGTCGCTTTCGATGAGTTCCATGACTTTGATGGCGACGATAGGAATGGTGGGGAGGTCCGCTGCGGTCATGATCGCAGTTTCGAGTTCTTTGTTCATGCCATGAGATCCTTGCGTGGGCTGGGACGGCGGGTTTCGGTCAGGTTCCAAAATATACCAAATTATTAGCTTTAAGCAAGCGGGGATTTAATGATTGAAAGGGGGGGCAGCGCAGTCTATACTGCGGCGAAAAAACAGGATAGGTCGGTACATTGATCGTAAAGACGACGCAGTTTATTAAAAGTGCAACAAGGCCCGCCCACTACCCCGAGGGGGACCTCCCCGAGATCGCCTTCGCCGGCCGTTCCAACGTGGGGAAATCTTCGCTGGTGAACGTGCTGGTGAACCGCAAGAACCTGGTGCGCACGAGCTCCACCCCGGGCCGTACCCAGCTCATCAACTTCTTCCAGGTGAACGACGACTTCATGCTGGTCGACCTTCCCGGTTACGGCTACGCCAAGGTGCCGCTCGCGGTTAAGAAGGACTGGCGCCCGATGATGGAGACCTACCTCGCCAAAAGGAAGAACCTGCGCGGCGTGGTGCTCATCCTCGATATCCGCCGGGTTCCGACCGAGGACGACCTGCAGATGCTCGCCTGGCTCAGGGCCTATTCCGTCGCCCCGATCCTCGTGGTCACCAAGTGCGACAAGCTCTCCAAGAACGAGCGCGCGCGGCAGACCGCGGTGATCGCGGAGAAGCTCGGCGTGACGAAGGGGGAACTCAACTTCTTCTCCGCCCTGAACAAGGAGGGACGCGACGCGGTCTGGGCCCGCATCGACGCTCTTTTGGCGCCCGACGACGCCGAACCCGGCGAAATCGCGCCGGAAGCCGAGCCGGTTATTGATTGACAACCAGCGGCGCCTCTGTTAGTAAACATGGCGCTGTATGAAAATCGAGACGTTCGTCCTGGTGCCCCGAGTGGGGTTAAAAGGGAAGAGGGTGTGAATCCCTCGCTGTCCCGCAACTGTGAACGGAGATGAAAGCCGCAACAACGCCACTGATCGTATCGGGAAGGCGCGGCGAGTAAGACGACCCGTGAGTCAGGAAACCTGCCAGGATAGAAGCTTACCGCAACCTCCGTGGCAGAGGGGCTAAAGCCGGAATCGCGCCCGCAGTGCGATTTTTGACCCGCCTTCCGTCCATGGAAGGGGGGTTTTTTTATGTCCAAAACGGTCCTAGTCACTGGCGGTGCGAGAAGCGGCAAGAGCCGGTTCGCCGAGGGGCTCGCCGAGAGCTACGCCCCCTTGCGCGGCTACCTCGCCACCGGCGAGGCGGGGGACGCCGAGATGGCCGAACGCATCGAGCGGCACCGGGGAAGACGCGGGCCCGAGTGGCAGACCGTCGAAGAGCCCGTCGGGGTGGAGGAAGCGATCCGCGCCCACGAGCACCGCTTCAACGTGATCCTTATGGACTGCGTCACCCTCTGGGTCACGAACCTCCTCTTCCGCTGCGAGGGGGGCGCGCAGGAGGCCTTGGCCCAGGTGAAGAGCTTCGCCGGAAGCTTCCCGCATTTAAATACACCACTCATCATCGTCACCAACGAAGTCGGCATGGGGATCGTCCCGGAACACCCGCTCTCGCGGACCTTCCGGGACTTGGCGGGTGAGGCGAACGAGATCATAGCCGCGGCGGCCGACGAGGTGTACGTCACCATCTCCGGGCTGCCGCTCAGGCTCAAATGAAAGTTGCGATGACGCACAAGGAGGCAGGCATGACACTTCTGGAGGCCACCCTGGCCAAAATTCAGCCCGTGGACGAGGCACTTCTCGCCAAGGCCCAGGCCAAACTCGACAACAAGACCAAGCCGCAGGGCTCGCTCGGTCGTCTTGAGGAGGTGGCGCGCCGTTTCGCCGCCATCACCGAGGACCTTTCCCCCGACACGGCGAAGAAGGTGATCTTCACCTTCGCGGGCGACCACGGCATCGTCGAGGAAGGGGTCTCCCTCTTCCCGAAAGAGGTCACGCCGCAGATGGTGCTCAACTTCCTGCGCGGCGGCGCCGGGGTGAACGTGCTTGCGCGCCACACGGGCGCGGAGGTGCGCGTAGTGGACGTAGGCGTCGACTACGACTTCGAACCCGCCCCCGGGCTCATCATCAGGAAGGTGGCGAAGGGAACCCGCAATTTCGCGAAGGGCCCCGCCATGACCACTGAGGAGGCGGTCGCCGCCGTCGAGGTCGGCATAGCACTCGCCGAAGAGGCCAAGAAGGAAGGGGTCGCCATGGTCGGTACCGGCGAGATGGGAATCGGCAACACGAGCCCCTCCTCCGCCATCATCGCCGCCATCGCCGGATGCACGGTCCGCGAGGTGACGCATCGCGGCACCGGCATCGGCGACGAGGCGCTCGAGAAGAAAATCCGGGCGATCCAGGCCGGCCTCGACCTGAACCGTCCCGACCCGCAGAACCCGCTCGAAGTCCTCACCAAGGTTGGGGGGCTGGAGATCGCCGGGATCGCCGGGCTCGTGCTCGGCGCCGCCGCGAACCGCCTGCCGGTCGTTGTGGACGGCTTCATCTCCACCGCCGGCGCGCTCATCGCCTCCGAAATGCACCCCTCGGTGCGCGACTACATCTTCACCGCGCACACCTCCGTGGAAATCGGCCACCAGATGATGATGGAGCGGATCGGGGTCAAGCCGCTTCTCGACCTGCAGTTCCGTCTCGGCGAAGGAACCGGCGCGGCGCTCGCCATGGGGCTCATCGAGGCGGGTGTCAAGGTGCTCAAGGAAATGGCGACCTTCGAGGAAGCCGGGGTGGCCTCCTCTTAGGAGGCGGGAGGACCGATGCGTCTCTTCATCATCGCCTTCCAGTTCCTCACCATCGTGCCGCTGCCGGTAACGGTGCGCTGCGAGGAGGAGGACCTCGGGCGCTCCATGGCCTTTTTCCCGCTGGTGGGGCTCGCGGTAGGCGCCCTCATGGCGGGGGTGGACTTCCTGCTCGCGCCGCTGCTGCCGTGCCCGGTGGGCGACCTCGTGCTCGTCGCCCTTTTGAGCATCGTGACCGGGGCGCTCCACCTGGACGGACTATCCGACGTCTGCGACGGGCTGGCGGCGCGCGGCCCGAGGGAGCGCTTCCTCGAGATCATGAAGGATTCCCGCGTCGGGGCGGTGGGTGCGGTCGGCCTCGTCCTTGGGCTCATGCTCAAGTACCAGGCGCTCTTGGCGCTCCCCCCGGAGCACAAGCGCGCGGCGCTCCTCTTCTTCCCAATGGCGGCGCGCTTCGCCCAGGTACAGATGACGGTCGGCTCGAAGCGGGCCCGCAAGGACGGCCTCGGGCATGCCTTCGTTGGAGGTGCCGGGGCGCTGCAGCTCGTCTTGGCCGGTGCCTGCACCGTAGCGATAGCAGCTCTCCTCCTCGGGCTTTCGGGCCTCGTCACCCTGCTCCTTTTGTTCGTGCTCACCTTAGGCGTCAAGGGGTGGGCGCACCAAAGGCTGGGCGGCGTCACCGGAGACGTGATTGGCTGCGCGAGCGAGCTGAACGAGATCTTCTCCCTGCTCTTCCTGCTGGCCCTCCTCGGGCGGCTCGGGTAGCTCCGGGATAAAGGACGTGACCATGGAAAGAACACGCATACACCTGATCCGTCACGGCGAGGTCGAGCGCTCCCACTGCTACAACGGGCACTTCGACGTCCGCCTCACCCCGCGCGGCGAGGAGATGTACCACCAGATGAAGCCGCGCCTCGACCCGGACCGGATCACCGCCCTCTACACGAGCGACCTCTACCGCACCGTGCGCGGCGGCGAGATCCTCGGGCCGTACCTCGGCGTGGCCCCGGTGAAGGTCCCCGCCCTCCGCGAGCTGAACTGCGGCGCTTGGGAGGGGCTCTCGGTGGCCCAGATCCAGGAGCAGCGCCCGGACGAGTGGGCGGCAAGGATGGCGGACCTCGAGCACTTTTGCGCCCCTGGAGGCGAGAGCCTCGGTGAGCTTGCCGCCCGCGTGCTGCCGGCCCTGAACGAGATCGTGGAGCAGCACCGCGGCGAGGACGTGCTCGTCGTGGCGCACGGCGGCGTGAACCGCATCGTTCTCCTGGACGCGATAAAAGCGCCGCTCGGCTCCTTCTTCAGTATCGACCAGCAGTACTGCGCCATGAACATCATCGACTACTGGGCCGACGGCAACACCGTGGTGCAGTTGGTCAACGGGTGACGGGGCGGCTCCCATGAAACGATTCGTCATCGCAGCGCCGCACAGCGGCTCGGGGAAGACCACGGTCACCCTCGGCATCATGGCCCTTTTGAGACGGCGCGGGCTTAGCGTCGCCCCCTTCAAGGTCGGACCTGACTTCATCGATCCCGGCTACCACCGGCTGGTGACCGGCGCGCCTTCCGTTAACCTGGACGGCTGGATGTGCCCCCCGGGCTTTGTCCGCGATACCTTCGCCCGCCATGCGGCCGGTGTCGACGTCGCCGTGATCGAGGGGGTGATGGGGCTCTTCGACGGCATCGACGGCGTGTCTGAGTCCGGGAGCACGGCGCAGGTGGCGAAGCTCCTTGCGGCGCCGGTCGTGCTGGTCGTGGACGCCCGGAGCCAGGCCCGCAGTGCCGCCGCCCTGGTGCACGGCTTCGCGAGTTTCGATCCCGGCGTCAAGGTTGCCGGGGCCATCTTCAACAACGTGGCGAGCGCGAACCATGAGGCGATCCTGCGGGAGGCAGTGGCGGCTTCCCTGCCTCACGTCGCCGTTCTGGGGTGTCTTCCGAAGGACCCCGCGCTCGGCATCCCTTCGCGCCACCTGGGGTTGACGACGGCGGAGGAGAACCCGCTTTCGGACGAGTTCCTCGGCCATCTGGCCGGGGTCATGGAGCGGCACCTCGACCTGGAGCGCCTTCTCGACGCGACGCAGGAGGAATTCCCGGTTCAGGGGGAGCAGACCTGTGTCAAGGCCGACGGCTTCCGCCAGGTGCGCATCGCGGTGGCACGCGACGCCGCCTTCTGTTTTGCCTATCCGGACAACCTGCGCCTTCTCGAGGAGGCGGGCGCCGAGCTTTGCTACTTCTCGCCCCTTGCCGACGCGGCGCTCCCCGATGGTGTCGACGGCATCTACCTCCCTGGGGGCTATCCCGAGCTCTTCGCGGCGCGGCTCGCGGAAAACGCGGCGATGCGGCAGGCGATCCTGAGCGCGGTGGAGCGGGACATGCCGGTGTACGCCGAGTGCGGCGGCTTCATCTACCTGACCGGCGCGGTGGCAGCCGACGAGGGGAGCCACGCCATGGTGGGGATCTTCCCGGTGCTGACCCGCATGCTGCCGCGCAGAAAGGCGCTCGGGTACCGCGAGGTGGAGCTCTTGGCCGACGGCGTCGTGGGTAGCAAGGGGACCGTCGCTCGTGGGCACGAATTTCATTATTCAGAGATGGAGGAGGTGCCGCAGCCTTTCGAGCGGCTCTACCGCGTCAGCAGGAAGGGGATCGACCTCGGCTTCGAGGGGTATCGCTACCGCAACTGCCTCGCCTCCTACATCCATTTACATTTCGGCAGCGCGCCGGGTATCGCACGGGACTTCGTGGGGCACTGCAGGGCATACCGGACCAGGAGTCTTACATGAAAACGCAGATCGAATCGGCGCGCGCAGGCATCGTCACCGCGCAGATGGCGCAGGTGGCATGTGACGAGAACGTGACGCCGGAGTACGTCCGGGAAAAAGTGGCGCTGGGGCAGATCGTCATCCCCTGGAACCACGTGAGGAAACCGAAGGTGGCCGGCATCGGCGCAGGGCTCAGAACCAAGGTGAACGCCTCCATCGGCACCTCCTCCGACATCATTGACTACGAGGCCGAGGTCAGAAAGGCGCTTGCCGCGCAGCAGTCCGGCGCCGACACCCTCATGGAGCTCTCCGTCGGGGGAGACCTGGACCGGGTGCGCCGCGAGGTGATCGCCGCAGTCGACCTGCCGGTCGGCAACGTGCCGCTGTACCAGGCCTTTTGCGAGGCGGCGCGCAAGTACGGTGATCCCAACAAGCTCGACGAGGAGATGCTCTTCGAGATCATCGAACGCCAGTGCGCCGACGGCATGGCCTTCATGGCGGTGCACTGCGGCATCAACCTCTACACCCTGGAGCGGCTGAGGAAGCAGGGGTACCGCTACGGTGGCCTGGTCTCCAAGGGTGGCGTCAGTATGGCCGCCTGGATGCTCGCCAACAACCGCGAGAACCCGCTCTACGAGAAGTTCGACCGCGTGGTCGAGATCCTGAAGCGATACGACACCGTCCTCTCGCTGGGGAACGGCCTCAGGGCGGGCGCGATCCACGACTCGAGCGACCGCGCCCAGATCCAGGAACTCTTGATCAACTGTGAGCTCGCCGAGGTCGGCCGCGACATGGGGTGCCAGATGCTCGTGGAAGGCCCGGGCCACGTACCGCTGGACGAGATCGAAGGGAACATAAAGCTGCAAAAAAGGATGAGCGGCGGCGCGCCGTACTACATGCTGGGGCCGATCGCCACCGACGTTGCCCCCGGTTTCGACCACATCACCGCCGCCATCGGGGCGGCCCAGTCCTCGCGCTACGGCGCCGACCTGATCTGCTACATTACGCCTGCCGAGCATCTCGCCCTCCCCAACGAGGAGGACGTGAAGATGGGGGTCAAGGCGGCCAAGATCGCGGCCTACATCGGCGACATGAACAAGTACCCGGAGAAAGGGAGGGAGCGCGACAAGGAGATGAGCAAGGCGCGCCGTGACCTGAACTGGCAGCGTCAGTTCGAGCTTGCCCTCTTCCCCGAGGACGCGGCCGAGATAAGGAAGAGCCGCGTTCCCGAGGACGAGCAGACCTGCACCATGTGCGGCGACTTCTGCGCCTCCCGCGGCGCCGGGAAGATCTTCGCCGCCGACCTGCGCGGAGACAAGATTTGATGCGTAACACTGCACGCCGCGAAAATGATGGCACCCTCCCCCACCCCCCTTCCCCCTCCCGCAAGGGGAGGGGGAGAGCCGGGATATGGGCGCTACCAACGGGAACGCTTTTTACCTTGCTGTTGGCCTCCCCCGCCTTCGCGATGCACATCTCGGAGGGGATCCTCCCGTTTTCCTGGGCGCTCGCCTGGTACCTCGTGCTCGTGCCGTTCCTGGCGCTGGGTGCAAGGCGGCTGAACGCCCTCGCGCGCGAGGACCTTTCACTGAAGCCGCTGGTTGGGCTTTTGACCGCCGTGGTCTTCATCATCTCCTGTATGCCGATCCCGGTTCCCACCGCGGGGACCTGCTCGCACCCGTGCGGTACCGGCGTGTCGGCGATCCTGGTCGGTCCCCTGGTCAGCGTGGTCGTCGCCGCGGTGTCGCTGCTGATCCAGGCGCTCTTTCTCGCTCACGGCGGTCTGTCCACCTTGGGCGCCAACGCCCTTTCCATGGGGGTGATCGGCTCCTTCGCCGCCTGGTTCACCTTCCGGGTCCTGCGCCGCATGGGCGGGAGCCTCGGCGTCGCCGGTTTCTTCGCGGGGATCGTTGCCGACTGGGCCACCTACACGGCAACTTCTCTGTTCCTCGCCCTGGGGATCCGGGGAGACGCGCCTCTCTGGCCGCTCTTTGCTAAGGTCGTGGTGGCCTTTCTCCCCACCCAGCTTCCCTTGGGCATCCTCGAAGGGGTGATCACGGCCGGTATGGTGACGCTTCTCTACCGCAAGCGGCCGGACCTGCTGGTCAGGATGAGGGTGATTACGGAAAAGGAGGGCTCCGTCAATGCGTGACCGGAAACAGTGGAAAAAATCGTTCCGCTCTGCGATGATGCTCCCCGCGTTTTTGCTCGCCCTCTCCTGCGTCTCCTCCGTTTCCCACGCCTGGGACGGGGTCGACGAGGCCGTGGTGGAGAAAGTCGCCAAGGAGCATGGCCGGGAGGCGAAACCGCCCTTTCTCGATCTCTCCGGTGATCTGCTGCTGTTCGCCTTTCTCATGGCGGGAGCGGTGGGGGGCTTCGTGGCGGGATACTATTGGCGCGACCTGACGGCTCAAAAGCCGAGG
This sequence comes from Geomonas ferrireducens, assembly GCF_004917065.1. Classification (NCBI taxonomy): domain Bacteria; kingdom Pseudomonadati; phylum Thermodesulfobacteriota; class Desulfuromonadia; order Geobacterales; family Geobacteraceae; genus Geomonas; species Geomonas ferrireducens. The sequence goes on from NZ_SSYA01000001.1 coordinate 1,560,893, forward strand.
AAAGACGATGCATCATCACTTAAGCACACATAGCTTTCACGCCGGCCATGCCCTGGTGCAGGTCGACGCCCGGGTGAAGCTTCTGAGCGCGCTCGCCTTGCTGGTCATGGTGATCACCTCGCAAGGGGCCGCGTTCCCGCTCTTCGTTGCCGCCGCGGGCCTCTTTTTCTGTCTGCGTCTCGGGACGCCGGTGCGCCTTTTGGCGCTGCGTTTTTCCGAACCGCTTTTCATCGCGGTCGTGGTGCTGCTGCTTAAGACCTTCTTTTCCGGCAACGCTCCGCTTTTCCGCTTCGGTCTTTTGGGGTATGAACTGGTGGCGCACCGCGACGGCCTGGATGCCGGTCTCCTCATCGCGGGGCGGATTCTGGGAGGGGTCACCCTGCTGGGTGTGGTCGGTTTCTCGACGCCCTTCACCGAACTGATGGCCGCCCTTTCCTGGATGAGGGTGCCCCAGGTGCTCGTCGACGTGGCGCTTTTCGCGTGGCGCTACCTCTTTCTGCTTCTGGAGGACGCCCAGGTGGTTTACCACGCCCAGAAAAACCGGCTCGGCTACGTCGGCTGCCGTCGTGCCCTTGCTTCCTTCGGCACCCTCGCCGGGGTGATGGTGATCAAGGCGTTCGACAACAGCCAGAGTATCACGACGGCGATGGTGCAGCGCGGCTACGACGGCGTCATGCCCATGTCGATGCACCGGCCGCTGCGCGTCGCCGAGGTCGGCTCGGCGCTTCTTTTCGTCGGCGCCATGGCCGTCATCAGGCTCATCTAGAGGGGTATCGTGGATACAAGAATTTCTGTCGACCTGGAAAGCTACAAATACCCCGACGGGACCGTCGCGCTTGCCGGGATGCGGCTTGAGATCCGGCGCGGCGAGTTCACCGGGATCCTCGGATCCAACGGCTCGGGGAAGACGACGCTTTTGAAGGTCATGGACGGCCTGATCAAGGGGTACAAAGGCGAGGTGCTGCTCGACGGGGAAAACGTGCTGAAGCTGCATCCGCGCGACATCTACCGCAAGGTGGGACTCGTGTTCCAGAATCCGGACGACCAGCTCTTCGCCACCACCGTCTTCGAGGACGCCGCTTTTGGGCCGCGCAACATGGGGTGCGGCGAGGCGGAGGTGAAAACTCGCGTGGAGGCCGCGCTCGCCAGCGTCGACATGGCTGAGTTCGCCGGCAAAGGGATCCACAACCTGAGCTACGGGCAGAAAAAGCGCGTCTGCATCGCGGGACTTCTGGCCATGGGGCACGAGATCCTGCTCCTGGACGAACCTACCGCAGGGCTCGATCCGATGGGGGAGTACCGGATGATGGAACTCCTGACCCGGCTGAACCGGGACCAGGGGGTGACCATCGTCATGGCGACGCACAGCGTCGATCTCGTGCCGATCTTCCTACATCAGCTGCACATCTTAAGTCGCGGGCGTCTGGTCCGCGGCGGCGCTCCGGAGGAGGTCTTTACCGCTCCAGAGGAGCTTGCCAACGTGAAGTTGCGCCTGCCCCACATCGCCGAGCTCATTTACCAGTTGAAGCACGAAGACGGATTCTCCTTCAGCAGGCTACCCCTCACCATCGGCGAAGCGCGCCGCGAGATGGTGGAGGCGATGCAGCGGCCCCGTTCCGAGAGCTAACCTCCACCAATCCACATCCGCTTTCTTTATCAGTAGCGCTTTTCCAATACTGTGGCGTGCGTCCTGCCTATCATGCCGGCGACGCTCCCCATCTCGTCCACGGAATCTCCTTCAATCAGCTTTATGTGCGTGAGGCCGGCCGGCACTTCGTTGAAAGTCGGGTCGATCGGCACCCAGGTGCCGTTCAAATAGCTTTCAGCCCAGCTGTGGTAGAGGAAGCCGTCCCCCTGGTAGACGAGACCGGAGACGAAGCGGGTAGGTATGCCTGCGGCGCGGGCGAGCGAGGTGTAGAGACGTGCATGGCTTTGGCAGTTGCCGCGTCCCTTTTGCAGGATTTCCAGTGGTGATTGCGCGTCGGTTACATCGGGCTTGATCTCCGCGGCGACCCAAGCGGCCAAACGGGCCGCCTTCTTTGCGGGATCCTTCTCGTCACCGACGATGGTCTTCGCGCGGGCGATGATTTCGGGATTGTCGCTGGGCGTCCGCTCTCCCGGCTGCACGTCCGTCTCGGCAGGAGGTGCAGCAGCTGCAGGGGCCGGGTTCGGCAGGGTGAAGACGACGCCGCCGTCGGGCATCCGTTCCGCCTTCTGCCTCACCCCCTGCAAGAGTGGCTGCTCAGCCGGGATGCCGGTCATGCGGACGACCAGCTTCTGCAGCCGCTCCGGATGCTCGATCGGGGGAGTTACCCGTATCAGGCTCAGGTCGAGGACGAGGTCTTTCTTCGCCATGGCAGCTTCGGCGAGTTCGGCCCTCGCTGTCGCCTCGTCCCGGGCGAGCGTGACCACGAGCCCGTCCCGCACCGATTCCTTCAGGACGTTCCCCTTCAAATCGATCCAGATGTCGTTGTCCACCATGGGGTAAAGGTTGTTCCTGAGGTGCACCACGGCCTTTCCGTCCAGGGTTTCCTGCCCGACCACTTCGACCTTCGCTTGCTTGACCTTCACCGCCTCTACGTCGAGGTACTGGATCTTGTAGGTCTTACCGGGCACCGCCCCATGCATGAGCGGGTAGAGGTTCAGTGCGTGCGGCGGGTAGACGACGCCTTTCACCTTGAGGGTATGCTCCTTCCTGCCGTTGCCGGAGCGGGTCACGACGCTGATTCCCTTGCGCGTAACTTCGCCGCTCACCGCCGAGGGGCTGCCGTCGATGCGGGTTTCCGCCTGGAAGGAGCGCAGTGCCAGGTCCGGGGCCACCTGATAGGTCTCGGTGGAGCTTGCTTCCCTGGAGAAGCCCATCACCTTCATCTTCACGCTGCCGCGCGAGGCGATCTGGTACCCCTCAGCAGTACGGGTCACGGTGGTTTGGCCGAAGCCGACCTGCTCGTCCCCCATGATGATGGCAAACCAGCGCTCCCCTTCCGGGAGGGAGGTGATTTGCGGCAGGGGGGCTGCCAACAGGTGCAGCGGCAGAAGGACCATGATCAATGCGACCAGCAACTTCCCGTATTTCATATGGCGCGACATGGGCGGCTCCTCGAGAACTTTGATGATTTACTGCGGTGCGTGCGGGGGAATTTATACCACACAACCCGCGGCATGCGCAACGCGCTAACCGGTCGGTAATTCTGATGAATGCCGACATGGTGCAACCTCATGAGATTGATGATAAATATAATCCTTTGATTAAATACACTTAAGCTGTTGCAGTCCGAAAACGGGACAAGTATAATGGGGACATAGATAAGAGTTGCGGGGGATCGTAGGATCCCCCTTCCCCTAGCTGACTTGCCCTCCTAGTCGCTAGGGTTTTTTTTGCCCGAAATCCCGTCTCTTCGAGTGTGCCAACTGTTGCACACTTTTCGCGAATCCTATACAATCCGTTCGTCCTGCAATTTCATTGTCCAGCGAGGAAAGATGTACCCGATAGTCACCATTACCGACCAGTGCCGTAAATGTTACTCCTGCGTGCGCAGCTGCCCGGTCAAAGCGATCAAGGTGGAGAAGAGCTACACCGAGATCATCCCGGAACGTTGCATCGGTTGCGGCAACTGCCTGAGCAACTGCCCCCAGCACGCCAAGGTCATCGCCGACAACGTCACCGTCACCGAGGCACTGCTCACCTCCGGCGAGCCGGTCATCGCCGTTTTAGGCTGCTCCTTTCCGGCCTTCTTCCACTACTGCTCCCCAGGCCAACTCTCCGCCGGTCTGCGTCAGCTTGGTTTTGCCGAGGTGCACGAGGGCGCGAGCGGGGTGGAGCTCATCGCGGACGAGTACAAGAGCGCGATCAACAACACGAACCTGCCGCTCATCTCCTCGCACTGCCCGGCCGTCGTCGACCTGGTCGAGCGCCACTACCCGCAGCTTATCGAGAACATGGTCGGGGTGGTGACCCACATGGTTGCCATGGGACGCTACCTGAAGCACGTCCTCGGCGACCACGTGAAGGTCATCTACATCAGTTCCTGCATCGCCGGCAAGTTCGAGGTGCAGGCTGAGCAGACCAGGGGGGCGGTGGACGTCCTTTTGACCTACCGGGAGTTGGAGTCGATCTTCAAGGAACGCGGCATCGACCTCACCGCTCTGGAGGAGGAGCCTTACGACGGGCGCGAGCCGCACATGGGGCGCGTCTTCTCGCTTTCCCAGGGGTCCTTCCAGGCCTTCGGCATCAACCCGGACCCGCTCGATACCGATATCGTGACCGCCGAGGGGGAAGTGAACGTCATGGGGATCATCAAGGACTTGGCCGCAGGGCGCATCAGCCCGAAGCTCGTCGATCTGCGCTTTTGCTACGACGGCTGCATCGGCGGCCCGGGGCGCAACAGGGAGCTCACCGAGTTCTCCAGGCGCAACATGGTGATATCCCATTTCCGCCGGGAGATCCCTTACCGGATGGCGCCGCATTACCAAAAGGATTGGCAGATCGATTTTTCCCGCACCTTCTCGGACAAGTACGCGAAGCTCCCCATACCCAAGGGTGGGGACGTGAAGAAGATCCTGCAGGCGACCAACAAGTTCACCCAGAAGGACGAGCTTAATTGCCGCACCTGCGGTTACCGGACCTGCCGCGAGTACGCCGTCGCTGTCTTCCAGGGGCTGGCGGACCTTGAGATGTGCCTGCCGCACAACCTGCAGCAGCTCGAGGAGGAGCGCGGGCGCCTGATCCAGAAGTACGAGCTTGCCAAGAGGGAGCTGGACCGCGAGTACGGTGACGAGTTCATCGTGGGGAGCGACAGCCAGACCCTGGATGCGCTGGACCAGATCAAGCAGGTTGGACCGACCCCGACGACGGTGCTCATCAGGGGCGAGTCCGGTACCGGCAAGGAGCTCGCGGCGCGTGCGATTCATCGCTACAGCAAGCGAAACGACAAGCCGCTCGTTACCGTGAACTGCACCACCATTACCGACTCGCTCCTCGAGAGCGAGCTCTTCGGTCACAAGAAAGGCTCCTTCACCGGCGCGATAACCGAGAAGAAGGGCCTTTTCGAGGCCGCCGACGGCGGCACCATCTTCCTGGACGAAATCGGCGATATCACCCCGAAACTGCAGGCGGAGCTCTTGCGCGTGCTTGACCTGGGGGAGGTGCGGCCGGTCGGTGGGACCGTGGCACGCCGTGTGGACGTCCGTCTCATCGCCGCGACCAACAAGTCCCTTGAGGACGGCGTGCGCGACGGTTGGTTCCGCGAGGACCTCTACTACCGTCTGAACGTTTTCTCCATCACCATGCCCCCCCTGCGGGAGCGGGTGGAGTCGATTCCGCAGCTTGCGCACCACTTCCTGGAGAAGGCCCGCAACAAGCTGAACAAGCACATCATCGGCATCGAGGAACGCGCCATCAACGCCATGGTGAAGTACCCCTGGCCGGGTAACATCCGCGAGATGCAGAACGTCATCGAACGTGCCGCGGTGCTGACCCACGACGACATCGTAAAGCTCGGGAACCTTCCCCTTGCCTTCGCGGAAAGCTACGCCGACGAGGGTGAGGATGTCATCGACCTCCGTTCCTTCAAGAAGGAGCGCGAGCCGCACGTGCTACGCGTCGAGAAGAAGCTGATCCAGCGCTATCTGGCGGACGCGGGTGGCAATGTGTCAAAAGCGGCACAACTTGCCAACATCCCGAGACGCACCTTTTATCGTCTTTTGGCCAAGCACGGGTTGAAAGGACGCACCATTCGCGCCAGAGAGGGCGAAGAGGAGTGATTTAACGCTCGGGAGCCGTTGCGCCGGTGGTCAAAATGATACAAATGGGCACAATTACGCAGCGTGTGCCAAAATTGGCGCACTTTGTATACACTGGAACATAACAAGACTCTAATTCTAAAAATTCAGTATACGTGAAAACAATGACTTAGGCTGGCAGGGTGCTTTTTTTTCGCATTGGCACGCATGTAGCAATAGTGTAGACATCGTGTCACCAAATTTGAGCACTAACCAGAACAAGGAGAATACAAGATGGGCAGAATGAGAGAGAACCCTAGGTACAACGTTATTTCCATGAGGATCAGCGACGCAGAGCGCGAGACCCTTGAGATGATCATGGATACCACCAAGAAGAGCGTTTCCGAAATCATGAGGGAAGCGATGGAACTGGTAAAGGCCAGGAGTGTTGAAATGGGCCAGAAGGCGGCTTAGGCCGCCTCGAAACTCTACCCGTACCATAAAAAACGGCCGCGAAAGCGGCCTTTTTTTATTCCAGCGTCAGTGCCGCCGCAAGAGCGGCACCCCCGTCTCCTATTTCACCTTCCAGGTGGTCCCCTGCGGGCTATCCAGAAGGACGATGTCCTTTTCCAGCAGCATGTCCCTGATCTCGTCGCTGCGCTTGAAGTTCTTAGCCTTCCTCGCCTCGGCGCGCTCGGCGATGAGCGCCTCGATCTCCTCGACCGGGATCTCCATCTCCGATGTCTTGCGGTCCTTCATCCGCTGCATGAATTCCGCGGGAACCGAGTCGCACACGCCGAGCGTAACGGCTATCTTGCCAATCTCTTCCTTCACGCGCGCAAGAAGCGCGAGCGGCGCGACGGGGAGGGCTCGGTTCACGCTGCGCACCAGGTCGAAGATGTGGCCGAGCGCCATCGCGGTGTTGAAGTCGTCGTCCATCGCCTCGGTGAAGCGCGCCGCGATCGTGCCGCACTTTTCCTCGAGCTCGGCGCTCTCCGCCGTGGGGGCGTGGTCGGTGCCTGCGGCGAGGCGTTCATCGATGCCGGCCAACGCCTTGTAGATCCTCTCCAGGCCGAGTTCCGCCTCTTTGAGGTTCTGGTCAGAAAAGTCGATCGGCGAGCGGTAGTGCGCGGAGAGGAGGAAGAAGCGGAGCACCTCGGCGTCGTAGCGCTCGAGGACCTGCTTGATGGTGAAGAAGTTCCCGAGCGACTTGGACATCTTCTCCGAGTTGATGTTCACGAAGCCGTTGTGCAGCCAGTACTTCACGAAGGGCTTGCCGGAGGCGGCCTCGGACTGGGCGATCTCGTTCTCGTGGTGCGGGAAGACGAGGTCTTTGCCGCCGCCGTGGATGTCGAAGGTGTCACCTAGGAACTTGGAGCTCATCGCGGAGCACTCGATGTGCCACCCCGGACGTCCCTGTCCCCACGGCGACTCCCAGTACGGCTCGCCCGGTTTAGCACCCTTCCAGAGGGCGAAGTCCATCGGGTTTTCCTTCTTGTCGTCCACCTCGATCCTGGCGCCGGCTTGCATGTCCTCGAGGTTCCTCTTGGAAAGCTTCAGGTATCCCTCGAAGCGCTCGACGCGGAAGAAGACGTCGCCGCCGGACTGGTAGGCGTAACCTTTCTCGATGAGGCGCTCGACGAGCGCGATGATCTCGGGGATGTGCTCGGTAGCCTTCGGCTGGAAGGTCGGAAGCTGCAGCATGAGCCGCGCCATGTCCTTGTCGAACTCCTCGATGAAGCGCTCGGAGATCTCGTTGTAGGGGACGCCGTCGCGGTTGGCGCGGTTGATGATCTTGTCGTCGATGTCGGTGTAGTTACGGACGTAGGTGACCTCGAGCCCCTTCGCCTGCAGGTACCGGTAGATCATGTCGAAGACCACGTTGGCGCGCGCGTGCCCGATGTGGCAGTGATCGTAAACCGTTACGCCGCAGACATACATGCCGACCTTGCCGGGGGTGATCGGTACGAACTCTTCCTTGCTGCCGGTAAGGGTGTTGTAGACGCGTAAAGGCATGTGTCGGTTCCTCTTTTAAAAGTAATAAGCCCCTGGGGCCATATCTGGTCTTGCTTTTAAACCCTCTCCCTAAGGGGGAGGGGAGTATGGTCGTTAGCGCTTCTGCTCGCTCCAGGAGTCCCTTAAGGTGGCGGTCCTGTTGAAGACCAGCGCCTCGGGACGGGAGTCCTTCATGTCGGGGCAGAAGTATCCCAGCCTCTCGAACTGGAAGCGGTCTTCGATGGTCGCCGAGGCGAGGGACGGCTCGAGCTTGCAACCCTTCAGCACTTCGATGGACTTCGGGTTCAGCGAGGTGCGGTAGTCGGGCTCGTTCTTGCCGCCGGGGTTCGGCGTGCTGAACAGGCGGTCATAGAGGCGGACTTCGGCGTCGACGGCGTGATCAGCACTCACCCAGTGGATGGTTCCCTTGATCTTTCTGCCGTCCGGCGCGCTCCCCCCGCGGGAGGCCGGGTCGTAGCTGCAGCGGACCTCGACGATCTCGCCGTTTTCGTCCTTCACCACCGACTCGCACTTCACGATGTAGGCGTAGCGCAGGCGTACCTCCTTGCCCGGCGCCATCCGGAAGAACCCTTTGACCGGCTCCTCCTGGAAATCGTCGCGCTCGATGTAGACCGTGCCGCTGAAGGGGACCATGCGGGTTCCCATCTCCGGGTTGTTCGGGTGGTTCGCCGCCTCGAATTCTTCGCTCTCACCCTCCGGGTACCCCTCGATGACCACCTTCAGGGGACGCAGCACCGACATGGCGCGCGGGGCGCGGACGTTCAGGTCCTCGCGCACCGCGTCCTCGAGGATGCTCATGTCGATGAGGCTGTCGCTCTTGCCTACGCCGATGGTCTCGCAGAAGGCGCGGATCGACTCCGGGGTGAAGCCGCGGCGCCTGATCCCGACCAGGGTCGGCATGCGCGGGTCGTCCCAGCCGTCCACGAGTTTCTCCTGCACCAGTTCGAGGAGCTTTCTCTTGCTCATCACCGTGTAGTTCAGGTTCAGGCGGGAGAACTCGATCTGCTGCGGATGGCTCGGCACCGGGAGTTGGTCGAGTACCCAGTCGTAAAGCGGGCGGTGATCCTCGAACTCCAGGGTGCAGATGGAGTGCGTGATCCCCTCGATGGCGTCCGAGATGCAGTGCGCGTAGTCGTACATCGGGTAGATGCACCAGGCGTCGCCGGTCCTGTGGTGATCGACCTTCTTGATGCGGTAGATGACCGGGTCGCGCAGGTTGATGTTCGGGGAGGCCATGTCGATCTTCAGGCGGAGCACCTGGCTCCCGTCCTCGAATTCGCCGGCGCGCATGCGGGCGAAGAGGTCGAGGTTCTCGGCGACGCTGCGACTGCGGTACGGGCTCTCCTTGCCCGGCTCGTTCAGGGTGCCGCGCATGGCGCGGATCTCGTCTGCGCTGCTGCTGTCCACGTAGGCGAGCCCCTTCTCGATGAGGACCCGGGCGTACTGGTAGAACTTCTCGAAGTAGTCCGAGGCGTAGTACATGTGCTCGCCCCAGTCAAAACCGAGCCACTTCACGTTCTCCTTGATGGAGTCCTCGTACTCGATGTCTTCTTTCGCAGGGTTCGTGTCGTCGAAGCGCAGGTGGCAACGGCCGCCGAAGTCGCGGGCAAGGCCGAAGTTGAGGCAGATGGATTTCGCGTGGCCGATGTGCAGGTAACCGTTCGGCTCCGGCGGGAAGCGGGTCACGATGCTCTTGTGCTTGCCGTTTTTTAGATCTTCGGTGACGATGTTGCGGATGAAATTGGCCGCTTTCTCGACTACTGGTGTTTCTTCTGTTGTCATATGTGTTGTCCTGTCCGCTGCCGGTGCGGCCGGCATGCGTAGAGTTGAATATTTTTACTTCTTTTCCAAAAGCGCCACTGAGTAAGCGGCGATGCCGTCGCCTCTTCCGGCGAAGCCGAGTTCCTCGGTGGTGGTCGCCTTGACGTTCACCCGGTCTTCCTCGGTGCCGAGCGTCGCCGCGATGTTGCTTCTCATCTGCGCGATGAAGGGGGCGAGTTTCGGGCGCTGCGCGACCACTGTGGCGTCGACGTTGCCGACCCTGTACCCCTTGCTTTCCGCGAGATCCATGACGTGGCGCAGAAGCTTCAGGCTGTCCGCCCCTTTGTAGGCCGGGTCGGTGTCGGGGAAGTGCTTGCCGATGTCCCCTTCGCCGATGGCGCCCAGGATGGCGTCGGAGATGGCGTGCAGGAGCACGTCGGCATCGGAATGCCCGAGAAGCCCCTTCACGTAGGGGACGTCCACCCCGCCGAGGATCAGTTTGCGCCCCTCCACCAGTCTGTGTACGTCATAGCCGTGCCCGATGCGCATCATTTCACTTCTTCTCCTTCAAAAAAGCCTCGGCGAGGATCATGTCCTCGGGAGTCGTGATCTTTATGTTCGTGTAGTCGCCTCTCACGACCTGCACCGGTTTTCCCTGGCGCTCCATGAGCGAGGCGTCGTCGGTCCCGAGAAAACCATCGGCGGCGGCCTCGTCGTGGGCGGCGCCGATCAGGCCGTAGCGAAACGCCTGTGGCGTCTGCGCCAGCCAGAGCTGTTCACGCGGCGGCGTCTCGGCGATGACCCCCTCGCGGACCACTTTCACCGTGTCCTTGACCGGGACCGCGACGATGGCGGCGCCGGAAGCTTGCGCGGCGGCAACGGACTCTTCGAGCATGGCGGCGGTGACGAAGGGGCGCACCCCGTCGTGGATCAGCACCAGGTCGTCCGCAGCGATTCCCTCGATGGCGCGCAGCCCGTTATGGACCGAGTGTTGCCGCTCGGCGCCTCCCGGCACGATGGCGCGCACCTTCGTGAAGCCGTAGCGCTCGACCACCTCGCTGCGGCAAAATGGGATCTCCTGCTCGGGCGAGACGAGGTAGATGGCGTCGATGCATGCGGCCTCCTGGAAGACCCGCACGGTGTGCGCGACGATCGGCATGCCGTCGAGCGCGAGGTACTGCTTGTTGTACCCCGCCCCCATCCTCTTTCCCATGCCCGCGGCTGGAATAAGCGCGAAAACCCTGGTCAAAAATAACCTCGATTGTGAGAGCGGCTTCCCGGGAGGGAAAGCGCCGAATTATACAGTTTGGCTGTGAAAAAACCAGTTAAATATCACCAAAGTAAGTGCAGACACGCCACCTGGAGAAGTGGAGCGCCGCCTAGCCGACCAAGGCGGTTAGGGCGGCGGCCAGGTCCGGCAGGTCGTCGTCCTGTAGGGTGCGCGGATCGAGCAGGAAGGCGTTCTTGCTGATCCGGCCGATGACCGGAATCTCCATCCCCCTGAGCCTTGATTCGATGTCGTTCGGGGAAAGCCCCTCTACGGCGACCTCGATGAGCATGGTGGGGAGGTTCAGAAGCGGCAGCGTGCCGCCACCGGCCTGCGAGAAGCCGTCGGTCAGCTTGTAGCTGACTGCGTCCGGCGTGCGGCGGCGCAACTGCCCCGCGATCTTTCTGGCGCGGGCGGTGAGCTCGGGGAGCGAGGCTGTCAGCATGCGCAGCGTCGGCACCTTCTTGAAGGCCACTATTTCGTCGCGGTACAGCGCGAGGGTCGCTTCGAGGCTTGCGAGCGTCAGCTTGTCCATCCTGAGCGCGCGCAGGAGCTGGTGCTTCTTCATCGCCTCGATGAAGTGCTTCTTGCCGACGATGATGCCCGCCTGCGGCCCGCCCAGGAGCTTGTCGCCGCTGAAGGTGATGACGTCGACACCGGCGCGCACGAAGTCCTGCACTGTCGGTTCGGGGCAGGGGAGTTTCCCGGAGAGGTCGACCAGGTTCCCGCTACCCATGTCGGCCAGGACCGGGACCCCGGCCTGCTTGCCGAGTTCCACCATCTCCTCCGCGGTTACCTCTTTGGTGAAGCCAAGAACCGCGAAGTTGCTGCAGTGTACTTTCAGAAAGACCGCGGTGTTCTCGTTCACCGCGTTCTGGTAGTCCTTCGGGTGGGTCCGGTTGGTGGTACCGACTTCCCTGAGCGTGACGCCGGAAAGCCTCATCACCTCGGGGATCCGGAACGAGCCGCCGATCTCGACGAGTTCTCCGCGGGAGACCACCGCCTCGCGTCCTGCCGCCATGGCGCTCAAGGTCAGCAGCACCGCCGCCGCGTTGTTGTTCACCACGATGGCGGCCTCGGCACCGGTCAGCTCGCACAAGAGGGCCTCGACGTGGCTGTAGCGGCTCCCCCGCACCCCCTCGTCGAGGTCGAATTCGAGGTTCGAGTAAGAAAAGGCGATGGTGTTGAGGGCGTCGCGGGCGGCCTCGGGGAGGATGGAGCGTCCGAGGTTCGTGTGGATGACGATGCCGGAGCCGTTGATGACCCGCCGCAGGCTCGGGCGGGTCAGAAGGCGCAGCTCGCGCGAAACCGCAGTGCAGAGCGCTTTCTCGGCGAAGGCCGCATCGTCGAGGGAACCGGCACGGGCCCCGGCACGAAGCAGATCCAGCACCTGGCGTACCGCCTTCAGCACGAGTTCCCTCGGCTGTTCGGAGAGAAGCCGGCGCACGTCCTCCCATTCGAGAACCCGGTCCACTTTAGGGATCAATTTCAGCTGCTGCACAAAGCCCCTCCACTCATTGAAATGGCAACGGGCTAATTTAACTCAAAGTGATGAATGAGGCAAAGAAAATCCACTGGTTTGGAGGGGAATGAACCAATTGACCTTGGGATTGAGGGATGAGGCGAGAGATTAGCGGTGAGAGCGTGACGGCGGAGCCTTGGCTCCTGTACTGGGTAAAAGAAAACCCGCGGGGCTTAAGGGCGCCGCGGGTTGGTAGGCTGGATTAGAGGTCGAGTCCTTTGGTGGTCCACATCTCGGGGGAGTCTTCCTCCTCTATGAGGACCTTGCCGCCGTACTCGGCGTTTTTCTGCACGAGCATCTCGGCCATCACCGGATCGCGCTTGCGGAACGCCTCGATGATCTTCTCGTGCTCCTCCACCGAGAGCTGCATCCTCCCGGGCTTCATAAGCGACGCCATGCGCAGACGCTGAAACTTCTTCAGCAGCTGGGAGATCATGTCGTGCAGCTTTTCGTTGCCCGCTCCCTTGATGAAGAGCTCGTGAAAACTGTTGTGCACCTTGAAGAAGTGGCGCACGTCGCCTTCCTCGGCGATCTCCCGCAGCTTCTCGTTTATCGCCTCAAGCTTGTTTATCTCGCGCGTGCTGAGCTGCGCGCAGGCCTTGCGGGCGGCGTAACCTTCCAAAATGCTCTTTATGGCGTAGAACTCTTCGACGTCCTTCGCGGAGAAGCTGGCGACCAGCGCTCCCTTGCGCGGGATGACGGAAAGATATCCTTCGGATTCCAACTGGCGGAAGGCTTCCCGGATCGGCGTGCGGCTGATTCCGAAGCGGGCGGCAAGTTCGGGTTCGGCAACCTTTTCTCCAGGCTTGAGAGCGCCAGACATGATGGCATCGCGGATGGTCTCAAGTATGCGTTCTCTAAGGGTAAGGTGCTTTTCTACGCTCTTCTTCATGCGGCCCCCTTGAATGATCGCCGTATTGTATACAGTATCCAAAGATTGTCAAGCATTTCCCTTTGCAATTCAGGGGGGATGCACATGAAATTGCTTGAAATGTCACCGCATGGTCTGTATGTTGCGACGCTGAGGGAGTTTCGAAAATGGATCCAGTCCGGCATTTCAAAATTTCCATAGGGGTGTTGCTGCTCCTCCTTACCGTCGGGACCAGCGGGTACATGACGCTGGAAGGGTGGAGTCTCTTGGACGCCCTGTACATGACGGTGATCACCCTCGGCACGGTCGGCTTCCGGGAGGTCCACGACCTGAGCCACGTGGGGAAGATGTTCACCATGATGCTGATTTTCTTCGGGGTCGGCGTCATCGGCTACATCGTGGGCAGCCTCGCCCAGATCATGTTCGAGGGGCAGTTCCAGAGGATCCTCGGGAGGAAAAAAGTGGAAAAGGCGATAGCGGCCCTCGACGGGCACTACATCATCTGCGGGTTCGGGCGCATCGGCTCCCTCATCTGCAAGGAATTCGCAGCCAAACCGCTTCCCTTCGTGGTGGTGGAAAAGGACATCGACATGATCGCCCAGATGGAGAAGGACGGCAACGGCTACCTGTTCCTGCCGGGCGACGCGACCATCGACGACGTGCTCCTGAAGGCGGGGATACGGAAGGCGAGGGGGCTCATCTCGGTGGTCACCTCCGATACCGAGAACGTGTACATCACGCTCACCGCGCGCGGCCTCAACCCGGATCTCTTCATCCTCGCCCGGGCCGGCGAGGAGGGGTCGGAGATCAAGCTGAAGCGCGCCGGGGCGAACAAGGTCGTTTCCCCCTACCTGATCGGCGGCTCAAGGATGGCGCAGGCGATCCTGCGGCCGACGGTGGTCGACTTCATCGAAATCGCCACCGGACGGGAGCATCTCGAATTGCAGATGGAGGAGATCCTGATCCCGATGCATTCCGGTTTCATCGGGGAGACCCTGGCAAGTTCCGGCTTCCGCAAGGAGACCGGCGTCATCATCGTCGGGGTGAAGAAGCAAAGCGGCAGGATGGTCTTCAACCCGGAGTCGCACACGAAAATAGAGGCGCATGACACGCTGATCGTGCTGGGGGAACCTGCGGCGATACTGAAACTGGACCAGTTGGTGCGCTGCGACGACTGCGCCGAGGAATTGATCAAGAAACACAGGAAGAAGGATGAATAAAAGAGTCTTCGCCCACGTACCGTACGCCCAGATCCGGGAGCATCTCCCCTTTGTCATGGAGCGCCGTCTGAATCCGGAGATTTATCTCTCCGCCGACGCGCTCGACGCGGCAACCCCAGCCCATCTCGCGGAGACCGCGCGGACGCTTCAGGGGGAAGGGCTTTCCTGCACCATCCACGCGCCGTTCATGGACCTGAACCCGGGCTCGCTGGAGCGACTGCTGCGCGACGCCACCATGCACCGTTTCCGGCAGGTGCTCGATGCCGCCGAGATCCTGCGCCCCGAGGTCATGGTGTTCCACCCGGGCTTCGACCGCTGGCGTTACGGAGAGGCGAGGGGGGCGTGGCTTGAGTTGAGCGTCGCGGCATGGCAAAGCGTGTTACAGCGGACCAGGGCGATCGGCACGGCGGTCGCGGTGGAGAATATCTTCGAGGAAGAGCCGTCAACGCTGCAGGCGCTCTTCGAGGCGGTGGAGGATGAGTCTTTCGGGCACTGCTTCGACGTGGGGCACTGGAACCTTTTCAAGCAGGTTTCCATGGAGAGGTGGTTCGAGGCGCTGGGCGCTCGGATCAAGGAAGTGCACATCCATGACAACGGCGGGACGAAGGACGACCATGCACCTCCGGGAGAGGGGGCCGTCGATTTCGGACTGTTCTTCCGCCTGATGGAAAGGTACGCGCCGGACGCCGCATTCACCATAGAGTCGCACAGCAAGCCGCATCTGGAGCGTTCTCTCGAGGTTTTGCGCCCGTACCTCGGTTAGCCGCGGCGGGAGCTTCGCGAGCGTTTGAGGGCGGAGGCGAGGTAGCCGACGACACCCAGGTTGACCAGGAATACCGCGACACGCAGGGCGTCGGGCTTGCGGAAGATCTCGAACATCTCGACGGGCAGGTAAACCGCTCCGGAGAGAAAACCGAACCATTCCGCCCATCTCCTCTCGTGCCACAGCCCGTACGCCTCGATGAGGCGTACCGCGGAGTAGGCGAGCGCGGAGAGCGCGAGCATCCAGAGCTGAAAGTCGG
The DNA here is from genome assembly GCF_004917065.1 of Geomonas ferrireducens. Classification (NCBI taxonomy): domain Bacteria; kingdom Pseudomonadati; phylum Thermodesulfobacteriota; class Desulfuromonadia; order Geobacterales; family Geobacteraceae; genus Geomonas; species Geomonas ferrireducens. Next base: position 1,576,293 of record NZ_SSYA01000001.1, read on the forward strand.
TGACGCGATTTGCAGCGTCGATGAAGATGCTCGGGTAGTGCCGCGCCGGGTTCATGTGCAAAAGCTGCACGAGCCGCACCGCAATATGGTGCAGGTCCTTGTGGACCAGCGTCAGTACCCCGCATCCCGCAAGAAGGACCGCCGCCCCCTTCAGGGCCTCGAAGACCGCCACCACCCGCAGTCCGCGCCCCTTCGCACTTCTTCCCTTTGCCGCCATACCCGATCCCTCTTCTAAGCCGGCTGCAGCACCTTGAGGGTCACCTCTTCCACGAGGTCACGTACCCGTTCCTTGTAATCGAGCATGTGCGGCGAGGCGAGGTGCGCATGCAGCGCCTCAACGCTCTGCCACTTCTCGATGATGGTCACCACCTTTTCGTCGCGCACCTGTACGGGAAGAGCGGCGTCGACGTCGAGGGCGGGGAAATACTCGATGCATCCCGCCTCACCCTTCACCTTGGGGACGTTCTCGTTGAAGATTTTGAGGAAAGCCTCACGCGCCCCCTCCTTGACTCGAATCGAAGCCAGTACGCAGATCATCGTTTGCTCCTTTTTTTACCCGCGGAAGATGAAGAAGACCGCCCCGGCCATGCAGAGCCCGGCCCAGAGGTAGTCAAGTTTGAGCGGCTGCCCCATGTAGAAGACGGCGAACGGGACGAAGACGGACAGGGTGATGACTTCCTGCATTATCTTTAATTGTCCCAGGCTAAAGGTTCCGAACCCGGCGCGGTTCGCGGGGACCTGCAGCATGTACTCGAAAAGGGCGATGCCCCAACTGGCGAGGATGGCGACGTAGACCGGCGCGCCGCGCAGGTCCTTCAGGTGGGCGTACCAGGCGAAGGTCATGAACACGTTGGAAAGGATCAGCAGTACGATGGTTCTCATTGCGTTTTCCGGGTCGATGAATTTTGGCCGATCGGCCGTGGCCGTAGCGGGGCGCGCCGAGCCTGCCGGCAATCGGATGAGCCGGCGGGGGGCGGGTGACCGGCACAAGGCGAAAGGATAGCACGACAGAGGCGGCAAGTGCAAAGATTAGCGCGGCGCGAAGGATGCCGTTGTGATCATAGCGTGATTAAAATGTGCCATGGATAATTAACAAAAACACTACTTAAATATCCCTCTGAACTTTCAATTGTTTACATCACGAAAATGCTGTAGTATGCGGGAGTTTTGGCCGTTCCAGCTCCTGTCGTTCTGTCAACCGCGAAGTGATTCAGTGTACTTAGGCGATGCCCCTGGTGGCAGTTGACAGTAGTGCGTCGGCCCTGTGACACTGAGTTTTGCGCCGGGAGCCTCTCGGAACTTCCCCGGCATTATCTTCCGCGAAGGGACGAACTATGAAGATTGAGAAACAGGAAGCTTATTTGAAGGAATGGCAGGGTCATGAGGAGCTTGCCGAGCGCATGCTCCCGATCATCGGTCATCTTTACCGCGACAACAACGTCGTCACCACCGTGTACGGCCGTTCGCTGGTGAACAGCCCGACCATCGAGATCCTCAAGGCGCATCGTTTCGCTCGTCAGATCCTCGACGGCGAGCTGACCGTCCAAGAGACGTTCCCCGTTCTCGAGGCCGTGAACAAGCTGGACATCGCGCCGGCGCGCATCGACCTCGGCAGGCTGGCGGTCCGCTACCAGTCGCTGCAGGGGAAGGTCTCCGTCGACGATTTCGTGGCGAGCGAGCTTGCCTCGGTCAACACCGGCCGCACCTCGATTCTGGACGAGCCGCAGGACATCGTGCTCTACGGCTTCGGCCGCATCGGCCGCCTGCTCGCCCGCATCCTCGTGGAGAAATCCGGTAGCGGCGAGAAGCTCCGCCTGCGCGCCGCCGTGGTGCGCAAAGGGGGGGCGGACGACCTCGTGAAGCGTGCGAGCCTGCTGCGCCGCGACTCCGTGCACGGCCAGTTCAACGGCATCATCACCATCGACGAGGAAGAGAACGCGATCATCGCCAACGGCAACATGATCCGCATCATCTACTCAGACGCCCCTGAAACCGTCGATTACACCCAGTACGGCATCCGCAACGCCATCGTCATCGACAACACCGGCAAGTGGCGCGACCGCGAAGGCCTCGGCCGTCACCTGAAGGCGCCGGGCGTCTCCCAGGTGCTCCTCACCGCGCCGGGCAAGGGTGACATCCCCAACGTGGTGTCCGGCATCAACAACGAGCTCATCGTGCCGGAAGAGACCATCTTCTCCGCGGCCAGCTGCACCACCAACGCCATCGTTCCCGTGCTGAAGGCGGTGAGCGACAAGTTCGGCATCGTGAGCGGTCACGTCGAAACCTGCCACTCCTACACCAACGACCAGAACCTGATCGACAACTACCACAAGGCGGACCGCCGCGGGCGGAGCGCCCCGCTCAACATGGTCATCACCGAGACCGGCGCAGCCAAGGCCGTCGCCAAGGTGCTTCCGGAGCTGACCGGCAAGCTGACCGGCAACGCGATCCGCGTCCCGACCCCGAACGTCTCGCTGGCGATCCTCAACCTGCAGCTCAAGGAGGAGACCGACGTGGAGACGCTGAACAGCTACCTGCGCGCCATCTCCCTCGACTCGCCGCTGCAGAACCAGATCGATTACACGAACTCCCCGGACGTCGTCTCCAGCGACTTCGTCGGTTCGCGTCACGCAGGCGTGGTCGACTCGCTCGCCACCATCGTGCAGGGCAACCGCTGCGTGCTCTACGTCTGGTACGACAACGAGTTCGGCTACAGCTGCCAGGTCGTGCGCATGGTCCAGAAGATGGCCGGCCTCGAGCTCCCCGCACTGCCGGCCTAAGAGCGACAGGAATAGTTGGAAAAGGAAGGGGCGTCCGGAAAGCGGGCGCCCCTTTTTCGTTCGGTCGCCTGCTTGAGTGCGGTCTTCCATCCCCCTCTCAAAGCCTCCTCCCGCTCCTGAAGCCTCTCCTTGCCCATCTTGCCGATCCAAGGTAAAGTTCACCCTGCGAAGAAAGGGGTCACATGGGCAACGACGTCGGCAGAAAATTCACTTTGGAAGGGCCGGGAAGGCTCGCAGCTTTTTGCGCTGCCGGGCTGCTCGCCCTTATTCTGCTTATCTTCCTCGCACTGGAAATCTATCTAGCCACCCCGCTTCCCGCCCGTCAGGTATCTCGGCTCATCACCTCCACACTCCAGCAGGAATTCACCGTGGCGAAGGTAGGGCTTTCGGGGCGCAGCGTCGTCCTGCGCGGGATCCGCTTGCACTCCCCGAAGGGGTTTGCCGGACCCGACCTCGCCGCCGCCGATTCGGTTACCGTGACGCCCAAATGGTTCGACCTCTTGCGGGGGCGCCGCAACTTCGAACTCATCTCCATCGAGAAGGGGAGCATCGACCTGCAGAAGAACCCGGCAGGGACATGGAACTTCTCGGAACTACAGCGAAGACTTGCCGCGAGAAAGCCTCCTGCGCGCCCCGCGCCCGAGACGGTAATCGGGAAGCTCGTGGTGGTGAACGGGTCGCTATCGGTGCAGGGCGAGGGGGTGAAGGGGATGAACCTGAAGCTTTTCAACCTCGCCACCGGCGGCTCGCGTAGCGCACAGCTCGACCTCGTCTTCCAGGACCCGGCAGGTAACTCCTACCATTTGGGCGGAACGGCACGTCCGGGGGACGAGGCAGCCCTGGATCTCTCCCTGAGCGCCCCCACCCTCTCCCTGCAGCGGGCCGCGGCTCTCTTCAAGCTGAAGACCCCGGAAACGTTTCAGAAGGCGGGGGGCTCTCTCGCCGTTGCCGCTGTCCTCGCAAAAGGGGAACTCCGTTTCTCCGGCGCCTTCCGTTTCCGCGACATCCAGCTACCCGCCGCCCGCGGCAGCTATCCCGTGGCCGGTTCCCTGAGTTTCACCGGGACCTATGGCCTGGAGGAGGACCGTGCCGATCTCGCCGACGCGACTCTCGAGATTAAAAACGTGGCGCAACTGCACGGCGAAGGGAGCGTGTCCGGGGTAAGAAAAGAGCGTGAGTTCGCCCTCCTCTTCGCCGTGGACCGCGTCGATCTCGCCCTTTTGAACGCCCTGTTGGCGGACAAGGCCCGCGGCGGCCTTCTCTACGGCGGACAACTGCGCTGCGAATCGTTGCGTGTAGAGGGGAGTGCCCGTCGCGGGGTGGAAAGTGCTACAGGCGTCCTTGTCCTCGAGGAGGGGAGCGTTGCCAGGGGAGGGGAGGCCTTGGTGAGCGGACTCTCGGGAAAGGCGAGCATCGCCCGCAAGGGAGGGGGCGTTGCGCTGGCTGGGAGGCTCTCGGCGCCTCATGCAACCGGCACGGCCCTGGTTGACGCCCTCGAACTCCCCTTCGATCTCGCCCTTTCCCCGCAGCTTAGGCCGGTGCGCTTTGAAAGCAGCAAAGCTAGCGCGCGCCTGATGGGTGTCCCTGCAACGGGCGATCTTTCCTTTGATGCCGCGCATCCTGAGCCCGTCTCCGTATCCCTGAAGATCGGCGAGGCAGAGGTCTCCTCGCTCAACCCGTTGTTGAAGCGCTACGGCGTCGAGGCCGGTACCGGAGTTCTTTCCGGGAAGCTCGCCGCAACCGGTAAGGGAGGGAGCGACTTCACCGCCACCGCAAGACTGCTCCTCTCCGGCGTCTCCGCAAAAAGAGGGAAGACACCAGCCGCCATCAGGGACGGTGCGGTTACCGCGCAGTTAGGCCGCCACTCTGGACGGCTGGCAGCCTCCGGTGAGGCACGCCTTACCGGTCTCACTCTGGACGGCAAGGGTGGTGATGCGCGCCTCGCCTACCGGGTTGACGGTACCAAGCTCACCCTCGATGGGGTGCAGGGACGGCTGGGGGACACGCGTCTTGCCATCGCACGTCTGAGCGGGGAGCTCCCTCCCAAGGGGGCAACTGGACGCATCCCACTGGCCTGGGAGCTCGAAGGTGGGGCGCTGCGGCGGGGAGATCTCGAATTAACCGGTGTGGCGGGGCGCTTCAGCGGACAGATGGTGCGCTCCGGGGAGGAGCAGTGGCTGGAAGGGAAAGCCCATCTCTCAACCCGGTCGGTCTCGCTCAACGGGAAAGGGATCGGCGCACCCGCTTTGCAGGCGGTCTTCTCCAGGGAAGGGGGGAGAGCGGAGGTGAGCGGTTCGCTCCTGGGAGGAAAGTTCGCTGGACTAGGGCGGTTCCGCCCCTTCACCCCGGACACCGCTCAGTTCACTCTCTCCCTTACCGGTGCTGCGGCAGCCCAAGCGGCCGGTTTTCTGAAGCAAGACGCGGGGACAAGGCCCACCGGCGGCGAGCTCGACCTGCGCGCGAGCGGCAGCTACGCGGGGAGACGTGGGCTCGACTGCCGTTTCGATGCCAAAGGACGCAACCTCTCGGCGTCCAGGGACGGCAAGCGCGCCTTTTCCGGCGGATCCCTTTTCCTCTCGGGGAGCTACGCGGCCGGGAAGCTTTCCATAGGGGAGGGGCTCCTCTCTCCGGGAAAAGGGGTCGCCCTGCGGGTGCGGGGCGAGGTGGCGCGTGCCGCGTCGCCGGGGAGGGAGGGCACCATCGCCTTTTCCCTTCCCGAGACCCCGGTGGACACCCTCGTCGACACCGCCGTCAACCTGATGCCGCAGGCGGTGCAGGAGGCGACCCTCAAGGGAACGCTCTCGGGCGGCGGGAAGCTCGAGCTGCGGGGCGGACGGCAGCTCCTCGAGGGACGGCTCGAGGTCCATGGCGGTGGCATCGATTCTCCCTCCCAGAAGCTCACTATTTCAGGCATCGCCGGAACCCTCCCGGTTTCCATGGATTTCTCGGCGAAGGCCGCACCTCGTCCCCGCGACAGCAGGGAGTTCAGCCGTGGCAATTACCGGCGCGTTCTCGAAGAACTCAAGGGTATGTCTGCGGGGGGCAACGCGCTGAACATCGACCGCATATCCTACGGAACGCTGCAGCTCGAAAAGCTCGCCCTGCAGTTGCGTGCGTCCAACGGCCTGATGGAGGTGCTCCCCGTGCGTGCGACGCTTTACAAGGGCGCCATCCTCGGGACCGGCTATCTTGCCATGGGGACTAAGGCGGTCTATCGGGCCGACCTCTTGGTGAACGGGGTGAGCCTGAAGCAGCTCTGCGGCAGCATCCCGAGTGTCCAGGGGTACATCTCGGGGAAGGTGGACGGCGTCATCAGTTTCCGCGGCACTGGGGGGGGCATCGACGGCACCGCGGGTTTCGTGGAACTGTGGGCGCGCGAAGGGAAGGACGAGAAGATGCTGGTCAGCAAGGAGTTCCTGCAGCGGCTGGCGAAGCAGAAACTGAGCGGGTTCTTTTTAAGCCGCGATCGCCCGTATGACGCGGCGGAGATCAAGGCGACCCTGCAGGACGGGGACCTCACCTTCAACACCTTGAGGATCGTCAACACCAACTTAGTCGGTGTGAAGGATCTGAACGTGAACATAGCGCCGACCCAGAACCGCATAGGACTCGGCCATCTCCTGGAGTCGATCAGGGAGGCGGCGGTGCGCGGCAAGCCGGCGACCGGAGAGCCGGAGCAGAAAAAGGGCGCGGCAACGCCACCGCCGGAAGCGGCGCCTGAGTTCAAGTGGGAAGAGTGAAGGTGCTGTGCTATATTCATGAACGACGATACTAACGCCGGAGGCCTTTATGAAAACGAAACTGATCAAGCTGCTGTTCTCTGTTTCCTGTATTTTCCTTGCCGCGTGTGCGGTGATCACGGTGAACGTCTATTTTCCGGAGAAGGCTGCCAAGGAGGCGTACAAGTCCCTCGACGACATGCTGCTGAAAACCGGTGAGGCTCCCGGCAGCCAGAAAGTTCCTCCCGGGGTGCCGCCCGCCGCGCCGCAGGATAAGCCGCAGAGCCGGGTCTTTGATTTCTCACTGGTCACCGCGGCTTATGCGGCCGACACCGATGCCGACGCCGATGCCCTGGCCGTCGAGCTCTCGAGCATGCCACAGGTGCTGAAGGCCTACGACGACATGAGCAAGCGGCTCCCGCGGCTGAACACGCTTTTTGCCAGTGGCGCCGTCGGCCTCTCCAAGCAGGGTCTCGTTGTGATACCTCCTTCGGCCAAAGGGAAGCTCGCCCCGCAGGACGAGGCGCTGGTCTCCTCGGAAAACCAGAGCCGCAAGGTCGTCGTGACGAGCATGGCGAAGGCGATTCTCAAGCTGCAAAAGCAGAAGGAGAGCAAGGAGGCGATGAATCAGGTATTGGGGAAAGCGGCGGCAACCTTCGCCGAGACGAAGCGTGAGGCGGCCCAGCCCGGATGGTGGGTGCAGCTGCAAAACGACCGCTGGGTGCAGAAGTAGCGGCAAGCCGAGCCGAAAAAGAGAGGTTTGACCGAGGAGGCCACGTACGATCACGTGGCCTCCTTTATTTCCAGCTGTTAGATGAAAGTGAAGCCGGCCTGAAAGGAGGGATCCAGGTGGTGCAACTGAGTGTGCAAGTTTTGAACTGCTGTTCAAAAACTGCAAAGGCTATAAGTTGTGATTACTTAGCGCGGATAGCCGGGGCCGCCCAACCTTTACTGTGCAGAAGTTGAACTTTGCCTGTTGGCGGGCAGCTCGGTGCGCGTTGGATCTTTTCCTTTATAAATCAACCAGTTTAGAAAAGTTTTGTCTGCCGATACAGTTGGCATCGCTCTTGTAATAGTGAAGGCAAGAGCGGGCGAAACGAGCCGTTCGACCAAACAAAACCCAACTTTTGCGCCGACGGTGGAGTCCTCCTTTCGCTTCGGCGCTTTTTTTTTGTCCGGATTCCGCCTTTCAGGCGAAGAGCAGCCTTCCAAGCTTAGCTTTCGCCGTTCCTCCGGAAAGATCGGGAACGATTTCCAGCTCGAGCGCCGTCACCCCGGCCAGTTCCACCTGGTATTCCTCCTGTTCGACCGTGGTGCCGGGAGGGGCGAAGGTGAACTGCTGCCGCACGATCTCGCGGAAGGTCTCGCCTCCGTCCTGCGCATAGCGCAACACGAACTCTTGGGTCCTGCCGACCTCTTCCTCGCTGATGAGCAGGTAGACCCGGGAAATCCTCTGGGGGTGGTCGAACAGCACGCGGATCCGCTGGGGGCCTGATGCGTCGGCACACCATCCGGGGGCACCGATGGGCTGCAGCGCCGACTCGATCGGCTGCAGCGGGTCCTCCGAGGTGATTTCGACCCGCGCGATGCTCTCGATATCCAACCAGTTGATCCCCTTTCTGGTGGCGTCCGGGCTTTCCTGCGTAACGATGGATTTGCGCATGTCTTCTCCTTTTTGTGTGCTGTGGACTCTTCGCTGCGGCCTCTACAGGAACAGCGCGACGCTCCACCATGCGATCAAGGCGGCTTCCAGCACCGCGTCCAGCAGATATACCGGCGCTATAACCTTTTTGATCGCATAGACGACGTCGATTGCGGCAAGGGCAGCGGCGCTGCCGGTGGCGAGAACTACCACGGGTAGAGCGACTTCGGAGCGCGCCCCCGCGATGAGAAGTGCGAGTCCGATCACCGCCAGTACGAGACCGACCGTCTTCACGAGCCAAAGGTCCGTCTTCGGGCCGGTGACCGCCATGAAGCTGTGGATGCTGAAGATGGGCCATATCCCGGTGATGAAGAAGTACCCGCCTTGAAAGAGTGCGACCGTGTCCAGCATGGAGCCTCCCGTGTCACTACTGGAGCTGCCCGTGGTCGGCAAAACTGTAGAACTCGTTTTCCCCGATGATGATGTGGTCGAGCACGCGGATCCCCATTAGCTGTCCCGCCTCGCAGAGACGACGGGTAACCTCGAGATCCTCGGGGCTGGGAGTAGGGTCGCCGGTCGGGTGGTTGTGCAGAAGGATCATCGCCGCCGCAGACTGGCGCACCGCCGCGTTGAACACCTCGCGGGGGTGCACGATGCTTTGGTTCAGCGATCCCTCCGAGATCTGTGCACGGGTGATGATGCGGTTTTTGCCGTCGAGCAGGAGCACCATGAAATGTTCCGTGTGGCGGTCCCGGAACTCGTGGTTCAGCTGTTCGAAGACCTGGGAGGCGGAGGTGAAGCGGACGAAGGACTCGATGGGGCGCCCCTCCTTTTCGCGGATGCGCCTGGATAGGTCGAGGGCGGCGAGGATGCAGGTGGCCTTGGCCGGGCCGATCCCCTTCACCTGCTGGATCTCAAGGCACGAGGCATCGGCCAGGGCACGCAACGACTTGAACTGGAGCATGAGTTCGCGGCCGAGGTCGATAGCACTCCGGCCGCTTGCGGCGTCCCCGCTCCCTAGGATCAGCGCGAGCAGTTCGGCTTCGGACAGGGCCGAGGCCCCTTTCCGCATCAGCTTTTCCCGTGGACGTTCCGCCACGGGCCACGACTTGATACCGCCGCTCATGTGTCCTCCCGGACCACGGTGTTAAAAAATTAAGGATAAATAATACACAGGCGGCGGCGTGGCGCCAGTCCCTCTGGGCGCGCAATGGTAAACGCCGAGTCGCTAATTAGTGCGGTTGCATTACGTAATTCATTGTTTAATATTTGTCGCGGATGTGCTATATCTCCCCAGTTTGCAACTAGATTCGGCCTGGGGCCGACACTGATCGGAGGATTAAATGTTTGGGTTGATACCGAAAGATGAAAAGTTTTTCGCCATGTTCAGGGATATGTCTCACAACATCATCGAGGGGGCACAACTCCTTAAGGACATGCTGGATAACTTTGACGATCCGGTGGCCAGCCAGCGCAAGATCAAAGAGGTCGAGCACAAGGGCGACACCATCACCCACGACATCATCAAGAAGCTGAACAAGAGCTTCATCACCCCCTTCGACCGCGAGGACATCTACGCTCTCTCCTCGGCCCTTGACGACATCCTCGACCTGATCGATGCCTCCGCGCAACGCTTCGTCATGTACAACGTCTCCAAGCCGACTCCCGAGTCGAAAGAACTCGCCTTCCTCATCCTCAAATCCTGCCAGACCATCGACAAGACGGTCGCCCTGCTCGGCGGCAAACTCGAGCCGATCAGCGCTTACTGCATCGAGGTCAACGCCTTGGAGAACGAGGCGGACCGCGTCTGCCGCGAGGCGATCAGCCGTCTCTTCGCCGAGGAGAAGGATCCGATCCAGCTCATCAAGTGGAAGGAGATCTACGAGACCCTCGAGACTGCGACGGACAAGTGCGAGGATGCCGCGAACATCCTGGAAAGCGTGGTGGTAAAAAATGCCTGAGGTAACCCTGGTCCTGCTGGTCGCGGTCATCGGCGCGGCCTTGTTGTTCGACTACATCAACGGCTTCCACGATACCGCCAACGCCATCGCAACCTGCGTCTCCACGCGGGCCCTCACCGTGAGGACCGCCATCTTCATGGCGGCCGGGCTGAACTTCGTCGGGGCGATGATCTCCACCAAGGTTGCCGCGACCATCGGCAAGGGGATCGTCGACGCCAACAACATCACCCAGGTGGTGGTCTTGGCCGGCATCTTCGGGGCGATCATCTGGAACCTGATCACCTGGTACTACGGGCTCCCGTCCTCCTCTTCGCACGCCATCATCGGCGGCCTGGTCGGGTCGGTGGTCGCGCATGCCGGGACCGGCGCGCTGCACTGGGCCGGGCTTAAGAAGATCGTCACCGTTCTCGTCGTTTCCCCGATCGCCGGCGCCTTCTTCGGTTTCATGTTCATGGTGGGGATGATGTGGATTTTCAGGAACAAGGCTCCCTACAACCTGAACAAGGTGTTCCGCAAGCTGCAGATCCTCTCCGCCGCGGTGATGGCCTTCTCGCACGGCACCGCCGACGCCCAGAAGTCCATGGGGGTCATCACCATGGCCCTTGTGAGCTACGGCTCCCTCGCCACCTTCGACGTTCCCAACTGGGTCAAGATCTCCTGCGCCGTGGCCATGGGCCTTGGCACCGCCGCGGGCGGCTGGAGGATCATCAAGACGGTCGGGCACGACTTCGTGAAGCTGCAGCCCGTGCACGGCTTCTGCGTGGAGACCGCTTCCGCCGGGGTCATCCTGGGCGCCTCGGCCATGGGGCTTCCCACCTCGACCACGCACGTCATCACCTCTTCCATTCTCGGCGTGGGGCTCTCGAAAAGGATCTCGGCGGTGAACTGGGCGGTCGCCTACCGCATCGTCCTGGCATGGATCATCACCATACCAGCATCGGCCTCGGTCGGCTTTGTCAGCTACACCGTTTTCTCGCCGTTTCTGGGTAAGTAAAGCAGGAAGGAAATCGGGATGTGAATCGGGGGTGGCTGTGAGGCCGCTCCCGATTTTTTTTGGCTATTCCAACTCTTCGCCGACCTTGTCCATCTCTTCAGCCTGCTCCGCCTGGGTGGCGTCCTTGGCGCGGAAGCGGAGCACCAGATAGTAGCAGAGGAAGTAGGAGACGACGGCGGCGACGAAGCCGAGGATGGAGGAACCGAGGACCAGCGACTTGGCGTAGCGCTCCAGGTTGTGCCACTCGAGCGCACCGGAAACGGGAAGGTCCTTGATGGGACGTCCGCGCAAGAAGGCTCCCAGCTTGTAACTGACGCCTAGAACGGGAACCATAGTGATGGGGGTGTTGACCCAGGCGCCGGTGATGCAGGTGAGCTTGTTAAGTCGGAAGAGAAAGGCGGCTGCTACGGCAAGTGCGGTGTGGAGGCCGAAGAACGGGGTGAAGCTTATGAAGACGCCGACAGCGAACCCGGCGGCGATGTGCCCCGGATGGTTGTCTAGCGAAAGAATGCTGTAAATCCGTTTTTTCCACAGCTCTTTGTTCAGCAACAGTCACCTCGAGAATGTCGCACAGTCTAAAGACCGCCCCGGTCTTTGTCAATGAGTTTGAGCCGTGGCTTTCCTTAAGAAAATTGCCACCGAGTATGAATCGTGTTAGTATCCTGGCCTTTACTAAACGTTATCGGAACCCTGCATGCGTAAAGAACTGCTCAAAAAAGTGAAGAGAATAGTGGTGAAGATCGGCTCCGGGGTGTTGACCTGTGAGGATAACGGGGTCGACCCGGTTTTCCTGAACGGCTTGGCCTCACAGATCGCGGGGCTGCGCGCGAAGGGGATCGAGGTGGTCGTGGTCTCCTCCGGTGCGGTGGCGGCGGGGCGTCCCGCCCTCGGGCTGCCGGATCGACCGCGCACCCTTCCGCAGAAGCAGGCCGCCGCAGCCGTCGGGCAGTCCCGCCTGATGCGCGCCTACGAGGAGGCCTTCTCCGGCTACGACCTGAAGGTCGCCCAGATCCTCTTGACCCGGGACGACTTGGCCAACCGGCGCCGCTTCCAGAATGCGCGCGGCACCCTTGATACGCTGCTTTCCTGCGGCATCATCCCGGTCATCAACGAGAACGACACGGTCGTCGTCGATGAGCTGAAGTTCGGCGACAACGACAACCTCTCCGCCCTCGTCACGAACCTCGTGGAGGCGCAGCTCCTTCTGATCATGACCGACATCGACGGTCTCTACACCGCCGACCCGCGTACCGACCCGGCGGCGACCCTCATCCACCAGGTGGGGGCGGTGACCCGGGAAATGGAGCGCGGCGCGGGGGGGAGCGGCACGAACGTCGGGACCGGCGGCATGGCAACCAAGCTCGCGGCGGCGAAAAAGGTGGTGAAGTCGGGCGTCGCCGCCATCATCTTCGCAGGGAAGGGTGAGGGGAACCTCGCCCGCGTCATGAGCGGGGAGCTTGTCGGTACGCTGTTTCTGCCGGCAGGCGAAGCGCTGAACCGCCGCAAGCACTGGATCGCCTTCACCATCAAGCCGGCAGGTAACCTCGTTGTCGATGCCGGCGCCAAGGGGGCCCTCGCCACCCACGGCAGGAGCCTCCTCCCGTCCGGGATCGTGAAGGTCGAGGGGCGCTTCGCCCGCGGGGCCTGCGTCAGAGTGCTCGACACCGAGGGGATCGAGTTCGCCCGCGGCATCGTCGATTATTCCAGCCAGGAGATCGAGAAGATCTGCCGGCACAAGAGCGGGGAGATCGAGGAGATCCTGGGCTTTAGGTACGGGGACGACGTCATCCACCGGGACAACTTGGTCATACTCTAGAAGCCGTTCTACGTTCTGCGTTCAACGTTCTACGTTACAATCTGAACCCCCTCGCCCTCCGGGCCTTGGTCTCGAATGATTTCGGGCCGCAGGCGGGAAAGAGGCGGGGTGAGAGGTTGGGTTTCAGCCTTACAAAAGTTGGAGGTACACATGTCAGTCGCCGAACAGATCCGCACCATCGCCGCCGAGGCCAGGCAGGCTTCCTTCGCCATGGCGAAACTCTCTTCCGCCGTCAAAAACGAGCTCCTGCTCGACATGGCGCACGGACTGGTGAATAACTGCGAGCAGATCATCGCCGAAAACAAGAAGGACCTCGAAGCCGGCAAAGAGCGCGGCCTTTCCGCTGCCATGCTGGACCGCCTCATGTTGAACGAGGTGCGCATCAAGGGGATGGCGGACGCCATCCGCGAGGTCGCGGCACTCCCCGACCCGGTGGGGGAGGTGACCGGCATGTGGAAGCGCCCCAACGACCTCATGGTCGGCAAGATGCGCATTCCGCTCGGGGTAATCGGCATCATCTACGAGTCCCGCCCGAACGTTACTTCCGACGCCGCGGTGCTCTGCCTTAAAAGCGGCAACGCCGTGGTGCTGCGCGGCGGCTCCGAGGCGATCCACTCGAACCTCGCCATCGCGGAGATCCTGAAAGCCGAACTCGCCAAACGCAATATCCCGGCGGCAGCCCTGTCGCTCATCCCCTTCACTGAGCGCGAGGGGGTGACCGAGATGCTCAAACAGGAGGAGTTCATCGACGTGATCATCCCGAGGGGGGGCGAGAGCCTGATCCGCTTCGTGGTCGAGAACTCGAAGATCCCGGTCATCAAGCACTACAAGGGGGTCTGCCATATCTTCGTGGACGCAACCGCCGACTTCGACATGGCGCGCGACATCATCATCAATGCGAAGGTGCAGCGCCCCGGCGTCTGCAACGCCCTGGAGACCCTGCTCATCCACAAGGACGTCGCGGAGCGCTTCGTCCCCTTCATTTACCAGGCGCTTTCCGAGCAGAAGGTGGAGGTGCGGGGCGATGAGGCATTCCGCAAGTTTGCACCGCAGGCCGGGGCGGCGACCGAGGAGGACTGGTACGCCGAATACCTGGAGCTGATCCTGGCTGCGCGGGTGGTGGATGGGATGGATGCCGCCATCGACCACATCAACCGTTACTGCTCGCTGCACACCGAGTCCATCATCACCGGCGACTACGCCAACGCCCAGCGCTTCATCCGCGAGGTGAACTCGGGGGTAGTCATGGTGAACGCCTCGACCCGCTTCTCGGACGGCAACCAGCTTGGCCTGGGAGCGGAGATCGGCATCTCGACTACGAAGCTTCATTCCTTCGGCCCGATGGGGCTCACCGACCTCACCACCACGAAGTTCATCGTGTACGGCTCGGGTCAGGTGCGGTCTTAAAAGCTTCAACGCAAAGAGGCAGAGCCGCAAAGACGCAAAGTTGAAAAGCAACAAGAAGTGGTTTCTTGGCGACTCCGCGCCTTGGCGCCTTTGCGTTAAAGCCTTGGTCTTCCTCCACTACTGGAGCCATGACAATGAAAATTGGGATACTGGGCGGCACGTTCAACCCGATCCATAACGCGCACCTGCGCATCGCCGAGGAGGTGCGCGACCTGTTCCAACTGGACCGGGTCATCTTCATCCCGGCGGCGACTCCGCCGCACAAACCGCAGGTGGGGGAGCTTTCCTTTGCGAGTCGTCTCGAGATGGTGCGCCTGGCGGTCGCCGACAACCCGAGTTTCGAGGTGTCGGACATGGAAGCGATTCGCGGCGGTCGCTCCTATTCGGTAGACACCCTGCGCCAGTTGCGCGCCGAGCGACCGGAGGACGAACTCTTCTTCATCATCGGCGCCGACTCCTTCAACGACATCGCCGCCTGGCATCGTTACGACGAGATCTTCACGCTTTGCAACGTGGTGAGCGTTCAGCGTCCCGGCTCCACCATCACCAGTCTCGCCAAGGCCCTCCCTGTTGCCATAGCAGGTGAGTTCTGCTATGATTCGGCGGCTAAACGCCTGAATCACAGCTCCGGGCACTGTGTTTATGCATTGGACGGCGTGCTGCTCGACATATCTTCAAGCCACATCCGCCGGCTCGTTAAGGCGGGCCGCTCGATCAGGTACCTCCTTCCGGAGGCCGTCGAGCACTACATAAAGGAACAAGGGTTATACGTTGATGCAAGATAAAGTGGTAATTCCGGCCGTGGAACGCGCCGTGAAATGTGCGGCATTCGCGCTGGACAAGAAGGCGCTCAACGTCAAGGTGCTCGAGATCAAGAACATCTCCAGCATCGCTGACTACCTGGTGCTCGCCACCGGGCGCTCCGATCGCCAGGTGCAGGCCATGGCCGACTCGGTCAAGCAGGGGCTCAAGCCGATCGACCAGGCGATCGACACCGAAGGGTACGACGAAGGGCGCTGGATCGTCGTCGACTTTGGGGACGTCATCGTGCACCTCTTCCAGGAGGAAGTCCGCGCCATCTACAACCTGGACGAACTCTGGTCGAGGGCGCCCAAGGTAGAGATCCCCGAGGAGTACCTCTGGGAGCATAAGGAAAAATGAGACTTAAGCTCCTTTGGGTCGGCAAGACCCAGGAGAGCTGGGTCCGCACCGGCATCGATGAGTACGCGGGAAGGGTGAGGCGTTACGCGCCGCTGGAGATCATGGAAGCCCGCGAGGAGAAGGGCGCACAGGCTGCCGCCATGCGCGAGCGCGAATGCGAGCGGCTCACCAAGCTCCTCCCTAAGGGGGGGAGGCTGGTGCTCCTCGACGAGCGGGGCGAGCAGATGAGCTCCCCCGAGTTCGCCTCCTTTCTCTCCAGAAACCGCGACCAGGGGACCCAGGACCTCGTCTTCGCAATCGGTGGCGCCTACGGCTTCACCGACGGCTTCCGCAAGGAGGCCTTCAAGTCGATCTCGCTCTCCAAGATGACCTTCACGCACCAGATGGTCCGGGTGTTCCTTCTTGAGCAGATCTACCGCGGCTTCACCATAATGAACGGTGAGCCGTACCATCATGAGTAACGCAAGTTGCTGAACATGTTGAACACAAAGGTGAAGACTTCCAGCTTCACCTTTTTTAATTGGATCTAATATTTCTAATGAGGGAGAATGCCATGCCGAAGAAGCCTCTGCTCTTGATGATCCTTGACGGCTGGGGGATCAACCCCGAAACGGAAGCCAACGCCGTCGCCCAGGCCGCTACCCCCAACATGAACCGCCTGACCGCGGAGTATCCCTCCGGTCAGATCGACGGCTCCGGTCTCGCGGTGGGGCTTCCCGCCGGACAGATGGGGAACTCCGAGGTCGGCCACACCAACATCGGAGCCGGCCGCGTGGTGTACCAGGACCTTACCAGGATCAGCAAGTCGATCGTAGACGGCGACTTCTTCACCAACGCGGCGCTCATCGCCTGCATGGAGAAGGCGAAGGCTGGGACCGGCAGGCTGCACCTCGCCGGTCTTCTCTCCGACGGCGGCGTGCACTCCCACGACACCCATCTTTACTCCCTCATCGAGATGGCCAAGCGCCAGGGCGTCTCAGAAGTCTTCGTGCACTGCCTGCTGGACGGCCGCGATACCCCGCCTCAAAGCGGTGCCGATTACCTGCGCAAACTGGAGAAGGAGATCGCGCGCATTGGCTGCGGCAGGATCGCCACGGTGATCGGCCGTTACTACGCCATGGACCGCGACAACCGCTGGGACCGCGTCGAGAAGGCGTACCGCGCCATGGTCTCCGGCGAGGGGAATCCCTTCCCGAGTGCCGAGGCCGCCATCAGGCAGAGCTACGCCGACGGGGTCACCGACGAGTTCGTTTTGCCAAGCGTGATCATGAACGGGGGTATCCCGGTGGGGAGGATGCAGGACGGGGACGGCTTCATCTTCTTCAACTTCCGCTCCGACCGCGCCCGCGAGATCACCCGCGCCTTCACCGATCCCGATTTCAGCGGCTTTACCCGCGATGTATGGCCGAGGCTTGCCTCCTACGTCTGCATGACCAGCTACGACGAGACCTTCGACCTTCCCGTCGCCTTCGGCCCGGAGGAGCTGGTCAACATCTTCCCGGAGGTGGTCAGCAATGCCGGTCTGACCCAGTTGCGCATCGCCGAGACCGAGAAGTACGCCCACGTCACCTTCTTCTTCAACGGTGGCCGGGAGGAGGCGTTTCCCGGTGAGGACCGCGCCCTAGTTCCTTCCCCGAAGGAGGTGGCGACCTACGACCAGAAGCCGGAGATGAGCGCGTACCTCGTCACCGATGAGCTCATGAAGCGGCTTGACGAGGACAAGTACGACGTCATCATCCTGAACTTCGCCAACGCGGACATGGTCGGTCACACCGGGATCTTCGCCGCCGCGGTTAAGGCGGTCGAGGCGGTCGACGAGTGTGTCGGCAAGCTGGTGCAGAAGGTGCGTGAGAAGGGTGGCATCACCATAATCACCGCCGACCACGGCAACGCGGAGATGATGCAGGACGAGCAGGGTGGACCGCACACTGCCCACACCTGCGACATGGCGCCGGTAGTGCTGGTCGACGAGGCGAGGAAGGACGTGAAGCTGCGTGCCGGCGTGCTCGCCGACCTCGCACCCACCATGCTGGAGCTGCTCGGCCTGCCGCAGCCCAAGGAGATGACCGGGAAGAGTTTGCTGGTGCACTAGCTTTTGGAGCTTTTCCCAGCCAGTTGCGCTGGTCTGACTGACAAGGAGAAAACAGCATGAAGATTCTTGCCATTAACGGCAGCCCCCGTGGGATGAACGGCACCACCGGCAGGCTTTTGGAAGAGGTGATGGCGGGCGCGGCCCAGGCCGGAGCCGACATCGAGGTGGTCTCGCTCTCGGAAACCCCGATCAAGCCGTGCGTCGCCTGCGATGCCTGCCACAAGGTGGGCATCTGCCCTGTGAAGGACGACTACGAAATCATCAAAGACAAACTCATGGCGGCGGACGCATTCATCCTCGCGACCCCGAATTACCTTTTGAGCATCTCGGCGCAGTTGAAGGCGTTTCTCGACCGCTGCAACGGCCTCATTCACCTCACCGCCCTGGAAGGGAAGTACTCGGCGCTGGTGGAGACCTCCGGCGGCGGAGGGGACGAAGAGCCGCTCGAGTACATGCAGCGCATCGTCAACGCCATGGGTGCCCAGAACGTTGGGAGCATCGGCTCCCCGGGGATGGGGCCGCGCATGTTCCCCGACCAGGAGGCGCTGTTCCAGAAGGCGCGCGCACTCGGCAAGGAGCTCTGCGACAGCGTGCGCGAGAAGCGCTCCTTCCCCGAGCAGGACGGCTTCCGCCTCGGCTTCAAGGAGCGCATGAGCCACCTCATCGGTTTCATGGGGGAGTGCTGGCCGTATGAGAAGGAATACCTGGCGAAGAAGTAAGGTCCTTCTCCGTCCGGGAGAAGGTGTCACGTAGTGGCGGATGAGGGCGTGCCACTGCATCTCTGGGGGCAGGGGGGTATGTCCTAAAACGGCGATGTTGTCCACCTATCCATTGTTGATTTGTCCATTGGAGAAAAACATGAGCAATACCGAAGAGCTTAACAACTGGGCCTACGCGCAGAAGTGCAAGAAGGCGGTGGAGAATCTGAAGAGAAACGGCTTCGACGCGCTCTACTGCCATGACGGCGAAGAGGTCTTCCATTACATCGTGAACGAGTCCGAGCCGGTGAAAAGCGTAGGTTTCGGCGGATCCCTCTCCATCGCGGACTTGAAGCTTGCCGACAAGCTGAAGGCGATGGGGAAGGAGATCCTGAACCACGGTGCGCCCGGTCTCTCCCCGGAGGAGAAGCTCGCCATCACCAGGCGGCAGCTTACCTGCGACCTTTTCCTGACCGGGAGTAACGCGGTCACCCTTTCCGGCGTGCTGGTCAACATCGACGGCAACGGCAACCGTGCCGCGGCCATGTTCTTCGGGCCGCAGAAGGTGATCGTCGTGGTGGGGCGGAACAAGCTGGTGGAGGGCAGCATAGAGGATGCGGTGCAGCGGGTGAGGACCTATGCGGCGCCTCCCAACGCGAAGCGGCTGAACCTCTCCACCCCCTGCACCACCACCGGCTTCTGCTCGGACTGCAATTCACCGCAGCGCATCTGCCGCGTGACCACCATCATCGAGAAGAAGCCGCGCAACACCGACATCAAGGTGCTCGTGGTGAACGAGGATATGGGGCTTTAACGGCTGAAGACGTTCTACGTTCTGCGTTCTACGTTCTGCGTTCTGCGTAAAACCCACAACAGACTCCATGGCAGCTTTCCTACGGGTTTGCCTTTGAACGTAGAACGTAGAACCTAGAACGTAGAACCTGTTCTTTTGGGGGTTCCATGTTCTTGCGCCCTCTGCTGGACCTCTTCTTTCCGCCGCTGTGCCACGTGTGCAGGGCGTACCTCCCACCGGGCGGTGAGGAGCACGGACTCCCCCGCCCATTCATCTGCCACGACTGCCTCGCCAAGATCGACTTCCTCGAAGCACCCCTATGCACCACCTGCGGCATCCCCTTCGCCACTGAAAGCGGCGCTTCCCATACCTGCGGCGCCTGCCTGCAACACCCCCCTTTTCATACCTGCCGCTCGGCTGCGGCCCTGGATGGGCCGGTCCGTGAATTGATCCATCGTTTCAAGTATCGCGACAGGCCGCACCTTAGCGAACCGCTCGGTCTCCTCGCCTTCCCGAGACTGGAGATATTCCTGCAGGATTTCGCGCCGGAGTGCGTGGTGCCGGTGCCGCTACACCGCAAAAGACTCAGGCAGCGCGGCTACAACCAGTCGCAACTGATCGCGGAGGTGCTCGCGAGGACGCTTGGCGCGCCGCAGCAGGTGGGGAATTTGTGCCGATGGCGCTGGACGGAACCACAGACTGGGCTTGATGCAGGGGACAGGGTGACTAACGTGAGGGGGGCCTTCGGCGTGCGCGACCCCGAGAACCTGGCTGGGAAGAGGGTGCTGCTGGTGGACGACGTCCTTACCACCGGCAGCACCATGCGTGCCTGTGTGGATGCGTTGCGGGAAGCTGAAGTCGCGGCGGTCGCCGCGGTGACCGTGGCGCGAGGGCTTCAACCTTAGCGCCTTCCGCTTTGCCTATTTGCCTATTTGCCGAACTCGCGCTGGCGGATGTCGGTGATCCGGCCGTCTTCGAAGCGTATCGTATAGCCGGGGAGATCCCGCCCATAGCGGTAGGTCCAATCCGTCACGGCTACGGAAGTACGCCGGGTGATCTCGCCGTCGGTACTCTCCACCACCTTGTCCGCCTGCTTCTCACGTGCAAGCGGCTCCCCACATTTCAGATAGGCATCCACCATGGTGTCGCCCACGGCAAATCCCTCGCCGTTGCGGCAGTTGGGCATCATCGGGTCGCGCATGCTGCCGTACCCCAAAAGGCGCGTTTCGGCCACTTTACCGTTGAGAAAGATGATGCTCTGCATGAACTCCTGCGCGCCGGTGTCGAAGATCCATTCCTCGTAGGTCGTCGTCTTCCGCTGCTTAGTTTTGCCGTCCGACTCCTCTTCCCAAAGATCACGCTTGTCCTTGAGGGTAGGAACCTGACACAGCGCCGCCACCTCGTCCATCGGCTGTCCCACCAGGATTTCCTGGTTGCATGGGGCGGCCTTCCCACCAGCGGGGAAGGTCAGAAACGCCGCCACTGCCGCGGCGATTACCACAGTGCACCACGTACTACGACTCCTCATGTTCGCACCTCTTTTCGTAGTCAGCCGCAGGGGGCGGCCACTTGTCCGCCACCTAATAGCACAACAAAATCGAAAGCGCCATCAACAATGTACAAACAACGTTGTGCAAGCCCGCCCTTTGGGCGGTAGTGAGGCGACCGCCCCAAGTGGGAAGTCAGGACCCGGTGTGCTTTTCGAACACACCCCTATCATGCTGATTTGTCGTGGAATATTGTGATCTGGATCACAAGGTGGGAGCGGCTCAATGGGGCTGTGATTTAAGCGCCTTAGGGCGATGTGCCTATGCCGCTGGGGCCTTTTCCTCTGCGTAAAATAACCCCGGTTGGGTGTCGGTATTTGTCTTATGGGGGGTTTGCCCCTCGTTAATAGAGAAAACCCTATGTTTTTGGTCGCCTTCTTTTAATGAGTTAGTGGCTTTTGCCCCACTGGCATGTTCCCTGCTATTAGGAGCACCGTCTGCATACCGGGTGCAGACACAAGCAGTAGCCGGTTCCGTCGGGTGAGGTACCCACCCTAGGCGGACCGGAGGGGTCTCCCCCCCCGACAAAGGTGAGAATGGTTTCACATCAAAAAGGAGGTAACACAAGGCATGAAATTGAAGAAACTCGTACCTGCGCTGGCCTTGACCGCAGCGGCTCTGACCGCCGTTGCCGCTCCGGCTCTTGCCGGCAGAACCACCACCCCCAGCTCCTACAAGGTGGTGGCCTGGAATGACCTTGGTATGCATTGCGCCTGCCCGACCTTCGCCGGGTTCCTGCTCCTTCCCCCGTTCAACACGGTCAGGGCTCAGGTCCTGGGATACGGCAGCAACGACCCCGTCATCATCGATTCGACCAATGCCGGCACCTACGGCGTATCCGTCAGCTATGCAATGGCCGACAACACCGAAGCCACCCTGCAGGCTGACCCCTACTTCCAGCAGTGGATCACCTACGCTCCGAAACTCTTCCCGGGCTTCGTACCGGTTTCCGGCGGCAAGGTCCAGGGCCTGGCCGGCAACGGCATCTCCGGCAACATGACCTACGACAGCACCCTGAAGGACTGGACCGCCGTAGGCATCCCGGCGTACCCGCTGGTTGACGCGAACTCCTCCAAGAACGTCATGACCGATCCGCTGGGTGGCGCGAACCGCAACCCGTACCCGATGACCAACGTGTACGTGAAAAACGCCTCCGGCACCATCCTGGCGCAGACCAGCACCGTGACCCCGGTCGCCT
Organism: Geomonas ferrireducens; assembly: GCF_004917065.1. Taxonomy (NCBI): domain Bacteria; kingdom Pseudomonadati; phylum Thermodesulfobacteriota; class Desulfuromonadia; order Geobacterales; family Geobacteraceae; genus Geomonas; species Geomonas ferrireducens. Next base: position 1,598,101 of record NZ_SSYA01000001.1, read on the forward strand.
TCGGCGGCTGCTGCTCCTGCCACCTGTCGCTGGCCGCAGCAAACGGCTATCCGGCGACGTCTGCCGGTTCCTTCGCCTACCTCGGCAAGATGCACGGGATGAACTCCAGCAAGATCGACTTCAACTACCTCGACCCGACCGGCGACGGCGCTTCCGGCCCGATCCGCTGCTCCTGGTGTCACTGGGATCCGGCGATGGGCGAGACCGCAGCCCCGGGCCTTGCCAACGTCTGGCCGAACTACGTGATCATGGCCGGCGCCGGCTTCACCAAGGCTGACATCAAGGTTTCCCAGTACTCCTTCTCCGACGTGCTGCATCGCTTCCACAGCCAGAGCACTAAGGTCCTCACCCAGTACGACGCCAACGTTGCCACCAACTGCTACGACTGCCACCCGGGCAACAACGTCAACTGCTACCGTGGTTCCCACAAGGCTAAGACCGCCCTCTGGTGTGTTGACTGCCACGGCAACCTGAACCAGCGCACCGCTGCCGGCCAGCTGACCCAGCCGTGGAAAGCTTCCACCCTGCCGTCCTGCACCTCGGCAAGCGCCGGTGCCAACCCGGCCTTCGCCTGCCACGCCACCACCGACGTGAACGGCACCGTGTACCCGACCAACCCGACCCTGTTCGGTAAGTTCATCAACGGTCGCGGTCACAAGGGGAGCATCAAGTGCCAGACCTGCCACGGCTCCGCACACGCCGAGGCACCGTCGACCATGACGCTTGACAACACCCAGCTGTCCAACCTGCAGGGTAGCACCAGCTACAGCTTCCCGGCCGGCAAGGACAAAACCTACGCTCTCGGCGTCTGCAACTTCTGCCACCCGACCAAGACCTCGACTTGGGGCGTTCCGCCGCATCTCTAATTTCATGTAATGCAGTGCTGCCGGGGGGGAGGATTTTCCTCCCCCCCATCCAAATCCCATTCAAATCCGCCGCACACGGAGAAATGCAATGTTGATCAAAAGCCGTATGTTTCGCCCCGTAGCAGCAATTGTCCTTCTTGCCGCCCTGACCGCTCCGGCGCTCGGGAAGGAGAAGGCGAGAGCAAAGGGGAACGCCGCAGAATTCGATTTCAAGAAGACCAGTACCTTCATCCGAGAGATGGAGGGACGACCGGACTTCCCGGTCGCCACCGTGATCGCCAACGACTACGTCTACACCCTGCTCGCCATGGGGGAAAAGATAGATGCCGGCAGACAGAACGCCATCATCGTCAACGTGAAGCTCGGCCAGCAGAAAAACGGCGGGTTCTCCCCGGAAAAGGCCAACAAGAACGCGTCGATCCTCTACACGGACATCGCACTGGAGACCCTGGCGCTGCTCGATGCGGGCAACGCCATCGATCGCGCCAAGGTCAGGAGCTTCGCTGCGTCGCTGAAGAACGCGGACGGCGGATTCGGCTTCAGCCCCGAAGCGAGAAAATCCTCGCTTGCCACCACCTACTACGCGGTTCATGTGCTGAAGGCGGTGAGCGGTCTCGATGCCGTCGAAAAGGCGAAGACGGTTGAGTACGTGAAGGGCTTCGCAAAAAAAGACGGCGGTTTCGGCCCGGAGAAAGGGGTGGGTGTCGCCAATGCGCGCAGCACCTACATGGCGGCCTACGTCCTGAACGCCCTGGGCGCCCTGGATGAGGCGACCGCTAAAAACGCGGTGCAGTTCCTGGGAAAGACACCTTATCTCGACAAGAAGAGCAAGGAGCGTCCTGACCTCGACGAGCAGCTTTACTCCATCCGCGCCCTCAAGGAGGTCGGTGCCGGCAGCCGGGTCGACAAGGCGATCGCTCTGAATTTCATGAAGCGGCTGTACATCAAGGTAAACGGCGGTTTCGGCCCCCTCGAGGGGTACGGCTCCACCCCTGATTCCACCACTACCGCGCTGCGGATCCTGACCGAGATTGGAAAGGCGAAGGGGGGGATCCCCCTGGTGGCAAAAAGGTAAAGGGCTCAGCACCGTCGTGCCGATCAGGTGGTGGCTCATCGTCACCGCCCCCCCACGGGCCTAACAACCGGGGGGAGTTTTTCCAATTTTTCTTACCACGGAGGAAAAGATGAAAAAGACGGTTTTACGGTCTCTCGCGACACTGGCCGCGTTGACCACGTTCGCCGGTGTGGCATCGGCGTACACCTATAAAGTCATCGCCAACAATGACCTCGGCATGCACTGTGCCTGCCCGACCTTCGAGGGGTTCCTGCTGCTGCCCCCATTCAACACGATCAGGGCCCAGGTGATCCAGTACGGTGGTGACAAGCCGATTGTGGTCAGCTCCGGCGTCACCGTGAGTTACTCGTTTGCGGAAGAGACTGACGCAACCCTGCAGGCCGACACCTACTTCTCCAGCTGGATCGCCAACGCTCCCAAGCTGTTCCCGGGATTCCAACCTGTGGTGAATGGGAAGGTCAAAGGCTTGACCGGCAAGGGAATCGCTGACCTCATGTCCTATGACAGCCAGTCCATGTCCTATGTCGCAGCCGGCGTCCCCGCCTATCCGGTAACCACCGGCAACACCGCGAAGGACATCATGACCGACCCGCTGGGCGGGCCGAAACGCGACCCCTATCTCACCGCGAACATTACGGTTAAAAACACGGCGGGCACCGTCGTGGCAACGACTTCTACGGTGGTCCCGGTCGCCTTCGGCGGATGCTGCTCCTGCCACCTCACCTTGGCCAGCCAGAACGGCTATCCTGCCACCCCGGCCGGCTCCTTTGCCTATCTCGGCAAGATGCACAGCCAGAACTCCAGCGGGATAGACATCTCCATGATCGATCCGGACGGTGACGGCAAAGGCGGTCCGGTACGCTGCTCCTGGTGCCACTGGGATCCGGCCATGGGCGAGAGCGCTGCACCCGGCTGGCCCACCGGAACCAAACTCCTCCCCGGGGCTACCTTCACGCTGAAAAAATCGGCCTATTCCTTCTCGGACGTGCTGCATCGCTTCCATTCCCAGAGCCAGAAGGTGCTGACCCAGTACGACCCGAACATCGCCAACAACTGCTATGATTGCCATCCCGGCAACAACGTGAACTGCTACCGTGGTGCACACAAGGGCAAGACGGCGATTTGGTGCTCCGACTGCCACGGCAACCTGAACCAGAGGGTGGCCACCAACCAGCTGGCGAAGCCTTGGCTGCAGGCAACCCTGCCGACCTGCTACAACCCGAGCCCGGGGGTCAACTCGGCCTTTGCCTGCCACAGCGCAAACACCTACAAGACCAATGTGAGCTGGGATCCGAACCTGTTCGGCAAGTACATCAACGCACGCGGCCACTATACCAGCGTGCTGCTCTGCCAGACCTGCCACGGCATGCCGCACGGTGAAAACCCGTCTACTTCCGCCCCGGACAACGTCCAGAACTCCACGCTTCAGGGCGCCATCAAGGCGGTGTACCCGACCGGCAAGGACAAGAGCTACGCCCTGGGCGTGTGCGATGTCTGCCACTACCAGAAATCGACCACCTGGTCGGTACCCCCCCACGAGCTGTAATGAATCACTAAGCGGGGCGGCAAGCTGCATGGCTTGCCGCCCCGGCACTTCGGTATCCAAGGCCAGGACGTGCTCCAGGCGTCGGTAGATTAGTTCCGCCGGAGGAAGAGGATCGCAAAACCGCAGTCACCTCGGCCGTGGTTCGGCCGACACCCATTCAAAAGGAGATGCACACATGTTTTCGTTTCACACCTCAGTTCGCAGTGCCGCTGTCGTATCGCTGCTTCTGTTGGGCGCATGCACCGGCCAACAACATACGGAAAACGGTGCGGCGGCGCCGGTGGAGAAGGTGAACGGCGCCCCCATCACCCGCGCCCAGGTCGACCGTACGGTAAAAACACTCATCGGGCAGCAAGACCCCAAACAGCTGCCGCCGGACATGCTGAAGAAGGCGACCGAGGCGGCGCTCAACCAGTTGACCGCGGCGGAGCTTCTCTATCAGGACGGCATGAAGCTAGAGATCAAGGACCTGGACAAGCAGGTGACCACACGCATCACCCAGAGCAAGTACCAGTACCCTTCCCAGGCCGAGTTCGACAAGGCCCTTCAGTCCGTCGGGATGACCCAGAAGGATCTGGAGGAGGCGGCGCGCAAGGACATCGTCATCAACAACCTGATCGTGCAGCGTTTCGCCGACAAGGCTGAGGTCTCAGAGGCGGAGGTGCGCAAGTACTACGAGGAGAACAAGCTGAAGCAGTTCACCCAGGGTGACAGGATCAAGGTGAGTCACATCCTGATCGGCGTTGCCAGGGACGCCTCCGTCGACACGAAACGGCAGGCGATGGCCAAGGCCCTAGCGGTGCTGAAGCGGGTCAAGGGTGGGGAGCCCTTCGCCGACGTGGCGAAGAAGGAATCGACGTCGCCTACCAAGGACCAGGGGGGTAGTCTCGGCATCATCGGGAAAGGACAGACCCTGCCTCCCTTCGAGAAGGCGGCCTTCGCCTTGAAGCCGGGTGAGATCAGCAACGTGGTGGAGACCCCGCTCGGCTACCACATCATAAAGGTGGAGCAGAAGTTGCCGCCTGCGACCGAGCGTTACGAGGATGTGAAGAATCAGATCGCCGGGAACATCAAGCGCGAGAAGATCCGCCAGTTGCTCGCCGCCTACGTGGAACAGTTGCGGAGCAAGGCGAAGATCGAAAAGGTGTGATTCCGCTGCAGCGGAATTGTGATGCGGGACGAGGTGAATGGGTCGGCGTTCCGCCCATGAAATTGAAGGGGCCGACCGTGCAGTCGGCCCCATTTTTCGTTCATCGAGAGCTGAAGAAGTTCTCCAGCCTGCGGCAGATCTCCTCTTCCGGCGCCTTCATGACCGACACCCCGTGCAGCGCGGTCAAAAAGATCTTCCCGTAGTTCTTGGTGAGGACGCGGGAGTCGAGGATCAGCACGGCACCCCGGTCTTCCTTGCTTCGTATCAGCCTTCCGAATCCCTGCTTGAACTTGATCACCGCCTGCGGGACGGTGTACCCCATGAAGGGGTCGCCTCCCTTGGCGGTGATGTGCTCGCTGCGCGCCTCCAGAATCGGTTCGGTGGGAACCCGGAAGGGTAGCCTGGTGATCACCACGAGTTCCAGCCCCCGCCCCTGCACGTCCACACCCTCCCAGAAAGAGTCGGTACCGAAGAGAACCGGGTTCGTCGTGCTGCGGAACCTGGAGAGGAGCATGTGCCGGTTGGTCTCCCCCTGGCGCATCGGGGTGAGCCCGGACGATTTGAGCGCCTCGGCAAGCCGGTTGTACACCCGGACCAGGAGATCGTACGAGGTGAAGAGCACGAAGGCCCGCCCCTGCGAGATCTTGAGCGCCTCCAGGAGGTGGCTGCAAAGGCGCGCCTCGAACATGGGGGAGGTCGGTTCCGGCATGTCGGAGGGGACGGCGACCAGCGCCTGGTGCTCGTAGTCGAAGGGGGAGGGGAGCAGGAGTTCGCTCACCCGCTCCTTGGCGAGGAGCTCGATGCCGGTGCGGTGCTTAAGGAAATCGAACTTCTCCCCTATGGCGAGGGTCGCCGAGGTGAGCACCACGGTCTTGAAGCGGTCGAGGATCGCCTTCTTGATCGACTCGGCCACCTCGAGCGGCGAGCAGCAGAGCTTCACCAAGGGCCCTTTCCTAAGCTCGAACCAGCGGCAGAACTCCTCCTCCTGCGCCATGAAGAACCTGAGCGCATCCACCGCGCATTCGATCCTTCCCTTTACGCCGCGCAGGTCGGTGAGCGGCCCGGCGAGCTTGTCCAGCACCTTGTCGGAGAGTTTCTCGCACCCCTTCAGAAAGCTCTGCATGGCGAGGGCGTACTCGGAGAGTTCCTTGCACATCGCCTCTATCTGCGGTGTGACCTCCTGCCAAAGCGGCGTCTGGTAGAGAGCCGGCGTCACCCTGAGCTTCTGCTCTGCCCCGTTTTTGTTCAGCTTCTGGAAAAGCGCCTCGCCGATGGCGTCCATGCCGCGCGTGCAGGCGTCGAGGACGGCGACCCGGCGCGGGATCAGCGTTCCCTCCAGTACCTCGGCGATCTCGAGGTAAAGGTCGTCCTGCGACTCAGGGACCGCGGCGGAGAGCTGGGTCGAGAGTTGCGGGAGGACACCCCGGTGCGCCTTTCTCGGGTGCTGCAGCTTCCCCATCAGCTTCACGAGCCCGAGCCGTGAGACCTGGCTGGAGAGGAAGTTCGTGGCCACGTCCTCCAGGTGGTGCCCCTCGTCGAAGACGAGCCGGGTGAAGGGGGGGAGGATGGCGGTGGCGTCGTAGCCGGTTTCCTGGCGCACCGACAGATCGGCCAGAAGCAGGGCGTGGTTCACCACGAGGAGGTCGGCGCCGGCCGCCTCGCGTCTTGCCTTGTAGAAGAAGCAGCGCGGGTAGTCCGGGCACTTGACCCGGCCGCACTGGTCCGACTCGCAGCAGAGCTCCTCCCAGACCTCGTCCTTCGGGATGAAGGCCAAGTCGCCGCGGCAGCCGTCATCGGTCTTCTTGCTCCAGGCGACGATGGCATCGAGTTCCCGGGCGGTGTCGTCCTTGAAAAGCGAGCCGTCCGCCGCGTTCACCTGAAGTTTTCTGAGGCAGAGGTAATTGCTCCGTCCCTTGACCAGCACGGCCCGGAACTGCACACCGGCGTGCTTTTGCAGGAAGGGGATGTCCTTCTGTATCAGCTGCTCCTGGAGGTTGATGGTGTTCGTCGAGATCACCACCCGTTCCTTGTTGCGCACCGACCAGAGCGCCGAAGGGAGGAGGTAAGCGAGCGACTTCCCCGTGCCGGTCCCCGCCTCGACGATGGCGACCTTCTCCTCGTTGAAGGCCTCCGCGAGGTTCAGGGCCATCCTGGTCTGCTCGGGTCGGTGCTCGTAGCCGGAAAGGGCCTGGGCCAGCACGCCGTCCGGGGCGTAGAAGTGCTCGACCTCCGGGTAGGAGATGCGCTCGACCACCTTCCTTGCGAAGGGTGCCACCACCTGGTTCGCGCGGGAGGCGTCGTTGTTGACGATGTAGAAGCCGACCCCCTGGTTCCCCAGGAGGGAGGCGATCTCGATGTCGGGCTGCGAGGGGGTGAGGTTGCCGGAGGGGTGGTTGTGGATCACGACGTCGCCGAAGGAACAGGCGATCATGATGGCGGGAACGGCGTCCTTGTTGCCGCGTGCGAGCGGCTCGACCTGGACGACGATGCGTGCCTCGTCGGTGCGGCCGAGGAAGAATACCTCGTTGCCGCCTGCTTCCTGTATGGCGTTTCTTAGCTGCTCGCAGGCGAGCGGGGAAAAGTACTTTTGCATGGCCCGGTTGAAGATACAGGGTTTGGGTGGGGGAGGCAACTGAAAAGCAGGCACGGCCGGGCGCGGTCATTGATCCGGTGCCGCCATGTATGTTAGAAGAGAGGCCGAGGAGATTTCATGCAGCGCTACAACGCATTTTCGGAAGAGCTCAAGCGGGTGTTCGGCTGCAAGGTGCAGCGCCTGTCGGCGGACGCGGGCTTCACCTGCCCGAACCGCGACGGCGCCGTCGGGACGGACGGCTGCATCTTCTGCGGCGGCAAGGGGTCGGGCTCCTACGGCATCCTGCAGGGGGTGGGGGTCGCGGAGCAGCTCGAGCACGCCAAGGAGATCATGGTCAGAAAGTACAAGGCCTCCCGCTTCATCGCCTATTTCCAGTCCTACTCCAACACCTACGCCCCGGTGGAACAGCTGCGCCGGCTCTACGACGAGGCGCTTTCCGTGCCGGACGTCGTCGGGCTCATCGTCGGCACCCGGCCCGACTGCCTTCCGGCCGAAACCCTGGACCTCCTCGCCGAGTACGCCCGGCGCTGCTATTTCTGGCTGGAACTCGGCCTGCAGTCGCCGCTGGAGCGGACCCTCGCCGCGATCAACCGCGGTCACGATCTCGCCTCTTTCAGTACCGCCGTAGCAGAGTGTCAAAAACGCGGCATCCGCGTCTGTGCCCACATCATCCTGGGACTCCCCGGCGAAAGCCGCGAAGAGATGCTCTCCGGCGCGGAGTTTCTGAACCGCTGCGGCGTCGACGGCGTGAAGATTCACCTCTTGCACGTGATGCGCGGCACCCGGCTCGCCGAGATGTACCGGGAAGGGCAAGTGCCGCTGCTGGACCGGGACAGCTATGTCGGGCTTGTCTGCGATTTCCTGGAGCGGCTCGACCCCGGGATCGTGGTGCAGCGCCTGACCGGCGACGGCAACCGCAAAGACCTCATCGCGCCGCTTTGGTCACTGGCAAAGTTCGAGGTGCTGAACTGCATCGATCACGAGCTGGAGCGGAGAAAGACCAGGCAGGGTGTGCGCTTTGTCGGCCCCGGCGTCGCCCTGCCTGACCCTGTGTCCTAGTTCCAGGCGTGCGGCCTGGTAACCTGGCGGCGGCCGCCTTCGTTTCGCGCCAGCATCTTCGGCGCTTCCATCCTTTTCGCAAAGGCCGGGCGCCAGAAATAGGAGTCGGCCGCTTCTGCGCCGCCATCCTTTTTGATCCTCAGCAGCACGCCGGTTTCAGCCTCGGGTGCATAACAGAACTTGGTCAGCAGCCGCGCCGGTCTTTTCACCTCGAGGCTGTAGCTGCCGTTTCCTTCCTCAGTCAGGCGGTCCTTCGTCCCCAGTTCGCCCACGCCCCGGTTCCGCTCGATGCCCTGTCCGTCGCGGCGTTTCTCCAGGTAACTAAGCCAGATTTTGCTCGGCTGGCCGACCACCGTTCTCAGTCCTACCTCGTCCTCGTAACCGAACCGTCCGAAGGAAACCGCGGCTATGTCGTCCCGGGTCAGTCCGGTGACCGGCTTGCCGTTGCCGTCCTGCGCGGTGAAGTCGATGTGCAGGGAACCGTCGTTGGCGACGGTCACCCACCCTATCTTCAGTTCCATCCGTTCAGCCTGTTCTTTTGCCGCAGTTTTATGGGTAACCTTGCCTGCCGTGCCGGCACGTTCTCCTGCCGCGGCGGTCATGGGAGACGCCGCCAGCAGCGCGGTGGCAATGATGGTCATGACGGTGAGGAAGTTCAGTTTTGCAGCTTTCATAGTGTCCTCCTGTGGGTGGGGCGGCCCGGCTCTGTCTGGGGGGTACGGCCCCGCGATATTTACAACGCTGTAAATCTGGTGTAAGGATAGGGCGCAAACAGTATCCCTGTGAAGGGCCACATTTCATAAATTTTATGGATACACTTCGTTTACGGTTTGGGGCAGTGCCGACGGCGAAGCGGGAGGACGCGCGATGATATACCTTAACCCGGAGTCGAAAAAACCTTTGTATCAGCAGCTTTACGAGCAGCTGAAGCAGAACATCGTCACCGGGGAATACGAGAAGGGGAGCCGGCTGACATCGACCAGGGATCTCGCCAAAAATCTGTCCATCGCGCGCAACACGGTGGAGGCGGCTTACGACCAGCTCTGCATCGAGGGGTACGTGGAGGGAAGGCACGGGTCGGGATACGTGGTGCAGGATCTTCAGGAAGACCTGCTGCATTTTCCCGGCATGACGTCGGACGAGGATGAGGCGCCGCACCTCCCGGCGGGGGGCGCGGAACCGGATGAGCCGGTGCCCGCACAGTCCCGGCCGGTGAAGTACAACTTCTCCTACGGCGACTTCGACCCCCACTCCTTCCCGCATGCGCTCTGGCGCCGCCTGAACAACGAGGTGCTGACCTCGATGAAGGTCGACTCCATCGCCTATTACGGGGACAAGCAGGGGGAGCTGCAACTGCGGCGGGAGCTGGCGAAGTACCTGCGTCAGTCGCGCGGTGTCAAATGTTCGCCGGAGCAGATCGTGGTCGGCGCGGGGCTCCAGGACCTCGCCATGATGATCTGCCTGCTGTTTCCGCTTAAGGAGCGGATCCTCGGCATGGAGGAGCCCGGCTACGACTTCACAAGGGTCATTTTCGGGAACCACGGCTATGAGGTGCTTCCCATTCCGGTCGGCGAATCGGGCATCGACCCGGCCGCGCTGAAAAAGAGCGGGGCTCGGCTCGCCTACGTGACCCCATCGCACCAGCTCCCCACCGGGGTGGTGATGCCGATCCAGCACCGCATGCGGTTGCTGCAATGGGCGGAGCAAACCGGCGGGGTCATCATCGAGGACGACTACGACAGCGAGTTCCGCTACCGAACCCGACCGATCCCGGCCCTGCAGTCGATCGATCGCCAGGAGCGCGTCATCTACCTCGGCACCTTTTCCAAGGCGTTCGCGCCGGGGCTGCGCATGGGGTACATGGTGTTGCCGCAATGGCTCCTCGCGAGGTACCACACCGTCTTCGAGCGCTACAAGTGCACCGTGCCGAGGCTGCAGCAGTACGTGGCGGCGAGCCTGCTGTCGGGGGGGCATTGGGACCGGCACCTGAGGAAGGTCTGTCTGGTCAACAAGAAGAAGCACGAAGTGCTGGTGCAGTCGATTCAGCGGGAGATGGGGGACCGGGTGCGAATTTACGGGCAGAACGCCGGGTTGCACGTGCTGCTCGAGCATTTCACCGGCGAGACCCAGGAGGCGATGGTGGAGCGGGCGGCGGCGTACCGGGTGAAGGTGTCGCCGACGCGCCAGTTCTGGCAGAACCCGGAGGCCGCCCCGGAGAACCTGATCATGATAGGGTTTGGCGGTCTTTCCGCGGAGGAGATCGCCGAAGGGATCAAGCTCTTAAACCGGGCCTGGTTCGGTTGAGGCTGCCGGGAAGATTATTTATGGTTAACTCTTGTGGTGCCGCGCGGCGGCACAGTCAGGGAGGGCACCATGGACATCTCCGGCGAGATCACGTCGTTTGAGGACTTCCGCAAGCTCATCATCAAGACCGCCCCGGGCTCCTGGAACTTCTTCCGGGGCGAGAGCCGCGATTTCTACACGCTGATACCGAAGATAGGGCGTTTGACACCGGATCCCGGTGCTGCGGGTGGGCGTCCAGCCGGCGAGGTGATGCCGGCCGACATTTACGGCGAGTTTCAGGCGTTGCAGGAGTTCAAGAAATCGGGACGTCACCTGGTCGAAGTGCAGCCGGCGACGGAATGGGAGTGGCTCGCGCTGGCACAGCACCACGGACTTCCGACGCGTCTTCTGGACTGGTCCGTCAACCCGCTGATCGCGTTATATTTCGCAGTAGCCGAGCCGTACGCCGATCTCGACCTGCGCCGGGACCGGCTGAATAACCCCTGCTACAGCGGTGGTGCCGCCTTCTACATCGCGCACACCATGTACGGCCTTTCCGAGATCGACGAGAAGGCCAACCCCTTCGAGGCGGAGACCTGTTTCTTCATGGCGCCGGTGATCGCCTCCCGGATAAAAGCCCAAAGCGGCGTCTTCTCCTTGTTGCGCAACCCGTGGCGGGCGCTGGAGGAGCAGCTCACGCCGCGCGAGCACATCCGGAAGTACCGCATCCCCTTCGAGAACCGCGCCTTTCTGGCCCAGGAGCTGAAGCTTCTCGGCATCAACCACGCCTTCGTCTTCGCTGACCTGGATGGCCTTGCCCGTTACATCCAGGAGAAGGTTTCCGACCGGATCGATCCCCAGCAGTCCCTCGCCCACCGGCATACCTAAACATTAATCACTTAAGTAACGTAGAACGTTGAACGTTGAACGTTGAACGTTGAACGGCCGTCAGAACGGGTACCCAAGCCCCACGAACACCGCGGCGCCGTCCTTGCCGAAGCCGACGTCGATGCGTCCCAGGATGTTGGGGCGGACCACGGCGCGGAAGCCGACCCCCGGGTTCACCTCGAGGTTTCCAAGGCGCAGATCCCCGAAGGAATCCATCACCCCCCCGATGTCGACGAAAGGCGCCAGCTCCCAGTCCGCCCGTACGTCGAAGACCTCCCACCTGAAGAGCCGGATGCGCTCCTCCAAGTTGCACAGCACGTACGAGTTGTCGATGAAGCGGTTCTTGCCGAACCCCCTGAGGGTGTTCTCGCCCCCCAGGATGCTCCGCTCCAAAAACGGTATCGAGCTGCCGCGCGTCTGGCCGAAAGCGACGCGCCCGGCGCTGATGAAGCGGGTGTCGGGGACCGGGAAGAACCCCTTGAGCTCCCCCTCGTAGCGCCCGAAGCCGGCGGTGCTTCCCAGCCCGGCGAGGCTTCCTTCCAGCGTGAGGCGCGCGCGGACCCCCGAGCTTGCCATCGCGGCTGCGTCCAGGGTGCTGTAGACCACGGAGATGGACTGGGCGTGGGTGGCGAAGCCGTCGCTACCGGGGATCTCGTCGATGGTGAAATGGTCGCGCAGGTAAGGGAGCTTCTTGACCGCCCCCTCGTCGACGGTCAACTTTCTCACGCGATCACCGAGGAAGAGGACCGTATTGGTAAGAATGGGATAGCCCGCGGACGCGGTGAAGCCGTATTCCCGGTCGGCGAAGTTGGTTTCGTCGTCGGCCTTGCTTTCCGAGCCGAAGCCGAAGAAGCGGGCCGAGCCGTCGGTGAAGCTGTACAAAAAGGCGTTCAGCTCGAGCTTTTGCTCCATTAGGTGCTGGTCGCGGACCCGCACCTCGTAGTCCTCGTTGACCCTGGTGGACTTGGAGAGGTTGAACTCGATGCTGCGCAAGGGAGATGGGTACATGGCGCCGTAGATAGTGCCGGTGGTGCCGAAGTTCTCGTTCTGGTTCAGCTGGGGCGCGAAGAGCGCCGAGACTTCGTCCTTCTCGTTGTGCAGGAGAAATGCGGTAAGCGCCCCGTAGGTCACCCCCTCATTCGGGCTCGTGGCAATCACCGGCAGCGGGATGGTGACCATCTTTGTGTACGGTTGCGCCGGCGAGGAGGTGGGCAGGACCGTGGAGGGAATGAAGCTGGTGCAACCGGCAAGGAGCGAGAAAAGGATGGAAAATAAAATGGATAACGCGCGCATAGTGTCCGTTTCGGCAAGGCTCGGGTGAGCATCTATTATTGGGTTTTCCGGGGCAAGCTCACCTCCCGCCTTCGCGGACCGGGGCACCGCGGTGGGCAGGCCCGTAAGCTGAGGGGAGCCGGGACCCGGAAAGGCTCGAAAACCTTAACGGCTGCGGCGGATTTTGACAAGAAAAAAAGGGAACGCTAACCGGGTGGCGGGGGTGACGGTCAAAAAGTTGACCGGTCGCTCTCTTTAAAAATGACGTTCCCCGCACCCCCTGGCAGCCCCGCATTTACCCTGAAAACGCCTCCCGCCGCTTCCCGCCTCCCGGATTCATTCCTGTTTTTGCCCCCTGAGGGGCGCTGCCCGGAAATGGCATGACGGTTGCACAAAGTGCGTGGGCACGGTGCCCCCACCGATAAAAACAGAGGAAATGACGCATGGCAAACCCCTCGACGGACGCCCTGGCGCTCCCGGGACCTAAAAGCAATTCGGACATCTACATGGCGGTCGCCCTGATCGGCGTGCTCGCCCTCATGGTGATCCCGCTGCCGGCGTTCATGCTCGACATCTTCCTGGCGACCAACATCACCGTCGCCCTCGTCATCCTGCTCGTCTGCCTCTACACGGTACAGCCGCTCGACTTCTCGGTCTTTCCCTCCATCCTGCTGGTCACGACGCTCTTCCGCCTAGCCTTGAACATCGCCTCCACGCGACTCATCCTCCTGCACGGCAGCGAAGGGGTCGAGGCCGCGGGTGGGGTGATCAAGGCGTTCGGCCAGTTCGTGGTCGGCGGCAACTACGTGGTAGGGGCGGTCATCTTCCTGATCCTCGTCATCATCAACTTCGTGGTCATCACCAAGGGCGCCGGGCGCGTCGCCGAGGTGGCCGCAAGGTTCACCCTGGACGCCATGCCGGGCAAGCAGATGGCCATCGACGCCGACCTCTCCAACGGCATCCTGACCGACAAGGAGGCGAAGGCCAGGCGCAAGAAGATCGCCCGTGAGGCCGACTTCTACGGCTCCATGGACGGTGCCTCCAAGTTCGTGCGCGGGGACGCCGTCGCCGGCATCATGATCGTCCTCGTCAACATCTGCGGCGGTTTCGTCATCGGCGTCTGGCAGAAGGGGATGCCGCTTGACATGGCGCTGCAGAACTACACCCTGCTCACCATCGGCGAGGGGCTCGTGGCCCAGATCCCCGCCCTGATCATCTCCACCGCGGCGGGCGTCATCGTGACCCGCTCCGCCGACGAGAACAACTTCGGACACGAGATCGCGGGGCAGCTTCTCAACTACCCGAAGGCCTTCCAGGTCTCCTCGGGCGTACTGTTCCTCTTCGCCATGATCCCGGGGCTGCCGCACTTCGCCTTCTTCCTTCTTTCCGGCGTCGCCTACCTGGTGAGCAAGATGGCAGTGGAGAAGAAGGCCGAGGTCGAAGATGTGGTGGAAACGCAGACGTCCGCAGAAGAGAGCGACCAGATCAGCAGCATCCGCCCGCTCGACATGCTGGAGCTCGAGGTGGGATACGGCCTCGTCCCGATGGTCGACGCGAGCCAGCAGGGAGAACTCCTCGACCGCATCCGTTCCATCAGGAAACAGGTGGCGGACCGCATGGGCTTCATCGTTCCCCCGATCCATATCCACGACAACCTGCAGTTGAAACCCTACGAGTACAACATCCTCATCAACGGCGCCAAGGTGGGGGGCGGCGAACTCTCCGGCCAGTACCTCGCCATGGACTCCGGCGGCGCCATGGGGGGACTCGAAGGGATCAAGACCACCGAGCCGGTCTTCGGTCTTCCCGCGGTCTGGATCAAGGGGAAAGAGCGGGAGAAGGCGCAGGTCTCCGGCTACACAGTGGTGGACAACACCACCATCCTCGCCACCCACATCAGCGAAACCATCAAGAAGCACGCCCACGAACTGGTGGGACGCCAGGAGCTGCAGCAGCTGCTCGATTCCATCGCGGCGACGCTTCCCAAGGTGGTCGAGGAACTGGTGCCGTCGCTCCTCTCCCTGGGGACCGTGCTGCGCGTCGTGAAGAACCTTTTGAAGGAGAACGTCTCGATCCGCGACCTGCGCTCCATCCTTGAGACCCTCGCCGACTACGGCGGGATGACCAAGGACCCGGAGATGCTCACCGAGTTCGTGCGGCAGAGCCTCGGGCGCTACATCGTGGAGCAGTACAAGCGCGACGACGACACCCTCTGCGTGATCACCCTCGACCACGACATCGAGGAGGCCATCGTCGACTCGGTCCAGCTCTCCGAGCAGGGGAGCTACCTGGCCATCGACCCGCACCTCGCGCAGCGCATCCTGGCCGCGATCAGGAGAAACGCGGAGCAGTTCGACGCCATCGGCGCGCTGCCGGTGCTCATGGCTTCGCCGACCATCCGCCGTCACGTGAAGAAACTTACCGAGCGGTTCATGCCCAATCTGGCGGTCATCTCGCACAACGAGATCCCGCCCAATATAAAAATCCAATCCTTAGGGGTGGTGGTGACCAATGCTAGTTAAAACTTTCCAAGCAGGCGAGATGTCGGAAGCTCTCAGGATGGTTAAGGCCGAGATGGGCCTGGACGCGATGATCCTTTCCTCGAAGAAGGAGCGCAAGAAGGGGATCTTCGGTTTCTTCTCCAAGCCGTATTACGAGGTGACCGCGGCACTGGACCCGAGGCCGACGCCGAAGGCGAACCCGTACCGCGAAGAGGTCCCGGCGCCCCCGGAACGCGAGCTTTCCACCCGCGAGGAGTTCCAGAACTCCATGCTGGGCCCCCTGGCCCGCGAAGTGCGCGAGCTGAAGCAGCGCATCGAGGCGCTCACCAAAAAAGAGGCGCAGCAGCCGGCCCCGTCGGCTCCCCAGGCGGCGGAAGCGCTGGGGGAGGCCCCCGCGACACCGAGGACCTTCGGCAAGGAGGAGCTCGAGGAGATCAAGCAGCTTCTCTACAACGCCGTCTCCGGCGGAAAAGAGAAAGGGGCGAAGCCGGTGACCTTCCCGCTCGCGGGGATGAACCTCGAGCAGGTGGTGAAGAGCGCGGTGCAGCCCGAGGCCGTGGCCGTGACACCGGCACCGGTAGAGGAGAGGCCCCGTCCGACCCTCGAGTTGGTGAGGGAAAGGGTTTCCGCAAGCGAGGAGGACGCGCTCCTGCATCGTCTGGCCGATGAGCTAAGGGGAGAGGACGTGGGGCCGGCAGCGGTCCAGCGTCTGACCGAATCGGTGCGCGGCGCGGCCGAGGAGGGGGCGTCCCTCGAGGAGCTTAGAAGCCTCATGGCCGACAAACTGGCCGGCATGGTGAAGTGCTCCGGCTCGCTGCGCATCAAAAAGAACGGGCCGCGCATCGTCGCCGTGGTCGGCCCGACCGGCGTCGGCAAGACCACCACCATCGCCAAGATCGCCGCCATGTACGCCCTGAACCGCCGCGTCTCCGTCGCCATGGTCACCATGGACAACTTCAGGGTGGGCGCGGTCGAGCAGCTGAAAACCTACGCGAAGATCATGGACCTGCCGCTCGAGGTGGCGGGCAACTCCCAGGAACTCTCCAAGGCGCTCGCAAGGCACTCGGACAAGGACCTGATCCTGGTCGACACCGCCGGCAGAAGCCCGAAGGACGCCGACCGCCTCGACGAACTGAAGGGTTACCTGGAGACCCAGCCCGGCATCGACGTCTACCTTTGCCTCTCGGCAACGACGAGGAGCCGCGAGATCGACGAGATCATCGCCACCTTCGGGACGCTCCCGCTCACGAAGCTCCTCTTCACCAAGCTCGACGAAAGCCGGACCTTCGGCAGCATCGTCGACACCTGTTTGAAGCACAAGATCCCTCTTTCCTATTTCAGCACCGGCCAAAAGGTGCCCGAGGACATCGAGGTCGCCACCTCGAGAAAGCTCGTCGCCATGGTGGTGCAGGAGTCCAACAGATGACTATGTCTTGCCTAGCAACAACAGACCAGGCCGAGTCCCTCAGAAGGCTTGCGGGACGGGCAAAAAGCGATGCGCCGGCGCCGGACCTCTTGCAGGTGCGCGAGGGGCTCCGGGTGATCTCGGTGACCAGCGGCAAGGGGGGGGTCGGCAAGACCTCCGTGGTGGTGAACCTGGCCGCCTCCCTCGCCGCGGCAGGGGAGCGGGTGCTCATCGTCGATTCCAACCCGGGGGTGGGCGACATCTGCCTGCGCCTCGGCAAGGACGCGCCGTACCGGATGGGGCAGGTTCTCGCCGGGGAGATCACCCTGAAGGATACCGTGGTCGACATCGGTGGGGGCATCAGCGTGCTTCCTGCGGGAATGGACGTGCAGCAGTACAGCTCGCTGTCGCCGCGTGAGCGCAGCGCCCTTTTGCAGGCGATGCTCAGGCTGCAAAACGACTACGACTACTTCCTGATCGACACCGGTGCCGGCATCGCAGCGAACCTGACCGGCTTCGCCTCCATCGCCCGCGAAATCATGCTGGTGGTGACCCCGGAGCCGACCTCGATCACCGACGCCTACGCCCTCATCAAGATGCTCTCCGGGCGTGACAGCTCCTTCCGTTTCCGGCTCCTGATCAACATGTGCCGCGACAATCAGGAGGGGGATACGCTCTTTTCAAAATTATCCGCAATTACGGGCCGCTTTTTGCAAGTACAGTTTGACCACGCGGGATCGATCCTGCACGACGAGCTCCTGGTGGAAAGTGTGAGGCGGCGCGGGGCTTTATGCCGCCTCTTCCCGGAAGCCAAGGCGTCGACAGGTTTCAAAATTTTGGCACAGAAAATCAATAAGGAGACGCCGGCGGTGGCAGAAGCCATGTCGGCGGCTTCGATGGCATCCAGCACGATGTGGAGGAACCATGAACTGTCTTCTTAAGGCGTACGAGCATGAGGCGCAACGCGGGGTCCCGATGAGCCGGGACGAGCTGGTGGTGAACCACCTCCCGCTGGTGAAGTTCATTGTTGACCGGATCGCCTCGTCACTCCCCCCGCACCTCGACCGTGACGATCTGAGGAGCGCGGCGGTGATCGGGCTGATCTCGGCCGCCGAGCGCTTCGACCCAAGCCGCGGCGTACAGTTCAAGACCTTCGCGGAGCAGCGCATCCGTGGCACCATCATGGACGAGCTGCGGGCCCAGGACTGGCTCACCAGGAGCCTCAGGGACAAGTTCAAGAAGCTGGAGAAGGAGTTCTCCCAGCTCGAGCAGCGCCTCGGGAGGAACCCCTCCAGCGACGAGGTGGCCACCGCCATGGGGCTCGAGCTGAAGGACTACTTCAGGCTCCTCGAGGAGATCCACCTCCTCTCCTTCGTGTCGCTCGACGACGCGTGGCACGACGAGGACGGCGCACCCTTCGGCCTGCTCGACGTCCTGGAGGACAAGGGGACCGAGAGCCCGCAGAGCCAGCTGATCGCGCGTCAGACCGTGGAGCGGCTTGCCGAGGCGATCGACGCCCTCCCCGAGAAGGAGCGCATCGTGATCACGCTCTATTACTACGAGGAACTGAACCTGAAGGAGATCGGCGCGGTGCTCGATCTTACCGAATCGCGCATCTCCCAGCTGCACAGCCAGGCCATCATCAGGCTGCGCGGCAAGATGAAGCGGATGGGCTAGGGGAGAGACAAGATGAACAGCGGCATGTACGCAGCCCTCACCGGCAACCTTTCCGCCCAGCGCAGGCTTGACGTGGTCTCCAACAACCTCGCCAACGCGAACACCACCGGTTTCAAGGCGGACCGCATCCAGTTCGAGAGTGTCCTCGCAAATGTCAAAAATTCGACAGACGGGCCGATCTTCAGTAACGACCGCTACTCCACAGACTTCTCATCCGGCAGCCTGCAGCAGACCGGCAACGCGCTCGACGTGGCGCTCGAGGGGGACGGCTTCTTCGTGGTGAACACGCCGCAGGGGACCGCCTACACGAGGCAGGGTAGTTTCCACCGCAGCGCGACGGGGCGGCTCGTTACCGCGGACGGCTACGAGGTGCAGGGGGCGGGCGGTCCCATCACGGTGAACGGCGGCAAGGTCCAGATCGGGGATGACGGCACGGTATCGGTACAGCAGCCGGGGCAGACCACGGCCGACACGGTCGGCACCATCGCCACGGTCGATTTCCCGAAGCCTTACGCCATGGAGAAGCTCGGCAACGGCCTGTTCCGGCCGAGCGACCCGCAGGCCGCGACCGTCGCTTCGACCGCCGGGGTCAAGCAGGGGTACCTGGAGACCTCCAACGTGAAGGCGGTGGTGGAGATGTCGCGCCTCATCGAGGCGAGCCGTTACTTCGAGATCTGCGCCAAGGCGGTGAAGACCTACGACGACATGAACAACCGCGCGGCTAACGATCTTGGGAAGGTCTAAAACCCGTTCAACGTTCGGCGTTCAGCGTTCGACGCGGGCACGGCTTCGCCCCGCTTCAGCACGGCGGCAAGATCTCACAAGTCACGATAAGGATGGCAGGAAGGTTCAGTGGTCGAACGTTGAACGCTGAACGTTGAACGGCCTTTAAAGCCGTTAAGGCAGTTAAGGAGATTGACATGATAAGAGCACTTTGGACCGCCGCATCAGGGATGCAGGCTCAGCAGCTGAACATAGACGTGGTGGCCAACAACCTGGCCAACTCCAGCACCACCGGCTTCAAGAAAAGCCGCGCCGACTTCCAGGACCTCATGTACCAGACCGAGAAGACCACCGGCGCACCGGCCACCAACACCACCACCATCCCGACCGGCATCCAGGTCGGCCTGGGCGTCCGCCCCGGCTCGGTCTCCAAGATCTTCACCACCGGGACCATCGTCCACACCGGCAACGAACTCGACGTCGCCATCGAGGGGGACGGCTTCATCCAGGTGCAGCAGTCGGACGGCACCACCGCCTATACCCGCGCCGGTTCCCTCAAGAAGGACGGCCAGGGACGCGTGGTCACCTCGGATGGACAGCCGATCGTCCCGGAGATCGTCATCCCGAGTAACGCGACCAGCATCAACATAGGAAACGACGGCACCGTCTCGGTGCAGCAGGCTGGACAGACCGCGGCGACCACGGTCGGCACCATCCAGCTCGCCTCCTTCACCAACCCCGCGGGCCTGAACGCCATCGGCAAGAACCTCTTCCTCCCCACCGACTCCTCGGGTAACGCGACCACCGGCACCGCCGGACAGAACGGCCTCGGCACCCTGGATCAGGGGTACATCGAGCAGAGCAACGTTAGCGTCATGGAGGAGATGGTGAGCATGATCGTCTCCCAGCGCGCCTACGAGATCAACTCGAAGGCGATCCAGGCCTCCGACGACATGCTGCAGCAGGCCGCAGCGCTCAAGAGGTAACCTCTGATGCGCGCGTTACTGTTCGCACTCGCGCTCCTCGCTCTCCCCATTTCGGGGATCGCCCGCGCCGCCGTGCCGGCCCCCGTGAACCTCGTCACCGAGGCGACGGTGAAAGGGGCGATCACCGACTACCTGATGCAGAAAGCCGCCCCTCTGAACGCCCAGGTCACCGTGAAGAAGATCAACTACCAGGGGAACCTGAAGCTCCCCGCCGGGAAGGTGACCTTCGACGTGGTGGCCCCGGAGCGCTGGGAGGGGTACGGAACGGCCTCGGTGGCCCTCGTGGTACGGGTGGACGACCAGGTGAAGCGGAACCAGACCGTGCTCGTCGACGTCGAGGCGCTGGCCGACATGGTGGTGGCGGCGCGCACCCTGGAGCGGGGCGAGGTGCTGGCCTTCTCCGATCTCGCCGTCGCCAAGCGTGACCTTGCCCAGGTGCAGGGGCGTTATTTCAACAACATCGACGAGGCGGTCGGTCTCAGGGTGAAGAGCACCATGAGGGCCAACGCCCCGGTAAGAAAGGACAACCTAGAGAAGGTGCCCGTCGTCAAGAGCGGCCAGGTGGTGACCATCGTGGCCGAGAACGACGTGGTGCGCATCACCGCGACGGGACGGGCCAAGGGGCCGGGCGCCCCGGGCGACCTGATCACGGTGCAGAACCTCTCCTCGCAGAAGGAGATCGCGGCGCGGGTGGTTGACGCGACCACGGTGAAGGTGGATTTCTGATGGACCGCAAGAAGAGCACAGGCTCTCAAATATTGAAGGCGGCGGCACTTTGCCTGCCGCTTTTGTGGCTTGCCGGGTGCGCCCACGAGAGCGCCGAGGTGACCACACCGAGCTTCGACCAGCAGATCCCGGCGCCGCAGATGAACTACGCCTCCGGATCGCTCTGGCAGGCCTCCTCGACGGGGCTCGCCGAGGACGTGAAGGCGAGACGGCGCGGCGACATCGTCACCGTGGTCATCTCGGAAAACGCGAGCGCCAGCAAGAAGGCGGCCACCGGCACCTCGCGCGACTCTTCGATCAGCGCCGGCATCCCGAAGCTCTTGGGCCTCGAAAAGACGCCGGTCAAGACCTGGGCCGACCTCGCGAACCTTTTGAGCGCGAGCAACAGCTCCAAGTTCGACGGCGCGGGCTCCACCTCGCGGCAGGAGACCCTGCAGGCGACCATCTCGGCCAAGGTGGTCGACGTGATCCCCAACGGCAACCTCCTCATCGAGGGGAGGCGCAACGTCAAGGTGAACAACGAGGACCAGGTGATCGTGCTGACCGGCACGGTGCGCGGGCGCGACATCAGCACCGACAACACGGTGAATTCGGCCCTGATCGCCGATGCCAGGATTTCCTACTCCGGCAAGGGGGTCATCTCGGACCGGCAGAAACCGGGGTGGCTCATGAACGTGCTGGACAAGGTGTGGCCGTTCTAGGGGGGCGGCGTGTGCGGGAATTGACGTTTTGTGTCAAGTTTCCGACACGGCGCGCCGAAAAGGGTTAGGTGAACCGCTTGAAAATTAACCTTTTATCAAAATACTCTTTCGCGCTCCTCGTCTTTTTGCTCCTCCCCGGGGTCGCCCTCGGTGCGCGCATCAAGGACATCGCCGCCTTCGACGGCGTGCGCCAGAACCAGCTCATCGGCTACGGCCTGGTGGTCGGCCTGAACGGCTCGGGCGACTCGGACCAGACCAAGTTCCCGGTGCAGTCGCTGGTGGGCGCCCTGGAGCGGCTGGGGCTCACGGTGAACCGCGGCGACATCACGGTGAAAAACGTGGCCGCCGTCATGGTGACCGCCGATCTCCCCCCCTTCGCCAAGCAGGGAAACCGGCTCGACGTGCTGGTCTCCTCGATGGGTGACGCGAAAAGCCTCGCCGGGGGGACGCTCATGATGGCGCCCCTGAAGGGGGCCGACGGACAGGTGTACGCGGTGGCGCAGGGACCGGTGCTCACCAACTCGTTCTCCTACGGCGGCCAGGCGGCCAGCGCGGTGAAGAACCATCCCACCGCCGGCACGGTCCCCGAAGGGGCCCTCGTGGAGCGCGAGCTCCCGAACGTGCTCGCCAACCGCTCCGTGCTGAAGCTGAACCTGCACCAGTCGGATTTCACCACGGCAAGCCGGATCGCCTCCGCCATCAACGGTCGCTTCCAGGGGGCCGCTTCGCTCACCGATCCCGGCAGCGTGCAGATCGCCATCCCGGCGGACTACAACAACCGCGTCGTCGAGTTCGTGGCCGATCTCGAGCGCATCGAGGTGAACCCGGACGTGACTGCGAAGGTGGTCATGAACGAGCGGACCGGCACCATCGTCATGGGCGAGAACGTCCGCATCTCGACGGTGGCGGTCTCCCACGGCAACCTGACCGTCGTGGTGAAGGAGACCCCGAAGGTCTCCCAGCCCGCCCCCTTGTCGAGGGGGGGCACCACCGTCGTGGTGCCGAGGACCGACCTGAAGGTGGCCGAGGAGAAGGTGAACCTCTCCCTCGTCAGGGAGGGGGCGAACCTGGGCGATGTGGTACGGGGCCTGAACACCCTGGGGGTCACCCCGCGTGATCTTTTGGGAATCATGCAGGCGATCAAGGCGGCCGGCGCCCTCAACGCCGAGCTGAGCGTGATGTAGGAGAGCGGCATGGAGCTTAAGTCGATACCGGACAACACGCTGCCGGTCGCGGACCTGAGGGCGCAAAAGGGGCGGCAGGAGCAAAACCCCGAGCAGATCCGCAAGGTGGCGCGCGACTTCGAGGCGATGTTCGTCTCCATGATGCTCAAATCGATGCGGGAAACGGTGGGGAAAGACACCCTCACCGGCGGCGGCAAGGGGGAAGAGACCTTCCGCTCCCTGCTCGACCAGGAGTACGCCAACGCCGCGGTGCAGGGAGGCGGCATAGGACTGGCAAAGACCATAGAGAGGGAACTCTCTCGCGCTTACGGCGCACCGGCTCCGGCTCCGGCTAAGGGGGGGCACGATGCGGATTGAAGGCTCTGCCTACGTAGTCGACCTTAACCGCTCCCAGCAGGTCCGAAACGACAACCAGCAGGCCCAGGCGGTCCAGGGCTCCCGTCCCGCCGGGCGGGTCATCAACATAGACCGCGTGGAGATCTCCCAGAAGGCGAGGGAGCTGCAGACGCTCAAGGACGAGGTGGCGGCCATGCCGGACGTGAGGCTCGACCGGGTGGCGCTTGCCAAACAGAACCTGCAAAACGGAGGGTACCGCGTGGACCCCTCCGTTTTGGCGCAGAAGATGATGGACGCGTACGGAAAGTCGCGTTAAGGGGGAAGTGATGGATCGCAGCATAGCGGAACTGATAGCGGCCCTGTGCGAGAAGGGGATACTCCTGGACCAGTTGCAGGCCCTCCTCAAGGAGGAGGAGAACTGCATGATTTCGCTGGACCTCGCGAGGATGGAGGAGAACCAGCAGGAGATCGCGGCGGGGATGGAGCGCCTGGCGAAGCTCTCTGAGCAGTGCCGGCTCATGATCGCGTCGATTGGCACCGAGCTCGGCATGCCGGGGAACCAGACGCTCTCGCCGATCATCGAGCGCCTGGGGGCCGCGCAGAAGCGGGCGCTTACCGAGGCGCAGCAGTCGGTTGCCGGCAACGCAAAGGCCCTGCAGGGGGCGCTCTCCCTGCACCGGCGCCTCATCGAGGACTCCCTGAACGTGGTGGGGAATTCGGTGAACTTCTTCAACCGCATCTTCAACCCCGGCCACACCTACGGCGTTGCGGGCGCCTTCGTGAACGGCGGACGCGGCACCTCCGGCTTCGTCAGCAAGGAGATCTAGCATGGGCCTCAACACCATCTTCGACATAGCCTCCTCCGGGATCACGGCGCAGCGTCTTGCCCTCGAGGTCACCGGCGAGAACATCGCCAACGTCAACACCGATGGGTACTCCAGGCAGCGGGTGATCATGGAGAACAAGCCGGTCACCACGGCGAACGGCTTCCCTCTCGGGACCGGGGTCGAGGTCGCGTCGGTGCAGCGCTCCTACGACAGCATGCTCCAGTTGCAGCTCGTGAACGCGAACAGCAGCTACCAGGAGAGCCTCGCCCAGCAGTCGTCCCTCGAGCAGATCGAGGCGAGCTTCAACTCGCTCACCTCCGACGGGCTCGGCGCCGCGGTGACCAACTTCTTCGGCGCCTTCCAGGACCTCTCGGTGAACCCCTCCGGGGCGGCCGAAAGGCAGGCGGTGCTGACCCGGGCCCAGATCATGGTGGACAGCTTCCACCAGGCCGACACGAGCCTCACCTCGATCGCCTCCACCGCGGACCAGAACCTGGTCGGCATCACCGCCGAGGTGACCGACAACGCCAGAAACTTAGCCCTGGTGAACCAGCAGATCCTCGCCACCAACGCGGTCGGGGGGAACGCCAACGAGCTCTTCGACCAGCGCGACCTCCTGCTCAGAAAGCTCTCCGAGCAGACCGGCATCACGTCCAGCATCGGCAACGACGGCACCGCCTCGGTCACCCTGGCCGGAGGCGCCCAATTGGTCGCCGGCACCAAATACGCCACCCTCTACACCAACGCAACCGGTACGCCCGCCGCTAACGACATCATGATCTCGGGGCTCGGCAACCCGCCTCCCGCCAACGCGCCGGGGACGGACACCGTCGTCGCCACGGTGGGGGACGGCGCCACGATCGGCGGGAAGCTCGGCGGTACCATGGAGGTCAGGGACAGCATCGTTCCCAAGTACCGCTCCATGCTCGACGAGATGGCGAACCAGGTGGTCACCCAGGTGAACACGCTGCACGCTGCGGGTTACGCCCTGGACGGGACGACCGGCAACGACTTCTTCGACGCCTCCGGGGTAACCGCGAAGGACATCGCGCTCGACTCGGGGATCTCCGCGGTCAAAATCGCCGCCGCCCTGCCGACCGCAAGCGACCCGGTCCCGACCAGCAGCGGCAACAACGTGAACGCCCTCAAGCTCGCCAACCTCTCGAGCACGAGTCTCGCTTTCAGCACCGGCAGCGCGACCTTCGGCAACTTCTACAACTCCATGGTCTCACAGGTGGGGGTGGATACCGAGGGGGTGCAGAACGTGACCACCCAGAACGCCGCCTTTTTGAAACAGTTGAACGCCCTGCGCGCCTCGAACTCCGAGGTCTCGCTCGACGAGGAACTTCTGAACCTCACCAAGTACCAGCGTGCCTTCCAGGGGGCCGCCAAGGTGGTCACCGCGGGCAGCGACATGCTCGACACCATCCTCGGCATGGTGCGATAGGAGACCGTCATGAGAATCACGCCCGGCATGAGCGCCGATAACGCGATCTACAACCTGCAGCAGGGGCGCACCGCCATCGACCAGCTCCAGGAGCAGCTCGCCTCCGGCTACAACATCAACCGACCCAGCGACGATCCGCTCTCGACGCGGCAACTGCTCGACCTGCAGGAGCAGATCGACGCCGGCAACCAGTACAGCTCCAACATCACCAAGACCGAGACCCTGTTGAACGTCTCCAACACCGCCCTCTCCAGCATGGCGGACCTGATGCAGCAGGTGAAGAAGATCTCCGGGGACATGGTGACCGGAACCCTCGACGCGACCACCACGGCGAGCGCGATCACCAACCTCACCCAGCTGAAGAGCCAGTTGATCGACATGGGGAACACCCGCCTCGGGGACCAGTACGTCTTCGGCGGCTACTCGACCAGCCAGCCCTTCAGCTCCACGGGCGCCTTCAGCGGCACCACCGACATCCTGAGCGTCGAGGTCTCCCCGAACAGCTACGTGGGGGCCACCGTGAGCGGGGCGGACCTGTTGCGCGGCGGCAAGCCGCCGGCAACGGTGGGAAGCGGCGCCACCGCGGGGCAGGGTCCGATCGACATCCTGGGCTCCATCGACGCCCTCATCACCGCGATCGGCAACAAGGACAGTGCCGGTATCCTCGACGGGGTCAAGAACCTCAAGGCGGGGGCGGACCAGGTCAACGTGGCGCTTTCCGACGTGGGTGGGAGGCTCGTGCGCCTGGACAACATGAAGAACATGATCACCAACAACCAGAACACGCTGAAGACGGTCTTCGGCGATATCCAGAACGTGGACTACGCGAAGGCCGGGGTGCTTTTGTCCCAGCAGACCACCGCCTTCAACGCGGCGCTTTCCGCAACGGCAAAGCTTAGCCAGCTTTCGCTTCTGGACTACATGAACTAGCGGGGGACGCACCCCTGCGCCGTCATGGGCCGGGCGAGCAGAGGGCTCGTCCGGCCCTTTTCGTTCCTTTTTTCGATGCGGCGGCGGTTAGCGCTAAAGCTTTCCGCGTCGCGTCCGAATAAAACACTATCGGCAGTATTAGGAACTTCGCCCGTGGGGGAGCGCATGATCAAGGTGACAACACGCGACGGCACCGAGATGTACCTGAACCCGGACCTGATCGAGATCATCACGGAGACCCCGGACACGCACATCACCCTTTCCAACGGCAACCGCTACCTCGTGCTGGAACCGGCACGAGTGGTGATCGACCGGATCGTAACCTTCAAGGCGCACGTGTTCCGGCAGGCTTCGTCGAGCGTTGCCCGCCGCTACCTGCGCAGAAGGGACGCGGAGCGCTACCACCCGAACTGCAAGATCTAACCTCCCGGATGACGGGAGCGCAAGGTTGATCCGGAACCACTATGGATTTATCGACCATAATCGGAATAACGCTGGGGCTTTTCGCGGTCTTCGGCGGTGCGGCCCTCGAGGGTCTGCACATGTCGGCGCTCATCCAGCCGACCGCTGCCATCATCGTGCTCGGCGGCACCGCGGCGGCGACCATCGTCAGCTTCCCGCTGCCGATCCTGCTCACCGCGCTGAAGGACCTGAAGAAGGTCTTCATGCCCCCGAAAGAAGACCCCGAAGGGGTGATCAAGAACATCATCAACTACGCCGCCAAGGCACGCAGAAACGGCCTCATTTCGCTGGAGCAGGAAGCGCAGACGGTGAAGGATTCCTTCACCAAGAAGGGGATCTCGCTCGTCGTCGACGGCATCGACCCGCAGAAGCTCAGGGAGACCATGGAGATCGAGCTCGGCTCCTTCGAGGCCCATGGCAAGCACAGCGCGGAGGTCTTCGAGGCTGCGGGCGGCTTCGCCCCGACCATCGGCATCATCGGCGCCGTGCTCGGCCTGATCCACGTCATGAGCAACCTCTCCGACCCCTCCAAACTCGGCGGCGGTATCGCCGTCGCCTTCGTGGCCACCATCTACGGTCTTATGACCGCCAACATCTTCTGCATCCCATTCGGCACCAAGCTGAAGATCCGCTTGAAGGAGGAGCTGTTGCAGAAAGAGATGGTCATCGAGGGACTCATCGCCATCCAAAACGGTGAGAACCCCCACTTCATCGAGCAGAAGCTCAGGGCCTACCTGCACGATGGCGGGGAGAAGAAGGGGAAGTAGATGGCTAAGAAGAAGGAACATGAAAAGGAACCGAACCACGAGCGGTGGCTCGTTTCCTATGCCGACTTCATCACGCTGCTCTTCGCGGTGTTCGTGACGCTCTACGCCATGAGCCAGACCGACAAGAAGAAGGCCGAAGAGGTGCTCGCCTCGATGCGGGAATCCTTCGGTTACAGCACCACCAGCGCCGGCGCCAAGCCCACCGTGATCGATGCCGGCTCCATGAGCGTGATCCCCTCGATGCACAAGATGACGCAGGCTCCAAAGCGTGGGAAGAGCCACGGCAGCGAGCAGGATTTCCGGGCCACCAAGGCCTCCATCGAGGCTTATCTGATGAAGGTGGGGGCGCAGAACAAGGTCTCCGTTTCGGTTACCCAGCGCGGGCTCGTGGTGAGTCTAAAAGAGGCGGGATTCTTCGATTCCGGGAGTGCCACCCTGAGGTCCGGCTCCTACGCCCTCTTAAACGACGTGGTCGCCTCGCTTGCCAGTTATTCCAACGGCGTGCGGGTCGAGGGGCACACCGACAACGTTCCCATCAGTTCCGCCGCGTTCCCGTCGAACTGGGAGCTTTCCACGGCGCGCGCCACCAACGTGTTGCGCTACCTGGTGAAGCAGGAAGATTTCGATCCCGCCAACATATCCGCCGCCGGATACGGGGAGTACCGACCGGTCGCCGACAACAGCGATGCAGACGGGCGCGCCAAGAACCGCCGCGTCGACATCGTCCTTCTCAACGAGCAAAGCGAGCGCAACGAGCCTTAGCCCCTGCGCCCCCTGCCCCTAGCAAACCGCCCGCCCCGTCCGACTGGTCCGACTGGTCCGACTGGTCCGACTGGTCCGACTGGTCCGACTGGTCCGACTGGTCCGACTGCCGGCGCCACCCTTGACTCCCCCTGTCAAAGAAATGACCCCTTTCCGCCCCCTCTGAGTAAAAACCTGCGTTTCCAAGCCCTTACCCCCGCATCATGCCCTCTGGTACGGTAGTTGCTGCCGTGCTGTGGCAGTCCTATCACCACCGAGAGGTCCATTCATGAAAGTATCGATGCCCAGCGGCTCCATGCACGGCTGGGGAGTTGCCGGAACCTACCTGGAACGAGAAATCGCCAAGCTACCCCCGGTCCCCGGGGTCACGCTGCACTGCATGTCGAGGTCTCTGGCCCCCCGCACTCAGGAGGACTGGAACGCCATAAACATCGGCTACTGCTTCTTCGAGGACAATATCGAGGTCCTGAACTTCACGCGTGAGGCGGCGAAAAAATGGGACTTCATCGTCGCCGGCTCCAAATGGTGCGAATACCAGCTGAGGATCGGCGGCGTGAAAAACTGCTGTACCATCCTCCAGGGGATCGACCCTGAACACTTCTTCCCGGTGCCGTTCCCCCCGCAGGACCGCTTCGTCGTCTTCTCCGGCGGTAAGTTCGAATTGAGAAAGGGACAGGACTTCGTCATCGCCGCCATGAAGGTGATGATGCAGCGGCACCCCGACGTCTACCTTTCCTGCAGCTGGACCAACCAGTGGCCCTTTTCGCTCGCCACCATGGCGGGGTCGCGACTGATCAACTACCGCCACGATGAGGTCGATTTCCTCAACCTGCCGGGGCGCTGCGCCCTGGAAAACGGCCTCGACCCCGCGCGCACCCTGGTGCACCCCCTGGTGGACAACACGATGATGCGTCGGCTCTTCTCCGAGACCCACGTAGGGCTCTTCCCGAACCGCTGCGAAGGGGGGAACAACATGGTGATGTGCGAATACATGGCGTGCGGCCGGAGCGTGATCGCCTCGGATTCATCCGGCCACGCCGACGTCATCAACCCCTCCATCGCCTACCCGCTCACCCGCTACGTCCCGATGGTGGTTGCCAGCGGCGGCGTGCAGAGCGCGGTGTGGGAGGAGCCGGTCCTGGAGGAGGTCATCGAGACGCTGGAGCGGGTCTACCGCAATCGTGACGAGCTCCCCGGCAAGGGGGCGCTGGCCGCGGAGGAGATGAAACGGCTCACCTGGGACGGCGCCGCGCGCCAATTCCACTACATCGCGACCAAGCTCGCCAACCGCGCCGAGCTCGCCCGCATGCAGGGGGCCTGAACCCATGGCCGGTGCTACCGACCCGGCACGGGAATTCGCCCGCGCCATGGAGCTGCAGCGCGCCGGTCGTCTGGCCGAGGCGGAGGCGATCTACCGCTCGCTGATCGCCGCGGGAGGGGCGCTCGCCGTGGACGCGCGCATCAACCTGGGCGCCATCCTCGACGAAACGGGGCGCCCGGTAGAGGCGCTCGATCAGTACCGATCCGCCCTCGCCGTGAGGAGGGGGGACCCGATCGCCCTCAACAACATGGGCTCGACCCTCTTCAGGCTCGGGCGCTTCGCCGAGGCGGCGCGCCAGTTCCGCCTGGCCCTCGAGAGGATGCCGGACGCGCCGGAGATCGCCGTCGCCCTTGGAGGCGCCCTGCAGCGCTCCGGCGACCTCGACGGTGCGCTCGCCTGCTTCAGCGACCTGGT
This sequence comes from Geomonas ferrireducens, assembly GCF_004917065.1. Lineage (NCBI taxonomy): Bacteria > Pseudomonadati > Thermodesulfobacteriota > Desulfuromonadia > Geobacterales > Geobacteraceae > Geomonas > Geomonas ferrireducens. The sequence goes on from NZ_SSYA01000001.1 coordinate 1,628,002, forward strand.
GCGCCGCCGCCCCGACGACGCCGACGCGCACTGGAACCGCGCCCTCGCCCTGCTCCTCGCAGGCGACTTCAAAACGGGGTGGTCCGAGTACCAGTGGCGCTGGAAAAAGGAGAGCTTCACCTCCCCTCGGCGCGCCTTTGAAACCCCGGCCTGGGACGGCGCGCCACTCAACGGCAAGCGCATTCTGGTACACGGCGAACAGGGATACGGCGACACGATCCAGTTCGCCCGCTACCTCCCGATGGTGGCGCAGCGGGGGGGCGTCGTCATCGCCGAGTGCCAGTCCGCCGCTCTCATCCCCCTCATGGAGAGCATCCCGGGCGTAAGCGAGGTCTGCGTCATGGGGGAAGAGCTTCCCCCCTTCGACCTCGAGTCGCCGCTTCTCTCGCTCCCCCACATCTTCGGCACCGAGCTGGATACCGTTCCGGACCGCGTCCCGTACCTCGCGCCACCCCCGGAGCGGCTCGCCCACTGGCGCGAAAAGCTCTCCGGCGATCCCGGGTTCAAGGTCGGGCTCGTCTGGGCCGGCAAGCCGCTTCCCGACCCCTTCCGCAGCTGCCCCATCGCGGAACTCACCCCCCTCTCCGAGGTTCCCGGGGTGACGCTCTACTCCCTGCAGGTGGGTGAGGAGGGGGCGAAAGCGCATGAGTGTCCGGGGCTCGTCGACCTGACCGCCGGCATCCGCGACTTCGGTGACACCGCTGCGCTCATCGCCGGGCTCGACCTCGTCATCTCCGTTGACACCTCGGTGGCACACCTGGCCGGGGCGCTCGGCAAGCCGGTCTCGCTTCTCCTCCCCATGGCGGGGGATTACCGCTGGCTCGTGGCACGGGAGGATTCCCCCTGGTACCCGACCATGCGTCTTTTCCGGCAGAAGCTCCAAGGGGAGTGGGGCGAAGTGGTGCAAAGGGTGCGCGCGGCGCTTCTCGGCGCGGCGCTCTCCTTCTGGGAGGGGGCCCTCGCCAGGCGCCCCTTCGACGGGACCGCCCATTACCTCTGCGGCACCCTCTTGGCTGCAACCGGCAAGCCGCGCGAGGCGACGGTGCGCCTCACCAAGGCGGCCCAGATCCTGCCCGGGCGCTGGGAGCCGCATTACGCCCTTGCCGGCGCGCTGCAGCAGATGGGGAGGATGGCCGAGACGCGCGAGGCGCTTGAGGCGGCCCTCGCCCTTGAGAAGGAAGCCCCCCTGCTGCACGAGGCCCTCGGGATCGCGCGGCAGATGGAGGGGGATCTCCCGGGCGCTGCGGCTGGCTACCGGGAGGCGCTGCGCCTGGACCCCTCCCTCGTGAAGGCCCGCTACAACCTCGCCACCGTCTGCAAGGAGCTGGGGCTTTTCGAGGAAGCGCTGGAGGAGTTACGGGAGGTGGTGCGCCGCGCCCCGGAACACGGCGACGCGCACTGGAACCTGGCCGTGCTCCTGCTCATGCGCGGCGACCTCGCCGCCGGGTGGCGCGAGTTTGTCTGGCGCTTCAAGAAAAGCAGCGAGGCTCCGGCGCGGCGCTTTCAGGAGTATCCCGCCTGGGACGGCGCCCCGCTTGCCGGGCGGGCCCTCCTTTTGTGGGGCGAGCAGGGGGCGGGGGACACGCTGCAGTTTCTGCGCTACGTGCCGCTTGCCGCCGAACGGGGGGGGCGCGTGCTGGTAGAGGTGCAATCCGCTTCCCTTGTCGAGGTCGCCCGCGGCGCGGCCGGGGTAGCCGCCGTCTTCGCTCGCGGCGAGGAACTTCCCCCCTTCGACCTGCAGGCCTCGCTCATGGATCTTCCCGGCATCTTCGGCACCGAACTTGCCGAGGTACCGAGCCGGGTCCCTTACCTCCGGGTCGACCCGACGCGCCTCGAGCACTGCCGTTTACTGGTCCGGGAGGACGGGACGTTCAGGGTTGGGCTCGTCTGGCGCGGCAACCCGGCCCACCCCAACGACCGGAACCGCTCGCTCCCGGCGTCGGCGCTCGCAACACTCGGCCATCTTCCCGGCGTGAGCTTCTATTCCCTGCAGGTGGGAGGGAGCGGGGAACTCCCTCTCCCGGCGACCGACCTTGCCCCGGCAATCGGGGACTACGCCGATACCGCGGCGCTGCTAAGCCGCCTCGACTTGATCATCGCCGTGGACACCTCGGTGGCACACCTGGCCGGCGCGCTCGGCATCCCGGTATGGCTTCTCGTCCCCTTCGTCCCCGACTGGCGCTGGATGACCGGTCGTGAGGACTCACCCTGGTACCCGACCATGCGTCTGTTCCGCCAGGAGCGGCCCGGTGACTGGGATGGGGTACTCTTCCGGCTGCGCGCGGGCCTCGCCGGGCTCGTCGCGGGAACCGGCGCCGGGGCTCCCGCTGTCCCTCCTCCCACGGCTACGGCCGGCCAAGGCTCCCGGGCGGAGCTCCTCAACGACGAGGGGTGCGCGCTCGACGAGGTGGGGAGGCAGGAAGAAGCGGTTGAACGCTACCGGGAGGCGGTCCGGCTCGCCCCGGAGTTCATCGCACCCCACTACAACATGGGGAACAGCCTCTACACGCTCGGGCGCAACGGCGAGGCGATCGACTGCTACCGGCGCGCCCTCGCCCTCGACCCGGCGCTGCCCCAGGCCTGGCACAACCTGGCGCTCGCCCTGAAGGCGCAAGGTGCGCTCGATGAGGCGCTGCACGCGCTAAAAAGGGCGGTCGCGGCGGCCCCGGATTACCTCGCTGCCCGGCACAACCTGGGCGAGCTGTACCACGAGACCGGGGCGCTGGAGCGCGCCGAGGAGACCTTCCGCGCCATCCTGGCGAGCGATCCCGGCTACCTCCCTTCATGGAACGCGCTCGGCATCACCCTGCAGATCCAGGGACGCCTGGAGGAGGCGGTGCAATGCTACCGCACTGCGCTCTCCCGCAACCCGGACTACCTGCACGCCCTCAACAACCTCGGTTCGGCGAGCCGTGCCTTGGGGCATCTGGACGAGGCGATCGTCTGCTACCGCAGGGTCCTGGAGCTCGACCCTTCCTACGCCGACGCCCGCTGGAACCTCTCCCTGGTCGAGCTGCAACTCGGGCGCTATCGCGAAGGGTGGCCGGGCTACGAGTCGCGCTTCGAGAAGGTCGATCCCATCCTGCGTCCGCAGTTTTCGGCCCCCGCCTGGGACGGCTCTTCTCTGGCGGGACGGACCATACTGCTTCACGCCGAGCAGGGCTTCGGGGACACCTTTCAGTTCGTGCGCTACGCGCCGCTTCTCGCGGCGCAGGGGGGGCGCGTGCTGGTGCAGTGCCAGGGGGCGCCGATCGCGGCGGTCCTTGCCACCGTCCCCGGCGTGGAACGTGTGCTCCTGCGCGAGGACCCGTTACCCCGCTTCGACTGCCACGCATCGCTCATGAGCCTCCCTTTCCTGTGCGGCACCGAACTCGCCACGGTGCCGGCGCACATCCCCTACCTCTTCGCAGACCCGCTCCTCGTCGAGCGTTGGCGTCCCCGCATCCCGGTCGGCGGCTTGCGTGTCGGACTCGTCTGGGCGGGTAGAAAGAGCTACAAGGACGATCTGAAACGCTCGCTGTCGCTGCCGCTCTTCGCGCCGCTCGCCGGGGTCCCCGGCATGAGCCTCTGCGCGCTGCAGGTGGGGGACGGCGCCGAACAGGCGGCCCACCCGCCGCCGGGGATGGCGCTTACCGACTTGGGAAGCTCCATCAGGAGCTTCGCCGACACTGCCGCCATCCTGGCCCAACTCGACCTCGTCATCTCCGCGGACACCGCGGTGGCGCACCTGGCCGGGGGGATGGGGGTGCCGGTCTGGGTGCTTCTGCCCGCGGCATGCGACTGGCGCTGGCTCATGGAACGGGAGGACTCCCCCTGGTACCCGACGGCGCGCCTTTTCCGGCAGAAACGGCGCGGCGACTGGGGGGAGGTGCTCGAGCGGGTGGCGCGTGAGCTGGCAACCCTCACGGCAAAGGGCGACAAGGAGAGCATCCGGTGACCGACCGTTTTACCGAATTGAACCAGGCACTGTCGGAAAACCGCGTCGAGCGTGCGGGCGAGCTCTGCGCTGCGCTTTTGCGTGAGGAGCCCGACAACGTCGAGCTGCTGACCCTTGCCGGCGCCATCGCCAGACAGCGGGGTGGGCTGGTAGAGGCCCAGGAGCTCTTCTCCCGCGCCGCCGTGCTCGATCCGAACCGTGCCGAGGCGCACAACAACCTGGGGGTGATCCTGGAGGAGATGGGGCGACCGGACGAGGCGGCCGCATCGTACCGGCGCGCGCTCGGGTTGCGCTCGGAGTACCCGGAGGCGCTCGGGAACCTGGGCAACGCCCTCCTGAAGCTCGGCCGCATCACCGAGGCGGTCGACCGTTTCTGCGACGCCATCGCCCTCGATCCGAACTTCGTCGACGCCTTTTATCACCTGGGGCACGCCCTGCGCCGCCAGTCGGAGTGGGGGGGGGCGGTGCAGTGCTACCGCAAGGTCGTGGAGCTGCAACCGGACCACGTGAAGGGATGGGTGAACCTGGGAGGGGCGCTCCTCGCGCTGAACCGGTTCGACGAGGCGATCGACGCGCAGCGCGCGGCGCTCTCGGTGGATCCGCAAAACGCGGACGCCCACTGGAACCTGGCTCTCGCCCTCCTCGTCACCGGGGATTACCCGGAGGGGTGGCGCGAGTATCAGTGGCGCCTGAAGGACCCGGGCGCCGGACTGGCCGAAGGGGGATGGGACGGCTCCCCGCTTGCCGGGCGCACCCTTTTCGTGCGCGCCGAGCAGGGGTTCGGCGACGCCATCCAGTTCTTCCGCTACGCCCAGCTCCTCGCCCGGCGCGGCGAGCGGGTGCTGCTCGAGTGCCGCCGCGAGCTCCTGCCGCTTTTCGCTGCCCAGGCTGACGACATCACCCTGGTCGCCGCCGGGGACGAGCCCCCCCGCTTCGACACCTGGTGCTACCTGATGAGCCTGCCGCACCTTCTGGGGACGACGCTTGCGAGCATCCCGGCGCAACAACCCTGCATCGCGGCGGATCGGGAGCGCGCCGCCTCCTGGCGGGAGAGACTCGCGCCGGATGCGGGGTTCAGGGTCGGCCTCGTGTGGGCCGGGAGCGCCGGGTACAAGAACGACCGCTACCGGTCGCTGCCGGTGCGGGAGCTCCTCCCGGTGGCCCGCATCCCCGGGGTGACGCTCTACAACCTGCAGCTGGGGGCTCCACCCGAAGACCTCGCCCTGCTTTCCGCATCCGGGGACGTGCGCGATTTCAGCGCGGAGTTGAGGAACTTCGCCGACACCGCCGCTCTCATCGGGGAGCTTCACGCCGTCGTTTCGGTGGACACCGCGGTGGCGCACCTGGCGGCGGCGATGGGTAAGCCGGTGCACCTCATGCTCCCCTTTTCCTGTGACTGGCGCTGGCTCGCCGGACGCCGCGATTCCCCGTGGTACCCGAGTGTCACCCTCTACCGGCAGGCGACCCCCGGGGAGTGGGGAGCGGTGGTCGCGGCGCTGGCAAAGGAGCTCTTCCTCGCCCCCCGTTCGGACCTCGACCCGAATCTCATCTTCCGTGAGGCGAACCGGCTGCGGGGCGCTGGGGATCCGGACGGGGCGGTACGCGTCTACCGGGCCCTGCTCGTCCGGTGCCCGGACCTAGCCGAGGCGCACAACAACCTGGGGCTTGCCCTGCTGGACCAGGGGATGGACGCCGAGGCGGAGGCTAGTTTCCGGCGCGCCCTGGAACTGAACCCGGGGCTTGCCGATGCCTGCAACAACCTGGGGACCCTGCTCGTCTCGCGCGGCGCGCACGTGGCGGCCGTGCCGCTGTTCCGGCGTGCCCTGGCGCTGAACCCCGGCTATCTTCCCGCATACGCGAACCTCGGCTCCTGCCTCCAGGTCCTCGAGGAGCCGGCGCAGGCGGTCGCGCTGTACCGCGAGGCGATCGCCCGGGACCCCCGCTTTTTCGAGGCTCGCGTCAACCTGGGGACCGCGTACCAGGACCTGATGCAGCCGCACGATGCCATCGCCACCTACGAGGAGCTCCTCGCCATGGCGCCCGAGCGCCCGGACGCGCACTGGAACCTGGCGCTCAGCCTCCTGTCGATCGGCGAGTACCGGCGCGGCTGGCAGGAGTACGAGTGGCGCCTCGCCGGGGCGAAGGCCGAACTCCCGCTCCCGTTCTGGCGCGGCGAGGACCTCTGCGGGCGCACCATCCTCCTGCAGTGCGAGCAGGGGCTCGGCGACACGCTGCAGTTCGTACGTTACGCCCCGCTCGTGGCGGAGCGCGGGGGAAAGGTGGTGGTGCGCTGCCAGCTCCCCACCCTGAAGCCGCTCATCGCCCGCGTCCCCGGGGTGTGCGCGGTCTGCGCCCCGGGGGACGCGATCCCTCCCTGCGAGCTCCAGGTGCGGCTTGCGAGCCTCCCGCATCTCTTCGCCACCACGCTGGAGCGGATGCCGCCGTGGCGCCCCTATCTCATCCCGCACCCCCGGCGCGCCGCGCTCTGGGATCTCGCCCTCGAAGAGGGAGGACGCCTCAGGGTGGGGCTCGTCTGGCGCGGCGGCCCCCTGCCGAGAAACCGCGCCTGCCCGTTCAAGGAGTTCGCCCTCCTCGCCGATATGGAGGGGGTGGCCTTCTTCTCGCTGCAGCTTGGCGAGGCGCCCGACCCGGAGGTCCTCACCGCCGCCGACCTGGGACCCCGGATCGGGGACTTCGACGACACGGCGGCGATCGTCGCCGGCCTCGACCTCCTGGTCACGGTCGACACCGCGGCGGCCCACCTGGCAGGCGGGATGGGGGCGCCGGTCTGGCTCATGCTCCCTCACTCCTGCGACTGGCGCTGGTTCGCTGACCGGGATGATTCCCCCTGGTACCCGACCATGCGCATCTTCAGGCAGGAGCGCCCGGGCGACTGGCAGGGGGTGCTGCGCCGCGTCCGGGCCGGGCTAGAGGAGAAGCTGAAGCGTCGATAATTTGACAAAAATAATCGCAACGGGGCGATTTTCCGCTAAAGTTCCTACCCCGCAGTGTCGATATTCCTTACAAAAGCGCAGGACGCGCCGGCGAGTTCGCCGTTGGGCAGGATGCCCGGGAATCAGACATCGTCGGCACGCAACCATCAACCAGGTTTCACAACCCGGCAAGAATGCCGGTAAAAACCCAGAAAAGGAGAAACACCATGAGCACCAGCGACATCTCTCTCACCGCAGGCATGAGGACCAACCTTCTCAACCTCCAACAGACCAGCAAGCTGCTGAACAGGACCCAGGAAAGGCTTTCCTCCGGCAAGCAGGTCAACTCCGCGCTCGACAACCCGACCAACTACTTCGCAGCGCAGAACGCCACCCAGCGCGCCAGCGACCTCGCTGACCGCAAGGACGGCATGGCAGAAGCGGTGCAGACCGTTTCCGCAGCCAACGCCGGCATCACCGCCATCACCGGCCTGATCAACGCGGCCAAAGGTATCGCGCAGTCCGCCCTTTCCACCAGCGACACCACGACCAGGTCCACGCTGTCGACCCAGTACAACACCATTCGGGCCCAGATCGACAACGTCTCCTCCGACTCCGGGTACCGTGGCCTCAACCTGCTGAGCGCGACCAACACCCTGACCGTAAACTTCAACGAGGACGCAAGCTCCAGCCTCGACGTGAAAGGCTTCCTCGCCAACGCGTCCGGCCTGAGCCTCACCACCGCAAGCGGCTCGTGGGCTGCCAACTCCGACATCACCACCGACACCGCGAAGATGGACACCGCGATCTCGACCCTCAGGACCAACACCCAGACCCTGGCTGCGAACCTGAACGTCATCACCATCCGTCAGAACTTCACTGACTCGATGATCAACACGTTGCAGACCGGTGCTGACAACCTGACCCTGGCGGATATGAACCAGGAAGGCGCCAACATGCTGATGCTGCAGACTCGCCAGAGCTTGGGCACCACCTCGCTCTCGATGTCTTCCCAGGCAGCCCAGGCCGTCCTCAGGCTGTTCTAACCCTAGCTTTGCGGAGCGGGGAGACCCGCTCCGCAATCCCTCTTCACCGGGGGTAGCATATGTTAATAGACCGGCTGCAACCAGAGAGCGTTCCCATCGCTTCCGCTTCTCTCCCCTCCTCCCACTCCAGCTACGTCCAGAATCCCCAGACCGAAAAACAAAAACCCGCAGACCTCTTAATCGCCGACCAGGTGCTCGTCTCCGAGCAAGGCGATCCCCGCATCGGCGACATCGCCAGGCAAAACGAGCGTAAAAACTCCGCCGCGGCTGCCATCCACAGGACGGACGAGGCGGCGCGGGAAATGGGTCAAAGGATTGACAAGCTGAAGGAACCTCTCGAAACCATCGTGAAGAATTTCCCTCCCTTCGCACCGCAAGACAAGGAAAGGGTCAAGCTGCTGAGATCCTACAACGCGATCCGTAAAGAGATCGACCAGCTCACCGTTCCCGCGCCTCCTTCCGTCGTCGAGGCCCGCAAGCTGGCGGAGCTTCCCGAGCCGCTCTCCATGAACGTGAACGACAGTCAAATTGCTGACCACGTGGACAAACTTGACGCAGCGGCCCGGTCGCTGCAGGCCATGCGCGGCGACATCGCCGCCGACACCGCGTCCTTATTGCACGACGGGCGCTTCGCCGCCATATTTGCCGCTCCTAAAAGCTCGGAATCGTTGAGTTTGGCTCCGATAGTCTCCGATGCGGGCGCCGCGCAAAAAAGTGTCGAGGTTGGCCAGCAATTTGCAGATTCAGTTGCTCAGGGGGTGACGCTGCAACGCCCTCAATTCCTGAAAGGGTTGAGCTAACTGACATGTCCCTGAAAATCACCTTGAAGAGCAACGAGCGGCTGATCGTGGGCGGCGCAGTGGTCAGAAATGGCGGCAAGGGTACCGTACTGTTCATCGAGAACACGGTTCCCATCCTGCGCGAAAAGGACATCCTGGGCGAGAAGGACATCACCACGCCCTGCAAGCGCGTCTATTTCACCATCCAGCTCATGTACATCGACGAGCCGAACGTACCGACCTACGTGAAGACGTATGCGGAACTGGCCACCGAGATACTGAAGGCGGCGCCGAGCACGCAGCCCCTCATCGAGCAGCTGAACGAACGGATCGAGGCTGGCAGCTACTACCAGGCCCTCAAAATTGCGAAGAATCTCATCGAGTACGAAGAGGAGCTACTGAAAAATGCAAACTAACAACGCGATCAAGGAGTACGTCGGTATCCAGAAGGAGAGCATGTCGGGACGCGAGCTCGAGGCCTCCGTGCTGACCAAGGCGGGGCTGATGCTCAAGGCCGTCCAGGATAACTGGGATGCCCCGGACCGCGAGGCGAAGATGCTGGAGGCGATCAAGTACAACCAGAAGGTCTGGAGCTTCTTCCAGGCCGAGCTGACCGAGCCGAACCACCCGATGCCGGTAAAGCTGAGGGAGGACCTCCTCAACCTGAGCCTGTTCGTGGACAAGAGGTTCTTCGAGGTGATGGCCTACCCCTCCCCGGAGAAGCTCTCCATCGTTATCGACATCAACTTCAACATCGCCGCCGGTCTAAGGACCACCCCCCCGGCGGAAGGTTAGCAGCACGGCAGCTCTTCGAGGGGAGGAGGGACGAGTTCCTTTCTCCCCTGCGAGGGGCCGCGTCCGCAGAAGACCCCGCCGCTGCAACCTCCCGCACCCCATCTACCTCATTCCCGCAGTAAAAGTAACGACCTGCGTCCCTTCCGGCGCTATTCCCGCTCCCCCCTCATTTGCGCGCAGAGATCGCGAAGCACATCCTCGAGTTCCCGCGTCACCCCCGCCGCGTCCAGAAGCGGAGAACGCTCCAGCCGCTGCCGTGCGTCGCCCCTGAAGGAGGCGAGGGCCCCGGTGTCGGCGGCCACCCGGCGTGCCATCTCGACGTACTGCGCCTCGCTCGTCGTCACCAGGTCGGCGAGGCCGCAACTGGTGAGGAGGGTCGCCCCGGTGCGCGAGGCGTGGCGATCGCCGGCGAGGGTGATCACGGGGACCCCCATCCAGAGCGCCTCGCAGGTGGTCGTGGTGCCGTTGTATGGGAAGGTGTCCAGTGCGACGTCGACGCGCCGGTACTGCGCCAGGTGCTCTTGCGAAGTGGGCTGCCCGGCATCGAGCTCGATGCGCCCGGGCGCGATCCCCTGCGCCTCGAACAGTGCCAGGATGCGGCGGCGCACCCCCTCATCACCGAGCGGCTGCGCCTTTACGAGCATGCCCGACCCCGGGACGGCATGGAGTACGCGGCTCCAGAGTGCTATCACCTCGGGCGTCGCCTTCGCGAGGTTGTTGAAGGAGCCGAAGGTGACGTGCCCGGTCTCGAGACAGGGGGGCGGGGCGACCGGCGGCGCCGCATCGGGGGGGAGATAGCAGCAAAAGACCCGCGGCAGCCGGACGAGACGCTCGCTGTGGCAGCTCTCCCCCTCACCCGGCGGATCGGCGATGGCGTCGGTGATGCGGACGTCGATCACCTTGAGGCCGGTTGTGTCGGGGTAGCCGATCCAGGTTGCCTGGAGCGGCGCGGGGCGCAGCGCGAAGAGCGGCAGGCGGTTTCCCGAGGTGTGCCCGGCCAGATCAACGAGGATGTCGATGCCGTCGGCGGCGATCATCGCGGCGGCCTGCGCGTCCGGGACGCCGTGGATGTCGCGCCACTGCTCGACGAGCCCCTTCAGCCGCTCCGTGGTCCGGTCGGCGCGGGGAAGGTTCGCGTAGCAGAAAACCTCGAAAAGGGCGCGGTCGTGCTCCCTGATGACCGGCTCGATGAAGCTTGCCACGGAGTGCTGCCTGAAGTCGGGGGAGACGTAGCCGATCCTGATGCGCCCCCCCTGCGGTCGGGATGCCGGCACCGGCGCGCCGGGCGCCGGGCGGAAGGGGCGGGTGCGGGCGGCCTTCAAGTGTTCGGCGAAGATGAAACGGTGGCTGAACCCAGGCGTGTAGTGCAGGGCGAAGAGCATGTTCTGGCGGGCGTCCAGGTGGTCGGGATCGAGGCGCAGTACGGCGCGGTATGCCTCTATGGCGTCGAGGCTCCTCCCTTGGGCCTGCAGCACGTTCGCCAGGTTGTAGCGAAGGGGCACCGATGCGGCATCGCAAGCGACACCCCGATCCAGTTCCTCCTCCGCTTCCGTGAGGCGCCCCCCCTCTTTCAGAAGCAAGGCGAGGTTGATGCGCGCCTGCTGAAAGGAAGGATCGAGGCCCAGGGCGTTGCGATAGCACTCTTCTGCCTGCTCCTCCTGTCTTAGCTGCCGCAGTGCCGTCCCGAGCGCGTTCAGGGCCTTGACGTGCTCCGGCTCCAGAGACAGGACGCGCAGCAGCAGCCCCACGGCCTCTTCCGGGAAACCGTCATCTCCCCTGAGTACGGCGAGCAGGTACCCGGCGGCGGTGTTTTCCTGCCGTGCAAGCCCCCTCAGCCGATCGCACGCCTCCTCACGCATCCCCTTCTTCAGGAGCAGCTCGACGTACCTAAGCCCCGGCTCGTCCGCGCCGCGGCCTTCGGCGGAGCCAAGCCGTTCCTGCCGGTGGCACCATCTCTCCCAGGCGCCCGCGAGGGCGTCCTCGAAGCTGCGCGTGAAGCCGGCACCGTCGGTAAGCGGTGCGGCGTCCATGGTCGGGCGCAGCGTTCTTCTAAGGGCTGCAAGGCGCTCCGGGTCCCCGGCGAGTGCGCGGGCGGTCGCCACGAAGCCCCCCGAGTCCCCCGCCGCGAGTTCCGAGAGTCCCACGGCGCAAAGAAGCGAGGCACCGACCCGCGCGCGGTGCGAGGCGCCGGTCAGGGTGACCACCGGGACCCCCATCCAGAGCGCTTCGCACGTGGTGGTCGTGCCGTTGTAGGGGAAGGTGTCCAGGGCGATGTCGACCTCGCCGTACAGGGCGAGGTGATCGCGGTAGGAGGGGGTGTTGCCGGTGAGGGTGAGTCTCTCCCGCTCGATGCCGTGCGCGGCGAAGGCCTCTTCGAAGCCCTTGGCGGTTTCGGGGCAGGCGAGGGAGTATCCCTTGAGCAGCATGCGCGAGCCCGGGACCGCGCGCAGCACCTCCGACCAGAGCGCCACCGTCTCCGGGGTGATCTTCGCGGGGTTGTTGAAGGAGCCGAAGGTGATCCGCCGCGTTGCGAGCGCCGGCAGTTCGGCGACCTCGGGCGCCTCCTCGGGAGGGGCGAAGCAGGAAAACGGACCGGGCAGGCGGATGAGTTCCTCGGTGTGAAAGCGCTCGGTCGTCCCGGGAGGATCGCATACGGCGTCGGTGATGCGGTAATCGATGGCGGCAAGGCCGGTGGAGAAGGGGTAGCCGATCCAGGTCATCTGCACCGGGGCGGGTTTGCGCGCGAAGAGGGACAGGCGGTTGCCCGCCGAGTGCCCCGAGAGGTCGATGAGGATGTCGATCCCGTCCCGGCTGAGGATCTTTGCGACCTGCGCATCGGAAAGCCCTGCTATGTTGACGAAGCGGTCGCAAAGGGCGGCGATCCGCGCGCTCCTGTCGTCGGGGGCGGTGACGTTCGAGTAGCAAAAGACCTGGAAGCGCGCCCGGTCGTGGTTTTTCAAAACCGGCTCGATGAAGCGCGCCACGGCGTGTTCCCGGAAGTCGGCGGAGACGTAGCCGAGCTTCAGCACCCGTTCGGTCGAGGGGGTGTTGCCGTGGACCGGGGGAGGGAAGCGGTGTGCGGCGCCGAAGGCGGCATGCTCGGCAAAAACCTCTTTTTCCGGGATTTGCGCCGGGTAGAGCAGGGTGAAGAGCAGGCTGCTCAAGGCGTCCTGGTAGCCGGGGCTCAAACGGAGCGCCTCGCGGTGCTGCGCGATCGCCTCGGCGTGCCTTCCCTGCGCTTTGAGGGCCGTCCCCAGGTTGTGATGCGCCTCGGCGAAGTCCGGTCGCAGCCTGAGCGCCTCCAGGCAGGAGCCGATGGCGGCAGCGACATGGCCGAAGCGCTCCAGGAGGACGGCGATATTGGAGCGGGGGGCGGGGTCGAGCGGGTCGAGGCGGATCGCCTCCCTGAAGGCGGCATGGGCCTCCTCGCCGCGCCCCAGGGCGTTCAGCGCAAGCCCCAGGTTGTTCCGGTAGTCGGCCCGCTCCGGCGCGAGGTCGCATGCCTTCTGCAGTGCGCAGGCCGCCTCGGCCATGCGCCCCACCCTTGCGAGGGCCAGGCCGTACTTGCCGTGCGCGTCGCTCCACTCGGGCTCGAGAGCTGCGGCGCGCTCGAAGTGCGGCAGGGCGTCGGCCGCCCCCGAGATGAGCTCGAGGGTGCAGCCGAGGTTGTAATGTGCCGGCGTAAGGTCGGGGTGCAGGCGCAGGGCGGCCCGGTAGCATGCCGCGGCCCCCTGCAGGTCCTTCGCGGCGTAGCGCTCGTTTCCCCAGTCGAGGTATCCCTTCGCGTCCGCAGCGGTGGGGGCGTTCTTCGTGGCGTCGGTCATTGCGCCGAACTCCTTCGCTCCAGCCGCTGCGCCAGTTCCCTGACCGGGGCGGCCAGCTCCCCGCGCTCCCCGCGGGCCAGTCCCGCGGCGTACTCGTCGAGGAAGTCGGCGCAGTCGTACCCAAGCTGCGTCAGCCTGCGCACGATCGCCTCCGCCTCCTCCGTCTCCCCGGCCAGGAGCCGGCAAACGCAGAGAAGGGAGAGTGCCGGAGGATACTCGGGCCATTTGAGCAGCATGTCGCGGCAGCCGGCCGAGGCGCGCTCGGTGTCGCCGAGGAACAGTTCGGCTTTGGCAAGGTTAAAGGCCGCTTCCTTCATCTCGGGGGCGAGCCGTGCCCCCTTCAGGGCGTGCTCGCGGGCCTTTCGGTAATCGCCGAGGCTCAGGTAGAGGTATCCGAGGTTGAAGTACGGCTCGGCCGCCTCCGGGGTCAGTTCGAGCACCCTGCGCCAAAGCTCCTCCGCCTCGGAAAAGCGCCCGAGCTCGGTGGCCTGGATCGCCAGTTCGGTGAGCGCCTCGACGGTGGCGCCCCCCTGGGACAGTTTCTTCATCCCCAAGAGGTAGTACTGCTCCTGCTTTTCGGCGCACTTGGCGTTGTCCAGTTTGCCGTAATGGTGCACCGGGATGTCGCAGGGGAGGACCGGGATGCCGCACTGCGCCAGCGTCCCTTCCACCAGTTCGTGCACGGCCCCCTGGAAACGGACGCGGGGGGCGTTCGGGAAAAGCCGCACCTTGAGGCTCGGGGTCCAGCCGAGCCCGCGCTCTTCTGCCGGGTACTCTCCCGCGTTCGCCGTCCAGTTCTTGCGGGTCACCTCGGCGGTGTAGTTCCTGGTGGTGATCGAGAAGGCGGCGGAACCCGCACGGGAGACCAGCTCCTGCAAGCGCGGCAGATCGCGCGCCGCCAGTACCTCGTCGGCGTCCAGCACCAGGATCCATTCCCCGGTCGCCTGCGAGAGGGAGAGGTTGCGCGCCTCGGAGAAGTCGCCGTTCCAAGGGAAGGCGAAGACCCGGGCGCCGAAGAGACGGGCCAGATCCACACTTCGATCGGTGGAGCCGGTGTCTACCACCACGATCTCGCTGGCGAACGGCTTCACCGACGCGAGGGCCGCCGGCAGATGGCGCCTCTCGTCTTTCACGATCATGCAGACGGAAACGGCGGCGCGGCACGGGGAGTCGGGAAAGGCCGGCCCCGCGAGCTTCCTGATTTCCAGCGCGGCGTCGAGAGCCGCGTCGTCCAGTCCGTAAGAGACCGCCGCCCGCTCGAGCTCTTCCAGCGCCTGCAGGTAGTGCCCCTGCCGGATCAGCACCTCGACGAGCCCGAAACAAAGCCCCTTGTGCTCCGGGTAGAGAAGGCACGCCTCGCGCACCCGTTCTTCCTCGCGCGGCAGCTCGGAAAGCTCCTCGGCTAGATCGTGGAAGAGGGCGAGCCCCGGGAGATCAAGCGGCGCGAGGATGAAACTTTTCTCGGCAAGGTCGAGCGCCTCGCCGTATTCGCCACGCTCCCGGTGCAGCCGGGCAAGCTCGAGCCAGGGGGGAGCGAAGCCTGGGTCCGCCTGGCAGGAGCGACGAAAGAGCGCCTCCGCGCCCGCAGCGTCACCTCGGCCGGCCGCCGCTTTCCCCTGCAGGTAGAGGGCGAGGGACGTCTCCGGGGCTAGCTGCGCGATCGCTTCGATGCGCGCCAGGGCCTCCTTTTCTTGACGGAGCGCGCTCCGGCAGCGCCAGTCAAGGTACAGCCGCTGCAACTCCGCACCGGCCGGGACCTGTTCCAGTACCTCCAGGGCGTTTTTAAAGCTCCCGGCGTCCAGGAGCGCTTCGGCAAGAAGCAGGTAGGGCGCAGGTTCGGTCGGCGCGAGGGCGATTCCCTGTTGCAAAAAGAGATCGACGGCGGCATCCAGGCTTCCCTGCCTGGCTAGCTGCTGCGCAAGAAAGAGCGCCTGCCGGGAGGCCACCCGCTTGGCAAGCTCCGGCTCCAGTCCGGCGAGGGCCCATTTTTCCCGGAAGGAGAGCTTTCCGGTTTCGGGATCGTGTTCCGACTCCCGGGAAGGGAGCCGGTGGAGGAAGACGTCTCCCGCCACCATGCAACTAAAGCCGGCCAGAGCGGCGCGCAGGCATAGGTCCTCGCCCCGGTCGCCACGCCTCAGCCGGGCGTCCGGTCCCCCCGCGGCCTTGAGCGCCGTGCGGGTCAAGAGCATGCAGAAGGGGTCGAGCATCCGAGCCGGCATGCGGCGCCGGGCGTGTCGCGCCGCGAAGGAACGGGCGAACTCTTCCAGGGCCGCCCCGTCCGTAGTCTCGGGGCCTCGGGCCCTCTGCAAGCCGGTCGCGCAGTCTCCCATCGGACCGACGATGCCCGCACCGGCTTCCCGGTCGAGGCAGTCGAGCATGCCGGCAAGCCATCCGGGAGTCGTCACCACGTCCGGCTCCATCAGCACGAGCACATCTCCGCGCGCCTGCACGATCCCGGCGTGGTACGGATCAGCATCCGCAAGCCGGGCGCCACCCTCCACCAGTCGGCACTCCGCGTACCGGCGGGCGAGTTTTTCGAGGCGTTCGCCCTCCTGCGCGCCGTGATGGATCAAGAGCACCTCGTGTCGTTCTTGCGTGTGCCGCGCGATGCCGTCGAGGCAGCGCTCCAATTCTCCCAGGGCCCCGGCCGTCTTGATGACGATGGAGCAGAGAAGCCCCTCCTCGCGTCGCGCCGGGGTCGCCTCATGACGCGGTTCCGTTTCCTCGCTGAGGGCCGCGAGCCGCGCACGCACGCAGGCCGCGGCCTTTTCCCAGGTGAAGTTCCGGGCGATGTGTCGAGCCGCCGCCCTTCCCCTTTCCCGCGCCTCACCGGGGTGCTCCGCCACGTGACGCATGATGTCTGCGAGGGCTGCGGCATCGGGCTCGGCGAGCCAGGGGTGATCCACCGTCTCCAGCTCTCCCACCTTTTTCATCGGCAGCTTCACCTCGCGTGCCGGAATGAGGTAGGCGGTCTCGGCGGAGCAGAAATCGAGGGCGGCGCCGTGCCCGGTGACCACCACGGCGAGGCCGCATGCCATCGCCTCGGCCATAGGGAGGCCGAACCCCTCGCCGCGGTACGGGTGCACCAGGCAGTCGCAGGCGGTGTAAAGGCCGGCAAGCTCCCGGTCCGGGAGGAACCGGTCCAGGTATTCGACCTCGGGGAGATCCGGGTTTTGCCGGTAGCGCGCGATCAGCTCCTGGGCGGTGCGCCCCTGGTAGAAGGACCCGCCTCCCATGTCCTTGATGACGAGGCAAACGTCATCGCCGCTGGTGAAGGCGGCGGAGTAAGCCTGGAGCAGGATGTCGATCCCCTTGCGCGCGATGGTCCCGCCGACGAAGAGGAACTTGAACCTCTTCTGCGTCTTCAGGGTAATGGGAGGAGCCTGCGGGTTGAAGAGCGCCGTGTTGACGCCGTTAGGGACGGTGAAGACCCGCTCCGGCCGTACCCCGCTGCGCAGGTAGCAGTCGCGCACGTACGAGGAGGGGACCCACACCTCGTCAACCATGCCGTTCATCGCCTCGACCCAGCGGACGGGGAGGCTGCCGAACTCCCATGGCTGGATCATCACCCAGCGCCCCTGCGGCGGAGGGGTGAAGTCGGGGGGCCACTGGTGCCGCACGTGTACCGCGGGCGCCGCAGCGAGCGGGCGCCGGACGGCCTCGGCGAGCAGGTGAAAGCGGGGATCGGCCTCCGCCCCGAACTGGTCCTCCTCGTACGGGATGATGCTCAGCGGGTAACCGTCCCCGATCAGCTGCAGGCAGAGTTCCCGGTTCACCAGCGCAAGGGAGTGTCCGACGAACTGCGATCCCTCCCACACCACGGCGGGTTTCGCACCCACATCCGTGGTTGCCCCGCGGATGTCGACGCGCAGCTCTCGTTGATCGGCGGCAGGCGGCGTGCCCGCGGCCAGTGCCATGTATAGCCCTTCGACGTGTTCCAGGTACCGGGCGAAGGAGTGCGGTGCCGTCATGGAGCCTCGCATTCTGGCGACAAGCTGGCGGTTACCCAGGCAGGACCTGACTGCCTGGACCAGTTCAGCCACTTCATCATACCGGTACAGAAAGCCGTTCACCCCTTCCCGCACGAAATCGGGGATCCCACCGATACGCGCGGCGATGACCGGAAGGCGCATTGCCATCAACTCAAGAAGCACCAGCGGAGCGCAATCCTCGGTGACACTGGGGACCAGGGCGAGGTCCAGCTCCGCCGCGATACCGGGGAGGTCCTCCTCGCAGTAGCCGCCGTGAAAGGCGACCATCCCTGCGCGGTCCAGGGAGCGCAGCCACGTGAGCAGATCGCTGGCCACGCTGCCGAATACGTGGAACTCCACCTCGTCGCGGGAGAAGTGCTGGGCGGCCGCGATGATCATGTGGACACCCTTGTTGTGCGTCACCCCCCCGATGAAACCGATCCTGAGCGGCTCGTGCAGGGGGCGCCGGGCCTGTCGGGCGAGCTCACCGTTGCGCCATAAACGGTCGCATGAGGGGCTCGCCTGGTGTACGACGGCCACGCGAGCCGGGTCGGCGCCGTATTCCACCAGGAGCTCCTTCTGCCGCGTGGAGACGGCGAGCACCAGGTCGACCCACTCGTTCATCACCTTCTTCGTGACCAGGATCCGTTCCCGGTACAGCTCTTTCTTTTCCGGGTTTCTCCTGATTGCCGCCGCGTTCCGGAAAGGGTCCGTGCCGTTCCACAGGCAGAGGTTCCTGTCGAAGAGGTAGAGCTCCGGGTCTATCATGTGGTAGTTGTGCGGCGTGAAGCAGCTGGGAATGCCAAGCTCCTTGACCAGTTGCGCCATGGCCAGGGTGAGGCCATGGAAATTGTGGAAGTGGACGACTTGAGGAGCGGTCTCCTTCAGCACCTCTTTTAACCTGCCCAGGACCCCCTCGTCGCGGATTTCCCGCTCGGGGTAGTCGGGGTCGGTGAACAGGGCCGGGCGGTTGCAGACCCCATAGAGCCGCACCCCGTCCTCGCACCGCTTATCCAGCGCGTAAGCGGGGAGGGCCGGGTTGCTCATGAGGGAGGCGTAGAAGACGGAGACCTCATGTCCCCGCCTTGCGAGCTCCTTTGCCACCGAGCGGGGAAAACTGGTTCCTCCTCCCGACTCTTCCCAGCCGTACATGGTGAAGAGGATGCGCAACCGGGGTACGGTGGCGGGAAGGGGCGCCGGTTCAGGTGCAAACCCCGACCGGAGCAGTTCCTCGTGACTCGGTATGATGCCGATGCCGGTCCCTAGCGCGCAGGCCTCCGGCAGTCCGTCCAGCACCCCTAGGGCCCATTTGCGCTGCAGCGGCGAGTAGCACTCGGTGGTCTCCAGCACGATCTCGGCCTTGAGCTGCTGGTCGTGCTGCTGGGACTTTTGGTAGTGCCCCCCCTCGTGCATGCGGTAGTTCCAGACCGCCCCCGCAACCTTCTTGCCGCGATGCCCCTTGCTAAGGCAGGAGATCCAGAAGGCCCAGTCCTCGTAGCTGCTGCGGTGTGTCCTGCTGGGGCGGTAACCGCCGGTATCGGTCCAGGCCTTGCGGCGGAACATGGCCGCAGGCGGGATGAAATTGAAGCACAGCAGATTCTGAGCGCTGTACTCGGGGTGGGGCTCGTACAGGTCGGATGCGCCGAAATCCTGCTGGTCCCCGTATGCGATGGAGACGCCGGGATCTTTCTGAAGTGCGTCGACGCAGGCGGAAAGGTATCCGGGGGCGAGTGTGTCGTCGGCGTCGAGGCAGACGATGTATTCACCTTGCGCCCTGGCGATACCGTTGTTGCGCGAGATGGCCGGCTGCCCCGAGTTCTCCTGGCTGACGAGGGTGATGCGGCGCTCGGGGAAGGCGCGGATCATCCTCCCGGCCACCGTGTCGGTGTCGTCCGTGCTGCCGTCGTTTACGATGATGATCTCCACGTCGCGGCAGTCCTGTCGCGCCACGCTGGCGACGGCCTCCTCAAGATAGCGGCCGTAGTTGAAGCAGGGGATGACTACGGAGATCACGGGTGGTGGCGCAGAGGGAAGGGAGCGGGGTTCCGGACGCCTGGAGCGCAACGGGGGCGGGGTGTACTCCACGAATACCGGGTAGCGCTGCTCCTCCGGCCTTATCCCGTACTTCTCGCGGACGCGCGCCGCCTCCGATTCGCTCGCGGGGTGGCTGTTCTCCACCCCTTCCGGGTTGGCGAAATACAGCCCGAGGACCTGGTCGATCTTCAGGAACCTCTCGCCTTGCGCGATCCTGAGCCAGAATTCCCAGTCGCCGGCAGAGGCGAAGTTATCGTCGAACAGGCCGTACCGCTCGTGGAGGGAGCGTCGCCACATCGGCTGCGAGCTTACCATGCAGTGGCTTCGGATGGTCTGAACCCCTTCGTAGCGTGACCAGGCACGCTGCTTGCGGGATGCGGTACCTTCGAAGGTGTCGTTTGGGTGCTCGGTGTACAGCTGGTCTGCATAGACGAGAGCGATGTCGGGGAGGGCCTCCAAGGTGGCCGACATCAGCTCGAAGGCGTCGCAACGGTGTCGGTCGTCGGTGTTGGCGGAGGTGAGGTAGAGACCGGTGGCGGCAGCGATGCCCCGGTTCCAGGCCCGGTAGATGGTCTCCCGCTCCGGGGTGCGGATGTACCTGATGTTGTCGTAGCGCCTCTGGAACTCCTCGACGATGGCGGCTTCGTTTTGCGGCGAGGCGCTGTCCACCACGATGATTTCCATCCGGTGCGCGATCGTCTGCGCCTCAAGGTCCTCAAGGCAGCCGCGCAGGAACTTCTCCGAGTTGTAGGTCGAAACTATCGCCGAAACGAGCACCCTTTCTGGCGCCGCCTTGGAGGAACGCCTGGATGGGGTTTCCGCCGCGGTGCCAGCGCTCCCGGCAGTCTGCGGACCATCGAGGAAGGCGAGGTGGCCGGCGGCGAGCGGGCTGTCCGGAGCTATGGCCTTTGCGCGGAGGTAATAGGTGCGGGCCTCGTCGCAGCGCCCGAGGAGGGTGAGGATGGCCCCGGCGCAAAGCTGGTTCTCCAGGTTGCCGGGGGCGGCGCCCGCCTGTTCCTGGTAGTAGCGCAGCGGCTCGGCGAGCTCCTTTGCCTGGAAAGCCCGCAGCCCTTCGCGATAGCGCTCCGAGGCGGGATCGAGCAGCACCGCCTTCTCGAAATGCGTCTTGGCGAGGCCGATATCGCCACGCCGGTGCAGGAGCAGGGCCAGTTCGTGGTGGGGTTGCGCGGCGCGCGGGTGGCGCTTTAGGAAATCTTCCACCGCGCCCGGTGCCGCCGGGTCGCCCCCTTCGAGGCGGATCAAAAGCCGCTGGAAGGCCTCCTGTTCCTCCGGGGAGAGCGCTACAGGCGTAGGGGTGAGCGGGGCGTACCTTGGGCGGTACTCCTTCTGCACCAGTAAGTATTCCAGCGTCGGGAGCTCCCCCTTGCGCGAGACCGTTTCCGGCGAAAGCCAGTAGAGGCCCAGAAACTCCGGGACGTGGATGAAATCGTGTGTGAGGGCGGCGCGCAGCCAGAACTCGTAGTCGGCCGCGCTTTTGAAGCGCTCGTCGAAGTAGCCGATCTCCTCGTGCAGCGACCTCCTCCAGAGGGGGAAAGGGCCGACGCAGCAGAGCTCCAGAAGTCCCAGGCGGTCGAAGTGGGGCCAGTCGCGGAAACCGTAGCGCTCGTGTGTCTCGAAGGTGTTGTTTTCCTGCCGCGTGATGAGCATGTCCGGGTAGGCGAGGACGCACTCCGGGTGCTCCCTGAGCGTCCGGACCAGGATCTCGTAGGCGTCGGCCCGCATGCGGTCGTCGGTGTTCGCGTTGGTGACGAACTCGCCGGTCGCCATGCGTATGCCGCGGTTCCACGCCTGGTAGACCGTTTCGCGCTTTTCCGTCCTAAGATAGCGGATGTTGTCGTAGCGTCTCTGGAACTCCTCGACGATGGCGCGCTCGTTTCCCGGCGATGCGGCGTCGATCACGATGATCTCGAGCCGGTCCGCGATGGTCTGGGCCTCCAGGTCCTCGAGCTTGCCGCGCAGGAAACGTTCGGCGTCGTAGGTGGAGACGATGGCTGAGACAAGGGGGGCGTCACTGCCTTTTAAGGGCGTGCCCGTTCCCACCCCGCCTGGCGCCTGCACCGCTTCGTTTCTTGGGCCTCTTTGCGCTGCTGCGGCCTGTGTCGAGCTGATCTTTTCGCGCATCCCTACTCGCTCACCGGAATGATGTCGACGTGTTGGTAAGGCACCAGATGGTTGAACAGTCCCCAGTGCGGCATCCCCTCCGAAGAGCGGTACAAGGCGTGCCCCTCTACGAACATGCGCGGCTTGTCCGACCCTTCCCTAAGCGAGGCGACAAAGGCCTCCTGCAGCACCCGCAGGTCGATGTCCGTGATGCAGTGCGGCGTTTGGTAAGGGCACTGCCAGTTGCAGTCGTAGCACTCAAGCGGAAGGCAGGCGATCGAGGTGAGCCCGCTGTAGGGCATGAAGCGGCCGAAGTGCCCGCCGCCCAAGAGGATGACGTTGGTGGTTCCGACCGCGCAGGCGATGTGGGCGAGACCGGTTTCGGTGCCGATGGCGATCCTGCAGCGGCTGATCAGGGCCGCGCTCTCCCGCAGCTTCAAGGAGCCGCTAAGGTCGAGAGTCGGCACGCCGGCGGCGCTCAGTGCATCGAGGTTGACCCGGTTCATGTCGCGGTCGGACTCCACGCCCAGTGCCAGCACCGACAAACCCTGGGCGCGGCAGACCTCGCGTATCGCCTCCCCGAAACGGCGGTAATTGCGGATCGGGTACTGGGCCCCCGCGAAGAGGACCACGGTCTTTTCCGGGGCGAACCCGGCTTCCTTGAGCAGGCGGTCTCCGGCCTGGAAATCCTCGGGGGAGAGCCAGAGCTTGGGGGTGAGCGGCTCGGCCGCGTCGATGCCGATCCCTTTGAGCAGGTCGCGGTGGCGCTCCAGTTCCGGCTTGTGCCGGCCCGGGCTCGGGACCAGCGTGGAGTACACGTTGTTACCGGAATTGCGGTCCTCTTGGCTCATGTTGCTGAGGTCACTCTCCAGGGCTACCGTCGCCGGTGCGCCGGAGGCGAAGCAGAGGAAGTCGCTCAGGATGTTGCGGGAGTAGGTGCCGTTCAGGCAGAGGTCGAACCCGGCGCCATGGAGCTTTGTGCGCAACTCCTCGCGGTAGGCCTCGTCTTCGAGGGCCCGGGCGGTGTCCACGGTGACGACGTCGTCGCAGTAAGGGCATGACTGGTACAGCGGAGCCACATGCTTCTGGCAGAGTACGGTCAACCTTGCCTGGGGAAAGCGCTCCTTGATCGGTTTCAATGTGGTCATGGCGAGGATGCTGTCCCCGATCGAGTCGCTGCGGACGAAAAGGATGTTGCGCGGCTCGGGTGCCGGGGCGGCCCCTTTTTTCGGATCGAAGTGGGCCATGCAGAAGCCGAACTTCTCCTGCGAGGAGGTGATGACGGTGAAGCGCGGGTCCTCCTTGATCTGCTGGAAGCTCTTGTGGTGCTTTACGTGGTAGACGTCGTCCAGCACCACGTAGCACTCGCCCTTGAGCTTGCCGACCACGTAGTTGAATTCCACGTTTCCAAGGTGCCCGCCGCTGTCGAGGAGCACGATGGATGGGGTATAGTCGAGCCGCTCCAGGCACTGCCCCAGCAGGTCGTCGCTCACCTCGCTGAAGTTCGTTTCCCCGTAGTAGAACGCGGCGCGGTTTTCTTCCTGGTGGTCGACGAAGATGCCGTCCCCTTCGACGTTTTTCACCGTTTCTTCCTCGATGCGGGCCATGTCCGGCAGCAAGGCGCGGGGAACGGAAAGGCCGAGGAGGGTGGTGACGAACGGGGCGAGGCCGCTTTTGGCGAGGTTGCCCACCGCCTGCTGGTAATGTTTTGGGTTGCACTCGATGGTGTAGAACTTCGTCTCGAAGAGCCCCGCCTTGCGCAGGGCCGACGCGATAATCCTCGTGGTGCCGGTCCCAAGGTAGGTGCCGGTCTCGATGATCGAGGCGGGGCGGACCCTCGTCACCAGCTCTTTCAACTGTTCCTCGAATTCGGAAGATTCCTGGATCTGGGTCAGGTCCTGACCGAGCACCCCCTCACCGGCGATGCGCACCTTCTTTTTCTCCGGCAGGCGTACATTGTCCGCCCCCTTCGGAGAGCATTCTCCATGCAGGTCCTGCTCGATGAGGCTAACCATTTCCTTCATGCCGGCAAGGAGTTCCTGCGCCTGCTGCCGGGCGAAAAATGCCTCCATGGAGGTGCCGAACATCTCCATGATGCCGCGGTAGCGCAGCAGGCTCATGGTGAAGAACGCCATCTTGAACAGCGTCTGATCGGCGGAGTCGTCCCTGGACTCGGCAAGGCTCATGTATGCTCGCGCCATCTTCAGGAACACCTCCACCCCGTCGGTCTCATCCGGCACGTGCTTCTTGCGATATACCTCGGTGTCGCCCCAGTCGTCGGCCTTTCTCAGGAAAAAAAGCCTCTCGTTAACCAGGGCGAAATAGCCGTGAATGGCAAGCTCGGTCAGGAGCAGGTGGTCCGCCCCTATGACCTTGTGTCTATTGATCTTCTTGAAGGCCTCCAGCCGATAGATCCCATAGAACTGGTATGCCTCGACCAGCCCGTAGGAAATCACCATGGCCCGGGAGAAGACCCCCATGCCGCGCGTGTCGATGGCCCCGGGAATCTCGTCCAGAACGGTCTCGCCCTTGAACCAGCAGGAACGGGGATAGGCGAGGACCACCTCGGGGTCAGCGTCCAGTGCACCGATACATCTCTCGATGAATTGCGGCGCGTAGAAATCGTGTCCCGCCGCGAACATGTAGTATTTGGAGGTGATGTCGTCCATCAGCTTGAAGCTGATAAGGGGATCGTTCCGCTCCACGTGCAGCACCTTTACCCGCGGGTCTCGCGCGGCAAAACTGTCGGCGATGGCTCCTGTGGTATCGGTGGAGCCGTTGTCGACTATCAGCAGGGTGAAGCCGGCATAGGTCTGTCCCAGCAGGGACTGCACCGCCTTCTCCATATGCTTCTCTTCATTGCACACGATCATGTTGATGGTGAGCACCGGGTTTTTCAGCGTCATTTTCAAGTCCCCATAGGTCGCTTCGTCGTGAGCGGTAAAAGTCAGTCCCAGGCGGGGCGCCACCCCGTACCGCAGCTTCAGATCCTCTTCAGGAACCCGTCCGGTGATCCGGTGAGGGCGATCTTGTGTTCCAGGATCTTGTCCGGTTCCAGCAAAAGCGGTGCGCCGTCGCCGGCCCGGCGTCCCTCCTCATGCAATATGCGCAGATACTCCCAAACCGCCGTCTTCGGGTTGTTTCCCTTGCCCCAGGGGCGGGCGGAAGACATCTCTTCGGGGGCGTCCTCTATCACCGTATCCCCCACCATGCAGTAGCTACCCTTGCTGACCAGCGGGGCGTAGGCCTCGAGCTCGGCCAGGACGTGGTCGTGGGTGTGATTGCTGTCCAAAAAGACCATGACCCTCTGGAACTTGGCCGCGAACGCCTTCACCTCACCGATTATCTTTTCGTCGATGCTCGACCCCTCCAGCATGGTGATCTTCTTGGCAAGCGGGTGGGCCAGCAGCGACTGCTTGTTGTGCGGACGGATGTCGATGTCTATGCCGAGCACATGACCGTTTTTAATGACGTCGCATGCCTCCAAAACCGCGAGCATCGCCGCGCTGTGCACCAGGGTCCCCCCCCATGCGATGCCGGTTTCTATGATGAGGTCCGGTTTCGCCTCCCAGACCATTTCCTGCATGGCCTGCAGGTCCTGGGGGATCTGGATGATGGGGACTCCCAGGCAGAAGAAGTTATAGACGTAGTTTGCCTTGCCGATCCCTATCTCATCGAAGAAATGCTTTGACGCGGCCTTGAGTTCCTCGTTGCCGTCATAAAGCCTGACCCTCTCCTGCAGGTCCTGCCTGTATTTGTCCAGATGCTCATTCGTCATGCGCGGCTCCTTGTGGTTTCCGTGTGGGGGATGCGTGTTTGCCGGTCTTCGCTGTCGTTACGCCGATGGCGTCGGATGTCCGTCAATCGAGGTGACAGTACAGGACAAAATCGCCGAAGAGCGGCGCATGCAGTCGCAGGGTGAATTTGTACTCGGGGACCAGGCTTCTCACGAATTCCGCCACCTCATGCAGGTCGCTCGGGTAATGGTAGACGCATAAGGCCATTTTAGGCCTGTGTCGGCGGATGGTTTCCCTGGCCCCCCTAAGGAGGTCCATTTCCATCCCTTCTACGTCCGCCTTGATAAAAGAGACCGCCCTGCCGTCCAGGAAACCGTCGAGGGTCACCACCTCCACGCTTCCTGATTCCGTGTCGCTGGTAAGACCGTGACGGATTGGGGAATCGTTCAGGTAGGAAAAGCCCATGCTGCCGTTTTGGGATGCAAGGCCCGCTCTGACCATGGTCACCGAGTCTTCAGGGAAGGCCCATTCTGCCGCGAGCCTTTGCATCCGATGGGTGAGCGCGGCGAACTGCCGTTGTCCCGGTTCGAAGGCGTAGATGTGCCTGAACGTCCCCATGTTTTCCCATATGAAACGCTCCACCGTGTCGCCTACGAACGCGCCGGCGTCGACAAAGGTCTCATCGAAGGTCCCGCTGAACTGAGGCAGCGAAAAGTACATGTCCTTCTCCATGACGTCCAGGCAACTGCGTGTCGTGCCGGTCAGCATGGCGTACAACAGGGCGTTGAAGGTCTCGACGGACCGCTCATCCCCGAGGTAGGTGTCCCGGACCGCCGCAAGGCGCAGGTAATTTTTGACCACGTAGTAGCCGTCGAGGGAAACCAGGTTGAAGCCGTGTCCCGACATGGCTTCGGTCACCTCTCTGACGACATGCCGCGCCGCTATGTACACGGTGGTGTTGGAGGCTACTGCGGGGTCTGTCGGGGCGACGACCCTGATCCCTTCTATGGTGCCGCCGGCTTTAAGCGGGTCACGGTCGATGAAGTGGTTTATCTTCGCCCCCTGTGCCACGAGGTGACGGGCCGCCCAGGTGCCGACGAAACCGGCCCCGTAGATTGCCACGCCCCGTTCGTTGTCGGCGTCGGCGCGGGAAACCGCCGGCGTCAGTTGCTCGACCAGCCGGTTGATCTCCTCTGTCGTGTACGGAAGTCTTCCTTGCTGCATGCTTCCTCCTTGATTCAGCGTAAGCGGTATATGGCGCCCTCGGGCCAGCCTAACTCGAGGGCTGCTTTCTCGATGGCGTCGCCATGGAGGTAGGGTGCTATGACCAGCGCCCCCTCTTTGGGGACTTCGCTCGGGCCCATGATCCTGCTCTTCCGGTAACGGCACTGCTGCTTGATGCCGCTGGAGTCGCAGATGGAAAAACGGAGGTCACCGATCAGCGGCAGCAGGCTGAACAGCTCGGCCGAACAGCCCCAGAAGGTGATGGCACCGTGCTCGGCTGCGATGGCGCGCACCGTCCCGGCCTGATTCTTCAGTCCCTGCTGCGATCCCGTTATGAAGGAGGCGATTTCCCCGCTGCTTCGGAACTCAGTGCCGCCAGAGCCGCCTTTACGCGCCAGCACTACCAGGGACGGGTAACTGAACTCGGGGGTCGGCACCATCGCTCGTTCGACGCTCACCACCTCGAAACCTTGCCTCTGCAGCGCGACGCAGACGGCCTTTGGAGAGAAATGGTTCACGTGTTCCCTGATGCCGATCCAGAAAGCGGTTCCGATAGGGAAATCCCCGTAACGCTCCGCATCCGGAACCTCGATCATGATGTGTCCTCCGTCCTCAAGCACGCGGGCAGCCTCCTCCAGCACGGCATCCACCCCCCGGATATGCTCGAGGACGTGGAAGTAGCAGAGCAGAGACCGGGTTGCGGCCTGGAATGGAAGGTCCACCGCCCTTCCCTCCTGGAAGGCGACCACCCGCTTCCTCCCGCTCTCCGCCGGTGTCGCCGGAATGCTCTTGAGGTCGATATCGACTCCTATGCAGTCACCCTGCCAGCCGTTTCCCGTCAACCAGAGCAGGAACCCGCCGCGGCCGCAGCCGACGTCGATGACCGGCGTGTCCGAGAGCCCGGCCCGAACCAGGATGTCCCGGTAATACCGGTACTTTTGCAGGTTTTCCGGGGCGGAGATGTCGAAGTGTGCGCTCTCGAAATAACAGCATTCCGTTTCGTAAAATCCCTTGAGTACGTCGTCGGAAATGTTGGCGATAAATGACATGCCGCACTGGGGGCAGTCAAAAAAACTGGCGGTGTAGTCAAATATCGACACGTTGAGCCCGCTGAACGGCCATGCCGTCAGAAAATTGGAGCGTGCTCCGCACGCGGGGCAGGGAGAGGCAGTGGCGTTATCTCGCATGGCCTGTGTGTTCCTCCAACTGTTGCAGTTTTTCCAGAAGGACCTCGCGGTATGGGTCTATGTTGTCGACCTGAGCGTACTTTATGTGACCGCAGCGACTGCAGACGGTATTGGCGCCGCGTAGTCCCTCCAGGTGTTGCCGACGTAGGGCGTTAAAGGCCGGGGAAGTCCAGATTTTCTTCAGCGACTCTTCCCGGACGTCCCCCACTATCAACTGCTGGTCCCAATCCGGGCAGCACGCGCTTACCGTCCCATCCGCATTCACCGCGGCTGCGTAAAAGATGTAGGTGCAGACGTCTTTTTGCTCCAGCGGCTGCTGGTATTGTCCCTTCTCCGCTGCCACCTTCGTGCGTGCTCGCTCCTCCACATCGAAGCCGGGCCAGATGGGGGCCAGATCCTCGACGAATATGCGGTCGCAGCAGTCGCCGAAGGCAGAAAGGAACTCCTTTTTATCCCCCTCGCTGAGGTAGTTCCCCGGAACCTTGATGGTGATTTCACAATCGCCCTTGTGGGTGTGGAGCCACCTCAGTTTTGCGACCAGAGCTTCGAAGTCGATGTCGGTCCCGGCGTGCTCCAGGTACTGCGACCTGTTGACCCCCTCAAGCGAGATGTTCATCCGGTCCAGTCCCGCATCGATGATCTCGGCGAGCGACTCCACGGTGAAAAGGGAGCCGTTGGTGGCGAGGTCTACGTACTCGACCCTCCCGCTTCGCTTCGCGAGGGAGACCATCTGGGGGAGCTTGCGGTTCAGGAATGGCTCCCCGATCTTGTTCATGCGCAGAACCTTGATAGGCCTGTCGAACTCTTGCAGGTCCGCGATCACCTTGGTGAAGAGTTCGAAGCTCATGGTGCCCCGCTTGTATGTCGATCCGGCGATGAGGTCTTGATGCCCGGAGGGGCAGAACCGGCAACGGAAGTTGCAGGCACTGGAAGGGTCCACGTACAGCAGGAATGGGGTCTCCAGCGGGATCACGTCCTGCAGCGGCGTGCGGTTATCGAGGTTCAGCTTGGAAATGTTCTTGGCCTTCATGTCATCTCTCCAGGTGCCGGCGGTGCGCGGCTTGACTTACCGGTTGGCGTTCGCAGGGGACGCAGTACATGACCGAACCGGTGCCGCACCAGCTATGGAGGCGCAGGTAAAACCGGTAATCGGGGACAAGCTCCATGAGCCATTGCGGCAACTTCCAAAGGCCCAGGTGGTTGTGGTAGGTGGTCACCACGATGATGGGGCGGTGCCGCCGGATGGTCCGCGCCGCACCCTTTAGGGCTTCCAGTTCGCCCCCCTCCAGGTGCAGCTTGATGAAGCTCGCCTCGATGCCCATGTCGTCTACGGCCTGCACCGCGACCTGCGCGGGACCAAGCTCCGAGATCTGGGAGGCGTACCCCAAGCCGGGGAAGAAGGTGTCCTTTCCGGAGCCTGCCCCCACCGCGCCTTGAACGATCCGGATGCCTTCCGAAATCATCCGGGGAAGCGGTGCCAGGTTCCTGCGCAAAACGGCAAGGTTCTCCGGGTCCGGCTCCACGACCCAGATCGAGGAGAACCTCTGGCCGACTTCCCTGAGGAACCTCAGTGTGGTGTTGCCGTGATAGGCGCCCAGGTCGAGCAGGACCTCGTGATCGTTAAGGACGGAGGCGACTGGCGGGATGAAGTACCGGTCCGTCGCGTTCACCGGGCAACCCTCGAAAGTCCACTCCTGTCGCAGGTATCGCCAGGCGATGAACTGCAGGTAATGGGCGCGGGAGATGTCGTCCGACCACCCATCCAGCACCTTTTCCATGCGGGCGCCGTCGCATGGCCGCTGCACTCCGGCAAACCAGCCGTTCCCCAGGGGGTGCACGGCGCGGAAGGGTTCCGTCAGATCGTAGAAGGGGGCCACGTCGCGCCAGCCGCTCCCCGCCAGCTCGTCACGAAGCGGCAGGTAGGGGAGGGTGGCGATGCAGACCGCAAGCAGGGCATCCTGCTTGTACCGGTCGGGGACTTCGCCGGGGCTGACGATGCTGGTCCCCTGCCAGAAAGGGTCGTCGCGGTGGCGGGCTGCATCGGCGTCAACGACGAAAAGGACTGGAACTCCCACGCTGCTGAAGAACTCTTTCGCCATCCTGCCGAGTTGCCCGGCACCGTAAAGGACAAGCGGCTTGTCAAGTGGCGATGCAGGCCGGGCCGGTTGCTGCGCGAGGATGTCCTGCAGCAGCAGCTTTGCCTCCAGCGCACCGGGGGCACCCTCGTATGTCACTGCAACGAAAGCAGTTTCTTGGACCATTGGTTGAGCCTCTCGTCGTCAGGGAAATACTTGCGGAAGTGGAAAACGGTCCCCTTGGTCTGCTCAAAGAGGCCGAATTTGGAGTATCTCCCGGGTTCGCCGGTAGTGCCGGGGAGGGAGAACAGTCCGGGGGAACCCTGGCAGGAGAGGAACCAGTCTGAGGGGGCGGCCCCGAAGATGTCGGTGAACGAGAAGGCGCGCTTCTCAAGGGAAATGCATTCCCGGTAGTGCGCATTGAGGGACGCCTCCATTCCGGCCGCGCTGAATTTCCGCCTGACCGACTCCGCGGCCCGCAACCCCATGGCCCTACGTTCACCGGGGTTCTTTGCCAGTCGGTGCATGGCGGCGGCGAATTCTTTCTTTGAACCCACCACCAGCCCGGTCTTTTCGTGTTCCACGATGAGGCACTCAGCCGGGTTGTCGAGCACCACCGGAACTACCCCCATCGACATCGCCTCGAGAAGCGCGTTTTCTGTGGTGCCGTAATGTTGCGGATTCAGCAGGTAGGCGAGCACGTTGAGGGATGCGAGTTCAGAGGCGACGTCGCTTGTGTACCCCCTGAATTCCAACAGCCCGGGGTTGCCTCGTTGCGCGCATTGCCGTTCCAGGGTTTCTTTGTTGGCGAGGTCTCCGATCAGCCTGACGCTGAAACCCGGGATCTTCACCTCCTCGAGGAAATCCACGTAGTCCGGATGGAGCTTGGCGAAGTTCAGGCTTCCCAGGTACCCGGCAACGGTCGCGTCGGCGTCTGCGAGAGTGGGGGAGGGGAACCCTTGGAAACCGGCGCAGCTGGAAACGACTCCGATCCGCTGAGCCACCTCGCTGGGGAGCCCTCTTACCTCTTTTGCCTGGAATGAGCAGGCGGATGTGAACAGGAATTTGTGAGCGGCGAGTAGGAGCCCCTCCGGGAGGATCGGGTTGAAAAGCCCGGAGACATGGCTCCAGACCAGGAGCCTCATCGGGGGAAGGGGGGCGCCGCAGAGCGCCGCCATGGTTGCCGGGTGGTTCCACCACTCCAACTGGACGACGTCGCTTTCTCCGATCAGCACATGCAACCGCTCCGTAGGTGGGCAGACGATCAGTTCGCTGCCGGACTGCTCCACCAGTTCCGCGAACTGCGATTTTTCCTGCTGCTCGAAGGTGACGATGGTATGCCGCACGTCGGAGCCGGACGAGGCCGCCTGCATGGCCAGCCCGCTCAGTGCCTTGCCGACCCCTCCGCCTAGATGGGCCGTTAGGTGCAGTACCTTGATCATGGCCGTCCCCGTCGCGATGCAACCAGCTTTTCAAGGAGCTCCGTCGCGTATGGATCGAGGTTGTCAGGCATGCCGTGTGAGAGCTGTCCGCAATTGGCACAGACGTCGAGCCCCTTGCGTTTCATGGAAAGAAACGCCTTCTGGTACTCGAACAGCGCATCGCCGTCCCAAATCTCCTTTACGCTCTGCCTTTTGACATCGCCGATGCTGAGTTTCCTGGCCCAGTCGAGAAAGCAGGTGCTGGCGGATCCGTCGGAGTTGATCGAGAAAGAGTAAAAAACGTAGGGGCAGACCAGTACCTCTTTGATCTGCTGTCCGTAGATGCCGACCTCCTGGTTGATATCCACGCCGTTTAGCTCAAATTCGGGCCAGCAGGACATGATGTGCTCGATGTACACGCCATCAGCTATGTCGCCGAATAGCTCGTAGAACCTGTTTTTGTCAGCTTCGGTGAGCGTGTCACCGTTGATTTTCACGATCATCTCGCACTGGCGCCTGTTCTGGTACAGGTGGCGTATGTTTTCAACCAGCTCCTCGAATTCTATGCGGACCCCGGAAAAGTCCTTGTACTGCTCGGCGTTGATCCCCTCGATCGAGATGTTGATCCTGTCGAGCCCCGCGTCGATGATCTCAAGGTTCTTCTCTGGTGTGAGCAAAGAGGCGTTGGTGGTGGTGTCTATCCTTTGGCAGCAGTTGCTCTTTTTCGCGTACCTGATCATCTCGGCGAACCGGGGATGCATCAGCGGCTCGCCGTCCTTGTACAGCCGGAGCACCCTGACCGGCTCCTCGAACTGGCAGATGTCGTCGATGATTTTCCGGTAAAGGTCGAAGTCCATCACCCCGTGGACCCTTCCCGGGGTGGCCTTCATCAACGCCCTGTCGCCCGTAGGGCAGAACTTGCACTGGAAGTTGCAGGCGTCCGACGGGTCGACGTTTATGATGAAAGGGGTCTTCAGGGGGATGACCGTTTCCAGGCGGGTCCTGTTGACCATGTCTATGCGGGGTTTGATCGCTGCCTTCATGTGATGCTCCTTAAAAACGATTGCAGTTTCGCCGTGTTACCCCAAAACGCCATCGGCTCGTAGTCAGGGTATGGGTAATGCCCAAGGTTGAGCTGCATGCAGCTTTTCTCCTCGTCCAGCCACTTTTCCACCACCCCCCGCACGGATACCGGTCTGCCTGAACAGACGTTAACCGTCCCTAGGCCATTTCCTTCCAGTGCCAGCTGCACGATCAGTCGTGCGACCTCGGCTGCGGGTAGATAATCCCTCAACTGCTCTCCCCCAGACATGTTGAACGCGGAGTCGCCGCGTTCCAGCGCCTTGCTGAATGCGGGGTAGAGCGAAGTCTCCGGCTGCCCCTTGCCGTACATGTAAAAAAGGCGGGCCCAAGTGAGGTCGAACGGGCGGGCCTTTCTTAAAAACTCCAGTTGTCGGCGCAGGGCATCCTTGGCGAGGGCGTAAGGGGTCGCCGGGGAGACGGCATTCTCTTCCGATAGCGGGCCCGACTGCATCCCGTATTCCAGGCAGGTGCCGGTAACAAGCAGCGAAGGGAGACCTTCCATGACCAGCTTCTTCAAAAAACGGTACTGTCTGGGGAGCTCACATTCGAAGTGCCGCATCGAGTCGTAGTTAGGCAGCCCCCCCCAGGCGAGGTGCAGCAGCACGTCCGGTCTTCCCAGCCTGTCGAAGCAGCCGTCGCCTGAAGATTCGATGTCCATCTCCACCACCCTCATAGTGGCTGGAAGGTCTCGCAGGGAGCCGCCGTTGCGTGTCACTGCGACTACCTCGGTGCCGATTCGGGCGAATTCCGCTAGGACGTGTCTCCCCACGAAGCCGCTTGCACCGGTGACCGCTACCCTCTTTCTCATCGTCCCGCCTCACAGAACTCAAGGGACGGGATGGCTACCAAAAACCGCGTGCCCCACTGGCGGGCGTACTCCAACTGCTGCACGATCTCCACCTTGATGTTCCAGGGGAGGATCAGCAAGTAATCCGGTCTCGCCACCCGCAGCACCTCCTCGGAGACGACCGGGATGTGGCTTCCGGGAAGGAGTTTCCCCTGCTTGTACGGTGATGCGTCGACCACGAACGGGATCAGGTCCTTCTTGATGCCGCAGAAGTTGAGGAGGGTGTTTCCCTTGGCGGCGGCACCGTAGGCCGCGACCGTCTTTCCCTCGGCCTTTCTCGCCAGCAGGAAGCCTAGGAGTTCGTCCTTCACCCGTTCCGCCCTTTGCTGAAAACGGCTGTAGTAGCCTAAGTCCAGCATGCCGGCTGCCCGTTCCTTCCTTTTGAGCTCATCGACGCGCGGCGCAATCGGCCTGCTGTCGTCCTCGGCGTGCCTTGCGTAGACCCTCAGTGAGCCGCCGTGGGTGGGGAGCTCTTCCACGTCGAAGACCGTGAGCCCCTGCCGGGCCAGGATCTGCTGCGCACAGTGGAAGGAGAAGTAGGAATAGTGTTCGTGGTAGACGGTATCGAACTGGTTGTTGTCGATAAGCTGCATCAGGTGCGGGAACTCCAGCGTCACCACCCCCCTTTCTTTGAGCGCGATCTTGAGTCCGGCAGCGAAGTCGTTCAACTGCGGCACATGGGCGAAAACGTTGTTGCCGATGATGAGGTCGGCCTTCCTGCCTTCACTGGCTAGACTTGCCGCTAAAGCCTCCCCGAAGAACTCTTGCAGGACAGGTACCCCCAGCACCCTGGCGGCCTCAGCCGTCCCGGCGGTCGGCTCGATCCCAAGGCACGGGATGCCTGCGTTCACGAAATTCTTCAGCAGGTATCCGTCGTTGGATGCGATCTCCATGACGAAGCTGCTGCCGTCGAGCCGAAGCCGTTCCGTGATCATGGTGGCGTAGCGGCCGGCGTGTTCGAGCCAACTGCTGGAGACCGATGAGAAGTAGGCGTAATCATGCCGGAACAGTTCGTCTGCCTTGGAGTAATCTTCCGTCTGGACCAGAAAACAGCTGTCGCAGATGAACAGCCTGAGGGGGAAGTACCTCTCCGGGGACTGCAGGTCGGCAGGAGCCAGGTAATCGTTTGATGGGGGGGCGAACCCAAGGTCTAGAAAGACTTGTGTAAGCTGCGCGTCGCAAAATCGGCAATTCATAGCAGTATCCCGGTGAAGTCTGGAGTAAGGGGGCGGTGGTCGCGGTCACGCTCCGAGAGGGCGGTAACCGGTACGGGCCATGGTATGGCAAGCCGCGGATCGTCGTGGCGCAGCGCTCCCTCAGCCTCCGGATGGTAGGAGGCGGTATGCAGGTATAGTAGTTCGCTGTCCGGCTCAAGGGCCTGGAACCCATGCGCACAACCTTCCGGGATCACGAGCATCCTGCCGTTCTCCGGGGTGAGTTCCTGCGCACACCATTGCAGGAAGGTGGGAGAGCCGGCCCTGATGTCGACGGCCACGTCCCAGACCCGCCCCTTGAGGCAGCGAACCAGTTTCATTTCCGCGTGCGGGGGGAGCTGGAAGTGCATTCCCCGTACCGTACCCTTCTCGCGCGTCAGGGAGTGGTTGATCTGGATTATGCGACGCTGCCCGATGACGGCGGAAAGTTCCTCCTCGCAGTACAAGCGGGCGAAGCTGCCGCGGACGTCGGAAAACCTCTCCGAAGCCACCACCAGCACCCCCGGTAAAGCCGTCTCTTCTATCCTCACGCGCCCCCCCATACTGCGCCGCCGCGTCTGGCCGCGGTGACATAGGCTGCGAGCTGGCTGTGGCTCTCGACGTGCCCGCCGTTCAGGTAGGCGCGGTACCACTCGGCCGTCGCGTCGAGGGCGTCTTCCAGCGCCCATACCGGGCGCCAGCCGAGCTCTTTTTTCGCCTTGCCGCTGTCCAGCGACAAGAGCGCCGCCTCATGCGGCTGGGCGCTGTCCGTCGTCTGCCAGGCAAGCTCCGGCCACCGCTTCTTCAAACGGACGAGCACCTCGCCGACGGTAACCGCGCTCTCCCGTTCCGGACCAAAGTTCCAGGCACAGGCATGCCGGCTGTGCCCTTCCAAGAGCATCTGCCCGACCAGCAGGTATCCGCTTAGGCATTCCAAAACGTGTTGCCAGGGACGGGTGGATTGCGGTGAACGTATGGTGAGGGTGGAGCCGCCGGTCATGGCGCGGATCAAGTCGGGGATCAGGCGATCCTCGCACCAGTCTCCTCCGCCGATCACATTGCCGGCGCGGGCGGTAGCGATCAACGGTGCGCCGGGGGAGTGGAAGAATGCGCTCCGGTAGCTCGCCGCAACCAGTTCGCATGCCGCCTTCGAGGCGCTGTACGGGTCGTGCCCGCCTAGCGTCTCGTCCTCGTGGTAGCCGCGGTCCTGTTCCCTGTTTTTGTATACCTTGTCGGTCGTCACGATGACCGCGGCGCGCAGCGCGTCGCAATGGCGGCAGGCCTCCAGCAGGTTTGCCGTCCCCATCACGTTCGTCGACCAGGTATCCAGCGGCTCCCGGTAGGAGCGTCGCACCAGCGGCTGTGCCGCGAGGTGGAAGACGATGTCCGGATTTTCTCTCCTAAGGATTACGCCGAGCTTGGCGCTGTCCCGGATATCGACACGGTGTTCCGGTATATCCAGAGCGAGGAGGTCCCAATGACTGGGGGAGGTGTCCGGTGGGAGGGCGACTCCTACCACGCGCGCTCCCAGCGATAGAAGCCACATGGCAAGCCAGCTCCCCTTGAAGCCGGTATGCCCGGTCAGCAGGACCTTCTTGCCCTGGTAGATCCCCACGAAGTCGGTCATTGCCAAATTTTCCAGGCCGCCTGCCCGGAACTCCAGAGGTGGTTCAGGTCTTCCTTGTCCCTCATGGCGTCCATGCACTTCCAGAAACCGTGGTGCTTGTATGCCATAAGCTGGTTGTCTCTGGAGAGCCCCTCCAGCGGATCCTGCTCCCACATTTTCTGATCCGAATCGGGGGGGAGATAGGAGAATACCTCCGGGCGCAGCACGAAGAAGCCGCCGTTGATCCATCCGCCGTCGCCGATCGGTTTCTCCTTGAAGCTGGAGACGTAGTTTGCGTCGTCCATGCCGAGCAGGCCAAAACGCCCGGCCGGCTGGACCGCCGTCACGGTGGCGATCTTGCCGTGCGCGTGGTGGAATGAGAGCAGCTTGTCGATGCTCACGTCCGCCAATCCGTCACCGTAGGTCAGGATGAACTCCTCTTTCCCCACGTACTCCTCAACCCGCTTGAGTCGTCCCGCGGTCTGGGTGTTCAGCCCGGTCTCGACCAGTGTGACCCGGAACTTCTCCGTGTTGGTCTGGTGGATCTCGAAGCTGTTGGTCTTCAGGTTGAAGGTGACGTCGGAATTGTAGACGTAGTAGTTCATGAAGTACTCTTTGATCATGTACCCCTTGTAGCCGAGACAGATGATGAACTCGTTGATCCCCTGGGCTTCGAAGACCTTCATGATGTGCCACAGGATCGGCTTTTCCCCGATTTCGATCATCGGCTTAGGCTTGAGACATGATTCCTCCGAAATCCTGGTCCCCATTCCGCCTGCAAAAATGACTACCTTCATAACGTACCTTTCGTGGTGAGGATTGGCCGCGCGCACGAACGCCTTCACTCACTGGCGGCGCGGGCTCTTGTTACGGGCTGTCATGAGGGATAGCAACTATCGTGCCGTATGTCAGGTGGTGAAAATGGCTTAAGCGGGATGGGATTTGGCGGTGGGTGTCAAAAAAATGAAGCGGCTTCGCGCGGGGGCGTAGCCCCCGCAACTGTTGCCGGTGTCTTAGGTCGGCGTATTTAGAAGGGAGTCTCTGCCGCGCCGTCGAACTGGTCCGCGGTCGGGTCCATGATCTTGCCGCGGGCGTCGGTACCGGAGAACTTGAAGACCATGTGGGACGGGTCGATGGTCGCGTTGTTGGTGGAGTTCTGGCTCAGTAGGAAGGTGACGGTGGCGGATTGCTTCTCCGGGTTGTAGACCACGCTTATCGGGTTCTGCGGGATGTACGCCTCGGTCGGGAGCACCGGCAGCAGGTTGTTGTAGTAACCGGCGGCGCCGCCCGTCGCCTTCGTGATGGTCCAGTTGCTCGTATCCTGCACCGACTGCGCATCCATCGCCGAATCGAAATAGAAGGTGAGGCTGAAGGCCTTTGACTGGAGCGGCTGTCCGGTGGCGGCATCGACCCCGAGAAGGCCGAGAAGCGAGGTGCCGGCCTGGAGCGCCGGGAAGAAGGTGTCGGTCTCGCCTCCCCCCCCTGCGACCATCTGCGGCTGGGCGATGGTCGCCTTCAAAAGCGCCCCCTGGGACGCGTCCAGGTTGGTCAGCGTCGTGACCTCCTGCTGGGCATTGGTGCTGTCGCCGAGTTCGGAGTAGGCGACGCCGAGCTCGAAGTGGGCCGCCGCCATCTTCGGCCGGATCTTCACTGCCTTGGTCAGTTCCTTCACCGCCTCGGCGTACTTTCCTTCCCTGTTGTAGGTGGCACCCAGGCTGTAGTAGGGGTTGGGGTCGTTGGGGGCCATCTTGGAGACCTTCTTGAACTGCGCTTCGGCTTCGCTCAGGCGGTCGGTCTGCAGGTAGAGCTGTCCCAGGGTGTAGGGTGCGAGGGTGTCGCTGGGGTTCAGGCGCGCCGCTTCCTTGAACTCCTTCTCCGCCAGGTTGTACTTCTTCTGCTGCAGGTAGATGTTTCCCAGGTTGGTGTGCACCGAGTCCTGGGTAGGGTCGATAGAGAGGGAGCTTTTGTAGGTCTTGATCGCCTCGTCGTACTTGCTCTGGGCCAGGTAGGAGTTGGCGAGGAGGTTGTATGGCTGCGCAGTGGTCGGGTCGAGGGAGATGGCGCGTTTGAACTCGTTGGCCGCGCGGGTGTAGTCCTTCTTCTGGAAGAAGGTTGCACCGGAAGCCATGGCGCTGTTAGCCGCCTGTGCCCTCATGGTGTCCTGAGAAGTCAGCGTGTCGAACATGTCGCTCAGGTAGTCCCATGCTGTTTTCGTTGCCATAACGTCCTCCGCCTTGGGCTTGTCAGCCGCGTAACGTATCGGCGCAAGCCGGGCGAAACTTTAATAAAAAGTTGCCCCGTCCCGAGTAAGACGGGGCCCGACCACTAGGTGTTGGTTATAAACGTTGAACGCTTAACGTTGAACGTCTTCTCGGTTCTATCCGTTCACTGCCTGCTTCAGGGAATTGAGGCTCTCGCGGGCCTCGCGGTTCCATGGCTCCAGGTTGATCACCTTGCCGAAGAAGGCCTCGGCCTCCTCGGGACGGTCCAGCATGGTGCATATCCTGCCGAGGCCCATCAGCGTCTCTATGTTTTTGGGTTCTTTTTCGAGTTCTTCCAGGTAGATCGTGATGGCGCCGTCCACGTCGTACCCCTCCACGAAGTAGAAGTCGGCGAGGTTCTTCCTGAAGGTGCCGTTGCCCGGCCTCAGCTGCGCCGCCTTTTCATAGTGGATGCGGGCGGTCTCACTGTCCCCATGCTCGTGGGCGAGCACGGCCAGGTCGTTGTGCGCCGGGGCGAAGTCGGGGTATAGCTCGATAAGCCTGCGCAGTTTGGTCTCGGCGCCTGAACGGTCGCCGCTTTGCACCATCTCCTGCGAGAGATCGTAGAGTTCTTCCGCGGTCAGTTCGTCATCCACGCATGCCGGGGCGGGTGCCGCTGAAGTCACGCTTGCTTGCGCCGGTGCGGCCGCGGCTTCCTTGAGCGCTTTCAGACGCTCGCGTGCCGCCTGGTTCCACGGCTCGATCTCGAGCACCCTTTGCAGGAAGGACTCCGCCTCGGTCGGCTGCCCCACGCCCTCGCAGATGATGCCGAGGTTCAGCAGGGTCTCGACGTCACGCGGGGACTTCTCGAGGAGTCTAAGGTAGATGGAGATCGCCTCATCGACTGCATCGGTCTCGACGTAGAGGAGGTCGGCCAGGTTCTTCAGGTAGACGTCCTCGTCCGGCTGCAGACGGACCGCCTCTCGGTAGTGCTTGAGAGCCTGCTCGCAATTGCCGAGCTGGTAGCTTACCGCCGCCAGATCGTTGTGTGCCACCGCGTGGTTCGGGTAGCGCAGCAGGTGCTCCCTGAGCGTCCTTTCCGCCTTTTCCATGTCGCCCCCGGAAACAAGCGGCTTCAGGTTCGCGTACGCCTCGTCCGCGCTGAGCGGAGCTGGAGCAGGTTGTGCCGCCTGCGGTTCGGGCGCTATTTCGAAGCCCTGGAAGGGCTGCGAGGAGAATTGCTCCTGTGCCGGCATCGCGGTCGCGCGGGGCTCGGACTGGACGGCCTGGCCGCTCGCGGCGATCAGCTTAAGCCCGGTGAACGCTTCGATGTGCTGGATGCGGAAGCGCTCCACCGTCTTCAGCAGGAACTCGCGCATGCCGTGGTTCGGGTACCCCTCCGGGATAAAACCGATGCTGTCATTGAGCTCCCTGCGCCAGAGCGGGTGCGGTGCCACCTCGGAGAGCTGGGAGAGCTGCTGCACCGTGTAGTCAGGCCAGATCACCTTGCCGTAGCTTGTATGGTTGGCGAAATTTTCGTGGGGGATGGCGGTAAAGCAGGTATCGCCGTAGGCGAGCATCGCGGTCGGGTTCGTTTCCAGCGCCGCGGCCAACTGCTCGTAGGCGTCGCGCCTCATGCGGTCGGTGGCGTCCAGGATGGTGAGGTACCTGCCTGACGCCATCTTGAGCGCCATGTTCACCGCTTTAACCGCTGATGCGGCGGGGACCTTGAGCGTGATGAGGTTCCCGTACCGCTTTTGCAGGTCAGCCGCCACGGCCCATTCGCATTCGTCGGAGCCCTGGTCCACCAGGATGACCTCCATCCTGTCGGCGATGCTCTGCTCCATAAGTCCGCTAAGGCACTCCCTGAGGTGGGATTCGCGGTTGCGGGTGACGACGATGGCTGAAACGAGCGTGCCGTTCTCAACCACGGCGACCGGGCCGCCGTTCGGGCGGGTAACTAGCTGGCTCATGAGTATCTCCATTTACGATTTGGTCGACAGCGTGCCCGCTTCGGATCTCCGTCGGGGAGCGGGCGAGGCTGATCAGGATGATCGAAAGCAACTGCCATGCCAGAGGCAGGAGCGTTCGGTGGCCGGGCTATAAGACTCGGGGGGGAAGGCGGAGCGCGGCTTCACGCGCCCGGCAGAAGGCGGGCATGTAAGAGCGGTGGGCACCGGTGACATCTCCGTCAACATTTTGAAAAGATTCCATGCTGCGGTTATGTCAATTTCCCGACGGCTCGCGGGGATGCTGTTGCGGGCGACCGATCATCCGCCGAGCACGATGAGGAAGACGCCGGCAAGCATGATGAG
This sequence comes from Geomonas ferrireducens, assembly GCF_004917065.1. NCBI lineage: Bacteria > Pseudomonadati > Thermodesulfobacteriota > Desulfuromonadia > Geobacterales > Geobacteraceae > Geomonas > Geomonas ferrireducens. The sequence goes on from NZ_SSYA01000001.1 coordinate 1,668,331, forward strand.
GGTGGGGACGATGCCGCCGCGTTCCCTGAACAGGTAATGGCCGTACAGGACGCCGAAGAGAAGACTCAGGCGTTTGACCGCGATCATGTAGGCCACGTTGGTCAGGTTGACCGCGTAGACGTGGGTGAGAGCCTGCAGCGCGTAGCAGACGCCGGGGAGCAGGGCGGACTTCACCGTGCCGTTGCGCGTGGCCTGCCCCAGTTCGCCGCGCGCCTTGTAAAGGGCGATCGGGGTGACGGCAAGAACCAGGAGCGGCAGGTAGACCGCGGCAAAGAAAAGGGGAGAGGAGGCGGCGATGCCGCGCTTGCCGAGCGTCGAGGTGACGCTGTAGATCGCCGCGACGCCGAGCATGCAGAGGGCGCCCTTTTCCCGCGCGATCGCTTTCAGGGGGGCGAGGAGCCCGCTCTCCCCCCGGCCCGATTTCAGCAGGTAGCCCCCAAGCGCGATGAGGAGGATCCCGGCACCCCCCATGGGGGAGATCCGTTCGCCTAAGAGCAGAAACGGCACCACCAAAAGGAGCAGCGGCGTAAGCGACAGAAGCGGCAGGGTGAGCGACAGCGGCGAGAGCTTGAGTGCTTTGGTGTAAAGGATGATGGCGATGGTTTCCAGCGGTAGCGCAGTGAAGACGCAGAAATAGAAGTCATCACCGATTTTCGGCACCGGGATGAAGGGGAGCGGAATCAGAAAGAGCGGCAAGGTGGGGACGATGCGCAGCCAGGTAACCAGGTACTCATTGCGCCCCTCGAGGGCGCGCTTCGTCGTCGCATCGCTGGTGGCGAGAAAGAAAGCGGAGATCACGGTGAGAGGAAACCATAGGGGCATCATGTCGGAAATGATAACGGAAAAAAGCGGCGCTGCAGCAGTAACCCCGCGTATGCGCGGGAAAGAATGTCGCCGAGCGGTTGACTGTCGCGCAAAAAGGGGCCTAATTAGACATGTGGGGCCGGGGAATTAACCTGTACAGGAGGGTGCCATGTCCAAGAGCATTTTGATCCCTTCCATCGAGCAGAGGCTGCGCGGGCTAATGGAGGTGGGCCGGAGAAACCTGCATGAGCACGGCTTCGTGGACGTGGAGCGGCGCAACCCGACGGTCACCATCACCCGCGAGTTCGGCTGCGAAGGGTATCCGGTGGCGGAAAGGCTGCAAGCGCTTTTGGAGAGCCGCAGCGGCAAGCCCTGGCTGGTGATGGACCGCGCCCTGCTCGATGCGGTGGCGAAGGACCATAACCTCAACCAGGAGATCCTGGAGAACCTGGGGATGAAGAACCGCTTCCTCGACGACATGCTCTCGACCTTCTCGCAGCGCTGGAGGAGCGACAAGGACTATTACCGCCTGCTCTGCCGCCAGATCCTGGCCCTAGCCACCGAAGGTAACGTGATCCTCGTGGGGCGGGGTGCCTCGATCCTCACCCAGGACACCGGCAACTGTTACCACTTCCGGATCGTCGCCCCGATGAGCTTCAAGGTGAAATCGGTCGCCGCCCGCTGCGGCATTTCCGCGGACGAGGCCCAGGACAAGGTCCGGGATAAACAGCGCCAGCGCGATGCCTTCCTGAAGGATTTCCTCGGGCGGGACATAACCGATCCGACCCTCTATCATCTCATCTTCAACAACAACCGGTTCACGGCGACGCAGATCGCCACCCTGATGGCCGACGTGGTGCTGCCGCCGTCCGGCCGCTAAACTTCCGCCCACCCCAGCCAGTCTTGACGCCGTACCCGACACCCCGTCTTTGACTTCCTCGGTATCGAACGCTATCATGGCCCCGCTTCGAAGGTCTTCGACGCATTCCTGGGAGAACCGGCATTCCGATCTTCCCCTCCCGCATGGGGGGCGGGGCAATGACTACCTCCTCCCGACACTCTTCGATGAACATTGGAAAGGATGCAAGATGGCCGATTTCGCGGTGAGCGAGGAGAAAAACCGCTGGCTCAGGGAAAAGATGGAACAGCTCGGGGTCGCCGAGAAGGATCTGGAAGAGCGCTTCGTGCACGCTTCCGGGCGTGGCGGGCAGCACGTGAACAAGAGTTCCTCGTGCGTGTATATAAAACATCTCCCCACCGGCATCGAGGTCAAATGCATGGAGTCGCGCAGCCAGTCGCTGAACCGCTTCCTGGCCCGGCGTCTGCTTTTGGAGAAGCTGGAAGGGGCCGGTGGTGGCAAGACCAAGAAGGAATTGGCGGCGGAAAAGCTGAAACGACAGAAGTCGCGCAGAAAGCGTCGCGGCACCGTAAAATATGGCACCGTTGCTGCAGATGAAGAGGAGATGGAGCCGGAAAACGGGGACGATGCGGCAACCGGTCAGGATCTGTGACAATATATTGACCGGCTTATAGGTCACAGAACACGCTGTTGTTTCTTGCCCGGTGCGTCTGATTTCCCCCGTAAAGCTTCTAAAAATAAAGTTGACAAGGTTATGAGGACAAGGGTATAAATTTCCATTATCCTCAATAAGACCTTTAGCAGACATCTTAAATACCCCAAACTTTCTCATACCGAACCGGCTCGACACCTCTAGAGTAAACCAGGGTTAATAATTCACAGATCCTTTACACGTTAGCGCTCATCAGGCACACCCCGCATGTACATCCATGCCGTTTCGGTGCGACATCCCCGTGCTTTCCATTCAGGCGAACGCCGCTAGCTCTATATTTGCGTCACATCAGGAGAACAGATGAACCTACAGGAACTTAAAGAAAAGAAAATCAACGATCTCACGGCCATTGCCAAGGCGTTGAACATCGAGGGGGCTTCGAGTCTCAGGAAGCAGGACCTGATCTTCGCCATCCTCAACGCCCAGACCGAGAAGAACGGCATGATCTTCGGCGAGGGGGTCCTCGAGACCCTGCCTGACGGGTTCGGTTTCCTGAGGGCGCCGGATTACAACTACCTGCCGGGTCCGGACGACATCTACGTTTCGCCGTCCCAGATCCGCCGCTTCAACCTGCACACCGGCGACACCGTTGCCGGTCAGATCAGGCCGCCGAAGGAAGGCGAGCGCTACTTCGCGCTCCTCAAGGTCGAGACCGTCAACCACGAGTCTCCCGAGGTCGCCCGCGACAAGATCCTCTTCGACAACCTGACCCCGCTCTACCCGGAAGAGAAGCTCATCCTCGAGACCACCCCGGACAACATGTCGAGCCGCGTGATGGAACTGGTCGCGCCGATCGGCAAGGGGCAGAGGGGGCTCATCGTCGCTCCGCCGCGCACCGGCAAGACGATGCTCATCCAGAACATCGCAAACTCCATCGCGTTGAACCACCCCGAGGTGTTCCTGATCGTTCTCTTGATCGACGAGCGTCCGGAAGAGGTTACCGACATGCAGCGCTCCGTTAAGGGCGAGGTCATCTCCTCCACCTTCGACGAGCCGGCCTCCCGTCACATCCAGGTCGCCGAGATGGTCATCGAGAAGGCGAAGCGCCTCGTCGAGCACAAGCGCGACGTCGTCATCCTGCTCGACTCGATCACCCGTCTGGCACGCGCCTACAACACCGTGATCCCGCCGTCCGGCAAGATCCTCTCCGGTGGTGTCGACTCGAACGCACTGCACAAGCCGAAGCGCTTCTTCGGAGCCGCGCGCAACATCGAGGAAGGGGGCTCGCTCACCATCATCGCCACCGCCCTGGTCGATACCGGCTCCAAGATGGACGAGGTCATCTTCGAGGAGTTCAAGGGTACCGGTAACATGGAACTCCATCTGGACAGGAAGCTCGTCGAGAAGAGGACCTTCCCCGCGATCGACATCAACAAGTCGGGGACCAGGAAGGAAGAACTCCTCATCCCGCAGGCATCCCTGAACCGGATCTGGATCCTCAGGAAGGTGCTCCACCCGATGAACGTGGTCGATTCCATGGAGTTCCTGATCTCCAAGCTGCAGGGGACCAAGACGAACCAGGCCTTCCTCGATTCCATGAGCAAGTAAAAAATTGTTGAAATTTTGCGGGGGAGGTGCTATTTATGGCTACTTTCCGGCAATACCTATCAAGCTAGATAACGGGGTGCGTCCCCGCGAGGAGGAAGATAATGAAAGAAGGGATCCACCCCAAGTACGAAGAAATTACCGTGAAGTGCCTGTGCGGTAACGAGTTTCAGACCCGTTCCACCAAAGCGGAGATCAGCACCGAGATTTGCTCGCAGTGCCATCCGTTCTACACCGGCAAGCAGAAGCTGATCGACACCGCCGGCCGCGTCGAGCGCTTCCGCAGGAGATACAACCTGGAGAAGTAGATGCTTTCGCGTTTGCGAATCCGTTCGGAGGGGATTTTGTCACATGGCGAAATCCCCTTGTTTCGTTTTCTATGACACGATTGCACAACCTGTTGTCTTTTGAAGGATCTTCATGAAGGTTGCCCTTCTGCAACACACCCCCGAGCCCGAGTTGACCATCGCCTTGGCGGCCCGACTCTGCTATTCGTCGGCAGATATCGAGGCGCTCAAGGAGAAGCTTTCCGGCGCTGACGTAAAAAAATTCCTGGACAAGATCATGTCGCTTGGGCACCAGTCGGTGCTGGAGCACGCCTCGTTCACCTTCGGCGTGGACGGGATCTCGCGCGTCACCAGCCATCAGCTGGTGCGGCACCGGGTAGCCTCCTTTTCTCAGCAGTCCCAGCGCTACGTCTCCCACAAGGAGCGTTTCGCGGTCGTTACCCCCGATTCCATCGCCGGCAACCCGGAGCACCTGAGACTTTTCGAAGCGCAGGTGGCCGCGGTGCATGCTGCCTATGCCGCGCTGGTAGAGGCGGGCGTTCCGGCTGAGGATGCGCGTTACCTGCTCCCGAACGCAACCGAAACCAAGATCATCATCACCATGAACGCCAGGGAGCTTCTGCACTTCTTCGCGGTGCGCTGCTGTGAAAGGGCGCAGTGGGAGATCCGTGCCATGGCGATCGAGATGCTCCGGCTGGTGAAGCCGGTGGCGCCGACCGTCTTCGAGAAGGCCGGTCCAGGTTGCCTCGGCGGTCCCTGCCCCGAAGGCGCCATGTGCTGCGGGAAGATGGCAAAAGTCAGAGAGTTTTTCCGGGAAATGTAGTTTTCCTTCGTTTCAACACACGAGGTAACACGTGTCAAAGATCAACATTGGCGGACAGGCGGTTCTGGAAGGTGTCATGATGCGGGCTCCGCGCTCGCTGGCCATTGCGGTACGTCGCCCGGACGGCGACATATCCGTTAAGAGCGAGACGGTGATCCCCCTCTCCGAGCGGTTCCCCATCACCAAGCTCCCCATCGTGCGCGGCGCGGTGGCGCTCTTCTCCTCGCTGGCTACCGGCATCAAGGCGCTCAACTTCTCAGCGAACGAGGCGCTTGCCGAGGGCGAGGAGAAGGAAGAGGTAAACAACTGGGCGATCGCCGGCACCATGGGTGCCGCCTTCGGTTTCGGTATCCTGCTTTTCTTCATCCTGCCGCTCTACCTCACCAAGCTGCTCGTTCCGGTGATCGGCGACTCCAACATCGTCTTCAACCTGGTCGATGGCGTGATCCGCGTTGCCGTGTTCCTCATCTACATCGTCGGCATCTCGAGGATGAAGGACATCCAGCGGGTGTTCCAGTACCACGGCGCCGAGCACAAATCGATCTTCACCTTCGAGGCGGGCGAAGAACTCACCGTCGAGAACGTGCGCAAGTACAGCTGCCTCCACCCGCGTTGCGGCACGAGCTTTCTTCTCATCGTCATGCTGGTGAGCATCGTGGTGTTCTCCCTGATCCCGAAGCTCTGGCCGTTCTATTTCAAGGCCGGTTCGAGGATCGTCCTGCTGCCGATGATCGCCGGGCTTTCCTACGAGGTCCTCAGGTGGACCGCGAAGCATGATAACCACCCGCTGGTGAAGATGATCATCGCGCCGGGGCTCGCCCTGCAGCGCCTGACCACCCGGGAGCCGGACGACAGCCAGATCGAGGTCGCCATCAAGTCCATGCAGGTGGCGCTCGAGCTGAACGGCGGCCACAAGGACGACCGGCTGGTGGTTTAACTAAAAACACGTTCAACGTTCCGCGTTAAGAGACTTTGGGCCTGCCCTGTTTGCTTTTAACGTTGAACGTTGAACGTTGAACGTATTGAGGTGTTTTAGATGTCCATGTTCGACAAAATAGCAGATCTTGAAACCCGTTTCGGCGAGCTGGAATCGCTCCTTTCCGATCCCGAGGTGCTCGCGAACCAGACCGAGTTCCGGAAGCTCTCCAAGGAGCACGCCGGCCTCGCCGAGCTGATCGCGGCCTACCGCGAGTACAAGAAGGTGCTTGCCGACATCGAGGGGAACAAAGAACTCCTTAAGGAGCCGGACCAGGAGATGCGCGAGATGGCTCAGGCCGAACTGGAGAGCCTCGAAGAGCGCCGCGAGCAACTGGAAGCCGAGATCAAGGTCCTGCTGCTGCCCAAGGACCCCAACGACGACAAGAGCGTCGTCCTCGAGATCCGTGCCGGTACCGGCGGTGACGAGTCCGCCCTCTTTGCCGGCGACCTCTTCCGCATGTACAGCCGCTTCGCCGAAACCAACCGCTGGAAGGTGGAAGTTATCTCCGCCTCCGAGTCCGAACGCGGGGGCTTCAAGGAGGTCATTGCGCTCGTTGAAGGTGATGGCGTCTTCGCGAAGCTTAAGTACGAGTCCGGCACCCACCGCGTGCAGCGCGTTCCCGAGACCGAGGCGCAGGGGCGCATCCACACGAGCGCCTGCACCGTGGCGGTCATGCCCGAGGCCGAAGACATCGATATCGACATCAATCCCACCGATCTGAAGATCGATGTGTACCGCTCCTCCGGTGCGGGTGGGCAGCACGTCAACACAACGGACTCCGCCGTCAGGATCACCCACCTTCCGACCGGGACCGTGGTTGCCTGCCAGGAAGAGCGCAGCCAGATCAAGAACCGTGCGAAGGCCATGAAGGTGTTGAAGTCCAGGATCCTGGACAACATCGTGATGGAGCAGAACGCGAAGCTTGCCGCCGACAGGAAGAGCCAGGTAGGCAGCGGCGACCGCAGCGAGCGCATCAGGACCTACAACTTCCCGCAGGGGCGCATGACCGATCACCGCATCGGACTCACCCTTTACCGTCTCGACTCCATCATGGCCGGTGACATCACCGAGATCGCCAATGCCCTGCGTGCCCATTACCAGATGGAAGCCTTGCAAGCGCAGAGCGAAGGGATGTAACTAAGCCGTCACGGCCCCTTGAGCCCGCCGGCCTCACCGGTCCACCAGGTCCACAACAAGCAGGTTGCCATGACCACCAACCCGGAAAAATGGGATGTCCTCAAGGTTCTCAACTGGACCAAGGGGTACCTTGCCGAAAAAGGCGTTGAAAACCCGCGCCTCGAAGCGGAGTGGATGCTCTGCGATGCACTTTCCCTGGACCGGGTCGGCCTCTACCTAAACTTCGACAAGCCGCTGTCCGACGCCGAACTCACCGCATACCGCGGCATGGTGGCGCGGCGCGGCAAGCGCGAGCCTCTGCAGTACATCCTCGGAACCCAGGAGTTCATGGGCCTCGAGTTCCGCGTCACCCCGGCGGTGCTGATCCCGCGTCACGACACCGAAGTCCTGGTGACCGAGGCGATCGCGAGGGGAGGAGCCGCTGCAAGCATCCTCGACATCGGCACCGGGAGCGGCTGCGTTGCCGTCGCGCTCGCGAAAGCGCTGCCGCAATGCGAGGTGAGCAGCGTCGACGTCTCCGGTGAGGCCCTTGAGGTCGCCCGTGGCAACGCCGAGGCCAACGGTGCCGCAGTGCAATTTTTTCAGGGTTCCCTGTTTGAACCGTTTGCCGGACGCCGCTTCGACATGGTAGTATCCAACCCGCCTTACATCCCCAAACACGAAATGGCGACATTGCAGCCCGAGGTGCGCGGCTTCGAACCGGCCGGAGCGCTGGACGGAGGGGCCGACGGCCTCGATTTTTACCGCAGTATCGTCGGTGCGGCTCCCGAACACCTGAACGCCGCAGGATGGCTCATCTTCGAGGTGGGCGCCGGTCAGGCCCCGCAGGTTCTTGGCCTTCTGAAGGGAGGCGGCTTCACCGAGGAGACTTTTACGCAGACCGATCCCGCCGGAATCGAGCGGGTTGTCGGCGGCAGGCTGGCAGGCCGTACCGCCTAATAAACGAAGAAACAGACAGAGGTAACAGTGGAAAAACTGGTAATCAAAGGTGGCAACAAACTCTCCGGAGAAGTGACCGTCAGCGGGTCGAAGAACGCCGCCCTCCCCATATTCATCTCGACCATCCTGGCACCCGGGTGCCACACCATCAGCAATGTCCCCTTCCTGCGGGATATCAACACCACCATCAAGGTGCTCGAGAAGCTCGGTGCCAGTGTCGACGGCCGCGGCAACGTGGTGAAGATCGACACCACCGACCTGAACAGCTGGGAGGCCACCTACGACCTGGTGCGCACCATGCGCGCCTCCGTCCTGGTGCTCGGACCGCTCCTCGCCCGCTTCGGCCAGGCCCGCGTGTCGCTCCCCGGCGGCTGCGCCATCGGCGCCCGTCCGATCAACCTGCACCTGAAGGGTCTCGCCGCGCTTGGTGCCGAGATCACCCTTGAGCACGGCTACGTCGAGGCGAAGGCCAAGAAGCTCAAAGGCGCCCGCATCAACTTCGACATCTCCACCGTCGGCGGCACCGAGCAACTCCTCATGGCCGCCGCCACCGCGCAGGGGGAGACCATCCTCGAGAACGCGGCGCGCGAGCCGGAGATCGTCGACCTTGCCGAAATTCTCACCAAGATGGGCGCCGACATCGAGGGCGCCGGTACCGACACGATCCGGATCAAGGGGGTCGAGCAGCTGACCGCCGCCGAGCACGCCGTCATGCCGGACCGCATCGAGGCCGGGACCTTCATGATCGCCTCGGCCATCACCGGCGGCGACATCAAGATCAAGAACATGCGCCTTGAGCATCTGGACGCCCTGACCTTCAAGCTGCAGGACGCCGGCGTCGAGATCACCAACAAGGACAACGTGGTTCGCGTCAAAGGGCCCAAGAAGATCAGGAACGTCAACATCAAGACCCGTCCCTATCCGGGCTTCCCGACCGACATGCAGGCCCAGTTCATGGCCCTTATGTGCATCGCCGAAGGCGCCAGCGTGATCTCCGAGAACATCTTCGAGAACCGCTTCATGCACGTCTCCGAGCTGCTGCGTTTCGGCGCCGACATCATCTGTGAAGGGAACAGCGCCACCGTAAAAGGCGTCAAGAAGCTCTCCGGTGCGCCCGTCATGGCGACCGACCTGAGGGCCTCCGCCTCGTTGATCCTGGCCGCCCTTGCCGCCGACAACACCAGCGAGATCTCGAGGATCTACCATCTGGACCGCGGGTACGAGAACATCGAGAAGAAGCTTGCCGCTCTCGGTGCCGACATCGTCCGCGTCCCCGACACCGAAGGTCCCTAGTTCGGAGGGGGCATCCGCCCCCAAGCCTCAAGGCTCCATGTTCATCAGGTCCACAGTTTTAATGCCATGCTCCACCGGAGTTTTTAAAATGACCGATTACGTCACCATAGCCATCCCCAAAGGCCGCATCCTTCAGGACTCCGTTGCCCTCTTCAAGAAGATCGGCATCGACTGCGAAGAGCTTTTGTCCGACACCCGCAAACTCGTCTTCGTGAACCACGAGCAGAAGATGCGCTACATGATCGTGCGCGCGACCGACGTTCCCACCTACGTCGAGTACGGCTGCGCCGACCTCGGCATCGTCGGCAAAGACACCCTGATGGAGGCCGAAAAGGATCTGTACGAACCGCTCGACCTGAAGTTCGGCTACTGCCGCCTGATGGTCGCCGAGCCGGTCGAACTCTCCAGCAAGGACGACCCCGCCGCCTGGAACAACATCAGGATCGCCACCAAGTACCCCAACGTCACCGAGAAGTATTTCGCGGCCAAGGGCGTACAGGTCGAGCTGATCAAGCTCTACGGCTCCATAGAGCTGGCCCCGCTCGTCGGGCTTTCCGAACGCATCGTCGACCTCGTTTCCACCGGAGAGACGCTGAAGCAAAACGGCCTGGCGGAGATCGAGACCATCGCGGAGATCACCTGCCGTCTCATCGTCAACCGGGCGAGCCTCAAGACCAAGCACGACAGGATCTCCAAGATCATCGAAGGGCTCGAACAGCACATCTAATCACTTTTCAATGCCATGATTTGCGAGGTTTAAAGATGCAGTTCCTCGACATTAGGGAAGCAGGTTTTCAGGCGAAGTTCGACGCCATCGTCGAGCGCGGCGAGGAGTCGGGCCGCGAGGTGGAAGAGGTGGTGCTCGGCATCATCTCGGACGTGCGCAAGCGCGGCGACGAGGCGCTCCTTGAGTACACGCATCGCTTCGACCGCCTGGAGTGCGACGCCGCCGGTCTCGAGATCACCGATGCCGAGTTCGAAAAGGCCTTCGCCCAGGTCGACGAGCGCGACCTCGCGGCGCTGAAGGTCGCTGTCGAGCGGGTCGCCCGCTTCCACGAAAAGCAGAAGCAGCAGACCTGGCTTTCCACCGAGGAAGCCGACATCATGCTGGGGCAGAAGGTGACCCCGCTCGCCAAGGTCGGCATCTACGTCCCGGGCGGCAAGGCCTGCTACCCCTCCAGCGTCATCATGAACGCGGTTCCCGCGAAGGTCGCCGGTGTCGGCGAGATCGTCATGGTCGTCCCGACCCCGGGGGGCGAAACGAACCCGCACGTCCTTGTGGCTGCCAAACTCTCCGGCGTCGACCGCGTCTTCCGCATCGGCGGCGCGCAGGCCGTCGCCGCTCTCGCCTACGGCACCTCCACCGTCCCCAGGGTCGACAAGATCACCGGCCCGGGCAACATCTACGTCGCCACCGCCAAGAAGCTCGTCTTCGGCCAGGTCGGCATCGACATGATCGCGGGCCCGAGCGAGATCCTCGTCATCAACGACGGCAGCGGCAACCCGGTCCACATCGCTGCCGACCTCCTATCCCAGGCCGAGCACGACGAGCTCGCCTCCTCGGTGCTCATCACCACGGACCGCTCCTTCGGTGAGAAGGTGGCCGCCGAGGTGGAGCGCCAGTTGAAGGAACTCTCCCGCGAGGCGATTGCCCGCAAGTCCTGGGAGTCCTTCGGCGTCATCATCGTGGCCGGCAACCTCGAGGAGGCCGTCGCCTTCTCCAACCGCATCGCGCCCGAGCACCTGGAACTCGCCGTGGAGAACCCCTTCGAGGTGATGCCGCTCATCACCAACGCGGGCGCCATCTTCATGGGGCACTACACCCCGGAGGCCTCCGGCGATTATCTTGCCGGCCCCAACCACACCCTCCCCACCGGCGGCACCGCGCGCTTCTTCTCGCCCCTTTCCGTGGACGACTTCGTGAAGAAAAGCTCCCTCATCTACTTCACCAAGGGTGGCTTGAAACGGGTCGGCGAGGACGTGGTCAGGATCGCCAAGCTCGAAGGGCTCGACGCCCACGGCAGGTCGGTCAGCTTCAGGCTCGAAGACTGATTTTCAATTCATTGCAGCTTTGACATTCATGCAAGGAGGCGGCATGGCTAGATCGGCAAGTATCGAACGGATCACCAGGGAGACCCAGATCAAGCTCTCCCTCGAAATCGACGGCAAGGGCGACGCGCAGGTCTGCACTTCGGTTCCCTTCCTGGATCACATGCTGGACCTCTTCGCCAGGCACGGCCTCTTCAACCTGAAGGTCGAAGCCCACGGCGACATCGACATCGACTTCCACCACACCGTGGAGGACATCGGCATCGTGCTCGGCAGCGCTTTCAAGGAGGCGCTCGGCGACAAGTGCGGCATCCGCCGTTACGGCCAGGCCACCGTTCCGATGGACGAGACCCTGGCGAGTGTTGCCACCGACCTCTCCGGCCGTCCCTACCTGGTCTACAACGTCAACCTTCCCAAGGTGAAGATCGGCGACTTCGATGTCGAGCTGGTACGTGAGTTCTTCCAGGCCTTCGTGAACCACTGCGGCGCGAACCTACACCTGAACGTGATGTACGGCGACAACGTGCACCACATCGTCGAGGCCTGCTTCAAGGCCGCCGCCCGCGCCCTCGATATGGCGACCCAGATGGACCCCCGTATCGAAGGGGTCATGTCCACCAAGGGCAAGCTTTAAGGAAGGAACGAGATGATCGCGATCATAGATTACGGCATGGGGAATCTCCGCTCCGTGCAGAAGGGGTTCGAGAAGGTCGGCTGCGATGCCGTCGTCACCTCCGATCCCAAAGTGCTCCTGGACGCCGAGCGCGTCGTGCTTCCGGGTGTGGGTGCGTTCCGCGACTGCATCAGGAACCTCGAGGAGGGGGGCTTCGTCGAGCCGATCCTCAAGGTCATCAAGGAAGGAAAGCCCTTTCTCGGCATCTGCCTCGGGCTGCAGCTTCTCTTCACCGAGAGCGAGGAGTTCGGCATCCACAAGGGGCTGAACGTCATCCCCGGCAAGGTGCTCCGCTTCCCGGAAGGGATGCAGGAGGCCGGCGAGGAGCTGAAGGTCCCGCACATGGGGTGGAACCAGCTCGACATCAAGCGTCCCTCCCCGCTCTTCAACGGGATCGACAGCGGCTCCAACGTCTATTTCGTGCACTCCTACTACGTGAAGCCCGAGGATGAGAGTGTCGTCGCGGCGACCACCAATTACGGCATCGACTTCTGCGCCGCCATCTGGCGCGACAACGTCGTCGCCGCCCAGTTCCACCCCGAGAAGTCCCAGGATAAGGGACTTGCGATGCTGAAAAACTTCGCGGCTATGAAGTAGTCTCCTCCCCCGTTGGTGGACGGCGAGTGAATATTGAAATATCGATGAGGAATTGAAATGATCATTATTCCGGCAATAGATCTGAAGAACGGCTGCTGCGTGCGTCTTGAGCAGGGGCTGATGGAGAAGGACACCGTTTTCAACGACGATCCGGGTGCGCAGGCGGCCGAGTGGCAGCGCCAGGGGGGCGAGATCCTCCACATCGTCGACCTCGACGGTGCCTTCGCCGGCGAGCCCAAGAACCGGACCGCCATCGAGTCCATCGTCAAATCCGTCACCATCCCGACCCAGTTGGGGGGCGGCATCCGCGATATAGCCACCATCGAAGCCTACCTTTCCCTCGGCATCGGCCGGGTCATCATCGGCACCGCGGCCCAGCGTAACCCCGCCTTCGTAAAAGAGGCGTGCGCCAAATTCCCCGGCAAGATCGTGGTCGGCATCGATGCCAAGAACGGCATGGTCGCTGTGCAGGGGTGGGCCGAGGTTACCGGCATCACCGCGACCGAGCTCGCCAGGCAGTTCGAGGGTGACGGCGTCTCCGCCATCATCTACACCGACATCAGCCGCGACGGCATGATGCAGGGGCCGAACATCGAGGCGACCAAGGCGCTGGCCGAGTCGATCAACATCCCGGTGATCGCGTCCGGCGGCCTTTCCTCGCTGAAGGACATCGAGAACCTCATCGCCATCGAGTCCTCCGGCGTCACCGGCGTCATCACCGGCAAGGCCATCTATTCCGGCGCCATCAACCTCGCGGAAGCCATCGCGCTGACCAAGAGGCGGTAACCACCCCTACCCCCGCCCGCAAGGGGAGGGGGAATAAGTTATCCGGAGTTCCAGATGCTGACTAAGAGAATCATCCCCTGCCTTGACGTGAAGGGCGGGCGGGTAGTGAAAGGGGTCCAGTTCCTCGGCCTGCGCGACGCGGGGGACCCGGTCGAGATCGCCGAGCTTTACGACCAGCAGGGCGCCGACGAACTCACCTTCCTCGACATCACAGCTTCCTCGGACGAGCGCGACATCATCATCGACGTGGTGCGCCGCACCGCGGAGCGCGTCTTCATGCCGCTCACCGTCGGCGGCGGGGTGCGCACCGTGGACGACATCCGGCGCCTTCTGAACGCCGGGGCGGACAAGGTCTCCATCAACACGGCGGCGGTACACCGTCCCGAGTTCGTGAACGAGGCGGCGGAGAAGTTCGGCTCGCAGTGCACCGTGGTCGCCATCGACGCACGCTCCAAGGCCAACGGCGGCTGGGAGGTCTACACCCACGGCGGCCGCAATCCGACCGGCATCGACGCGGTCGAGTGGGCGCAGCGCATGGAAGAGCTCGGTGCGGGAGAGATCCTGCTCACCAGCATGGACCGCGACGGCACCAAGGACGGCTACGACCTGCCGCTCACCCGCGCCGTGGTCGATGCGGTCAGCATCCCGGTGATCGCCTCCGGCGGCGTCGGCGGGCTTTCGCATCTCTACGACGGCTTCACCGAAGCGGGTGCTAGCGCCTGTCTCGCCGCCTCGATCTTCCACTACCGCGAGTACACCATCGAAGAGGCGAAGACCTACCTCCGCGGCCGCGGCGTCCCGGTAAGGCTGTAGCGCCGCACTACCTCCGGTTCAGTCCCCTCCCCAGGAGGGGGAGGGTTAGGGAGGGGGAAGGTTTGGCGCACGAACCCTTTTCCCCCCTCCCGGCCTCCCCCCTCCAGGGGGAGGAGCTAAATCACCAAGGAGCAGCATCATGCAAGATCCCAAAGACGACATCATCGCCGCGGTCTACCGCGTCATCCAGGAGCGCAAGGCGAACCCGAGCGAGAACTCCTACACGGCAAGCCTCATGGCCAAGGGGATCGACAAGATCCTCAAGAAGCTTGGCGAGGAGGCGACCGAGGTGGTCATCGCAGGCAAGGGGGGCAAGCGCGAGGAGATCGTCTACGAGACGGCCGACCTTATCTTCCACAGCCTCGTCCTGCTCGGCTTCTATGACATAGATCCCGAAGAGGTGTACTCAGAACTGAGGCGCCGCTTCGGCATGTCCGGCATAGAAGAGAAGAACTCCCGCGGATAACTGTTCCACTCTGGCACAATTGCCTTGACAAAAAAGACGGCAATGGTATATTGCTGGTTCCTTGAATATTGTCTGCCGGCCCGTACCCACACAAAGTTTGTAAATCTTGCTAGAGAAGGGGGGGGAATATGAATGCCGGGAGTAAAGGTAAAAGAAGCTGAACCGTTTGAGCTTGCACTGAAGAAATTCAAAAAGCAGTGTGAAAAAGCCGGGATCCTTTCTGAGGTCCGTAAAAGAGAGCACTACGAGAAGCCGAGCATCAAGAAGAAGAAAAAGGCTATCGCTGCTCGCAAACGCGCTCTGAAAAAACAGCGCAAGATGGTCGACTAAGAGGGTTTCATGCAACTGAGGGAGAGACTTAACGCGGAACTGAAGGAGGCGATGAGAAGTCGCGACACCCTGCGTTTATCAACGATCCGCATGGTACTCTCCTCGGTGAAAAACCGCGACATCGAACTCAGGCGTGAACTGAACGATAGCGAGATCACCGAAACCATCGTTACCCTCTGCAAGCAGCGCAGGGAATCCATCCGACTCTTTAAGGAAGCAGGCAGACAAGAGTTGGTGGATAAAGAGGAAGCGGAGCTCGCGCTCCTGATGGGCTACCTCCCCCAGCAGCTGACACGGGAAGAGCTGGAAGCCCTGGTGATGAAAGTCATCGCGGAAGTCGGCGCTACCGGCGGCAAGGATATGGGCAAGGTCATGAAGACCATCCAGCCCCAGGTCGCCGGCCGTGCAGATGGTAAATTGGTGAGCGAAGTTGTGAAGGAAAAACTCGCGTGAAAAGAATCCCCGGGACTCGTTCCCGGGGGAACTTCAGCGGGTTCGGATGTCATGAGTAGGGGCGAATCGCAGCGATTCCCCCTTCTTTTGCTTTGTGGCTGCTGACCAGGTGTTTGCATGATCCTTCTCGACATCCTTATCTGGGTAGTACTGATTTTCTTCGTGGCAAAGGGATTCTCCAAGGGGCTGGTCCGCGAGGCCTGTTCTCTCTTGGGGCTCGTCACGGGCGGCTGGGCCGCCTTCCGATACTATTCCTCTCTCAGCCTGGGGATCAGGCATTTCATCAACCTCCCCCCGCAGGTGGCGCAGCCGCTGGCGTTCCTCCTCATCTTCATGCTGCTCGGCATGCTCTTCTATTTCCTCGGGCATCTGCTAACCGTCGTCCTCAAGGTCATGCTTCTGGGCGGGATCAACCGGGCCGGCGGCATCGTCTTCGGCTTCCTGCAGGGAGGCTTCATTCTCTGCGTGATCCTGTACCTCGCCACGACGAAGCCGATGCCGGAGAAGGTGAAGGGGTGGATTGGAAGCTCCAAGACCGCGGCCGCCTTCGCCACGACGGGAGCGGACATAGCGGCAGGCTGGGAAGGGGCCGTGGCGAGAAACGCCGCGGACAGGGTAAAGGAAAACGGCAGTGCAACGCCCGGGGCGCAGGCCTCGCACGGAGCGCATAAGAAATAAAGGATCCGCAGCAGTGTCGATGATACCGGACGACAAGGTCAGGGAGGTACGCGAGAGGGCTCCCATCCTCCAGGTAATCTCCGACTACATGAGCCTCAAGAAGTCCGGGGCGAACTACCAGGGGATGTGCCCCTTCCATGGCGAGAAGACCGCGTCGTTCAACGTGAACCCGGCGCGCGGCATCTTCCATTGCTTTGGTTGCGGCGTGGGCGGAAACGCCTTCGACTTCGTCATGCGCATCGAGGGGCTTTCCTTCCCGCAGGCGGTCAAGTTCCTCGCCAAAAGGGTCGGCGTCGAGATCCCGGAACGTCCCATGACGAGGGAAGAGAAGCGCAAGGTTGACGAGCAGGAACAGGCCTACCGGATCAACGAGTTGGCCTGCGAGTTTTACCGCGGCGTGCTGGAATCGGACGAGGCGGGTGCCGCCGGAAGGGCCTACCTGGAGAAGCGCGGGGTGAGCCCGGAGATCGCCGCCGTCTACCGCATGGGGTTCGCCCCAGCCGGGTGGGACAGCCTCACGCGCTACCTGCAGAGAAAGGGAATAGCCGCGGCGGATGCGGAGAAGTTGGGATTACTGAGGAAGCGGGAAGGAAAGGACGGCTACTACGACACCTTCCGAAACCGTCTCCTCTTCACCATAGCCGATCTGCACGGACGCCCGATCGGCTTCGGGGGGAGGGTCATGGACGACTCGCTCCCCAAGTACATCAACTCGCCCGAATCCATCATCTACCGCAAAAGCGAGGTCCTCTTCGGGGTCGACCTGGCCAAGAAGGGGATGCGGGAGAAGGGAAGCGCCATCGTCGTCGAGGGGTATTTCGACCACTTGGCGCTGTACAAGGCAGGGTTCACCAACGTGGTCGCCACCTGCGGCACCGCGCTGACCCAGCCGCACGTGAAGCTTTTGCGCCGCTACGCCGACCGTACCTTCATGCTCTTTGACGGCGACGAGGCCGGGCGCAAGGCGACGGTCCGCTCCATGGAGCTCTTCCTGGAGGAGGCGTTCCCGGCGCGGGTGGTCGAGGTTCCCTCGGGAGACGACCCGGACACCTTCATCAACCGCGAGGGGGGCGAGGCGTTCCAGCCGCTTTTGGACAAGGCGCTTCCCATCTTCGAGTCGTTCTACAAGGGGCTTTTGAAGCGCCTGGACGTGAGAAGCGTGGAGGGGAAGGTCGCCTTCGTGAACGAGGTTTCCCCAAGACTGCAAAAGATCGTCGATCCTGTGGAGCGCGGGCTCTACGAGAAGGAGATCTGCCGGGCCCTCGGCATCGACCGCGCCATGCTGCTTCAGAAGGTCGGCATCCCCGCGCGGCAGGCCCCGCGTCCCCCGCAAAAGGGGGCGCCGCAGAAAATCGGCACCGAAGAGGTGCTTTTGACCCTGATGGCGAAGTACCCCGAAGTGGTGTTAAGGGTTAGGGAACATGGCGCCGATAAGCTCTTCAGCGCCAGCCACCTAAAGCTCGCCGAGTCCATCCTGGCGCAGCCGGAGGATGGGGATATCGATCTCCCCCTGTTGTTGGAGCAGATCGAATCGCACGAGGAAAGAAGCCGTCTCTACTCACTGTTCGTGGAGGACGCGCACCTCGAGGACCTTGACCCGGTCAAGGCCTTCGAACAGTGCCGCCAGGCTCTGGAACGGAGGGCGCTCAAGGGGGACGGCAAGGCCCTGGCGAGGGAGCTTGCCACGGTCGATCCGGATTCTCCGCGCTACCTGGAGATCCTGGCTGAACTTGAGCGGTTGCGTAATAAAAAATCGAAATTACTATAGTAGGATTCAAGCGGTAGCGGAGCTGGATTCAAGCTGTAGCGGAGCGTGGTAAATGGCCAAGAAAAGCATGGACGAAGTGAAACAGCTCATCGACCTGGGCAAGGAAAAGGGTTTCCTCACCTATGAGGAAGTGAACGACCTGCTTCCGCCCGACATCGTCTCTTCCGACCAGATCGACGACGTGATGAGCATGTTCGGCGATATGGACATCGAGATCGTGGACTCCGCCCAGAAGGTGAAGATCCCGAAGATCAAGATGGACCTCGAGGAAGAGGAAGAGCACGAAGGTAACGAAGAGGAGGTCGAGTTCGAACCCGGCACCCTCGGCCGCACCAGCGATCCCGTGCGCATGTACCTGCGCGAGATGGGTTCCGTTTCCCTGCTTACCCGCGAGGGCGAAGTCGAGATCGCCAAGAGGATCGAAGTAGGCGAGCGCGACGTCGCCAGCGTCATCCTGAACACCCCCATCACCGTGCGCGAGGTCATCAACCTTGGTGAGCGTCTGCGCAAGCTGCAGATCGGCGCCATCGAGATCTCCAAGGACGTCGAGGAAGAGGTTCTCGAAGAGGGTGAAGAGGATCTTCAGGCCATGCGCGTGCTCGGCATCATCGACGAGATCAGCGAGATGTCCCAGCGCATGGAGCAGATCCAGACCACGCTCGAAGGGAAGGTTTCCGCCAAGGAGAGCGAGGCGCTCAACGCCGAGCACGGCGAGCTCAAGGTGAAGATGGCTGAGACCCTCAAGTCGCTGCGTCTGAAGGACCGCCACATCGAGAAGATCGCCCAGCGCCTGAAGGAACTTTCCTGCAAGGTCGACACGGTGATGCAGGAGATCACCGAGCTCGAGAGGGAAACCAGCACCGTCAAGGACGTCTTCCTTCCCGCTTTCGAGGGACTGAAAGGTGCTTCCGATGCGGACTTCTCCAAGAAGATGAACATGACGCTGGAAGAGGGGCAGAAGCTCGAGAAGCGTTACCGCACCAGTGAGGCGAAGCTCAAGAAGATCGAGCAGGAATCGGGCTTCAAGGCGAGCGAGCTTGCCAACGCGCTTCTTGCCATCGAGGAAGGTGAGCACAAGGCTAAGCTCGCGAAGAGCGAGCTCGTCGAGGCGAACCTCCGCCTGGTCGTTTCCATCGCCAAGAAGTACACGAACCGCGGTCTGCAGTTCCTCGACCTGATCCAGGAAGGGAACATCGGCCTCATGAAGGCGGTGGACAAGTTCGAGTACCAGCGCGGCTACAAGTTCTCCACCTACGCCACCTGGTGGATCCGTCAGGCCATCACCCGCGCCATCGCGGACCAGGCCCGCACCATCCGTATCCCAGTGCACATGATCGAGACCATCAACAAGCTGATCCGCACCAGCCGCCAGTTGGTCCAGGAGATCGGCCGCGAGCCCTCCCCGGAGGAGATCGCCGAGCGCATGGCGCTGCCGCTGGACAAGGTGAGAAAGGTCCTGAAGATCGCCAAGGAGCCGATCTCCCTGGAGACTCCGATCGGCGAGGAGGAGGATTCCCATCTTGGCGACTTCATCGAGGACAAGGGTGTGGTATCCCCCCTCGAGGCGGTCATCAAGGCGAACCTCTCCGAGCAGACCTCCCGCGTGCTTTCCACCCTGACGCCGCGTGAGGAGAAGGTCCTCAGGATGCGTTTCGGGATCGGCGAGAAGAGCGACCACACCCTGGAAGAGGTGGGTCAGGACTTCGAAGTCACCCGCGAGAGGATCCGGCAGATCGAGGCCAAGGCGCTCAGGAAGCTCAGGCACCCGAGCCGGGCGAAGAAGCTGAAGAGCTTCGTGGAGTAGTCGACAAGGCCGCACCGGAATCGCCGGCGCGGCCTTTTTATTTGCTGAAAATCGCAAACCCGGGACACAGAGGACACTGAGGAAAAGCCAGAGCGGCCACAGAGTGAATCCTTAACGGCAAACACTGACGAAACCTTGCCCTCCGGGCAACCAGATAGAGGTGCACCATGAAGAAAAAAGCAGTAATCCTTTACAGCGGCGGGCTTGATTCAACGACCTGCATGGCCATCGCCAAGCACCAGGGCTTCGAGCCCTACGCCATGAGCTTCAGCTACGGTCAGCGCCACCAGCACGAACTGGCGGTATGCAAGCAGAACGCGCGCCCCATGGGGGCGGTGGACCACATGCTGGTCGAGTTCGACCTGAGGATGATGGGGGGCAGCGCCCTCACCTCCGATATCGCGGTCCCGAAGGAAGGGGTGGGCGAGGAGATCCCGGTCACCTACGTGCCGGCGAGGAACACCATCTTCCTTTCCTTCGCACTCGGCTGGGCCGAAACGCTGGGCGCCTTCGACATATTCATCGGCGTGAACGCGCTCGACTACTCGGGCTACCCCGACTGCCGCCCGGAATACATCGCGGCATACGAGACGATGGCGAACCTCGCCACCAAGGCGGGCGTGGAAGGTAAGAAGATGACCATCCACACCCCTCTCATCAGCCTCAGCAAGGCGGAGATCATCAGGACCGGGCTCACCCTGGGCGTCGATTACGGCAAGACCCATTCCTGCTACGATCCGACCGAAGACGGCGCCGCCTGCGGCCTGTGCGACTCCTGCCGGCTGCGCCTGAAAGGCTTCTCGGAGCTGGGCGTGACCGACCCGGTCCGTTACGCGAAGCGCTGAGGAAAAAGGCATGAGCAAAATGACCGATCAGAATAAAGAAGCAAAACCACTCACCGACGTACAGCTGACCCGCGACACCCGCAACATCCCGATCAGCAAGGTTGGCGTGAAGGACGTCTCCTATCCCATCGTGGTGATGGACAAGAACAAGAAGTTCCAGAACACCATCGCCCGGATCAACATGTACGTCGACCTGCCGCACCACTTCAAGGGAACCCACATGAGCCGTTTCGTGGAGATCCTGAACAAGTACCGGGAGGAGATCGCCCTCGACAAGCTCGAACTCATCCTCGCCACCATGAAGGAGAAACTCGGCGCATCGAACGCACACCTGGAGATGGAGTTCCCCTACTTCGTAGAGAAAAAGGCCCCGGTGTCCAAGGCGAAGAGCCTGATGGAATATACCTGCACCTTCAGTGCGTCCCTTTCCGATACATTCGACTTCGTGCTCGGCATCAAGGTGCCGGTCACCTCGCTTTGCCCCTGCAGCAAGGAGCTCTCCATTTACGGCGCCCACAACCAGCGCTCGATCATGACGGTGCAGGTGCGCTACAGCGAGTTCATCTGGATCGAGGACCTGATCGAGGTGATCGAGGAGTGCGGTTCCTCGCCGGTTTACTCCCTGTTGAAACGGGAGGACGAGAAGTTCGTCACCGAGCGCGCCTACGAGAATCCGCGCTTCGTCGAGGATATGGTGCGCGAGGCGACAGTGCGGCTGCTATCTATGGAAAATATCACATGGTTTTCCATCGAGGCCGAAAACTTCGAGTCGATCCACAAGCACTCCGCCTACGCCGCCATTGAACGCGACAAACGGTAATGTGCGGCGGCCAAGTCAACGGCTTGACGTGGTCGTGCTGTGGATAACTTTGTTGATAAGCCGGAAAACTGTGGACAACCCTAGCTTTTAATCCTTCATTTAACCTGCTTAAGGTTCACCCATCTAATGAAACGCGCGCTCGCCATCTTCGCCAAAGCTCCACTCGCCGGAAGGGTGAAGACACGTCTGTCTCCGTCCCTGTCGCCGCAGCAGGCCGCCGACCTTTACCGCTGCATGCTCCTGGACACCATGGAGCGGGTGGCGGTGCTCGACGCCGATAAGATCCTCTTCCACGAGGGCTCCGCCGCATTCTTCAAGGAGGCGACGCCGGAAGTACCTTTGGTTGCCCAGGCAGCCGGTGGGCTCGGGACAAAGCTTGAGCACGCCTGCGACACGCTCAGGTCGATGGGGTACGGGCCCTGCGTGGTGATCGGCACCGATGCCCCCGACCTTCCCGTCGCTTACATCGAGGAGGCCTTCAGGACGCTGGAGCGGGGGAGCGACACGGTGTTCGGCCCGGCGGGGGACGGCGGTTACTACCTGGTCGGCTTGCGGGGAGGGTACGGTTCCCTGTTTCGGGACATCCCTTGGTCCAGCGAGAAGGTGCTTGAGAAGAGCCTCGCGCAGGCGAAGGCCTCCGGGTTCTCCGCCCCGCTGCTTCCCCCCTGGCACGACCTGGACTGCTACGAGGACCTGCTGCGCCCGGACCTCATGGATCCGGGGAACGGGGCCGTCAGGACTCAGGCCTTTATCGCCGGACTCGACCTCGCCCTTCCGACGGCAGCCGGCGCCCTCTGACCGGCCACGGCTTGACAAGGTTCCCATACCTGTTTTCATCTATGCGGCCGGCAAAACTTCCCCGCCTGCAAAAGGCTTGACCATGCCACTCTCCCCCATACAGATCCTGAACGACATCTTCGGCTACAAGGCCTTCCGTCCCCGGCAGCAGGAGATCGTGGATACCGTTATCTCCGGCAGGGACGCCTTCGTGCTCATGCCGACCGGCGGCGGCAAGTCGCTTTGCTTCCAGGTCCCCGCCCTCTGCCTTCCCGGCACGGCCATCGTGGTATCCCCCCTCATCTCGCTGATGAAGGACCAGGTCGACGCGTTGCGTGAAAACGGCATCGCCGCTGCCTGCTACAACTCCTCACTCGGCGAGGCCGAGGCGCGCCGCGTCCTGGCGGAGCTGCACGCGGGGGAGCTGAAGCTCCTTTACGTGGCGCCCGAGCGGCTTCTTTCCGACGGTTTCATCGACCGGATCAAGAGCCTCGACATCTCCCTCTTCGCCATTGACGAGGCGCACTGCGTCTCCCAGTGGGGGCACGACTTCAGGCCCGAGTACGCCCAGCTCGGCATCCTGCGCGAGATCTTCCCGCAGATCCCGATGGTCGCACTCACCGCGACCGCCGACGCGCAGACCCGGGGCAACATCCTCTCGCGCCTGGGGCTCAACGACGCCACCTGTTTCTTCACCGGCTTTGATCGCCCCAACATCCGCTACACCGTCGTGGAAAAGAACAAGCCCTTCAGCCAGTTGATGGGTTTTCTCGCCAGCCGCAAGGACGAGGCCGGAATCGTCTACGCCCTCTCTAGGAAAAGGGTCGAGGAGGTGGCGAGGAAACTGTGCGAGGCCGGCGTCAAGGCCGCGGCGTACCACGCTGGGTTGCCGGACCGTGAGCGCCACGAGGTCCAGGAGGCGTTTCTGCGCGACGACTTCAAGGTCGTGGTGGCGACGGTCGCCTTCGGGATGGGGATCGACAAGTCCAACGTCCGATTCGTCGTGCACTACGACATGCCCAAGAGCATCGAGAGTTACTATCAGGAGACCGGCCGTGCCGGGCGCGACGGACTTCCCGCCGACGCGCTCCTGCTCTTTGGCTACGGCGACATCGCGGTCGCCCGCGGGCTGATCGGCAACGGCGGCAACGAGGAGCAGAACCGGATCGAGCTGCACAAGCTGAACTGCATGGTGGGGTTCGCCGAGGCGCAGACCTGCCGTCGCCGCGTCCTGCTCGGCTACTTCGGGGACAAGCTGGAGCACGACTGCGGCAACTGCGACATCTGCGAGAGCCCGCCCGAGCGCTTCGACGCCACCGAGGACGCGCAAAAGGCCCTTTCCTGCGTCTACCGGGTGGGGCAGCGCTTCGGCATGGGGCACGTCATCGACGTGCTGCGCGGCTCGCAGAACCAGAGGATCCTGGAGCTGAAGCACGACCGCCTTTCCACCTTCGGAATAGGGAAGCATCATGCACAGGATGTTTGGGGGAGCCTTCTGCGCCAGCTGATACACCTTGGCTACCTTGAGCAGGACATGGCGAATTTTTCGGTGCTGAAACTGACGGAATCGGCGCGTCCCCTGTTGCGGGGTGAGGTGAGGCTTGAGCTTGCGAAGCCCAGGGACACGAGGGTGGTCGAGAAGAAGAGTGCGGCGAAGAAGCCGAGCTACGACGGAGCGCTCTTCCAGGAGTTGCGGGAGCTGCGCAAGCATATCGCGGACGAGCAGCAGGTGCCCCCATACGTTGTCTTCCCCGATGCGACCCTTGCCGAGATGGCGGCGCAGATGCCCAAGGACAAGTGGGAGCTTCTAAAGATTACCGGCGTGGGGCAGCACAAGCTTGCGCGCTACGGGGATGCGTTTTTACGGGTGATAAAGGAACACGGGCAGGCGGGGGAGCCGCAGGGCGGCGGTTGAGTAACCGGCCGCCGCAACTGGCGCTGTGGCAGCCGGAGCAGGTTACCTCATGACCTCGATCTGGTATCCGCACTTGCCCAGGTGACGGATCACCTCCTGGATGTGCTCGGCACCGCGCGTTTCCAACTCCACCAGCACCTCGGTCTTCCCGATCGGCAACGATTCTGAGCGCCGGTCGTGGGTGATGATGGAGATGTTGGCCCGCGCCTCTGCGATTTCGGTGGCGAGCCGCGCCAGTGCACCCGGCACGTCGTCCAGTTCCACCTTGAGCTTCAGGTAGCGCCCCGCCGCCAGAAGACCGCGCTCGACCACCACCGCGATGGTCTTCACGTCGATGTTTCCCCCCGAGAGGAGCGCCACCGTCTTCCCGGAAATCTTCTTCACCTTCCCGTTCAGAAGTGCCGCAAGGCCCACCGCACCGGCTCCCTCCACCATCAGCTTGTTCCGCTCCATGAGCGAGACGATGGCAAGGGCGATCTCCTCCTCGTCCACCAGCACGATCTCGTCGACGTACTCCTTCACAACGGGAAAAGTATCGCTCCCCGCCGTCTTCACCGCGATGCCGTCGGCAAGGCTCGCCCGGATCGGAATGGTGACGACTTCGCCCGCCTTCACGGCGTGACGCATCGAGGGGGCTGCGGCCGATTCCACGCCGATCACCCTGACATGGGGATGCGTCTCTTTTATGGCACGGGCGATCCCAGCGATCAGACCTCCCCCCCCGATCGGTACCAGCACGTTCGCCACGTCCGGTATATCCTCGAGGATCTCGAGGGCTATGGTCCCCTGGCCCGCCATTACGAGCGGGTCGTTGAAGGGGTGCACGAAGAGGGCCCCGGTCTTTTCCGCCTGCCTTAGCGCCGCGGCACACGCCTCGTCGAAGTTCTTCCCCTCCAGCACGACTTCCGCGCCGTAGTCGCGGGTGGCGAATACCTTTTGTGGAGGCGTGCTCTCCGGCATGTAGACCACCGCCTTCACGCCGAGCAGATCGGCGGAGAAGGCGACACCTTGGGCATGGTTACCCGCCGAGGCGGTGATCACGCCGCCGGCCAGAGCCTCGCGGGGCTGTGCCGTCATGAAGTTGAGCGCGCCGCGTATCTTGAAGGCGCCGGTGCGCTGCAGGTTCTCACATTTGAAATAGAGGGGGAAGCCGAGCCGCTCGCTGAAGTGTTGGGCGTGGATCAGTTCCGTGCGACGCACCCTTTTCTTGAGCCGCTGGGCCGCGTCGAGGATCAATTCGTAATCAAGCATCTAGTCTACCGTCCGGTCAATGTGTATGGTCGTGATGGTGCCCCGAACAACAGCCGTGTGGGTGCTGGTGCGGGTGCGCATGGGCGTGCGCCACTGCGGAGGCGCGCGGCCGGTGCCGGAACTGTTTCATGCTCTGCGCTTCGGCGCAGCGGGTGTTCTCCAGTTGCAGCGTGGTGTGGGAGATGTGGAAGTGCTGGAATAGCTTCTCCTCGATCTTCTCGATGATCCTGCCATGCTCCCCCAGGGACGTATCCGGCACCACCACGTGTGCGGAGAGCGCGATGATGTGGGAGCAGATGGTCCAGATGTTGAGGTGATGCACCTCTTCGACCCCCTCAACCTCCCGGATGGCAACGGCCACCTGGTTCACGTCTATCCCGCGCGGCACACCTTCCAGCAGGATGTGCACCGACTCCCGCATCACGCGCCACGAGCCCCAGAAGATGATGAAGCCGATGCCCATGGAGATGATCGCGTCGAGAAGGTACCAGTCGGTGAAGTACATGATGATACCGCCGACGATGACGCCGACCGAGGCCGCCGCGTCCCCGATCACGTGCAAAAACGCGCTGTGCACGTTGAGGTCGTCGTGGGAATGCGAGTGAAGGGCGCTGGCGGAGAGCAGGTTCGCAACCAGGCCTACCGCGGCGATGATCAGCATCTCCAGGCTCTTCACCGCTTCGGGATGCATGAAACGGCCGACCGCCTCGTAGCAGATGATGCCGGCGATGATGAAGACGGTGCTGCCGTTGATGAAGGAGGCGAAGACCTCGGTGCGGTGCCAGCCGAAGGTGCGGGTGTCGCTCACCGGGTAGGAGGCGAGCTTGATGGCCCCCAAGGAGAGGAGCAGGGCGAAGAGATCGAGGAACACGTGCGCCGCGTCGGATAGGAGTGCGAGCGAGTTGGTCCAGATGCCTCCGACCAGTTCCGCCACCAGGGTCAGCGAGGTGAGGACTATGGCGTACTTGAAGCGTCCGGTGATGCTCTGGTCGAGATGGGTGTCGGCGTGGGCGTGCATGGTGTACCCCGGCGGGAGGGGCTTTAGCCCCTCCCTGGTGCAGTAGTTAGAAACTAATGGCTCCCTTCAGCGAGTAGATGGGGCGCTCCTGATATTCGACCTCGGCGGTGATGCCGAGAAGCGGGAACGGAGTGATCTTTACGCCGCCGAAGATGCGCGGCTGGAACACATTTTCGGTGTCGAGCGTCGGGGCGATACTCTTCAAGTGGCCCTTTGCCTCGCTGTTCACCCAGACCCCACCTGCCCCGGCGTACGGCGTGAGGAACAGGAAACCTTTGCTGATGGAGGCATCGATCCCTGTGGTCTGCAGATCGAGGTCGCTGACGCCGGAGAGCCTGGTGTAGGTGGCGCGTACGCCGAGCGCCGGCGTCGCAGCGGTCCCTTCCAGAATCGCCTTGCTCACCTCGATGCCCCAGAGCTTGATGTTGGAGTCGGGAACATAAGAGTACATGGCGCCGACATCGATGCCGAAGGGAAGCCCCTTCCTAGCACGCAGTTTCGGAATCACGAGGTACGACGGTGCATCATTGCCGAAGGCTGCTTCCCAGTAGCCGCTGCCGCTGATGTCGATGGCCGAAACCTCTATCCCGGCGTCGAAACCGGTGATGCCGAGCGGCTCCGCGGGTGCGGTATTACGGTAGGAGAGGGCGGCACCCGCCTCCCTGGTGAGGTCCTTGAAGGCTTTCTGGGAGATGGCGCTGGAGAAGTTTATATCTCTGGCCATGGCCTGGGTGCCCCCCAAAATGGACAGGGATAATGCAAGTAAAGCTACGATTTTTTTCACAATTCGCCTCCTTTTCATTATACGGAACAATGCCCTGAATCTTAACAGAGCTGGCTATTGGGGTCAATGCGTTAGCGGTGTGGTACCTTGCAATTTTGAATATATACTGCTATCTTTCCGGCTAAATTTCAGTCGGAGGTTTTTACAAATGGAACCGATGCACCATCGTCTCATCATCTTAGGATCAGGTCCCGCCGGCTACACAGCAGCGATCTACGCGGCACGTGCGAACCTGAACCCCGTCCTCATTACCGGGCTGCAGGCGGGGGGGCAGTTGATGACGACGACTGATGTGGACAACTGGCCGGGCGATGTTGATGGGGTCATGGGCCCCGATCTCATGGAGCGGATGCGCCAGCACGCCGAGCGCTTCGGCACCCAGTTCATCTTCGACCACATCAACAAGGCACAGGTGATGAAGCCTCCCTTCGTCCTCGAAGGGGACAGCGGCGTGTACACCTGCGACGCCCTGATCATCGCCACGGGCGCCTCGGCGAAATACCTGGGGCTTCCGACTGAACACGCCTTTAAAGGTAAGGGCGTTTCCGCCTGCGCCACCTGCGACGGCTTCTTCTATCGCGGCAAGCCGGTCGCCGTAATCGGCGGCGGCAGCACGGCCGTAGAGGAGGCACTCTACCTCTCCAACATCGCAAGCCACGTTACCGTGGTGCACAGAAGGGACAAGTTCCGCGCCGAAAAGATCCTCGCCGACCGGCTGATCGAGAAGACCAAGAACGGCGGCAACGTCACCATCGAGTGGAACCATCAGCTGGAAGAGGTGCTGGGGGACGCGTCCGGCGTGACCGGTGTGAGGCTGCGCCACAAGAGCGGTTCGGACAAGGTTATCGACGTGCATGGCTGCTTCATCGCCATCGGACACCAGCCGAACACCCATCTCTTCGAGGGGCAGCTCGACATGGACGAGGGTTACATCCGCACCGCCTGCGGTTACGAAGGTAACTCCACCGCGACCAGCACCCCCGGGGTCTTCGCCGCCGGCGACGTGCAGGACAGAAACTACAAGCAGGCGATCACCTCGGCCGGTACCGGCTGCATGGCCGCTCTCGACGCCGATCGCTACCTCGAAATGCTGAAAGCCTAATTACCCTTCCTTTTCCCTCCCCTTCCGGGGGGAGGGAGAAGGCAAGAGGGTCGCCGAACCAGAAGCAGCGCACCACCGCAGCCACCGCAGGAACTCACCCTTCACCTTCAGTTGGGGGTTCTCATGCTTGCCAAGGTCTTTTCCAGCGCGCTTGTGGGTATAGATGCCATTCTCGTCGACGTCGAGGTGGACATCGCCCAGGGGCTTCCCCAACTCTCCACCGTCGGCCTACCCGACGGCGCGGTCAAGGAAAGCAAGGACCGCGTCAAGGCCGCCCTCAAAAACTCCGGCTACGATTTCCCCAACCGCAAGATCACCGTCAACCTCGCCCCCGCAGACGTCAAGAAGGAAGGGGCCTCCTTCGACCTCCCCATTTCCATCGGCATACTCGCAGCGACCGGCGTCATCAAGGAAGGGCTTTTAAAGCGCTACATCCTATTGGGTGAGCTGTCGCTGGACGGAGGAGTGAAACCGGTCCGGGGCTGTCTCTCCGTCGCCGTCGCCGCGCGCGAGGCGGGACTCGCGGGGATCATCATCCCGGCCGAGAACGTTGCCGAGGGAGGTGTCGTCGAGGGGGTCGACGTGATCGGCGTGACGGAGCTTGCCGAGGTGGTGGAATTTCTGAACGGCAACCGGGACATTGCCCCGTACCGCGCCGACATCGACGCTCTCTTCAGCCAGGGAGGGGATCCCGGTGACGACTTCAGCGAGGTGCGCGGTCAGGAGCACGCCAAGCGCGCCCTGGAGGTAGCCGCGGCCGGAAGCCATAATCTTTTGATGATAGGCCCGCCCGGTTCCGGCAAGACCATGCTGGCCCGGCGCATCCCCTCCATCCTCCCTCCCATGCTCTTCGAGGAGGCGATCGAGACGACCAAGGTCTACAGCGTGATGGGGCTTTTGGAGCGGGACCACGCGCTCATCTCGACCCGCCCCTTCCGCTCCCCGCACCACACCATCTCCGACGTCGGGCTGATCGGCGGCAGCAACACACCGAAGCCCGGCGAGGTGTCGCTTTCGCACAACGGGGTGCTCTTTCTGGACGAGCTCCCCGAGTTCAAGCAGCACGTCCTCGAGGTCTTGCGCCAGCCGATGGAGGACGGCCGCGTCACCATCTCCCGGGCGCTCTCCTCGGTTACCTATCCAAGCCGGATCATGCTCGTTGCCGCCATGAACCCGTGCCCCTGCGGCTACCTTTCCGATCCGGTGCACCAGTGTTCCTGCACCCCCCTCATGATCCATCGCTACCGTTCCAGGGTTTCCGGGCCTCTCCTCGACCGGATCGACATCCATATCGAGGTGCCCGCCGTCAAGTACCGAGACCTTGCCGACCGGGGCGAGACCGAGAGCTCGGCCGAGATCGCCCTGCGCGTGTCGAGGTCGAGGGAAGTCCAGAAGGAGCGCTTCAAGGGAACGCGCGTCAGGAGCAATGCACAGATGACCGCCAGAATGATCCGCAAGTTCTGCGAACCGGATGCAGCCGGAAACCGCATGCTGGAAGTGGTTACCGACCGCCTCGGTCTCAGCGCCAGGAGCTACACGAGGATCCTCAAGGTAGCAAGGACGATAGCCGATCTCGAGGGCGTAGAGAATATCCTGGAGCACCACATCTCCGAGGCGATCCAGTACCGCAGCCTGGACCGCAAGACCTGAACGCAGACTGCAGTGGAGACGTAAAAGGGGATTGGCACCCGCAGGAGCCAGTCCCCTTTTTCTTGGTTCTTCAGGAAATTCCGGGGACAGTGGATTAAGCGCTGCATGAGCCTAAAGTTCCCCCCTTTGCGAAGGGGGGGCAGGGGGGGATTTGTCTTGGTCAGACCATACAAGTTCCTGCTGCCCCAGCCATCGCGCATGCTGCGGTTAACCTTTTTCTTTTGGTTCCACATGGAGGGGCGTCCTATTACGCGCCTGGACCTAGCCGGAGTCGGCGCCCGGTCGAAGCGCCGGGAAATAATGTGCTCCACTCCCTTGCAAAATTAGCGATGCCTCATATACTGGCGCATGTGTTTTGCTGATGTTCGTATGCGCAGAAAGCTGCACCCAACCCAGCTAAAGGAGGTAGCGACATGGTAAGGCCAGCGCAATGTAGAATCCTGAGAACCTACCGATGCAAGACTCCGAGCAAGTTCTACAGCATCTTGCTGAGGGTGTGGAAGTGCCTGACCGACAACCCGAAGATCCCGGCATCGGTATGGGCGGCGAATCCGGAATTGTCATCGTTGTTTTTGTCCTTGGCGGCGAAGTACCACGAGGTGTACCAAAGGGCCTGGCTCTACTCCAGCAAGCTTGATATTGCGGAGCGAGAGGCTCTCCAGGCGCAGTTGACCCAGTACATGGACGAGATTGCGTCGCTATTGGAGGCGGCTGCCGTCCGTAACCCCGAGGCGCTTATCACTTCGGGGTTCGATCTCGCTAAGGAACGGAGGAGCATCTCCAGGGTGGGCGCGTCCCAGGCGCCGTCTGAAGATGTTCAGGCTCAGGATGCGGAGCAGGCTCAATCCTGATCACGTTGTCCGACCGGAGGACGCCGATCCGTCGCCTCACGGTCGCAAGCAGTGCCAATCCAAACGAACGCAAGCTTTGGGGGGTACCGGCCAAGTACCCCCCTCTATTTATCACCCACGTTCTCCCATCGTTTACCTACGCACCATCCCATCCCCCAGGCGTGCACGTTTCTAAATCGCATGAAGGCGTTCCGGATTGACCTGCCCGTGTTTCAAACTGCAACGGGCAGGTTTCAGGTTTGCACGCGCGCGTTTAAAATTCCCACGACCACGTTGGAAATTAGTACGTCCATGTTTGAAGTTTGTACGTCAATGTTCCAAGTTAGTACGTCCATGTTGCAGGTTAGTACGTCCATGTTGCAGGTTAGTACGTCCATGTTGCAGGTTAGTACGTCCATGTTGCAGGTTAGTACGTCCATGTTGCAGGTTAGTACGTCCACGTCGCAAATTTGCACGGACACGTATTAACGTTGTATGTCCGTGTTGAAAGTCGCAATGACCGCGTTTCAACTGAGTATGTCAAGGTTACAAGTTACCACGACGACGTTTCAAGTTGGTACGTCCACGCTGCGAACTTCAACGGAGGCGTTTCAGGTTACCACGAGGTCGTTGCAAATTTGCACCGACGCGAGTGAGATTATCCATGGGGTGTCACATGAATGTGTCAGGCAACGAGGAGGCAAGAGGTTGGGTTGGGCATTTCCGCACGCACGGTACTCTACCCTGAGCGATACAGGGGAGAGCGAACGACAAGATTTTTACATTGATCGTAATTAACCGTGATGCTAACCTGCTGGACGCCAATGACGCCCTCTACGGATGGCGCTCGCGACTGGAGGCTCATCTTGTATTAAAGACGAATGTGGAATCCTCTGACACGGAAAGTTACTTATATAGGTAATCGATGGTGGTTACCTTTATAGGTAACAAGTTGCTTATATAGGTAGCCAGCACCCTATATAGGTAACTTTCCTAACCGGTCAATAACATGTTGGGTGAGAAGGAATGATGAAAAATCTGAGAAGGAAACTACTACCAAAAAACAAGAGCGAATGGATCATCCTATTGGGCTTCCTGACCTATTTCATCACAGACCTTGCGCATGGCAGGTATAAATTTGATCTGGAAAATCTGACCACCAAAGTTGCACTGATTGAGTGGATGCTTCGTGCATTACGCGATTTCGGGCTTACCATTGCCATAGCAACAATGATTATTGCTGGGCTAAGACTTATCCGAAAAGAAGGATTTACATTCAAGCGCCTAATATTACCGGCATTGGGAATTTGCATCGCTGGCGGCTGTTTTTTGATAAGCTACCAAGGTTATCAAACCTTTATCAAACTACCGGCTTTGAGCGGAACCACCGTCGAAACTCGAAATAAAATGGAAGCAAACATAAAATCTGGAACGCTCAGCCAAGAAAATAAAGCTAAAAGAAGCAAGATGTATGCATACATACGATTTCAAGAGGACGGAGTTCAAATCAATTACTTCAG
Source organism: Geomonas ferrireducens (assembly GCF_004917065.1). NCBI lineage: Bacteria > Pseudomonadati > Thermodesulfobacteriota > Desulfuromonadia > Geobacterales > Geobacteraceae > Geomonas > Geomonas ferrireducens. The sequence goes on from NZ_SSYA01000001.1 coordinate 1,700,638, forward strand.
CCCAGATGGCAAGGAAGAACAGTACAAACCAACAGAAAAAGAGAAGAAAGAACGTGAAGACATTCTAAAGGCACAACAACTTATCAACTGGATGACAAGAAGCCTCTATTTGTCGTTTTACTTTTGGATAGTTGTCATTGCGGTCAGTCTGACTGCCGGCCTCCTTACTCCTGTCAAGAAGGAACACCCAACACCCGGCTAGACCCAGCTCCGCTGACGCTCCGTGGGTCAGCCTATTGCCGTTCAAATCCAGGGAGGACAACAGTGAAACACTTCTGGGTAATCTTTGTCCTTGCGACGCTAATGACTGCACAGCCTACTTCCATCGTATCTGCACAAAAATCGCCGCCGACGAGCGCTGAACATTTGTTGAGACGATTTGAGGCGGCGCTGAAAGCTAAAGACAGCCAGGCGATAATTGAGCTTTACAACTGGCAAGGCGTCTCCGCGAAGATGAGGGCCATAGGAGAGAAGTCCATTCGGGCGTTTTGTTCCGAAGAAGCGAAAAGCGTGGAACTCCGACCTTTACCGGCGGGTTTCCAGGTTGGATTTGAACAGGACGGCATCCGGTATCGTCCAAATGTCACGATTGTTGGCGTCATATATGTGCAATACGTAAAAGCAGGTAACTCCCTGCAGATACCTTACGGCAAGAAGAAAAACGCTTTCTATCTGCCTGGCATCACGGAAAAAAGATTTTCTCCTGTACCCGCCGTGAAAGAAAAAATGTTAATCGTCGGTGTTGGTGGAACGACCTCCCCTGCGCCAGCGTTTGAAGGTTCGTACATATATTTGAAAGGAGGCAAAGAAATCAAAGAAGCCATAAGGGATGAATTTCATATCGGTAATCTGTCCAAGTCATTTTGGGGCGACCGCATCAAGTCCTGCACCGTGCGGAAGACTTCGCCAGGCGGAGAGATCCAACTGATTATCCGAGAGGATGGCAAGGAGATTTTCAAGTCGGAGTGGGAGACAACTACCAAACCGATTGTGTATAAGGCAAAAGGTCTAACAAGGCCATAAATTGTCGGGAGCGAGGCGGAGAGGTTCCGGTGACACATTACCTATAAGTAGCTGACACATGAGAGGCATAATGAGCGTTGATCTCAACCACAACGGGTGGAGACGGACTGCACGATTCAGTAGGAGCGGACAGAGGTAAAAGGGGACAGGCTACTTTTCCCAACAAAAACTGGTAGAGACGGACTCCGCAGTCGGTAAGAGTTGATAACAGCCTGCAAGCGTTGGTTCGCTCCGCCGCTCACCAGCAGCCCGTTGGCGAAACAAAAGGAAAAGGCTAGATGAGAGTAGTTAGCCAAAAAAGCAATTGGATTATCTTTGCAGGAGTCGCCCTGTTGGTTTCCACCGCATTTACAGAAAGTCTTTTGTCCTTGCTTGCCTTGGGTTTTTTGACCATTAGCTTGATAACTATTGGTATCAGATTGCTGAGGCAGAGATTGCAGCCCATGAAAGGGCTCATTTTATTGGTTGCTGGGGCTGTGATAAGTTTGTTTATTTTGACTGCATCATATTGGGTAATGTCCATAGATCCCACCTTTACAAAATCCAATGCTGATATCATAAAACGAAATATGAAGAGTCACAAATACGACCTAAAGCTAAAATCTAAAATTTCACAGCTGTATGCGAGCGACGTGTACAAAAACGATGGGGTATTAGTTAACTATTTGACTGAAACCGGAAAGTCTACTCCGTACCAGCCGACAAAAGAGGATATCGAGTCCAGAGATAATATTGCAAGATTAGATTGGATTATCAAAATTGCTCAAGGGCTCGCGCGCCCAACCTTCTATTGCTGGCTTGCGATAACTTTCTTCAGTGTCGCTGCCGGCCTTTTTACAAAAATACAAAGGAAAGGCGCCGGTCCAGAGTAACGTAATCCAGGATGGGTGGGTAAAAAGGCGTATCGCCACAGATGGCGGAGGCGAGAGCCCAACAACGACCTTAGACTTGGACGGCTAACGCCGCCGGTCAAGGCCGCCTCCGTTGGACAGGAACTGAGATCTCAAAAAGGCGAAGATAATGGATGCAGAAAAACCGAAACAGGATGAAAAAGTTCCGGATGTGGACGAGTTTGAAAGGCTCCTGCAGGAGAGATTCAGCCAATGGAGCCAACCGTTCATCTGCCCTTTCTGTGGGAAAACGGATTGCAAGCGATTTTGGCACTTTGTAAAGCTTTCCACTGTTTCACGCTCTTACCTAAGACCAAAGCATTTCTACCTTCTTTACGGACTATTTTTCTTTGTGATCGTGATCATTTTGGCGCTGTACATGGGATTTCAAGTGATAATGCAGAAATGATGCACAACAAGAAGTTCCGGGGACACGATACCCATAAGAGGAATAAATTACGGATCCCAACCACAACGGGTGGAGACGGATTCCGCGAGTCAGTAGGAGCGAGGAGAAGCCTGTGAGAGCAAGGTCGCTCCGCCGCTCACCCGCAACCCGTTGGACAGGTAATGGACTGAAATGAGTCTTCAACATCAAGATGAAATTTACCTGCCTTCTTGGATCGGCAAACTCTGCGGCGTGTTGGTTGTTATTGTCGCGTTCGGAATCATGTACTATGGCGTGGTAAAGGGCATCATCAATAAAGAAATTCAGTACACAACAAAAGCTGGAAAAGTCGGAACTGTAAAAGGATTTATGGCAGTTGCACTGGGTGGCATCTATTGCGGTTTCGGAATTATTTTTCTGCGACTAGCCGCTTTGATTTTCCGGAGCAGCAAGAAGAATTGAGCAGGAGTGAGCCCAACCAGAACTGGTGGGTCTTATTGTTTTGGTGGGGGGGCTTCAGATAAACACAGAAGACAAGGATTGAAATGTGCAGAGGTTGTTTAGATAAAGTAAAAAACTTTCTGAAAAACAAATACGTAGGCGAAGCGTTCGGCCTTGCCCTTCTGATTCTGTGTGTCACAGCACTTACCATAGGACCAGCATTTTTGCATGCGCACGCGATGCTCATAATAATCCTGCTGCTCGTTGTCATTGTAATAAGCGGGGCAATCTAAGATTTCGTAACACTTGGCAAGTTCGGGTTTTGATTAGTCATGAATATGCTAAGGGTAGGGAGCGACCAACTAAAACGGGTGGAGACGGACTACGCTGGTCGGCATAAAGCTGATGGATGTTTCAGAAGGTTTGACGCTCCGCCGCTCACCCGCAGCCCGTTATGTCAGAGAACCCAAAATATTGAGAGTATGACTGTTCTGATAGGTCTGAGGTTAAGTATATGACACGAAGTCAGCATCTTCGACGCGTAGCGATTCTCTGTTGTCACTGCCTTCGTAACTTAGCCTTCTACAAAGCTGGATGGCATAATGGAAAATCAAAATTAAAAGGCCAATTTGGGCGGAACGTAAATAGCAACTTCCTTGACATCGCTGTTCTTGAGTGGTGCAAGCTTTTCGCTGATACCCGTGGAAAGCATTTTTGGCGTAAGGCCATCTCAGGTGATGTGAGTTTTCAGAATTCCTTATTGGCGGAACTCGGACTGACGGAGGCGGGGGGAAAGGCGGGGTCAGGCCAGACTTTTGGACATTTGAGCGGATTGGAACGTCCGAATGTCGAGCCTGACCCCAATGACATTGACTGCAAACCTTACACGTATCCGTTTGCGCTCCCGGTGTTGAACTTGATGTCGAGAGACGAAAAAATGAAAAAAGGTAGAAAAATCGTAGAAGGACTCGATCGAGGAAAACTCGCAGTCGCTTAGGAACAGATAGGAAGAAGAGAAGAGGCTGATGAACAGTGGCGACTGGCACAAGTGTTATTGAAACGGTCGACAATTGAAGCCACGAAAGGGACAGTTCAGAGGCTACTCCAATCTGAGAGCGAACCACTGCACAAGCAGGCGGAGGACGCCATTCTTGGACCTGACAATAAGTGATGTCCAACCAGACGGGTAGAGACAGACGGCTACGCGCCGCTCACCCTGAAGACGTTGGCCAGGAACAAATGAAGAAAAGGCGGGGGCAGGCCATACTTTTGGACATTTGAGCGGATTGGAATGTCCAAATGTCGAGCCTGACCCTACTGACCCATGGCGCAAATGGACATATCCTATGCTCATCGAAAAAATCTTTCCTGCTGTGGTAGGCGAAAAATGCACATTGCTCAAATGCCTGTTCGAGGAAGGAGAAAAACGTGGCTTTTCGAACGAAGACACAGAAGCAATTGTATCCATGGTTCCCAAAACCCTTGTTGATGCAGGTGCTTTCTTAGACAAGATGACAGGATTGTGGCGCTATGAGTTTGGAGTGCCATATGACATCGCGGGAAATCTTGTTTGGGGTACACACATGTGGATTCCCATAGAGAACCTATTCACAACACTTCTTTGTGCTCACTTTCACATTCCGGAAGGCAAGCGGGTCACCTACCTTGCGGAATTGGCAGACCCTATGAAACACCAGAACAAGCTTGTGGAGATGATTCCGGTAGCCAAAGTAGGTTCCAATGCACCGATTGATTTTGAGGTGTCTGGACTAGGATCCGGAAATCGCACAGTGGATTGGGTAATCGGACCACAGGATGGTCGCATCGTATTACTCGATGTGAAGAGACGGACAGCCGATTTCATCGAACAAACTGAAAGAATTGATTCGGGAAAAGTAGCACCAGAGCCGAGCCATAACCCGGAGCTGTTATTCCGAAGTGTGGAACAAAAGTTTATCCCGGCTGATCCTGACTTGCAGCTTCAAGGAGCGTGGATCGTCACTGACATAAGGCAGGAAGAAAGTCAGCTCATGCAGGCCTTTGCCGGCCTTGACGCAAATAAAGTGCATTTCGCAATACTTGGGGACTGGGAATCCGACGTGTATGTACTATCAAGACGGGACATTGATAAGCTGTTCCTACTCGAAATGTTTCGAACTTCAACCGCTTTATATTCCAAAGGCCCTGTGAAGGATGAGGGTGCAGCGGACTATAATCAGAAAAGGAATTGCCAACCAATTGGCGGCACACAGGCGCTCAACGGTGAGCCGTATCGTAGGTGCGGTGCCAGGTCTTGAAATATGAGGTCTTGCCGTCGGGGGGACTGATTTTTCAAGGCCCGGCACAGTCAGCAGCAAATTCATTATTTGGTAAATGCCTGTCTCATTGTTGGATTGTCTTACCCCCTCTTGAGCGTAAACTACTTGAAAGAAACCGAGGCTAGTTTTGTTAAGTTCGAGTGAAGTTTTAGGTGCGGTCGGTTTTAGCTTGGTCAGTCTTGCGCTGCTTTTGCACTGGCTCCCTCATATTAGCATGGTGCGCTGGTCTATGGAGATTCGGAAGTGCATGATGGAGGATCAGGAAGTCCAGGCAGATTCACGAAAATTTGACCAGTTGAAACGGGAAGTGCATGTTTACGAAGTTAGACGACCAATTTACGCAAAGGTTCTCTTTGTTCTTGGCGTTGTCATAATTGTGTTTAGCTTTATTTGCTGAGAGATCCCCTTGATACGTTTAGGGGGGGCACCCGGAGAATGTGATGGTGCTCTCGACTTCCAGAGCGACAGCATGTCCCAACAAAAACTGGTAGAGACAGACTCCGCAGTCGGCAAGAGTTGGTAACAGTCTGCAAGGGACGGTTCGCTTCGCCAACCACCAGCAGTCCGTTACGAACGGTAAAGGACCATCTATGTCTAGAGCAAAATGTCTGCTTGGGATTGTTCTCTGGCTTTTGGGTACCCAGATGTGTTTCGCAGAGCTATATCAGTACACTGATAATAATGGGGTTATCCATTTCACTGATGATCCGGCGAAAGTACCCGCCAGACATAGAGATGTGAAACAGAATGAGCCCTCTTTGTCTTTAAGTGATAAGAACATGGTTAAGCACTTAATGGAGAAAGATGGAACAAAGGACGCACCAGTTAAAAATATTACCGAATTTAAGAAAACACTGAAAGACTTTAGTTCCAGTTATAAAGAAAAATATGATGATCCAGATCAAAAGCCAGATTCAAGGTTGAGTACACCTGAAGGAACTTTAAGATTATTCCTGTCAGGGCTAAGACAAAGAAATCTGAATGACATCAGAGCTTCTATCACTAGCCGTCTGTGGAATAGTTCTGGCAACCTTTTTAACAAACTTAGTGCTAAGCAATTCTCTGACTTCGAAAAATTAATTTCAAAACGCAAAATGGAGAAGAAAGAACAAACTGAACATTATGTCATATTTGCGCTTATAGACACCCTAAATGGTCAAGAAGTTGAAGTTGGGACTGTAGAAATAATTAATCTGTTCGGAAATTGGAAAGTCAATAGGCTATAACCATGGCAGGGGCAGACGTTATTGATACATTCGGTGGGAAAGTAGAGAAAAGGTTCAAATATTAACAACTCACTCCGCTGTTTTTATGGCGTTGGAAAAAGTGATGGAATCAAAAGGGGCTGATTTCTAGAATCAGCCCCTTTCTTTATCCAACTTAAAAGTCTTTTTTGCAGTCTCTCGAATAGTTACTGGGTAATACTTATGCTCCGGGCGTAGATATTGTTTGTCTCGTTCTTCTCGGCAACCGTGTTGTCGGAATCGGCCACGGCGATGATGTAATAGGTTCCCACCGCGATTCCGGCGGGGATCGTCACGTTGGTGCTGCCGTTTTGACTGCTGCCTGCAGCGATCGCGGGCACGAAACGGTTCCCGAGGTAAATGTCGCTGGCGTCAAGCGTGTTGTTGGTGGAAAAGTACAACTTGGTGGTGGAAGTCCCGGCGTCGGCCGTGCTGCCGTCGTAGATGGCAGGGGGGGACAGTGGTAAGTTGTGTAAGTTGTAAGGCCCTGGAGGGTGTATGCCGAGACAAGCTCGACTGGATGCCCCTGGTTTAGTTCATCACGTCATGGCACGTGGTATCGAAGATCAATTGATTTTCCGCGACGACAAAGATCGGGAATGTTTTCTCGCACGTTTAGCAGAAATTGTGAGTTCAGCGGGCGGCGCCAATCTTTATGCCTGGGCACTTATGTCCAACCATTTTCATTTGTTGATCCGCACAGGTGAACACTTGTTGTCACCAATCATGCAGCGGTTGATGACGGGACACGCCGTCAGCTACAACAATCGTTATCGAAGGAAGGGGCATCTTTTTCAAAACCGATTCAAAAGTATCGTTGTGGAAGAGGAAACCTACTTTCTGGAGCTGCTAGCTTACATTCATCTGAATCCTGCTCGTGTTGGCATTGTGAACAGCATGGCAGCGTTAGCACACTACCGGTACACAGGTCACGCTGTTATCATGGGGAGAAGGCAGTATCCTATTCAAGATTTAGGGCCTGTCCTTGAACGGTTCTCTGCGACTCTACCCAAGGCGAGAGCTGAATACGAGGATTTCGTGGCGGTACGGTTTGCACAGGGGACGAGGGATGAACTACGAGGCGGAGGCTTAATCCGTAGTGCTGGCGGTGTGTCCAAGCTGCTTCTTAGAGATGTAGAGGATCGTGAGGCATCGGACGAAAGGATTTTAGGCAGCGGTGATTTCGTTGAGTCTATTTTAGGACAATGCGAGCCTGAGGAACCTTCCAACAGCATCTCGATCGATGAAGTTTTATCAGAGGTTTCGGTTAGAACGGGAGTAAGTTCTGAAGAGATCATCGGTGCTAGTCGCAGCCATATAATTGCCAAGGCCCGACGTGAGTTTTATCTTTGTGCTCACGAAAAGACAGGAGCCACTCTAGCAGCGTTGGCAAAGATGACTGGGCGCACCCACGTTGCTGTGTTCCTGGCAATAGAGGAGGCGAAGAAGGACAGATCTGGAGGCCAATAACTTACACAACTTACCACTGTCCCCCCGGTCCCCAGATCTGGAGGCCAATAACTTACACAACTTACCACTGTCCCCCCGGTCCCCCCGGTCCCCCCGGTCCCGCGTTAGGCAACGGGCTTTTCGAGATACGTGCTAAGGGTGAAGAAGGAATCGGTCGAGCTTTTTTTTGCACCTTAGTCGGGCGCAAAATCATCATCTTGCATGGGTTCATCAAGAAGACAGAGAAGACACCAAAGCAGGAAATAGAGAAGGCACGCGTACGACAAATGGAGGTCCAGGGAAATGAGCTATAAGCCGGTTTCCTATAACCCTGAAAAGACGTTGGCAAAAGAACTTGAGGCTCCCGAGTTCAAAGAGGCTTGGGATGCGTTGGAGGATGAGTTTGCAACTTTGGATGCGCTGCTAGCTGCTCGGAAGCAGGCGGGATTGACCCAGGAAGAAGTGGCGACGAGAATGGGGATTTCGCAGCCGTCGCTAGCCAGAGTAGAAGGATCTCTCGGCTCTCACCGCCATTCCCCCTCCCTGGAGATGCTCCGCAAATATGCTGCCGCCGTGAACTGCAAGCTGGAAATCAGGCTTGTACGCAATCCTTCCTAAGGGGCACATCAATTCCGAGGAAGCCTCTGTGCCGGGTCATCTTACGGTATCCTACGGTGTTATCAACAAAAGCGGCCGATTATCTCACAAATCGGGTAGTTCGACCAGTTCGAGAATCCGCCCGGCCGACTGCAGCCGTTACGGCAAAAGGGGGAGTGGCGCCTACGGACCCAGTCCCCTTCTGCCATCGGGGCGAAAATCTGTTGTCAGATGGGGAAATGGTCTCAAAAGTTCTCTTTGTAAGACATTTGCTTATTCTCTGTATTTTGTGACTGAACTCACACAATGTGATCGCATCAACGGTTGCGTATGGTGGACGGCTGGTATACTGTTAGCTGTCATTTATGACAGTTCATTGCAATTTTCATACTTCCCTGAGCTGCGCCTGTGAGTGAGCTATGCATAACATAGACATAAACGTGCACATGGTCGAACCGAATCCTGAAATGGAGATGGTTGCCGCAGCGAAGAAAGCGCTGGGAGAGGGAGGACTCTGCTCCGCGCGGTTCCCGGAACCGCTGGAGTCCACCTTCGACAGGTACTACTGTGAAAAGACCCTGAAGCACGTGCGGGTCGCCCTCCTCACCGGTCTCATCCTCTACGCTGTGTTCGGCGTCGTCGACCTTATGCTTTTGCCTGCCGACCGGGCGCACATGTGGACCATAAGGTACGCCGTCGTCTGCCCCACCGTTGTCGCGGGTCTTGCCTTCACCTATTTCGCCAACCTGAGACGCTTCACCCAGCCGGTCCTCTGGCTGGTGATGCTGGTGGGAAGCCTCGGTGTCGTCGGGATGGTCTACTTCGACCCGAGCCCCGCCAAGAATTATTACTACTCCGGACTCTTGCTCCTCATCATGGGCGCCTTCACCTTCGTGAGCCTGAGGCTCCGCTACGCCGTCAGTTGGGCGGTGGTGACGACGCTCGCTTACGAGGCGGTGGCGATCTTAATCAACAAGACGGATGAAACCATCCTGATCCAGAACAGTTTCAGCATCATCGCAACCATCATCATCGGCGCCTTCTCGAACTCTCTCATGGAGAACTACCTGCGCCGCGACTTCCTGAACGCCAACCTTTTGGAACATGAAAACCGCCAGCTCCAGAAGGCGACCCTCGAATTGCGACGACTGTCGATTTCCGATGCTCTGACCAACCTCGGCAACCGCAGGCACTTTGAGGTGATGCTCGACCAGGAATGGGCGCGCGCCATGCGTACCGAGATGCCGATCTCGCTCATCCTCCTCGACATAGACTTCTTCAAGAACTTCAACGACAACTACGGTCATCAGGCCGGAGACAACTGCCTGAAGGCGGTGGCCGAAGCCATCGGCGCCCATGCCCGTCGGTCGGCGGATACCGCTGCACGTTACGGCGGTGAGGAGTTCGTGCTGCTTCTGCCTGGGCTCGCACTGAAGGACGCGGCAGCCGTCGCCGAAGATTGCCGGCGCGCCGTTGAGGCGCTTCACACCACACACGGCCATTCCGAGGCCGCCGAGGTGGTGACCGTCAGCGCAGGAGTGGCGTCCATTGTGCCGCAGCGTGAAGCAAACAGGCTGGATCTTGTCGAGGCGGCGGACAAGGCGCTGTACCGTGCCAAGACCAAAGGTAGAAACCGTGTCGTCTGCTGGGACGGTGAACAGCACTACTCCCCCCAAACTTACCCCCATGCTGCCGTGTAAAGACAATTAGCTTCCCTTCCCCCTTGTGGATGCGTCCTTATCGCCCATGCGTTTTCCCTTCCCAGCTTGTTTCCCCCCCTCGCTTGACCTTGTCGCCTGAACCATTATCATTCATGAGTCTCAAACGGCACATCAATTCATCATCGCGGACGAGCGCTTCATCGTTGCCAACCGGCAGGCGGAGCGGCGGTCGGATAGGGGGCAGGCATGGATTCGGAGGTACGGTTCAAGGCGCTGGTGGTCGAGAAGGCGCCGGACGGCTCTTTTACCAGGAGCATCGCGCAACGAAGCGTGGGCGAACTCCCCGAGGGGGAACTCCTGGTGCGGGTGCGCTACTCTTCGCTCAACTACAAGGACGCCCTTTCGGCCACCGGGCATCCGGGGGTGACCAGGCAGTTCCCGCACACCCCAGGGATCGATGCCGCGGGGGAGGTCGTTTCCTGCAGCGATGACACCTTCGCGCCGGGAGACGAAGTGATCGTTACCGGGTTCGACCTCGGGATGGAGACCGACGGCGGCTGGGGGGAGTACATAAGGGTTCCGTCGAAGTGGGCGGTGCACCTCCCGCAGGGGCTTTCTATGCGCCGGAGCATGATGCTCGGGACTGCGGGGTTCACCGCGGGGCTCTCGGTGTTGAAGCTCGAGTGGGCGGGGGTGAGGCCGGAAAGCGGCGAGATCCTCGTCACCGGGGCCACCGGCGGCGTCGGGAGCATCGCGGTCAGCATCCTCGCCAAGGCGGGTTACCGGGTGGTGGCGGCGACCGGCAAGGCGGCCGACGAGGCGTTTCTCAAGGAGTTGGGTGCGGCACAGGTCATCTCCCGTGAGGAGGTGACGGCGGGCGTGGAGCGGGCCCTGATGAAGGAGCGCTGGGCCGGGGCGGTGGACGTGGTGGGGGGGGAGACCCTCTCCGCGGTGCTCAAATCCACGCGCTACGGCGGAACCGTCACCTGCTGCGGCCTGGTAGGCTCGGCGGAGCTCCCGGTGAACGTTCATCCCTTCATCCTCCGCGCCGTGACGCTCATCGGCATCGACTCCTCGCGTTGCCCATCCGTCCCTCGGCAGGAGGTGTGGCGCCGCTTGGCCGGCCCTTGGGAGCCGCAAATGCTCGATAGCATGGCGACGGAGGTGACGCTGGACGGGCTAGAGGAGAAGATCGGGCTGATCCTGCAAGGCGGTGTCAGGGGGAGGGTGGTTGTGCGGCTGTGAAGCCGCGAGCTAGTTTGGAAACGTCGAGGGCCGCGTGAGCGGCCCTCTTTGCGTCTTTTGTCTCCGACCTTTTCTCAGCTCACCTGCACCTCGATGCGCCGCGGCTTCGCGATCTCGGCCTTCGGTATGCGCAGGGTCAGGATGCCGTTCACGAAATCGGCTTTCGCCTTGCCGTGGTCGAGGGTTTCCGGGATGGTGAACTGCCGGAAGTAGCTCCCCAGCTCGAACTCGCGGTACACGGTGCTTCCCGGCATGGAGACCTCAGCGGGTGCGCTGATGGTGAGCACCCCTTTCTCCACGTTCACGTCGATACTGTCCTTCGCGGCACCGGGGAGGTCGGCGGTAACGAAAAGGCCTTCCTCTGTTTCGATTATGTTGACTGCGGGGCGTATGAACCTCTCGTTGGACCTCGTTTCCTCACGGGGCTGCACGTTCATTGCGTCGTTTCTTTCCGTCAAGCTGTTGGGTGCCATAGTCATGACCTCCTTCGTCATTATTTATCGTTACGATAGCTTGATCTCGATCTTCTTCGGTTTCGCGTGTTCCGCCTTGGCCATGGTGACGGTCATGATGCCGTCCCTGCACTGAGCGGCGATCCTGTTCGGGTCGATGTCGACCGGGAGCTCGAGAGTGCGGCTGAACTTGCCGGAGCCGAGCTCGGTGCGGTGGATGATCCCCTTCATTTCCGCGAAGGGCCGGCGCTCGCCGCTGATGGTCAACGTGTTCCTGAGCACGGAGAGATCGACGTCCTTCGGGTCGACGCCCGGGATCAACGCCTGCACGTAGACGTTGCCCTCATCCTCGCTGAAATTGACCATCGGGAAGCGACGGGCGGTCGTCGGGGAAAGGAACGTCGGTCCAAACGGCCGGCTGAAGCCTACGCCACGGAACGCTTCGTCAATCTCTCTCCTAAGGTTGTCCAGCTCTCTGAAAACATCCCAACTTGCCATGTGGAATACCTCCTTTCGTGATCGGTGTGATCCGTTTCTGCGCCTAAAATAATCATCATTTTTGCGGTGTCAAGGGGGTGCCTGGCGCGGAAAATGACGCTCGTCCGGCTGCTTGCGGAGAGGCGCACCCGTGCGGTGTGCGGTATACTCCCCGCATCAAGCAAAGGGGGTGGCACATGCACTCGGTGGGCAACGCGGAATTACTGAACCTGCACAAGATCGCTTTCCTGTGCTCACGGCGCTTTCCCCGCGAGGCGGCGGAGAGGGCATATCGGTGGGCGGACGAGCAGCGCGAGGCGGGAACCTGTGTAATCTCCGGATACCACTCCCCCGTCGAGAAGGAGGTGCTCTGCAGGCTGTTGCAGGGTGCCCAGCCCGTCATCATCGCGATGGCGCGGGGGCTTAACAGGCTGGCCCCGGAATGGGAGCGGGCGATCGATGCCGGACGCCTGCTGGTCATCTCCCGCTACGCGCAGAGCGTCAGCCATCCATGCGAGTCGAAATGCTATCAGCGCAACCTGATGATGGCGGAACTAGCCGACACTATTGTCATAGCGCACGTCGCGTCTGGCGGGAGCCTGGAGCGGCTGTGTATGGATTATCCCGACAAGATCATCCTTCTCTAGCAAAGCACTCTCTGAGAATCCTAAAAATAAAAATATTGACAACTCTGACTCCCTCCTTTATAAACGAATTCAATTTTCAAAACCAACGCATGATCCCACCCGAGCATCGCATCAAGTAACCGATTTCCAGTCAGGTTTTGCCTGCAGCTGAGCGGTAGTGGTGGAAGACGTTCCGGCTCTGTGAGCTTTTGCGTCTTCGATGAAAGTGGATGTCATTGTATTTGAATGCCGGGAGGGAAGCCTCCTTCAAACCGAGGCGGTAGTGACGCAGAAAAAACAGAAGGTGAAAGAGCAGTTCCACCTTTTTCTCACCAAGAAAAGGCTCAAGGCGACCCTGCAGCGCAACCTGATCCTGGATGCGTTCGTGGACCTTGATCGCCCCACTCATATGGACGAGTTGTACCTTATCTTGCGCAGCAAGCACTCCCACATAGGGCATGCGACCGTTTACCGGGCGCTGCGGCTCTTCGCCGCCGCTGGCATCGCCCGGGAATTCAGCCTGGGCGACGGGCTCACCCGCTACGAACTCGCGGGGCACGGCAAACGGCATGACTACCTGGTCTGCAGCGACTGCGGCACCGTCACCGAATTCGACAACAGCTCCATCGAGGAGCGTCAGTTGGCGGTCGCCCGCAGCATGGGCTTTACGGTGGAGGCGCTGAAGATCGAACTGCGCGGTTTGTGCAGCCGCTGCCTGACACAGTCGGACTGAAAGTCTAGTCATACGGTCATAGCCATAACGGTAATCTATGTTTCACGGCACATGTGCAGTATCACGGTCTCTTCTTTTGGAAGAACCGCGACACTGATAAAGGGACAACTGTTTTTTTAACCCGCTAATGAAATTGGCATTCAGTTTTAGAAACTGGATCCGATAGCTGTTAAAAGGCATACGTCACAAGCTGATCCAGTAATTATCGTGCTTGCTCTACATTCGATGCAGCAGCGTGAGTAACAAAGAGAAAGAGGAGGGAATCTATGTTCCAGATGAAGAAGATGAGTGTCGCCGCCGCGTTCCTTTTGGGGAACCTGTTCCTAAGCTCCGGGGCTGCCTTCGCCCTGCACCCGGATCTTGTCGTTCCGGAAAAGGTGGAGTGCAAACATAAGGCATGCCAGGAGATCCTGCGTCTCGGGAACAAGTACCAGGTCGAGGGCCTCTTCTCCAAGGAGTTCCAGGAGGGGAAGGCGGAGTGCACCCGCATGGACGTGGCGCTCGCCGTGCATCTTCTGACCGAGAAAATGGCGGAGAAGGTACTGAAGGAAGGGAACCAGGCGGTGGACAAGGAGGACCTGGTGCTGCTTAGCGACCTCAAGGAAGAGCTGCGCGCCGAGATGCTGCTGGTCAACACGAGAACCTTCCAGAACCGCCACGAGGATCTCGGCACCAAGTTCACCGCCCTCACAAGGAACATAGCCCTTTCCGGCGGCATGGTCGGCGTGCTGCAGGGCTCCATCGGCAACAGGCCCAAGGACAGCACCGATGTCGTGGGGCGTGCCGACCTCGTCTTCAACTTCAAGGTGGGGGACAACACGATCGCCGTGATCGACGTGGAAGCCACCGGCGGCGACGGCATCGACGCCAAGGTCCCCTCCTTCTCGGGGCTGAACGGCGTTGCCGGTTCCACCGGAGACCGGGTCCGCTTCCGCGAGGCCTGGATCGAGCACTCCGCGCTGAACGACCACCTGCTGCTGACCGCCGGCAAGGTGGACCTCTCCAACTATTTCGACTCCAACCTGGTCGCCAACGACGAGAACAGCCAGTTCCTCTCCGCCGCATTCGTACACTCCGCGGTGCTCCCGTTCCCGGCCAACGGCCCCGGCGCGAGAATCCTGGCGAAGCTCGCCGAGCCGCTCACCCTCGGGATCGGCTACGGCTCCGGAGACGCCGACAGTGCGGACAACTCCGACAGCGCCAACATCTTCGACCACGGCTTCGGCATCGCCGAGCTTGCCTACAAGCACAAGGTGGGGGAGCTCGAGGGTAACTACCGCGTCTATGCCGCGGTGGATGGCGCCGAGCCGGACGGTGCAAGCAAGCTGACCAAAAATAACGCCTACAGCTTCGGCGTGAGCTTCGATCAGCAGGTTACCGACAAGCTGACCCTGTTCGCACGCTACGGCGAGCGTGACCGGGACGTCTATGCCGTCAACCAGGCATGGAGCGTGGGCGGGCATTACCAGGGGGCGATTCCCGGACGCAAGGACGACGTCCTCGGCTTCGCCTACGGGCAAGTGAAGGGGGCAGGCGCGGCGGCCGACGCCCAGGAAAAGCTCGCCGAGCTTTACTACAACTACAAGGTGAGCGAGCAGATCGAGATCTCGCCGGTGGTGCAGTACCTGGCGAACCCTGCGGGGATCAGCGCGAACGACGATGTGGTGGCACTCGCCTTGCGCACAAAGATCAGCTTCTAAAGAGAGACCGGTTACCGGCTCAAGCATAAAGGAAAAGGAGCAGTCATGATTCCACTGGGACTTTTGAGCGCAGGAGAAAACGGCGAGATCGTCGAGATCATGCTCGGCAAGGGAGAAGGCGTGAGCGGCGCCGGGCAGGACAAGACCTCGGTCCGCGTGGAGGAAATGGGGCTGCGCATAGGCAAGAACGTGGAAATGCTGACCAACGGGGGCAACACCATCCTGCTCAGGGTGGACGAGGCGCGTATCGCCTTGACCCGCCGCATGGCGATGAAAATCATGGTGAGGAGATAATGCGATGAATCTGGCAAAGCTTAAGCCGGGGCAGAAGGGGAGAATAACCTCCATCGGGTCGATAGGCCCCCTGAAGCGGCGGCTCATGGACATGGGCGTGTTGGTCGGGGAAGACGTGAAGGTACTGAAGGTCGCCCCCATGGGGGACCCTATCGAGGTCAGCATCAAGAGCTACAACCTTTCCCTCAGGAAAAAAGAGGCGGAAGGGATCGCGGTGGAGGTGGCAGGGTGAGTACGCAGCTCAAATACAAGGAAGAAGAGGAAACGGCAGGCGGCGCTCCGGCGGCGGCACGCACCATCACCGTGGCGGTGGCCGGGAACCCGAACTCCGGGAAGTCGACCCTCATCAACGCCATCGCCGGGACGAGGCTTCACGTCGGCAACTGGGCGGGGGTGACCGTTGAGAAAAAGGAGGCACTCTTCGACTTCGGCGGCAGGAAGATCCGGCTCGTCGACCTCCCCGGCACCTATTCGCTCTCACCCTACTCGCAGGAGGAGATCGTCGCCCGGGACTACCTGGTGCACGAGCGTCCCGACCTGATCGTGAACGTGGTCGATGCCACCAACCTGGAGCGTAACCTCTACCTCACCGTGCAGATCATGGAACTCGGCATCCCGGTGGTGATGGCGCTCAACATCTACGACGAGGCGCAGGAAAAGGGATACCGGATCGACGTAAAGGGAATCGAGGAGATGCTGGGGATCGCCGTGGTTCCCACCTCGGCCACCAAGAAGACCGGCCTGGACGAGCTCCTCAGCAGGGCGCTTGCCGTGGCGGACTCCCCGACCGGCAGCGCGCCGAGAAAGCTCAATTACGGCGAGGACGTCGAGACCGCCGCCGATTACGTCGCCGAGGCGCTCGAGCGGAACTACCCGTCCCTCCTGGAGCGTTACCCGAAGCGCTGGCTCCTTTTGAAGCTCATGGAGCAGGACAGCCAGGTGCTGGAAAAGGTGAACCTTTCCGACGAGGGTTTCCTGGATGAGGCGCTGCACCACTTAAAGCGCGCTCACGGCGAGGATATCGAGTCGATCATGGCCGACGTCCGCTACTCGCTCGCCTCAGGGCTCACGCGGGAGATCCTGGAGAAACCGGAGCTGCGCCAGACCGAACTGACCGAGAAGATCGACCGCATCGTGCTGAACCGCTTCCTCGGGATACCGATCTTCATGGCGGCCATGTGGCTGTTGTTCAAGCTCACCTTCGACCTCTCCTCCCCCTATGGGGACTGGCTCCGCGCGATGACCGAGGGTCCCTTCAAGCGCTGGGCCTCCGCCATCCTCACGCCGCTGGGCGCGCCGGACTGGACGGTGTCGCTCGTGAACGACGGCGTCATCGCCGGGGTCGGCTCCGTCATCGTCTTCGTGCCGGTGATCTTCGCGATGATGTTCTTCATCACCTTCCTGGAGGGAAGCGGCTACATGGCGCGCGCCGCCTTCGTCATGGACCGCACCATGCACTCCATCGGCCTGCACGGCAAGTCGTTCATCCCGATGCTGCTCGGGTTCGGCTGCAACGTGCCGGGGATCTACGCGACGCGCACCCTGGAGAACCCGAAGGACAAGGTGCTGACCGCGCTCCTCGTGCCGCTCATGTCCTGCGGGGCGCGCCTGCCGGTGTACGTGCTCTTCGTCGGGATCTTCTTCCCGAACAACTCGGGCACGGTGATCTGGTCGCTGTACATCATGGGGATACTGCTGGCGGTGCTCATGGGGCTCGTCTTCAAGAAGACCCTGTTTCGCGGCGAGGCGCCCATGTTCATCATGGAGCTCCCCCCGTACCGCATGCCGTCCTTCAGCAGCCTGTGCGTACACACCTGGGAGAAGGGGAAACACTTCCTTTTCAAGGCCGGTACCTACATATTCGCCGTCTCGGTCCTCGTCTGGTTCCTTTTGAACCTCCCCTGGGGCGTCGAGCACAAGCGCGACTCCTACCTCGGGCAGGCGGGTGCGGCGGTGGCTCCCATCTTCGAGCCGGTCGGCTTCGGCAACTGGGAGGCGGCCTCCTCCCTCATCACCGGCGTCATCGCCAAGGAGATCGTCGTCGGCACCATGGGCGAGATCTACGCGCCGAAGCACGGCGAGGAAAAAAAGGAGATCCCCACCCTGCAGGAAGATCTCAAGGAGATAGTTACCTCTTTCGGGGAGGCTTCGGTTAAGGCAGTGAAGACGCTTCTCTACCTCCCACAGCCGGAAGAGAAGGAGGAGGACCAAGGCGGGCTGAAACTCGCCATTGGCGGGGCCTTCACGCCGCTCACCGCCTACGCCTTCATGGTGTTCGTTCTCCTCTACATGCCGTGCGTTGTGGCCATCGCGGCTATGCGGCAGGAATTCGGGACTTGGAAATGGGCCGCGGTGGGGCTTTTGTACCAAACGGCGCTCGCCTGGGGCGCAGCGCTCATCGTCTACCAGGGGGGACGTCTCCTGGGATTGGGAGGTTGATATGGGAATTGCCGACTTTGTCATTGCGGCCGTGATCGTGGCCGGGGCATGCTACATCCTTTACGCGACGCTTTGGAAGAAGAAGGGGTGCTGCGGTTGCGAGGGTGGGAGCTGCTGCAAGAAATGATCAGGTGAAAAGGCTACGGGCCGGAGGGGATTCCCTCCGGCCCGTGCTGTTTCGGGTGGCTGCTGCGTGGCTCAGGCGTAGGTGGAAAAGCCTTCCTGCGGGTTCACCGTCGCCGCCTGCTGGGCGAGTATGTTGGCCATCTGCATCTGCGCTGCGGCAGCGTTTTTGACCAGTTCCACGGAAATTGCCTGCTGGGTGAGTGATGCGGCGCCTGCTACCTGGGCGGCTGCTATGGTACTGACATCCATGATTCTTACCTCCTGCCTCGTCTACCTCGGCCGTTGCAACACTTATCGGCCTGGCATGCCGAAACTTTAGGGGAACATGGTCCTCCGGGGCTCTCCCCCTTGCTATTCCTTCAACGTGGTGTCGACCCGGATCTCGCTGGTGAGGGTGCGGTGCACCGGGCACTTCTCGGCAATCTCCAGGAGCTTTTGGCGCTGGTCCTGGTCCAGATCTCCTATGAGCTCTAGCTCGCGGGTGAACTTGTCGATGCGCGTGTCCTGCGACTCGCAGTCGCGGCAGTCCTCGGCGTGGATCTTGTGATGGGAAAGGCGCGCCATGGCGTAAGTGAGCGGCCATCCCTTGCGCCGGGCGTACATCTGCACCGTCATCGTGGTGCACGCCCCGAGGGCGGACATGAGGAATTCGTAGGGGGACGGCCCCTCGTTGGTGCCGCCGTAACTCACCGGTTCGTCCGCCACCAGGCTGAACCCGTTGGCGGAGATCTCGGTGCGGAACCCTTCTTCACCGGTGCGGGCGGTGACCCGGTTGTCCGAGGCCTGGAATTCGGGCTGGCCCATAGGGGCCTTGTCGACGACGTCGAGATACCGTGCGGCCCAGCTGGCGATGACCTCGCCCGCGTACCTCGAGTCGACGGCGTTGGACAAGAGATGGTCGGCCTCGCCGAGGGAGATGAAGCTCTTCGGGTGCCGCGCGGCCTGAAAGATCTGCGTGGCGTTTTCTATCTGCACGATGCTGTCGGCAGGCGAGTGCATGACGAGGAGCGCTCCCTGGAGCCGGGCGAGCGTTTCCGCCGGGCGTTGCGTCTCCAGGTCCTCCAGGAGTTCCTTCCTGATGGTGAAGTAGTTCTCGCCAAGATGCACGGTTGCCTCGCCATGGCGCTCGATCTGGTCGGTCGAGTCCCCGAGCAGCCTGCGCAGATGGGCCGGGTTGTAAGGGGCGGCGATGGTGACGATAGCGGCCGCCGAAGGTATCTCTGCTGCCGCGACAAGGACGGCGGAGCCTCCCAGAGAGTGGCCGACCAGAAGGCTCGGTGCCTGGTACTCGCGTTCCAGGAACTGCGCCGCCGCTACCAGGTCGCTCACCTGGGTCGTGAACGTGGTGCTGGAGAAGTCGCCCTCGCTCTCCCCGAGGCCGGTAAAGTCGAAACGCAGTACTGCGATGCGCCGGTTGCTCATGGCGCGGCTTATGTTGACTGCCGCTTTTATGTTCTTCGAGCAGGTGAAGCAGTGGGCGAAGATGGCATAGGCGACAGGCGGCTCCCCATCCGGCAGTTCCAGACGCGCAGCAAGCTGTAGACCGCTGCTGTTGGTAAAAGTGACCTTCCTGGTATCCATGCGGAACTCCTTTCGTTGGTTGTGACCCATAGGTAACAATCATAGTACCCGCCAGTGACACGTCAACAACTTGCCGATTAGCTGTGAAGATGGATGGCCGGGATGTCGGCCCGTGTGTTTGCAAATGTAGATAATGCGATCTAAATCACAAATGCCTGTGCTTTATCTCTTTTCTCTTTCCGATGAATAGGATATATAACAAGATCTTGTAGGAATATTATTAAATGCAATGCCATCCTGGGAGTTATAGATGTTTGCCATGTGGTCTATAAAGAAGCGCGTTGTAGTATCCGTCCTCACTCTCTGTCTCGCCAGTATCACCATACTCGGAATCTTCGCCTACCAATATCAGATGCACCAGATGCGTGAGGGGCTCAAAGATGAGGCCAGCAACAACGGTCGCCTCTTCGAAGCGATCCTGAAGGGGGACGCCGAGGGACTCGCAAGGGCCCACACGGGACTGGACCGGCTTGACTTCCTGCTCGCCCCGTTCGCCGCCGGCAACAAGGACGCGCTGCTCGCCGTGGCGAAGCCCGTCTTCAGCGAGATCAAGCAGAACAACAACATAACGCACATGTATTTCATACAGCCCGACGGCAAGGTGCTTTTGCGGGCGCACAAGCCCGAACAGGACGGTGACATCCTGAAGCGGGAGACCTTCCTGAAGGCGCAGGCGACCAAGCAGATGTCGTGGGGCTTGGAGATGGGCAAGAACTTCTTCTCCTTGCGCTGCGTGAAACCCGTCTCCTACCAGGGTAGGGCGCTGGGGTACATGGAGGTCGCCGAAGAGATCGACCACGTCTTCCAGCAGATGAAGCAGATCACCGGGAAAGAGATGAGTCTCTTTCTCACCAACGATTTCCTGAAGAGCAAGGGGACCGACGTCAAGACCGAGCAGGCAGGGAACTTCCGGATCCTTTACCCGACGCAGAAGGAGGTGGCCTTGGGGCTCGCCGCCGGACTGGCTACCGAAATGAACCAGGCGCTCAAGGAACCGCAACTCTCCATCATCTCCTACAAGGGGGGCAAGTACTTGGTCGGCATCGGGCCTGTCAAGGATGCGTCGGGTGAAACCGTCGGGGTTCTCTTCTCGCACAAGGAGATCGGACCCCTGTTCGCCACCATGTGGAAAGGGGTGGCGGCTCAGATGAGTATCTTCATCGCCATTCTCTTGGCCGGTGTAACCTTCCTTTACCTGTCGCTCAAACCGAGCATCGCTCTCTTCGAGAC
Source organism: Geomonas ferrireducens (assembly GCF_004917065.1). NCBI lineage: Bacteria > Pseudomonadati > Thermodesulfobacteriota > Desulfuromonadia > Geobacterales > Geobacteraceae > Geomonas > Geomonas ferrireducens. The sequence continues at coordinate 1,721,552 of NZ_SSYA01000001.1, forward strand.
CCTCAAGAAGCACATCGTCTCCGTGACCACGGACTGGGATCTCAACAAACGCCTTCAGGTGGACACCCAGGACGAGATCGGCGAGCTTGCCGCAGACTTCAATACCATGACCGAGAAGCTTGCGCTGATGGTGCGCCAGGTGAACGTCTCCAGCGACGAGTTGGGATCCGTCTCGGGCAACCTGGTTCAGGTTTCCAGCACGGTGATGGGTGCGGCCGAGCAGCAGTCTACCTCGGTGCATGAGGCGTCCAGCGCCATGACCCAGATAACCGGCTCGATCAAGGGCGTTGCGAAGGCAGTCGAGGGACTGTCCCAGTCGGCCTCGGAGAGCTCATCGTCGATTCTGGAGATGGCCTCGAGTGTCGAGGAGGTGGCCCTGAACGCCGAGGCGCTCGCCCACCAGGTTGATGAAGTGGGATCGGCCATCATCGAGATGGCTGCTTCCATCAAACAGGTGGGGAGAAACGCGGATCTCCTGCTCGAAGAGGCGAGCATCAACTCCTCCTCCATCGTAGAGATGGACAGCACGATAAAGGAAGTGGAGAAAAACGCCCTGAACACGGTGAAGATCTCGGAGTCGGTGAAGCAGGACGCGGAATTCGGCAAGGGAGCGGTGGAGTCGACCATCCTGGGGATCAACGCCATCAAGCAATCTTCGCGCATCACCTCCGAAGTGATAGCGAACCTCTCCCAGCGCGCAGGCGACATCGGGGCGATCCTCTCCGTCATCGACGACGTCGCGGAGCAGACAAACCTTCTGGCGCTGAACGCGGCCATCATCGCCGCCCAGGCCGGGGAGCACGGCAAGGGCTTCGCGGTCGTGGCAGGGGAGATCAAGCAGCTTGCCGAACGGACCAGCGCCTCGACCCGCAAGATAGCCGATGTGGTGAACGGGGTTCTCGCGGAGACCGACCGCGCGGTGGTCGCGATATCGCAGGCGGAACAGAACATTGCCCAAGGGGAAGAGCTGTCCAGGAAATCCGGTGAGGCGCTCGAGAAGATCGTGAGCGGCGTCCAGATGGCGACCGAGCAGGTCAACGGCATCGCCCGCGCCACCGCCGAGCAGGCGCATGGCAGCATGATGATCAGGGATACGACGGAGAAGGTTACCTCCATGGTGCGTCAGATCGCCACCGCCACGCGCGAGCAGGGTGAAGGCAGCACCCTCGTCCTCTCATCGGTGGAGAAGATGAGGACCCTGACCGAACAGGTGAAGAATTCGACGCGCGAACAGAGTAACGTGGGTAACTTCATCGCGAAGTCGACCGAGAACATCACCGAAATGATCCGTCACATCCAGAGGGCCTGCGACGAGCAGAGCAAGGGGGCGGACTTGGTGTTGCCCGCGGTTGAGAGCATCAAGAGCGCCACCGAGAGCAACCTCGGGGCGGTCAAGGTGCTGGGCGAAAGCATGTCGGCACTGGCGGCCCAGATCGAGGGCCTGCAGCAGGAGATCGACCGCTTCGACGTTTCATCGTCTTAACGGGGATCGCGCGCGGGGAGCCACTTGCACACTGCGCGAGACCCTTTGCACACTGCGCGAAACCCTTTGCACAGTGCGCGAGACCCTTTGCACACTGCGCAAGACCCTTTGCACACTGTGCGAGACCTCTTGCATACTGCGCGGGGCCCCTTGCGCACTGTGCGAAACCCCTTCCGCACAGCAGCACTCTTTCCGTGGCTTGCCCCTCTCATCTACCGTTGCTTTTTCAAATCAAAAGTTCCCGCCCCCTTTGCCTGCGCCTTCCTGAAAACCGGGTATAATTCCTGTCGTTGTTTTTCCTATGGCTCCCTCGCGGCAAGAAAGGGCGGCAGTCCGTATGACCCAAAACAATGGCACCTTCACCGTCATGACCTACAACGTGCACCGGCTGACCGGCAATGATCGCCATACTTCAGCCGCGCGCATCGCACAGGTCATCGAAACTTACCAGCCCGACATCGTTGCTCTTCAGGAACTCCCGGGGGCGCGCTTTCGCCCGGAAATCGGTGGCGCTTGTCAGGATTTGGCGCACGAATTGGCGTTGGTGGTAAGACGGGACGTCCGCTACGACCTCGAGCGTGAGCGCTGGGGCAACGTGGTCTTCAGCCGGTTTCCCATGCGGCTGGTTCGGGCGGGGGGGCTCCACCCGGAGAACCGGTACCGGACCATGGTGCCGCGGGGCGCGATGTGGGTGGAGATCGACGTCAACGGACAGAAGCTGCAGTTGGTGAACACCCACCTCGGGCTCACCCCGCAGGAGCGCAGCTACCAGGCGAAGGTGCTGACCGGGGCAGACTGGCTCGCCCATCCCGAGTGCCGCCCGCCGGTGGTCTTATGCGGCGACTTCAACGCCATGCCGAGCTGGAGCATTCACAAGCGCCTCCGGAACGCACTACAGGATGAGCAGGAGCGGCTGAAGTTCGGGCACACACAGTTCACTTTCCCGAGCAACATGCCGATCGTCAGGTTCGATCACATCTTCATCTCGCCGGACCTGAGCGTGGAAAACGAGCTGATCCCGCGCACCAAGCTGACTGCCGTGGCTTCAGACCACCTGCCCCTGATCGTGACGCTTCGCTTTGGCGCCAATGGGAAAAACGGCGTTGGGAGATAGTTGCATCGAGGGGGGCAAAAGGCCTAAAGTCGGAACCGTGATCGGCCGATGAGGAGTCAGAATAGGACAACGTCCAACACTGGGAATGGAGAGGTGCCATGAGCGAATACACCGAGATGCCGGCAGATATGGAAGTACAGGAAGTGATCCTCGATCGGGTCCTGCAGAACACGGGGGCTTTGCTGGAAATCTGCTTGGTCAAACACGGCAAACAGTATGAAGCGGCCATTTTCGTAGACAAGAAGTACAAACCGGGCCCCCCGCTGCCCCGTCCGCTGGAGTCCCCCTCCGGCCAGGCCACCCACTGGATGGGGGTCCGTCCCAAGGTCGGGCTCTCGCAGGAGGAGACCGAAAAAATCATCTACGAGGTCCAGGGCGTGAACGCTCTGCACCGCATCACGATGAAGGATACCTGGGGAAGTCTGCTGGACGCCGTCTAGTCAGGCACCGAATCCTCAACGATGTGAAAAGGGCCGCTCCCGTGAGGGAAGCGGCCCTTTTCTTGTTTCCGGATGGACGGCGGAGTGAGGGGCGGACGGTTACATCTCTACCCGGGTCAGAACGCCCTGCAGCTTGCTCGCGGGAAGCTGGTTGAACTGCACGAAGTTCGGGCTCAGCTTCTTGATGCCGCTGAAGATCTTCCAGATCGGGTTGGGGGTCGTGATGTCCTCCACGCCGTAGAAAATGACCTTCTCGTTGATGTTGTTCTTCTTGAGCAGGGCCTCGATGTCGATCACCTCCATGTATCCGGCGAAGATCTCGAAGGAGTCAAGGCCGCTGCCGCGCTTCTCGGTCAGCTTGTAGGAGACTCCGAACGGTTCGTCGGTCCTGATGATGGAGATGAAGACGTTGCGCTCGTAGATGATGTTGCTCCGGATGATGCAGTGCACCACGTAGGGGGGGACCACGGCCCATTCACGGGTGAAGAAGAGCCCGGTGCCCGGGATGGTGCGTCCCTTGGCGAAGATCTGCTCGTAGGAGAGGAGGAAGGTCTCCACGTCCAACGGCTTGAGTGCCTTGTAAAGCGCCCGCTGTCCCTTGGTCCAGATCAGAATGGTCATGAAGGGGACGGAGGCGAGGATGATGGACCAGTAGCCGCCGTGGGGCAACTTGTTCAGGTTCGCGATCAGGAAGACGGCATCGATGAGGGTGACCGCAAGAGCGATGGGTGCCTTCCACTTCTTGGTGGTGTTGGCGAAGATCCAGGTCATCATGATGCCGGTGATGGTCATGGTCCCGGTGACGGCAAGACCGTATGCGGCTGCCAGGTTCTCCGACTTGCCGAACAAAAGCATGATGAAGATGACCAGCACCATGAGCGACCAGTTCACCGAGCTGATGTAGATCTGTGACTTGAGATGGCTCGAGGTGTAATCAACCTTCATGAGCGGCATGATGCGCGTGGTGATTCCCTGATAGACGATCGAGAACACCCCGCTGATGAGGGCCTGTGAGGCGATGACGGTCGCGAGGATGGTGAGGATCAGGAACGGGATGTAGAGGAACTGGGATTCCCCCTGCACCATCCCGAAAAGGGTGTTCTTCTCGTGCGGGTGCTCCAGCAGGAACGCCCCCTGGCCAAGGTAGTTGATCACCAAAGCCACGAAGACGAAGTACCAGGCCCTGACGATCGGCTTTCTGCCCAGATGTCCCATGTCGGCGTAAAGAGCTTCACCGCCGGTGGCGCACAGGATGACTTCCGATAGGACGAAGAAACCCGAGAGGCCGTTGTCCAGGAAGAACTTTATGGCGTACCAGGGGGAGATCGCCTTGACGACCTCCGGGTGCCCGGCGATGGCGATGAGGCCTGTCACGGTGAGTGATGCGAACCAGAGCACCATGAGCGGACCGAAAGCCCCCGCCACCTTGTCGGTTCCCCGCGATTGGAAGATGAAGAGGGTTATGGCTATGACTGCCGCGATGAAGATCAGAACGCCCTGCGACAGACCTGAGAACGTCGGGATCAGCACGAGACCTTCCACCGCGGAGAGGATGGAAATGGCCGGCGTGATGACGCCGTCACCCAGGAGCAGCGAAACGCCGATGAAGGAGAGCAGGGCGATGAAGCCCATGGCACGCCCCCCCTTGAGCAGGCGGACCAGGATCTCCTTCAAAACGATGGTGCCGCCTTCCCCTTTTCTCCCAAGGCTCATGGCGAGCCAGGCGTACTCGACGGTGACCAGGATGATCAGGGTCCAGACGATAAGCGACAGGATGCCGAAGATGTTCTCCGGCTTCGGAGGGGTGATGGCGAAAATGACGGAGAGGGTATAGATGGGGCTCGTGCCGATGTCGCCAAAGACGAGGCCCATCGATTTGACTATCCCGCCCCAGTATGATTGTTCGTGTTTTTGCATGGAGAGGCCTCCAGTTATTCTAGCGGCGCAACTTATAGCACCGCTCTCAGCCTGACACAAGAAAAACCGGAAAAATTGCCGTTGTATCGGCAATACAAGCGGCGTCCCGCTCGCCTCGTTGTGTGTGAAGCGCATCTGCTTCGGACTCGTCCTGAGCGGTCGCTCCTGGAGCTGGATGAAACGCTGGACATCGCCGGATAAAGAGCGCGCAGCGCTGTCTAAACAGCGGAAATCCCTGTTTGCGCTTGACATTACTCGTTATAGCTTGTAGCTTAAGTCGTTTCTCTCATGGCTTAATCAGACAGCTTGGAGGCCGTTTACATGGATTACAAGGATACTCTCAATCTCCCCAGTACCAATTTCCCTATGAAGGGCAATCTTCCCCAGCGCGAGCCCGAGATGCTCAAGCACTGGAACGAGATCGACATAAACCAGAAGATCGAAGAGGCGGGGGCGAACCGCCCGCGTTACATTCTGCACGACGGTCCTCCGTACGCCAACGGTCACATCCATATCGGCCACGCGCTGAACAAGATCCTCAAGGACATCGTCCTCAAGAGCAAGCGGATGGAAGGCTTCGCCGCTCCTTACGTGCCGGGGTGGGATTGCCACGGCCTCCCCATCGAGTTGCAGGTCGAGAAGAACCTGGGCTCCAAGAAGCACGAGATCTCCAAGCTCGAGATGCGCAAGCTCTGCCGCGAGTACGCCGCCAAGTTCGTCGGCATCCAGCGCGAGGAGTTCGAGCGCCTCGGGATCTTCGGCGACTGGGACGAGCCCTACCTGACCATGAACGCGAGCTACGAAGGGGCGACCGCCCGCGAACTGGCGCGCTTCGCCGAGAACGGCGGCCTCTACAAGGGTAAGAAGCCGGTACACTGGTGCTCTTCCTGCGGCACGGCGCTCGCCGAGGCCGAGGTCGAGTACGCCGACCACAAGTCCCCCTCCGTGTTCGTGAAGTTCGCCCTGAAGGAGGACCTGGGGAGCGCGGTGCCCGCGCTTTCCGGCAAAAAGGCCTCCATGGTGATCTGGACCACCACCCCCTGGACCCTTCCCGCGAACCTCGCCATCGCGCTGCACCCGGAACTCGACTACGTGGCGCTTGCGCTCAACAGCGGTGACGTGGTCATCGTGGCAGACGGCCTGAAGGAGAGCTTCCTTAAGGAGATCGGCGCGGAAGGCGAGGTGCTGGCCAAGTTCCCCTCCAAGATCCTGGAGAAGAAGCTGGCCCGCCACCCGTTCTACGACCAGGACTCCATCATCCTCTTGGGTGAGCACGTGACCCTCGAAGCCGGTACCGGCTGCGTCCACACCGCGCCGGGCCACGGCCAGGAGGACTACGAACTCGGCCTGCAGGCGGGGCTCGACATCTACAACCCGGTCGACAACCGCGGCCGCTTCTACGAGAACATCGAGTTCTTCGCCGGCCAGTTCGTCTTCGACGCCAACAAGAACGTGATCGAGAAGCTGATCGAGGTCGGTGCGCTCTTGGGCTCCAAGGAGATTTCCCACTCCTACCCGCACTGCTGGCGCTGCAAGAAGCCGGTCATCTTCCGCGCCACCGAGCAGTGGTTCATCTCCATGGAGAAGAACGATCTGCGCGGCAAGGCGCTTTCCGAGATCAACAACGTGAACTGGATCCCGAAGTGGGGTCGCGAGCGCATCTACGGCATGATCGAGAACCGTCCCGACTGGTGCGTCTCCCGTCAGCGCTCCTGGGGCGTCCCCATCGCCGCCTTCTACTGCAAGAGCTGCGGCAACGTGATGGCGGACGGCAAGGTCATGCACCACGTGGCGGACCTCTTCGCCGAGCACACCTCCGACATCTGGTACGACTGGGATGCCGCGAAATTCCTGCCGGAAGGGACCACCTGCCCCTCCTGCGGCAAGAACGAGTTCGAGAAGGAAGGGGATATCCTCGACGTCTGGTTCGACTCCGGCACCTCGCACGCAGCCGTCCTTGAGCTGCGCGAGAACCTGGGTTCCCCGGCGGACATGTACCTGGAAGGGAGCGACCAGCACCGCGGCTGGTTCCACTCCTCGCTGCTTGCAAGCGTCGGCACCCGTGGGCGCGCTCCCTACAAGAACGTACTCACCCACGGCTTCGTCATGGACGGCGCCGGCCGCAAGATGAGCAAGTCGGTGGGCAACGTGGTCGCCCCCGAGGACGTCATCAAGAAGTTCGGCGGCGACGTGCTCCGCCTCTGGGTGGCGGCACAGGACTACCGCGACGACCTGCGCATCTCCCAGGAGATCCTGACCCGTCTCTCCGAGAGCTACCGCCGCATCAGGAACACCTGCCGCTACATCCTGGGCAGCATCAACGACTTCAACCCGGAAACGGATTGCGTGGCGTACGCCGACATGCCGGAGCTCGACCGCTGGGCCATGCACCAGTTGGAGCTTCTGAAGGAGAAGGTGCTCGCCTCTTACAACGACAGCGAGTTCCACATCCTGTACCATGCCGTGAACGGCTTCTGCACCGTCGAGATGAGCGCCTTCTACCTCGACATCCTGAAGGACCGCGTCTACACCTCGAAGAAGGATTCAGCGGCAAGGAGAAGCGGCCAGACCGTGATGTACAAGGTGCTCGACGCCCTGGTGCGCATGGTGGCGCCGGTGCTCTCCTTCACCGCCGAAGAGGTCTGGGCGGAGATGCCCGGCAACCGCGAGTCGAGCGTGCACCTGGCGCTCTTCCCGGCGCTCACCCCCGAGGTCAAGGACGATGCGCTTGCCGTCCGCTGGGAGAAGATCATCAAGATCCGCTCTGAGGTCTCCAAGGCGCTCGAGCTTGCCCGTGTGAAGAAGGTGATCGGGCACTCGCTCGACGCCGCCGTCTCGCTGAAGGCAAGCGGCGACACCGAGGCATTCCTCAAGGAGTATGCGGCGCAGCTTCCGGAGATCTTCATCGTCTCGAAGGCTGAGCTTTGCGACAGTCTTTCCGGTGAGGTGTACCAGGCGGAGGGGATCGAAGGGCTTGAGGTGGCGGTTTCCGCCGCCCCCGGCGAGAAGTGCGAGCGCTGCTGGTGCTACAGCGAAGAGCTGGGCAAGGACGCCGAGCATCCGGCGATCTGCCCGAAGTGCCTTGCGGCGGTGAAATAATTGGGCGGGTGAGGGGGCTACTCCCTCACCCTGTCCCTCTTCCCACCTGCGGACTGAAGCCTTGGCGAAGGTCCGGAAGTCGAAGAGGGGATATCAGACCTAAAGGACCCTATGAAACTCAAATACATCATCCTCGCGGCGATCTCTGCGCTGGTGCTGGTGCTGGACCAGGTGAGCAAGGTCTACATCGACAAGTCCATGACCCTGCACAGCTCCTTCCCCGTCATCGAGGGGCTCTTCAACATCACCTATCTGCGCAACAAGGGGGCGGCCTTCGGCATACTCTCCTCGTCGGCCTACCGGCTTCCCTTCTTCCTGCTGGTGTCGACCGTTGCCGTCGTGGTCATCCTGGTGGCGGTCAGCAAGCTGCGCGACGACCAGAAGCTGAACGTGGCCTCGTTGTCGCTCATCTTCTCCGGCGCGCTCGGCAACATGATCGACCGCGTCCGTCTGGGTGAGGTGATCGACTTCCTCGACGTGCACTGGAAGGGGCACCACTGGCCCGCCTTCAACATCGCCGATTCCGCCATCTGCGTCGGCGTTTTCATCCTGGCCATCGACATGCTGCTCGAGGAGCGCCGGGAAAAGCAGAAGACGCCCCCCGCCAACTAACGCACACTCACTCCCTTCTAAGCGCAGCTGTCCGTAAATACATGCCTGACCACGAAGTACCATAGTCGGCCTTGCGTCCCCCCCTTTGCAGGGGGGATTTGCCTTGGTTGGTAAATGGCGGTCCAGGATCATATCGTTAGATTCGAGACAGACAGGGAGCTGGAAGAGGCTGCGGTTTGAAGAGATAGTTTGATGTGTCGAGGAAAAGCAAATCCCCCCCGTCCCCCCTTCGCAAAGGGGGGAGCATGAAGGCTTCTTTTTCCAGAAAGAGGGGCTGAGTCGCTAGGTTCCCCTGAATTACTGCTATACATTCCGCAGAGGGTGAGTGCACGGCTGTCATCGATGCCTCAACCTTCCTGCGGGTTCTCCTCCAGAAGCCTCGTGAACAGTTCCCTGATCTCGTTCGGCAAACGCTTTGCCTTCATCTCCGGGCTGACGCAGGCAAGCGTCACCCTCGCCTCCACGAGCAGTTTTTCGTCATCCTTCCGAACCACCTGCTGCGCCACCGTGAAAGAGCTGTTTTTCAGCACCGCGATCTGGGTACGCACCACCAGCAGGTCGTCCAGCCGAGCCGGTGCGCGGAAGTTGGCGTCGATGTGCACCACGGGGAAGATGATTCCCTTGTCGTGCATCTCTCTCACCGAAAGCCCGTGCGTCCTGAGAAATTCGGTCCTCGCCCGCTCCATGTAGCTTATGTAATTGGAGTGGTACACCACCCCGCCCGCGTCGGTATCCTCGTAGTAGATTCTTACTTCCATGTTGCCTCCTAAATAAAAAGACCCCATGCCGGGGTCGGTCCATTGCCCTCGGTCCTGAGGACGCTTGCGCCTCCCCCCGGAGGGGGGAGGCTGGGAGGGGGGATGAGCCGGTCAAAGAGGCTGCGCTCCCCCTCCCTAACCCTCCCCCTCCTGGGGCGGGGAATTGGGAACGGAAACGGCCGGTCCACCAGCTTCGCCTCCGAGTATCCTGCCGTACACCTCGCGTACCGCCTCGGTCACCCGCTCGTAATCGGCCATGAGAGCCTGTCCCGGGTTCTTGAGCATCGGATCGTAACCAAGACGTCGCGCCAGCTTGTTCAGGTACTTGAGTGGTCCACCCAGATCGTTCATCGAGTAGTCGTGGATGATCCTCAGCCGGTTTTCCAGGCGGCGCAGGAAGCGGTACCCCTCGGCTAAGGCCTGGTAATCCGGCTCGCTGAGAAGCCCTTGCATGCGCATGGCGTCCATCGCTTCAAGGGTGTTGGGACAGCGGATCTCACCGTGCTCGCAGCCGTATTTGAGCTGCAGGAACTGGATAATGAACTCGACGTCCACCATGCCGCCGCGCCCGGTCTTGATGTTGTAGCTGCCGGTCGACTCCTTGGCGAGCTCGTTCTCCATACGCATCCTGAGCCGGTGGATCTCCGTGCGCACTCCTTCGTCGGCGCTCGCGCCGTACACCGTCTGCTCGATGACCCGCTCGATGGCCGCCTTGAGGCGCGGATCGCCGTAGGTCACCCGCGCCTTGGTGAGCGCCTGGCGCTCCCAGATCTGCGCCTCGTCGGCATGGTAGCTCTGGAAGGATTCCAGCGAGGTGACGAGAGGTCCTGCATTGCCGGAAGGGCGCAACCTTGTATCTATCTTGTAGGCGTACCCCTCGCGGGTCTGCGTGGTGAGTACCAGGATGATCTTCTGACCCAGTTTGGCGAAGTACTCGCGGTTGGTGATGCTCTTTTCGCCGTCGGTGAACCCCTGTCCGTCGTAGATATAGATGATATCGAGGTCGGAGTGGTAGTTGAGCTCGAAGCCCCCCAGTTTCCCCATGGCGACGATGGCGAAGGAGGCTTCGTGCTTCGTGCCGTCCTCCTCGACCACCATCGGACGCCCGAAACGGGCGAGTTCTCCGGTCGCCATGCAGCAGGCGGCGGCGAGGGTCACGTCGGCGAGATCGGTCAGCTGCTGCGCTACTTCCGGCTGCTTCATCTTGCCGTAGATGTCGTTCATGCCGATGCGCAGGAACTCCTCGTGACGGTAGCTTCGCATGGCGTCCAACTGCTCCTCGAATCCGTCCGCCTGGGTGAGAAAGGTATCCAGCTCCTTCGCCATGGCAGCGCGTTCCTTTTGCAGGTAGGCGTAGCCGTGCGAGGCCATGCTGTCGAGCAGTTCCGGGTGCCCGATGAAGATCTTGGAGAGGAACTCGGACATCCCGAAAAGCGAGGTGAGTAGTTTCAGGATGTCCCGGTTCTCGGCCAGCAGGGCGTATATCGAGGACCTGGTGCGCTGCGAGGAGAGGAAACGCTCCAGGTTGGTGAGGGCGAGGTCGGGGTCGGGAGCCGAGAAGACCTCCTGCAAAAAGAGCGGCGCGATCTTCTCCAGGGTGCGGCGCCCCTGTTCGGTGAGGTTCACCTTGGCCGGACCGTCGCGCAGCACGAGGAGGTTCTCGTAGCCGGCGTCCGGGTGCTCGAAGCGACGCTCCTCGAGCATGTCCTTGATGAGGTCGGGGTCGGCGTTATGGTCGAAGAAGAAGTGGACCTCGGGGAGGACCTCCTCCTTGATCTTCTCGTCGCGGGACAGGAAGAGGTCGCCGTAGATGGCGGAGACGGCGCGGCGGTGCCGCTCCAGCGTCTCGCTGAAACGCTGCAGCCCGTCCTTTCTAAGGTAACCGCAGCGCCGCGCCAGGGCCAAAAGCTCCTCGTCCTTGCGCGGCAGGGCGTGGGTCTGGCGCTCCTGCACCACCTGGATGCGGTGCTCGACGGTGCGCAGGAAGCGGTAGGCGTCGGAGAGCGAGGCGCAATCGATCTCCTTGATGAGGCGGGCCTGGTACAGGGTCTTCAGGGCCTTGAGCGAGTTGCGCTCCCTCAACTGCGGGTTCTTCCCGGCGTAGACCAGTTGCAGGGCCTGGATGAAGAACTCGATCTCGCGGATGCCGCCGCGGCCGAGCTTGATGTTGACCTCGCCCTCCTGCTTCCTGGCGAGCGAGGCGTCGATCTTCTTCTTCATCGCCATCATGTCCTCGATCAGGTTGTAATCGAGGTAGCGGCGGTAGACGAATGGGGTGAGCGCGGCGAGCAGGCGCTCACCAAGCTCGATGGAACCCGCCACGGGACGCGCTTTCATCATGGCGGCGCGCTCCCACGACTGTCCCCAAGCCTCGTAGTACACCTCGGCGGAGCGCATCGAGGTGGCGAGGTCCCCACCCTTGCCGTCGGGTCGTAATCCCATGTCGACGCGGAAGACGAAGCCGTCCTCGGTGACCTGGGAGATGGCGCGGCTCACCATCTCGGAGAGTTTCACGAAGAAGGCGTGCAGGGACAGCTTGTTCCTGAAGCCGCCGCGTCCGTCGGGGACGCCGGTGCATTCTCCCTTGTCGGACGAGTAGAAGTAGATGAGGTCGATGTCGGAGGAGAAGTTGAGTTCCCGCCCGCCGAATTTCCCCATGCCGATGATGGTGAACTCCGCCGGCACCGGTCCGTCGGCCCCCTCTTCCATCGGGGTGCCGTGTTCGCGCACGAGCTCGCGGTAGGCGGTCTCGTAGGCGATCTGCAGCGTCGCGGCCGCAAGGGAGGAAAGCTCCGCGGTGACTTCCTCCAGCGGGGCGAGGCCGTTCAGGTCGCGGGCGGCTATGCGCAGCATCTCGGCGTACTTGAAACGGCGCAGGTGGGAGAAGATCTCGGCGTACCCGGTCCCTTCCGGGATGCGCAGGCGCAGGGCCTCCAGCATCTCCTCTTCGGTGCGCCGGATCATGATCTCGCGGTCCATGAAGAGTCGCTGCAGTGCCGAGGGATCGCGGCAGATGATGGTGGTGAGGAAGGGGGAGGAACCGCAGATGTTCATGAGCTGCGCGGTGAGCGCGCGGCGTGAGCAGAGGTTGACGAGCATGTCGCGCGTGACGATGGTGCTGATGCGCTCGAGGCCGTTCAACGCCATGTCAGGCATGGGAGCGGCGAGCGAGGCGATGGCCACCTCGACAAGCCGCTCGCCCGGCAGTACTTCGGAAAGAAGCCTAAGGTTCTCGACCGTGCGTGCACCGTAGCTGAAGCCTCCCTGCTCCAGGAGATGTGGGAGGTCACCTTTGTCCGGCTGCGACAGGGCGGACAGCAGCAGTGCGGCGAGGTCGGAAAGGCGGCTCATAGCCCGACCAGTGCTCTGAGTTCCTTCTCGTAATCGCCGCGCACCACCCCTTTTTCGGTGATGATGCCGGTGATGTAGCGGGCGGGGGTGACGTCGAAGGCAGGGTTTCTGACCTTGACCCCTTCGGGCGCGATGGTTACCCCCTGCACCTTGGTCACCTCTTCCGGGGCGCGTTCCTCTATCGGGATCTGGTCGCCGTTGGAAAGTTTCAGGTCGAGGGTGGAGATGGGGGCCGCGACGTAGAACGGGATCCGGTTCTCCTTGGCGAGGACGGCGACGCTGTAGGTGCCGATCTTGTTCGCCGTGTCGCCGTTTGCGGCGATGCGGTCGGCGCCGACGACGCAGAAGTCGATCTGCCCGCTCTTCATGAGCCAGCCGGCCATGTTGTCCGAGATGAGGGTGACAGGAATGGAGTCCTTCATCAGCTCCCAGGCGGTGAGGCGCGCACCCTGGAGCCAGGGGCGGGTTTCGTCGGCGAAGACGCGGATGTTCTTGCCCGCCTCGTGGGCGCCGCGGATCACGCCGAGCGCGGTACCGTAGCCCGCGGTGGCAAGCCCTCCGGCGTTGCAGTGGGTGAGAATGGAAGCCCCCTCCTTGACGAGGGCGGCGCCGTGGCGGCCGATCTCCTTGCAGATGGCGAGGTCCTCCGCCTCAATGCTGATCGCCTCGGCCTTCAGAAGCTCGCGGATCGAGTGCAGGTCCAGTTCCTTGTGCTGCAGCGCCACGCGCTTCATGCGCTCCAGTCCCCAGAAGAGGTTGACCGCGGTGGGGCGGGTGCGGCCTAACACGTCGCAGACGTTTTCGAGCTGGCGGTAGAAGGTGTCGAAGCCGTCGGCGATGATCTCGCGGGCGCCGAGGGCGACCCCCATGGCGGCGGCGATGCCGATGGCCGGGGCTCCACGAACCACCATGCCGCGGATCGCTTCGGCGACCCCCTGGAAGTCGGTGTACTCGTTGTAGACCTCCTCGGCGGGGAGCCTCGTCTGGTCTATCATGATCACCTTGTTGTCGCGCCACTCTATGGTTCTGAAGGACATCGTCCACCTCGTTTTAAAGCTTTAACGCAAAGACGCAAAGCCGCAGAGACGCAAAGGGTAAACCGGAAAACGGGTTTAAGGCCTTAATCCCGAATAGCTTTTCTCCGCGTCTTCGCGCCTTGGCGTCTTTGCGTTAATTGCCTTGTCTGGTCTTTATGCTTTCAGTTTCTTAAGCAGCAGCTCGTTCACCACCGCCGGGTTCGCCTTCCCTTTGGAGGCGCGCATCACCTGGCCTACGAAGAAGCCGAAAACGGTCTCCTTGCCGCCGCGGTACTGCTCGACCTGGCCGGGGTTGTTGTTCAGCACCTCGTCGACCATGGCCTCGATGGCACCGGTGTCGGAGACCTGCACCAGCCCCTTCTCCTCGACGATCTTCTCCGGCGCCTTGCCGGTCTTGTACATCTCGTCGAAGACGGTCTTCGCGATCTTGCCGGAGATGGTTCCCTTCTCCATGAGCTTCAGAAGGTCGGCGAGGAGGGCAGGGGTGACCGGGCAGTCGGTGATGGAGCGGTTGTTGTCGTCGTTCAGGGCGCGTGCCACCTCGCCCATGACCCAGTTGGAAACGATCTTAGCCTGCGGGAAGAGGGCGACGGTCTCCTCGTAGTACTGGGCGAGTTCGCGGCTCGATGCAAGCACCTCGGCGTCGTACTCGGGAAGCCCAAGCTCGGCGACGTAGCGGGCACGCTTCGCCTCCGGAAGCTCGGGGAGCTCGGCGCGCACGTCCTCGATCCACTGGTCCGCGATCAGCACCGGGACGAGGTCCGGGTCCGGGAAGTAGCGGTAGTCGTGGGCCTCCTCTTTGCCGCGCATGGAGCGGGTGGTGCCGGTGTTCGGGTCGAAGAGGCGGGTCTCCTGGATCACCTTGCCGCCATCGTCGAGGATCTCGGCCTGACGCTCGATCTCGTACTCGATCGCCTGCTTGATGAACTTGAAGGAGTTGATGTTCTTGAGCTCCGCGCGGGTGCCGAAGACGGTGGAGCCTACCGGCATGAGCGAGACGTTCGCGTCGCAGCGGAAGCTTCCCTCCTCGAGGTTGCCGTCGCAGATGCCGAGGTACATGACGATCTGGTGCAGCTTCTTGAGATACGCGATCGCCTCGTCCGGGGAGCGCATGTCCGGCTCGGAGACGATCTCGAGAAGCGGCGTGCAGGCGCGGTTCAGGTCGACACAGGAATCGTCCCCCACCTCGGAGATGTCGGCGTGCACCAGCTTGCCGGCGTCCTCCTCCATGTGGATGCGGGTGATGCCGATCCGCTTCGTTTCCCCTTCAACCTCGATGTCGAGGTGACCGTGCTGGCAGATGGGGAGGTCGAACTGGCTGATCTGGTACCCCTTGGGGAGGTCCGGGTAGAAGTAGTTCTTCCGGGCGAAGACGTTTCTCTGGGTGATGGAGCAGTTGGTGGCGAGGCCCGCGCGGATGGCGTATTCCACCACCTGCCGGTTCAGGACCGGAAGCGCGCCGGGGAAGCCTAGGCAAACCGGGCAAGTCTGGGAGTTCGGCTCCGAGCCGAACTTCGTCGAGCAGCCGCAGAAGATCTTGGTGTTGGTGGTGAGCTGGGTGTGTACCTCAAGCCCGATGACGACCTGATATTTCATAGTGGCTCCGTCTAAAGCAAAAGCATGAACACAGAGGGCACCGAGGATCACGGAGGGCACAGAGGAGAAGCAAAAAGGTTTTGGTTTAAAACCCTGAAGTTTGCCTTTCCTCTGTGAACCTCTGTGTACCTCCGAGTACTCCGTGTTGAGCTTTCAGGTTTTGGTTTTACAGCGGCGCCTTCTTCAGGTGCCACTGGGTCTCCTGCTCGAACGCGTACGCGGTGGAGAGGATGGTCGCTTCGCCGAACGGTTTGCCGATCAGCTGCAGCCCGATGGGAAGTCCCGCCGCACTGAAACCGGCGGGGATGCTGATGCCGCAGGTCCCGGCCAGGTTCACCGGAATGGTGAAGATGTCGGAAAGATACATCTGCAGCGGGTCGGCCAGCTTCTCGCCGATCTTGAAGGGCGGGGTCGGCGCGATCGGGGTGAGCAGCACGTCCACCTCGTTGAAGGCGTTCAGGAAGTCCTGCATGATCAGTGTCCGGACCTTCTGGGCCTTTACGTAGTAGGCGTCGTAGTAGCCGGAGGAAAGCGCGTAGGTGCCGAGCATGATCCTGCGCTTCACCTCCGAGCCGAACCCTTCGGCGCGGGTCTTCGCGTACATCTCCTTCAGGCCCCGGATCTCATCGGCGCGGTGGCCGAAGCGGACGCCGTCGTAACGGGCGAGGTTCGAGGATGCCTCGGCGGTGGCGATCAGGTAGTAGGTGGCGACGGCGTACTCGGTGTGCGGCAGGCTCACCTCGCGCAGTTCGGCGCCCAGGCTCTTGTACAGCGCGATCGCCTCGTCCATGGCGCGCTTCACGTCCGGGTCGAGTCCTTCGATGAAGTACTGCTTGGGAAGGCCGATCTTGAGCCCCTTGCCGCCGCTCTTAAGCCCCGCGAGGTAGTCCGGCACCGGGGTGTTGACCGAGGTGGAGTCCTTGGGATCGTAGCCGGCGACCGCACCGAGGAGCAGGGCGGCATCGGTAACGTCGCGGGTGAGCGGGCCAACCTGGTCGAGCGAGGAGGCGTAGGCGATGACTCCGTAGCGGGAGACGCGGCCGTAGGTCGGCTTCACGCCGACGCAGGAGCAGTGCGAGGCCGGCTGGCGGATGGACCCGCCGGTGTCGGTGCCAAGCGTCGCGGTAGCGGTGCGCGCGGCGATGGCAGCGGCGGAGCCGCCGGAGGAGCCGCCCGGGGTGCACTCGAGGTTCCAGGGGTTTTTCACCGGGCCGAAATAGGAGGACTCGTTGGAGCTCCCCATGGCGAATTCATCCTGGTTCAGCTTCCCCACGATGACCGCGCCCTGTTCCTTCAGCTTGGCGACCGCGGTGCCGTCGTAGGGAGGGACGAAGTTTTCCAGGATGCGGGAGCCGCAGGTGGTGCGGATCCCCTTGGTGATGAAGATGTCCTTGAGCCCCATCGGGATACCGGTGAGGGGGGCGATGTCGCCTGCAGCGATGCGGCGGTCCGCGGCTTCCGCCTCGACTAGTGCCTGCTCCGGGGTCACCGTGATGTAGGCGTTCACCTGGCCGTCCACGGCCTCGATGCGGTCCAGCATGGCGCGGGTAGCCTCCACCGAGGAGACCTCCTTCGCCTTAAGCTTGTCGTGCAGCTCGTGTATGGTAAGGTCGAAAATTTCCATTAAACACTCCGATCTTGTAGTGTCCGACCAGTCGGACCTGTCGGACTGGTCAGACTAGACTGACTATTCGATGACCTTCGGCACCCTGAAGAAGCTCTCGGCGCGCTGCGGCGCGTTGGCGAGGGCGTTTTCCACGCCGATCGAGCCGGTCGGCTCGTCGGCCCTGAAGGCGTTCTCCATGGGGACCGCGTGCGAGGTGGGGACGATGCCGTCGGTGTCCAGTGCGTTCAGCTTCTCGACGTAGGCGAGGATGCCGTCCATCTGGCCGGTGAAGGTATCCAGCTCCGCGTCGGTAAGCTCCAGTCGGGCGAGCCGTGCTACGTGTTCGACCTCTGCTCTTGTAATCTTCATGCCTGCTCCAAATACGCCCCGCGAAGGGCGTCTTCATGTTATTTAGCGTTCCCGGTTATTATCATGAACCACCTGAAAAGGCAACGTGCCTACTCCGGCAGCACGAGCCCGGCTTCTACGACATTGGAGGGGGCGCTCTCGACGGTGTCGGCGCCGACCTTGGCAACGCTCGTCACCGTGTAGCGGTAGGTCAACCCGAGCACCAGCTCCTGGTCCCGGTAGGTGGTACCGGCAAGCGGCTCCTTGTTGACCGGAGCGAGCGGCACCGGTTCGTCCTTCTTGCTCTTGTAGATGTTGTAGCCGACGAAGGTTCCCTCCTCGGGGGGGAGGGCGACGTAGGTCAGTTCCACTTCGTTGGGAGAGCCGTGCGCCTCGAGCACCGGAGGAAGCGGGGGCGTGACCGCGGAGCGCCGCACCTTGTTGGAGTCCTTGCTCTGCGCCCCGTCCTTGCTGTAAGAGCGCACCTTGTACTGGTAGGTCCGCCCCTTCTGCAGGTCGAAGTCGTCGTAGATCCAGAGCCCGCCGGCACGGCGTACCTTTTCGGGAAGCTCCAGATCCACCTTGGTGAGCTGGCTGTAGGCGCCGGGGCACTCCTCGCAGTCCTCGCTGGGTGGGAGCACGTTGCGCCGGAACAGTAGAAAGCCGGCGAGGTTCTCGAGCTTACCGCCTCCCTCCTGCTTGCCGGGTCCGCTCCAGCTCACCTGGAGTTCTCCTCCCTTTTGCGCCACGGCGAGCGAGGTGATCGGTGCCGGGACCAGCGCCTCGGGGGGGACGAGCGTTCCTTTTTTGCCGCATCCGGCAAGGATGGCAAGCGACGCCGCAACTGCCACGGCGGGAAGGAGTCGACGCGATGCCGCCACGGCTAACGTCCTTCCTTCGCCCGGGCGATTTCGGCCTTCACCCTCTCGAGTGCGGTGCCGCCGGTCGCCTTGCGTGCGTTGACTGATGCTTCGAGGGTGATTGCGTCAAAGATGTCGTCCTCGATGCGCCCGGAGAAGATCTGCCATTCGGCGAGGGAGAGCTCCGGGATGTCCATCTCGTTCTCGATGCAGTAACGCACCGCCTTGCCCACGATCTCGTGCGCATCGCGGAACGGGATCCCCTTCCTGACCAGGTAGTCCGCCACGTCGGTCGCGGTGGAGAACCCGGCGGCGGCCGCGACCTTCATACGCTCCGCGTTCACCTGCATCTCGCGCACCATGTCCGCGAAGATCTTCAGCGACCCTTTCACGGTGTCGATGGTGTCGAAGAGCGGCTCCTTGTCCTCCTGCATGTCCTTGTTGTAGGCGAGCGGGAGCGACTTCATCAGCGTGAGCAGGGACATGAGGTTGCCGTAGACACGGCCGGTCTTGCCGCGCACGAGCTCCGGGACGTCCGGGTTTTTCTTCTGCGGCATGATGGAGGAGCCGGTGCAGAAGGAATCGGAGAGATCAACGAACTTGAACTCGCTCGTGGACCAGAGGATGAGCTCCTCGGCGAAGCGGGAGAGGTGCATCATCAGGATCGAGGCGGCGGCGCAGAATTCGAGGGCGAAGTCGCGGTCGGAGACCGAGTCGAGGGAGTTTCTGCTCACCTCGGGGAACTCCAGAAGCTCCGCCACGTGTTCGCGGTCGATCGGGAAGGTGGTCCCGGCCAGGGCGCCCGCGCCGAGCGGCAGCACGTTGGTGCGCTTCAGGCAGTCTTCCATGCGCCCCTTGTCGCGCTTGAGCATCTCGTGGTAGGCCATCATGTGGTGCGAGAAGAGGATCGGCTGCGCGGTCTGCAGGTGGGTGAAGCCGGGCATGATAACGCCCAGGTTCTC
The DNA here is from genome assembly GCF_004917065.1 of Geomonas ferrireducens. Lineage (NCBI taxonomy): Bacteria > Pseudomonadati > Thermodesulfobacteriota > Desulfuromonadia > Geobacterales > Geobacteraceae > Geomonas > Geomonas ferrireducens. The sequence continues at coordinate 1,740,735 of NZ_SSYA01000001.1, forward strand.
TTCTGCCTGGTAGATGAGAGAGTCGATCAGGAGGTCGATGTAGGCGGAGATCTCCACCAGCTCGTCACGCATGTAGAGGCGGATGTCGAGGGCGACCTGGTCGTTTCTGGAGCGGCCGGTGTGGAGCCTCTTGCCTGCGTCGCCGATCTTCTCGGAGAGGCGCGCCTCGATGTTCATGTGGATGTCTTCCAGGGAGACCGAGAAGTCGAAATCGCCCGCCTCGATTTTGTCCAGGATTTCCCTGAGGCCGTGCACGATTGCCTCGACGTCCGCAACCGGGATGATCCCCTGCTTGCCGAGCATGGTGGCGTGGGCGATGGAGCCGCGGATGTCCTGGTGGTACAGGCGCTTGTCGAAGTTGATGGAGGCGGTGAACTCTTCTACGAACTTGTCGGTGGGCTGGGTGAAGCGTCCGCCCCACAGTTTGTCTTTGGACATGTCTTTCGGTCTCCTGCTGCTGATTTTTGGTGGAACTGCAACTTCTTTAACGCAAAGACGCTAAGGCGCTAAGGCGCAAAGAAAAACATTAGTTTTACCCGTCCCTAGTTTTTACTTTGCGTCTCCGCGCCCTTGCGTTGAAGCCTTTGCCTTTGAATCCCGTAAAACATTAACGACCTAACGCAAAGGCGCAAAGCCGCCAAGACGCTAGGAAACCAGGAACAGGCAAAGGTTTTAACCCTCTAAGACTTTCTTTGCGTCTCCGCGCCTTTGCGTCTTTGCGTTGAATAGCTTTTTACAAAACCTGCCCCTCGCCGTCGCCCACCTTGACCCATCCGGCATCGTCGGCCCAGCGCAGCACCGAGTGCACCTTCAAGGGGACCCGCGAGCTTCTCGGGTCGAGTTCGTGGTAGAGCGGCAGGTTGAAGTAGTAAAGCCTCGTTCCCGTGCCGAAGCGCAGGCGGCAGACCGGTGCGCCCTCGAAGTCGTCGCTGGCGAACTCACGGTCCTGGAAGGGGGACATCTTGTGGCGCGCGCTGATCGCCACGAAGGAAACCCCGTAACAGCTCTGGCAACGCACCCCTTCGATCTCGCTTTCGTCCGAGCAGTTGCCGAAGACGGTCACCGTCTCCCGCACGCCGGGGGTGTCCTCCAAGAACTCGCCGTAGAAGCCGGTGAGCACCTCGCGATAGGAGCGGTGCTCGGGCTTCGGGTTGCACTGGATCACGAAGAGGGCGTCGAGCGACTGCCTCATGGTGAAGAAGAGCCGGTCCGCGTGATCGATGATCTGCTTGATGTTGGAGGAGTAGAGGTCCCGGTACAGGTAATCAAGGCAGATGACCGTCATGAAATTGAAGCAGGCCGGCTGGGCGCGGAACAGGTAGAAGTGCCGCCCCCGGTACAGGTCGTGGTCCTTGTCCAGGAACTCCTCGCCCCGGAAAGGGTGCGTCTTCGCCTCCAGAAAGACCCTGAGCCGCCCGTCACGCTCCTTGATGGCGATGCAGCACCAGTTGACCGGCATACCCAGGATGTCGCCCGAGTCGATGTCGCGTTCCACGCAGTCGAGCGCCTCGGCGTTGTCCTCCTCGAAGCGTCTGAGCAGCGCCCGGTACTGCTCCAGGCGGATCTGTTCCAGCCCGAACATGGTGACCGTGTTGGGGCGGAAACGCTCGCCGATGATGTTCAGAAGGTCGTCGAACCGGGAGAGCGGTACCGAGGTCTCGGGGAACATCAGGAAGTGCAGTCGCTTCAGGTTGCCGGAGCCTTCGGCGACCAGGTCGAGCACGCTGCGCACCAGGCGCCACTGCTCCTCGACGTCGGCGAGCGTGAACAGGTGATCGCGGCGCTGCAATCGGTTCGGTATCTGCGCGATGAGGCAGTGCAGGTGATGCCCGAGGGGGAAATCAAGCTGGACCTGTTTCTCGACGATCTTGACCAAGCAGCACCCCGATTGACAATGGAAAATTGACTAATTGACAATTAACGCCCGGAGACAAGTGCCAATTGTCACGACGCTGCGCTTTGCCGGTATGAAGTGGCAGGTCGCCGTATCAATTGTCAATCGTCAATTGCTTTCAAAGATCTTCGTAAGGATGAAGCGGGCGCCGGCGGGGATCTTGTACTGCTCCAGTTCGCCCGGTTCGACCCAGCGGGCCTCGGCCACTTCGTCCTTGTTGTGGTTCACGTCGCAGTAAAGCGGCGTGCACCGGTAATAGATGATGATGAAGTGATAGTTGTCCTCTCCCGGCGTCACGTGTTCGAAGACGTCGATCAGGTCTCCCACTTCCACCTCGAGGCCGACCTCTTCCCGGACCTCGCGCTTGAGGGCCGCCACGATCGGTTCACCGAGGTCGATCTTGCCGCCGGGCATCACCCATTCCCCCTGGAAAGGGGGTACGTTCCTCTTGGTGAGGAGCACCCGGCCGTCGTTGTCGATTATGACCGCGACCACCGAAGTGACGATGTGACTCGCCTTGAAACCGTTTTGCTCCATATACACGGATAGGGGCACGAGTGTCTCGTGCCCCTATGAGCCTCCAGATACTTCCCTTTACCTACTTCTTGTTGGCCAGCATCAGGGAGCGGATCCTGAGCCTGAGCGAGTTCAGCTTGATGAAGCCCTCGGCATCCGCCTGGTTGTAAACCTGGTCCTTCTCGAAGGTCGCGAAGTCGAGGTTGAAGAGGGAGTCGGACTCCGACTTCCTGCCCACGGTGCGCACGTGACCCTTGTAGAGCTTGAGGCGTGCGACGCCGTTCACGGTCTTCTGCGAGTCGTCGATCATGCACTGCATCATCTCGCGCTCAGGCGAGAACCAGTAGCCGTTGTAGATCATCTCGGCGTAGCGCGGGATCAGGGAATCCCTCAGGTGCATGACTTCGCGGTCCATGGTGATCTGCTCGACCGCCATGTGGGCTTCGCGCAGGATGGTGCCGCCCGGGGTCTCGTAGACGCCGCGGGACTTCATGCCGACCGAGCGGTTCTCGAGGAGGTCGACACGGCCGATGCCGTGCTCGCCGCCGATGGTGTTCAGGTGGGCCAGAAGCTCCGCCGGGGACATGCGCACGCCGTCGACGGCGACCGCGTTACCCTTCTCGAACTCGATCTCGATGTACTGCGGCTTGTTGGGGGCCTTCTCCGGCGACTTGGTGAGCACGTACATGTTCTCGGGCGGCTCCAGCCAGGTGTCTTCCAGGATGCCGCCCTCGAAGGAGATGTGCAGGAGGTTCCTGTCGGAAGACCAGGGACGCTTCTTGGTGATCGGGATCGGGATGTCGTTTCTCTTCGCGTAGTTGATCAGCGCCTGGCGGGAGTTGAGCTTCCACTCCCTCCACGGTGCGACCACGGTGATGGCTGGGTTGAAGTGATAGTAGGCAAGCTCGAAGCGCACCTGGTCGTTGCCCTTGCCGGTCGCGCCATGGGAAACGGCGTCGCAACCCTCGATCTGCGCGATTTCCATCTGGCGCTTGGCGATGAGCGGGCGGGCGATGGAGGTGCCGAGCAGGTAGGAACCCTCGTAGATCGCGTTGGCGCGGAACATCGGGTACACGAAGTCGCGCACGAACTCCTCGCGCAGATCGTCGATATACACCTTGTCGGCGCCGGTCTTGAATGCCTTCTCGCGTACCGGCTCGAGCTCGTCGCCCTGGCCGAGGTCTGCGGAGAACGTCACCACCTCGCAGCCGTACTCGTTCTTGAGCCACTTGAGGATGATGGAGGTGTCAAGCCCGCCCGAGTAGGCGAGGACGATCTTTTTCACTTCTTTCTTTGCCATGGGTTCTCCTTTGGTCGTTGATCGGCGGGCCGTCCCTTTCGGGTATGGCCGTCTGTTCTTTATTTCATCAAGGTGGCCATGATGGCCTTTTGCACGTGCAGGCGGTTCTCTGCTTCGTCCCATACGACGGAGTTGGGGCCTTCGATCACGCCGTCGCTGATCTCCTCGCCGCGGTGCGCGGGGAGGCAGTGCAGTACGAGGGCGTCCTTCTTGGCGAGGGCGAGGAGCTTCTCGTCGAGCTGATAGCCTGCGAAGGCCTTTTCGCGGATCTTCTGCTCCTCTTCCTGCCCCATGCTGGCCCAGACGTCGGTGTTGAGGACGTCGGCGTCTTTCGCGGCCTCTTTGGGGTCGCGGACGACCACGATCTTGGATGAGCCGTTATTCTTCGCCCACTCGAGCACCTGCGGGTTCGGGTCGTAACCTTCCGGGCAGGCAAGCGTCAGGTCGAAGCCGAAGATGGCGGCCGCCTCGATCCAGGAGTTGGCCATGTTGTTTCCGTCGCCGATCCAGGCGAACTTGAGCCCGTCGTAGCTCCCTTTGTGCTCGATCACAGTGAAGACGTCCGCCATGATCTGGCAGGGGTGGTGCAGGTCGGTCAAGCCGTTGATGACCGGGATGGAGGCGTATTTCGCGAACTCTTCGACGGTCTCCTGGGCGAAGGTACGGATCATGACGCCGTCGCAGTAGCGTGCCATGACGCGGGCGGTGTCCTTGATCGGCTCGCCGCGACCCATCTGGGAGTCCTTGCTGGAGATGAAGAGCGGGTGCCCGCCCAGTTGGTACATGCCGACCTCGAAGGAGATCCTGGTGCGGGTCGAGGACTTCTCGAAGATCATGGCGAGCGACTTGCCCTTCAAGAGGTGATGCTCGACGCCGCTCTTCGTCTTGGCTTTGAGGTCCTTGCAGAGGACGAACATGGCGTCCAGCTCGGCTTTGGTGAACTGGCTCAGGGCCAGGAAGTCTTTTTTCATGGTATGCGGTTCTCGCTTCTCTGTTTTGATAGTGCCGGATGTGGGCACCTTGAAACGTCATTTCCCTCTTCCGCAAACTCTCCCTCTCCCGGAGGGGGAGGGTAGGGGAGGGGGAAGGGTGCCGGCGAAATCCCCCCTCCCTGCCTCCCCCCTCCGGGGGGAGGAGAGTGGACAGGGTGAGGGAGAAATCAAAGCTTTATAGCGCGGCCAGGATCTCGGTCAGCCCGGCGATCATGTCGTCCACTTCCTTCTTGCCGACGATGAGCGGCGGAACGAAGCGGAGCACCTTCTCTTGGGCGCAGTTCAAAAGAAGCCCGCGCGAGAGTGCCGTCTTCACGATGTCGCCGCCGGGGATGGCGAGCTCGACGCCGATCATGAGGCCGATACCGCGCACATCCTTGATGAGGCTCGGGAACTTCTTGTGCAGCGCTTCCAGTTCGCCCATCAGGTACTCGCCCATCTCCTCGGTCCGGTTCAGGATCCCTTCCTCCTGGATCGCGCGGATCGTGGCGACTGCCGCGGCGGTCACGAGCGGGTTGCCGCCGAAGGTGGAGCCGTGGGTGCCCGGGGTGAAGGATTCGGCAAGCCGGTCGGTGGCGAGCATGGCGCCGATCGGGGCGCCGCCTGCCAGCGCCTTGGCGAGCGTCATGATGTCAGGGGTTATGCCGAAGTGTTCGTGGGCAAACATCTTGCCGGTACGCCCCATGCCGACCTGCACCTCGTCGAAGATGAGGATGAGGTTGTTCTCGTCGCAGATCTTGCGCACTTCCTGGAAGTAGGCCGCGTCGGGGACCACCACGCCCCCTTCGCCCTGGATCGGCTCCAGCATCACGGCGCAGGTGCAGGGGCCGATGGCCTCCCTGAGCGCCTGGGCGTCGTTGAAGGGGATGTGACGGAAGCCGTGCAGGAGCGGATCGAAGAATTTCTGCACCTTCTCCTGGCCGGTGGCCGAGACGGTCGCCATGGTCCGGCCGTGGAAGGAGGAGATGGCGGTGATGATCTCGTAGCGGTCGACGCCGTACTTCTCACGGCTGTACTTCCTGGCGAGCTTGATGGCCGCCTCGTTCGCCTCAGCGCCCGAGTTGCAGAAGAAGGCCTTGTTGGCGAAGGAGAGGTTGCAAAGGAGCTCGGCGAGCTCGATCTGGGTCGGGATATTGTAGTAGTTGGAGCAGTGGATCAGCTCCGCGGCCTGTTTGGCGAGTGCTGCCGTCACCTTCGGGTGGCAGTGCCCCAGGTTGTTGACGGCCACCCCGGCCAGGAAGTCGAGGTAGCGTTTGCCGTCCGCATCCCAGAGGTAGCACCCCTCGCCCTTAACCGGCACCAGCGGGTACCGGCCGTACGTCTTCATGATATATTTGTCGCCCTTCTCGATCCATGCTGATGAATTCATAAAACCTCCTGAAACCCCGTTCAACGTTCAGCGTTCAACGTTCGATGGAAGACCTCCGTAAGAAGCGTCTCCACCTTGGCTGCGCCGTACCGGTTAAAGGCCATAGGCGCGGCAGTTGTTGAACATCGACTTTTGAATCTTGAACGGCAGTCCCGTGCCGTACCGGTCAGATGACCATCGGCACAACACTTGTTTAACGTCGAACGTTGAACGTTGAACGGCAGTTAAGCGTTAAGCCTGTATCTCCGTCCCTATTCCGACGTTGGTGAAGATCTCCAAAAGGATGGCGTGCTCGATCCTGCCGTCGACGATGTGGGCCTTCTTCACGCCTGCGGCGAGCGCGTCGGTGCAGCAGGTGACCTTCGGTATCATCCCCCCGGTCACGGTGCCGTTTTCGATCAGCGCGGGGACGTCGGCAAGCGGGATGCTGGAAAGCAACTCCCCTTCCTTGTCCTTCACACCGGAGACGTCGGTCAAAAGGATCAACTTCTCCGCCCCGAGCGCCGCGGCAACCTTGCCGGCCACCACGTCCGCGTTGATGTTGTAACTCTGCCCGTCGCGCCCCACACCTACCGGTGCGATCACCGGGATGAAGCCACCCTTCTCCAATGCCTGCAAAATGGCGGGATTCACTTCGACGACATCTCCCACGAAGCCGATGTCGACCATCTCGACCCCGCCGTCCTGTCGTCGGATTTCCTGGAGCAGTTTTTCGCAAACAAGGAGGCTGCCGTCCTTGCCGGAGAGACCGGCGGCACGGCCGCCGTGCTGGTTGATGTAGCCGACCACCTCGCGGTTCACCTGGCCGGTGAGCACCATCTCGACGACCCCCATGGTCTCCGCGTCCGTCACACGCATCCCTTGAACGAACTCCGACACGATGCCGTAGCGCTTCAGTGTCTCGTTGATCTGGGGACCGCCGCCGTGCACTACCACGGTGTTGATGCCGATGTATTTGAGTAGGATTATGTCTAGGGCAAAAGACTTTCTGAGCTTCTCTTCTGCCATGGCGTGACCGCCATACTTGATGACGATGGTCTTTCCGGAAAAACGTCTGATGTAGGGGAGCGCCTCCATGAGAGTGCTCGCCTTTTCTATGAGATGCTGCATAGGTGCCTCTTCCAGCGTTAATTAGTGCACAGAAAGACGTTAATATAGCAGATAGAGGGAAATAATCAACTTGAAACAGGGCTAAGACTGAAGGTTATCAGGGGCTTTGGCTTGCTGTGTTGGGAAGGGTGATCAGGACGCGGGTCCCCTGGTTCTCTTCGCTCTCGATGCTGATACTGCCGCCGTGCATGCGGATGAACTCGCGGGCGTAAAAGAGACCGAGCCCGAAGCCGCGCACCTGGCCGGTCCGGTCGGCGTCGACCTGGTAGAACTTCTCGAAGAGCTTGGGTAACTGATCCTTGGAGATGCCGATGCCGTTGTCTTCGACGCTGATCTCGCACTGGCCATCGGCGTTTCGCATGTTGACGCATACCACGCCGTCTTCCCTGGAAAACTTGATGGCATTGTCGATCACCTGGCGCAGGGCGAAGCTGATCTTGTCGCGGTCCAGCATAAGCTCCGGGATCGTCTGCTGTGTGATGTGCGTCGTGACACCGGGGCGGGCGGCGATGATGTAGGCCTCGCTCAGGATCTTGGGGAGGAGCAGGTTCAAGGTGCACGGCTCCAGATGCAGGCCGCCGCCGCTGTCCATGACCGAGGAGAAGGTGAGGAGGTCGGTGACGAGGTTCCCCAAGTAGCAAGCCTCGTTGTAGATCAGCTTGATGTGCTCTTTGGCACCGTCGTCGGAAGGATCGATGATGCCCGAGGCTAAGTTCTGCAGGAAAAGCGAGATCGAGGTGATCGGCGTGCGGAACTTGTGGGAGATGAGCGAGAGAAAGACCGTTTTGAAGCGGTCGAGGTTTCTCAGGTTGGCGATCTCTTCCTTGAGTGCCTTCTTGACGAGGGCCTTTTCGATGGCGCTTTTGAGCTGCAGGAGGTTGAGCGGCTTGGTGATGAAGTCGTCCGCATCCGCCTTGAGCGCCTTCAGGATGAGGTCTTTATCGGCGAAGCCGGTCATGATGATCACCACCATGGTCGGCTCACGCTCCTTGAGTTTCTTCAGCAGTTCGATGCCGTCCAGCCTCGGCATCATCACGTCGGTCAGGATCACGTCGATGCCGCCGCGCAGGAAGATCTCGTACGCCTCCTGGCCGTCCGCCGCCTCAACGATGTCGTAGCCGTTCAGGACCCTCTTGCACAGGTCGCGGATCACCGCTTCATCGTCGACGAGGAGGACGGTTTTCCTTTCCCTGTCCTGCAGGGGGGCGAGACTTTGGTTGGAGGTCAGTTCGAGCATCGGCATGTCCCGCTTTTACTGGATTTATCGACCTGCGTGCGTAATTGCTACCCTACGATGTTGTACACGGCCTCGAGCGCCTCGGCGAGGTTCTCGGGCTTGGTGCCGCCGGCCTGGGCGAGCTCGGGCTTGCCGCCGCCGTTGCCGCCGACGATCGGTGCGATCGCCTTGATGATGTCACCGGCCTTCCAGCGCGCGGTGAGGTCGGCGGTGACCGCGACCAGGAGGTTCGCCTTGACGCCGTCGGCGGTCCCGAGCACGATGATACCGGAGCCGATCCTGTCCTTCAGCGTGTCGGAGAGCTCGCGCATCGCCTTGGCATCGCCGTCCACCTTCACGGAGAGGATCTTGACGCCGTTTTGCTCGCGTACCTGCTGAATGAGGTCGGCGGACTTGGAGGCGTTCATCTTCGCCTGCAGCCCCTCGAGCTCTTTTTGCAGTTCGCGCTGGGCCGCGAGGAGCTTCTCGACGCGGTCGAGAACGCTCACCCCTTCGGCCTTCAGGAGAGCGGCGACGCTTCTCTGCTCGTCTTCCATCTGGTGCACCACGGCGAGCGCGCCGTTGCCGGTCTGCGCCTCGATCCTTCTCACCCCGGCGGCGATCCCTGCCTCGGAGATGATCTTGAATAAGCCGATCTCGCCCGCGCCGTGCACGTGGGTGCCGCCGCAAAGCTCCATCGACACGTCGCCCACGCGTACCACGCGCACCACGTCGCCGTACTTCTCGCCGAAAAGCGCGGTGGCCCCGCCGGCAAGCGCCTCGGCTGCCGCCATCTCGCGGGCGTCTACGGGCGCGTTACCCATGACGTGCCCGTTCACGATAGTTTCGACCCTGCGGATCTCCTCGGCGGTCATCGGGCTGAAGTGGGTGAAGTCGAAGCGGAGGCGGTCCGGGGTCACCAGAGAGCCTGCCTGCTTCACGTGGTCGCCCAGCACTTCCCTTAAGGCTGCCTGCAGAAGGTGCGTCGCGGTGTGGTTGCGCGCGGTGGCGGCGCGCCCTGCGGTAGCGACCTTCAGGTCGACCGCCTCGCCGTTACGGATGTTGCCGGAGACCACCTTGCCGCGGTGCACGATGAGGTCGGTGAAGGGGCGGCTGGTGCTTTCCACCTCGATGTGCGCGGCACCGGTGGAGATGCTGCCGGTATCGCCGGCCTGGCCGCCGGACTCGCCGTAGAAGGGGGTCTTCGCGGTGATGATCTCGACCTCGTCGCCGGCGTTCGCCTCCTCGACAAGGACGCCACCCTTTACGATGGCGCTGATGGTGGAGTAGGTGGTCTGCTCGGTGTAGCCTACGAAGTCGCTCGCGATGCCGGAGCCGTGCAGTTCCTTGTAGATGGAGGCAAGGCCCTGCTCGCCCGACCCCTTCCAGTTCTCCCTCGCCTTGACGCGCTGCTTCTCCATGCAGAGGGCGAAGCCGTCCTCGTCCAGGGTGAGCCCTTCAGCCTCGACGATGTCGGCAGTGAGGTCGACCGGGAAGCCGAAGGTGTCGTACAGCTTGAAGATCACCTCGCCGGAGAGGACCTTGTCACCCTTGGCCCTGAGCGCAGCGGTCTCCTCGTTCAGTATGGCGAGGCCGCGGTCGAGGGTCTCGATGAAGCGCTCTTCCTCGGCCTTGATCACCTTCTTGACGTAATTCTCGCGCTCGAGCAGTTCCGGGTACGCATCGCCCATCATCATGTTGACGGCGTCGACCACGCGGTAGAGCATCGGCTCGGAGACCCCCAGCATCTTACCGTGGCGGGCGGCGCGGCGCATGATGCGGCGCAGCACGTAGCCGCGCCCCTCGTTGGAGGGAAGCACGCCGTCGCAGATGAGGAAGGTGGTGGCGCGGGAGTGGTCGGCGATGACGCGCATGGAGACGTCGTCTTTCTCGTCGTCGCGGTACTTCTTGCCGCAGATGGTCTCGATGTGGCGGATGATCCCCTGCAGCAGATCGGTGTCGTAGTTGGAGGTGACCCCCTGCATGACCGCGGAGATGCGCTCAAGGCCCATGCCGGTATCGACCGAGGGTTTGGGGAGCGGCGTCATGGTGCCATCCTTGTCGCGGTTGAACTGCATGAAGACGTTGTTCCAGATCTCCATGTAACGGTCGCAGTCGCAGCCGACGGCGCAGTCGGGGGAGCCGCATCCGGTGCCGGGGCCGTTGTCCCAGAAGATCTCGGAGCAGGGGCCGCAGGGGCCGGTGTCCCCCATGGACCAGAAGTTGTCCTTCTCGCCGAAACGGTAGATGCGCTCGCGCGGCACCCCTTCCTGGTTGTGCCAGATGTCCGCCGCCTCGTCGTCGTCGTTGTACACCGTCACGTAGAGGCGGTCCTTGGAAAGGCCGAGCTCAACGGTGAGGAATTCCCAGGCATAGGCGATCGCGTCCTTCTTGAAGTAGTCGCCGAAGGAAAAGTTGCCGAGCATCTCGAAGAAGGTGTGGTGGCGTGCGGTGCGGCCGACGTTTTCGAGGTCGTTATGTTTGCCGCCGGCACGGACGCATTTCTGCGAGGATACGGCGCGGATGTAGTCGCGTTTTTCAAGGCCCAGGAAGACGTCCTTGAACTGGTTCATCCCCGCGTTGGTGAAAAGCAGGGTGGGATCGTTTTTGGGGATGAGGTTCGAGCTCTCCACCAGGGTGTGACCCTTTTTCTGAAAAAAGTTGAAGAACTGCGCCCGGATCTCTTTGCCTGTCATAAAAAACCTCAACTGAAATGGAATATCTAAACCATGTTTGTTCAAGCAGCCTTCTCTCACCTTGGGAAGGGAAGGTTAAAGTCCCCCTTTGCGAAGGGGGATTTAGGGGGATTTTGCGGGGGCGGCAGAGGCAAATCCCCCCTGTCCCCCCTTCGCAAAGGCTACGGGGGGCAGGCTCCCCCTTCGCAAAGGGGGGGACGCTTCGGCGCGAGCAGCGCTTAGTGGCAGCTGTAATCAGCGATCCCCGCTATTCCCTGAAGAACCTTCCCGCCTTTCAATCCTCCTGCGCCCTCAGCTCCCTGAAGATCGCGGAGAGGGAAAACCCCTTCCTCTGCAGGTAACCGATGATGCGCCGCTTTTCCTTGTCGCTTGCGGACGCCGGGTCGAAGCCGGGATAGCGCCGCTCGATGGTCTGTACCAGGAGCTCCCGCTCGCTGTACTCACCGGAAAGCTCTTCAAGCACCTGGCTCACGATTGGTCCGGCCACGCCGCGCTTGGCTAGTTCCAGCTTGAGCCGCGGGCCGACCCCTCTGCCGTTTCGAAGCGCCGACGAGGCGAAGGTGCGCGCGAAGCGCAGATCGTCCAGGTAGCCGAGCTCCTTCATCCGGGCCACCGCCGCCTCGCTCTCCCCTTCCTCGTACCCCTTGCCGGAAAGCTTCTTTCTAAGCTCCGCCTCGGAGTGGTCGCGCAGGGTGAGAAGCCGCAGACAGCAGTCGAGCGCCGTGCCGCGCTGCACCTAGTACTTCTCGATGACCAGCTCCTTGTCGCCACCCTCCGCCGGAGCTGCCTCGTCGGTGAAGGTGTCCCAGTTGGAGTCCGAGGTGGACGAGATGCCGGATACCTTGAGGGCGAAGTCGTCGGGGTTGCTCGACTGGCGCATGGCCTCTTCGTAGGTGATGAGTTTCCTGGTCAAGAGCTGCATGAGCGACTGGTCGAAGGTCTGCATGCCGTAGGTCGTATGCCCCTGGGCGATGGCCTCCGGGATCTGCTTCGTCTTCTCCTTGTCGTCGATGCAGTCCCTGATGCGGGCGGTGCCGATCATGACCTCGACCGCGGGGACGCGCCCCTTGCCGTCCATGCGCGGCACCAGGCGCTGCGAGATGACCCCTCTCAGGATCCCCGCGAGCTGCATCCTCACCTGTCTCTGGTGGAAGGGGGGGAAGACGGAGATGACGCGGTTGACGGTCTCTGCGGCGTCCAGGGTGTGCAGCGTGGAGAGCACCAGGTGCCCCGTCTCGGCCGCGGTGAGTGCCGTCTCGATGGTCTCGTAATCGCGCATCTCGCCGACCAGGATGACGTCCGGGTCCTGCCTCAAGGCCGAGGTCAGCGCCTTGCCGAAGGTGAGCGTGTCGAAGCCGACCTCGCGCTGGCTGATGAGGCTCTTCTTGTCCTTGTGCAGGTACTCGACCGGGTCCTCGATGGTGATGATGTTGCAGGTCCTGTGCTCGTTGATGTAGTCGATCATGGAGGCGAGCGTTGTGGACTTGCCGGAGCCGGTGGTGCCGGTGACGAGGATCAGGCCGCGCTGCTCGAGGGAGAGCTTTTTAAGGACCGGCGGCAGGTTCAGCGATTCCAGCGTGGGGATGGCGATCGGGATGGCGCGCAGCACCATGGCGACCGTGCCGCGTTGGGCGAAGGTGTTGACGCGGAAACGCCCGAGCCCCGGGACCCCGTAGGAGAGGTCGACCTCGTAGTTCTCCTCGAAGATCCGCTTCTGGCGATCGTTCATGATGGAGAACGCCATGTTCCTGACCGCCTCGCTGGAGAGGCGTTCCGCGTTGGGGATGGCGCGCAGGGATCCGTCGATCCTGACGATGGGGGGAAGCCCCGCCTTCAGGTGGATGTCGGACCCCTTGGCCTTCATGGCTATGCCGAGGATCTCGTTGAGGGTCATGGCTTAGGCTGCGCCGGACGCGGCGTCTTGTTGCGGTGCGGTGAGTTTTTCCCTGATCTCGGCGAGGATCTCCGGGTGCTCCTTTAGGAACAGTCGGGAGTTCTCGCGACCCTGGCCGATGCGCTCCTTGCCGTATGAGAACCAGGCGCCACTCTTTTCGACGACGTTGCGCTCAACGGCTAAGTCGAGGACGTCGCCTTCCTTGGAGATACCCTCGCCGTAGAGGATGTCGAATTCGACCTCCTTGAACGGGGGGGCCACCTTGTTCTTCACCACCTTCACGCGGGTTCTCGAGCCGATCATGTCGTTGCCCTGCTTGAGCGCCGCGATCTTCCTGATGTCCATGCGCACGGAGGCGTAGAACTTGAGGGCGTTGCCGCCGGTGGTGGTCTCGGGGTTGCCGAACATGACGCCGATCTTCATCCTGATCTGGTTGATGAAGATGACGCAGCAGTTTGACTTCGAGATGATGCCGGTGAGTTTCCTGAGCGCCTGGGACATGAGGCGTGCCTGCAGGCCCATGTGCGAGTCACCCATGTCCCCCTCGATCTCCGCCTTCGGAACCAGCGCGGCGACGGAGTCGACGACGAGGACGTCGATGGCGCCGGAGCGCACCAGGGTCTCGGCGATCTCGAGTGCCTGCTCGCCGGTGTCCGGCTGCGAGACGAGGAGGTCGTCGGTCTTGACGCCGAGCTTTCTCGCGTAGCCGATGTCGAGGGCGTGCTCCGCGTCGACGAAGGCGGCGATGCCGCCCAGTTTCTGGGCCTCGGCGATGACGTGCAGGGCGAGGGTGGTTTTACCGGAGGATTCCGGTCCGAAGATCTCGATGACGCGGCCGCGGGGGACGCCCCCCACCCCAAGCGCCAGGTCCAGAGAGAGGGAGCCGGTCGGGATGGCCGCCACGTCCGGGAGCGCCTCCTCGTTGCCCAGCCTCATGATGGCCCCTTTGCCGAACTGTTTCTCAATCTGGCTCATCGCCAGGTCCAGGGCCTTTTCCGCTTTTTCCTTATCGAGCATCGTTTTATATCTCCTTCGCCTTTCCAGGCGGTTTTTGGGTCTGGGTTTTCAGCCCATCACACATAGCACAAGTAAAACCGCAAACGCAAGGTTCAAGGGCACGATCGACGACATGGTTCTACGTTCTATGTTCTACGTTCTACGTTGAACCTTAAAAAATCGGGGTTCCGCTTTGCGTCGGCGTCCATTTTCCTGCGCGCTTGCCCCACGAGCCTGCAACGTAGAACTTAGACGTAGAACATAGAACGGGTTCTAAAACAAAGCAGGCTGGATAAGTTCCTGCTCGAGCGGGAGCACGAGGAAGAAGGAACTCCCATCGCCGCTCTCCACCCAGACCATGCCGCCGTGCGCCTCGACCATCCCCTTGACGATGGCAAGCCCCAGCCCGGCCCCGCGTCCCTGCCGCCGCCCGCTCGAGTGGTGCCGGATCTCGCCTACCTCGTAGAAGATCTCGAAGACGCGCTGCTGCTCGTCCAGCGGAATGCCGATGCCGCCGTCGCGCACCTCGACCTCCAGATAGCAGCGTTCGCCGCAGCGCCTCAGGAACTCGGGGTTGAAGCGGGTGAGCGTGCCGGAGCGCACCGAGAGGGCCTCGTGGTCGACGACGCGGCCGGTCACCACGATCTCGCCCCCTTCGGGGCTGAAGCGGATCGCGTTCAGCAAAAGCTCGTAGAAGACCCGCTCCAGGTAGGTGCAGTCCCCCTGGAAGAAGGGGAGATGATCGAGTTCGCGCAGGGTGATCGCCTGCCCGCGCTCCTCGAAGAGCGGCTGGAGCTGGTCCAGGAGATTTTCGAGCAGCATGCGCAGGTGGATGGCGCTCGTCTCGAGCCCATCCCTGCGCGCCTCCAGTCGGATCAGCTTCAAAAGATCGGCGACCAGGGCCTTCAGGCGCAGGCTCCCGTCGCGCACCATCTCGAGCACCTGGCAGGCGTCTTCCTGGGAGACCCATTCCTGCTGCAGCAGGTGGTCGACGCCCGCCACGATGCTGGTGAGCGGCGTGTTGAACTCGTGGGAAACCATCCCGAGGAACTGGTTCTTCATGCGATCCAGGCGGGTCTGCTCCTGATGCGCCTGTTCAATGAGGGCGAGGTTCTGCTTGAGTTTCGTCTCAGAGAGGGAAAGGCTGTGGCTGCTCCTCTCCAAAAGGCGGTGCGAGCGGAGCAGCTCCTCGCTCTTCCACTTGAGCTCGTCGAAAAGCCGCACCTGCTCGATGATGTTCCCCATCTGCCTGCCGACGCTCTCAAGGAAGCGGAGCTCCTTCGGGCCGTAGTTGTGCGGGACGCGGTGGATGAGATGGATGAAGCCCAAAAGGCGCTCCTGCGAGCGGATCGGGATCGAGGTGAGGCTCCCCCAGCCGTTGCAGGCGTCCTGAAGCGGCGCGACGCTGACTTCGCTCAACCGTTCAGGGCCACCCTCCACGCTCTCCGTGATGACCCGCTCCAGTTCGGCTGGGGCCTGTCGCGAGGCGCAAAGGGCGGGGGAGGGGGCCTCCGGCGTTGAGAGGTGCAGCGTCCCACCCTCGGCATCGAAACGCTCCATCAGCTCGAGGAGGGTCTCCTCCTGCATCGTTTTCAGGTCGGTCCCCTGGCTCATGCTGGCAAGCATGTTGTTGAGGATGGAGAGCTCGCGGTTTCTCTGCCAGATCTCGTGCTCGGTGCGCCGCTTTTCCGTGATGTCGCGCAAAAGACAGTGCGCCACCTGCTCGTCGCCCAGGTCGATGAGGCGGGCGTTTATCTCGCCCATGAAGAGGGAGCCGTCCTTTCTCTTCATCTGGGCGCAGTCCCAGTCCGCCTCCCCCTGGCGCACGAGCTGATAGATGAAGGTGCGCAGCCGGTCGTGTTCGGAAGTGGCGAAGATGTCGCGCACCTCCATGGAGGCGAGCTCCTCCTTGCTGAAACCGATGAGCTCACGCCCAAGGCGGTTTTCTTCCTGCAGCAGCCCCGTCTTCACGTGGAAGATGAATATCGCGTTGCCCGCCCCCTCGAGGAGGCTCTTGTAGCGCCGGGCGCTCTTTAGCGCCTCCTGCTGCATCTCGTCGATCTCGCGGCGCAGCCCGTCCACCATGCTCGCCTGGCGCTGCCTGAATAGCGCCACGAAGCAAAGGAGCACCGTCGCCAGCGACACGGAGACGCTGAAGTGGAGCCACCCCGGCAGCGGCGTGTACTGCTCGATCAAAAGGAGCAGCAGCTCGCAGGCGACTATGAGTAGGAGCGGTGCAAAGTGCACGGCGATCCCCCTGGTGTGATGGGACGCTTGTCGGCGCCCGGTTTACCTAATGGAGGGTGAGGAGGTGTTTGCGCAGCCAATCCAGCGCGGTAAAGGTGGTGATGGAGCGGACGCGGGTCCGGTCTCCCTGGAAATTGAAACGTTCGGCGCGGCAGCCGGTGGCGTCGGCGATGCCGATGTACACGGTGCCGACCGGTTTTTCCGCCGTGCCGCCATCGGGGCCGGCGATGCCGGTCACCGAAACGGCGAGGTCGCTGCCCGCAGCCTTTCGGGCACCTTCGGCCATGGCGCGCGCCACTTCCGCGCTCACGGCGCCGTGCTGTTCGATGAGCTCGGCCGGCACGCCGAGCATGCGTGTCTTCGCCTCGTTGCTGTAGGTTACGTTCCCCTCGAGGAAGTACGCGGAGCTCCCTGCCATGGCGGTGATCCGGGAGGCGATCATCCCGCCGGTGCAGGATTCGGCGAGGGAGAGCGTCACCTTCTTCTCCCGGAAAAGCCGTGCGAGTACGCAGTCCATGGTGTCGCCGTCTTCGGCGAAAAGAAATTCCGCAAGGCGCTCCCGCACCGCAGCCGCCGTCGTCTCGAGAAGCGCCGCGTCGGCTGCCGCGGCCCGCAGGATCACGTGGATCTCCGGGTACTTCACGCAGTAGGCAAGCTGCACCGGGCCGCCGCCGGACAAGGCCCCTTCCAGGCGCTCCGCTATGGCCGCCTCGGGAATGCCGAAAAGTCTCAGGGTGATCCGCCGCCACGGCGCGGGAAGCCTTTTCCCCAACGCCGGGAGGACCGTGTCGGCAAGCATCCGCTCCATCTCGAACGGGACACCGGGGAGGAAGGAGATCTCCGCGCCCCTGATGCCAACCGTGAAACCGCAGGCGGTGCCGAGTGGGTTCGGGATCAGGCGGCACCCGCGCGGCACAAGGGCCTGGCGCTTGTTGGACGGGTGCAGCGGCCTGGCGATCCTTTCCTCGAAGCGGGCGAGATGGTCGAGGGCCTCCTGCGAGAGCTCGAGCGGTACCCCCGCGGCACGGGCCGCCGCCTGCGCCGTGTAGTCGTCAGGGGTGGGGCCGAGTCCGCCGGTGGCGATCACCGCGTCACTTGACCCGGCAAGCTCGAGAATCGCCTCAACGATGGCATCCTCGTCGTCCGGGACGGTGACGTGCCGGAAAACGCGCGCGCCGGCTTCGTAGAGCCGGTCCGCGATGTGGGCCGCGTTCGTGTCCACCACCTCGCCGGAGAGGAGCTCGTCGCCTATGGAGAGGACGGATACCCTCACGGCAGGAACCTCAGTGCGAGGTGCGTCGCAGCGCAGGCGTAGATCCCGGCCACGATGTCGTCCATCACCACGCCGTAGCCGTTTTTGAGCGACCGGTCGAACCAGCGCGCCGGCTGCGGCTTGACGATGTCGAAGATGCGGAACATGACGAAGCCGGTGAGCACCCCGATCCAGGTGGCGGGGACCGCGATCATGGTGACGAGATACCCCGCCACCTCGTCGATGACGATCTTTCCGGAGTCGTGCTCGCCCCAAAGCTCCTCGCCGAAACCGGCGGCCCAGCAGGCGAAAACGGTGAAGGCCACCGTGGTCAGAAGGTAGAGCGACAGCGGCATGCGCGACAGGAGCAGGAAGAAAGGGATCGCCCCCGCGGTCCCGACCGTCCCCGAGGCAAAGGGGGCGAAGCCGGTGCCGAACCAGGTGGCTGAAACGATTACGAATTTTTTCATCCCTTGCTGCACTCCCTTTCCACGATGCGGTACACGTCGATGAGCGGCATCCCCTTTTCCAGCGCGACGGCGCGGCACGAATCGTATTCCGGCGTCACCCGCCCGTCCCCCAGCACCTTGACGGACACGCGCCCGACGGAGGTCTCGCGGCTCTCCACGCGGCGCTGCGCGACGATGCGGTTCGCGGGATAGTAGCGAAGGCCGATGGCGCTCGACTCGGATAACACGATTGCTGAGAGGCGCTCGAGGTCGGCCGGTTTCGCGATGACGGTGAGCCGGGTCCCCGGGCGGTTCTTCTTCATCTGCAGAGGGGAGAAGGCGACGTCGAGGGCGCCGGCCTCCATGAGCCGCTCCATCAGGAAGCCGAAGATCTCTGCGGGCATGTCGTCGATGTGGGTCTCGAGGACCAGCACCTCCTGCGCCGCGCCGGGCGTTGCCTCCTCACCGAGCACCAGACGAAGCAGGTTCGGCAGTTCCGGAAAATCCTTCTCCCCAGCACCGTAGCCGGTCCCTTTCACGGTCATAGCCGGTGGGGCGCCGAAGCGGTCGGCGAGTGCCGCGACGATGGCAGCGCCGGTCGGCGTCACCCGCTCACCTTCGCCGATGTCCGGGCCGACGGGAATCCCCTCCATGAGCCTCGCGGTGGCCGGGGCTGGTACCGGGAGAAGGCCGTGCGCCGTCTTCACGAAGCCGCGCCCGTAGGGGAGCGCCGAGGCGCAGACCCGTTCGATCCCGAGGTAGTCGAGGCCGATGGCGGTTCCGACGATGTCCACGATGGAGTCGATGGCGCCCACCTCGTGGAAGTGCACCCGTTCGAGAGGCACCCCATGCACGGCGGACTCGGCCTGGGCGAGTTTGAGGAAGATGCGCCCGGCAAGCTCCTTCACCCGGGGCTTCAGCCCGGATTTATCGATCATCGCTGCGATGCCGCTGTAGTGGCGGTGCGGTTGATCCGACTCGATGCAGGTCACCTTGAAGGAGGTGCCGGCGACGCCGTGGCGTTCCGTTTTGTGCGACTCCAGGGTGTAACCCGAGAGGGGGAGCGCGGAGAGCTCCCGTTGCAGCGTCTCTAGGGGAAGCCCGAGCTCGATCATGGCGGCCACGGTCATGTCGCCTGCGATACCGGCGAAACAGTCGAAATATAGAACCCTCATCCGTGCACCCTGTTCATGAGGCTCGCGGCGTAGGCCGCCCCGAAGCCGTTGTCTATGTTCACCACGGTCACCCCGGCGGCGCAGGAGTTCAGCATCCCGAGCAGGGCGGCGACCCCGCCGAAGGAGGCGCCGTAGCCGACCGAGGTAGGGACGGCGATTACCGGCTTGTCCACGAGCCCACCCACCACCGAGGGGAGCGCCCCCTCCATGCCGGCCACCACGATGATCACCGCGGCCTCGGAGAGCGTCCCACGGCGCGCCAGCAGCCGGTGCAGGCCGGCCACCCCCACGTCGTAGACCTTCTCCACCTCGTTCCCCATGAGCTCTGCGGTGAGCACCGCCTCGGCCGCCACCGGGATGTCGGAGGTGCCGGCGCAGACCACGAGCACCTTGCCCCTTCCGCGCCGCTCCACCGGGTGCTGCTCGATGGTGAGCGCGCGCGCGTCGGCATGGTAGACCGCCTGGGGGAAGGACTCCATGAGCTTCGCCCCTTTGGCGCGGTTCACCCGCGTCGCGAGGACGTTGCCGCCTTTCTCGAGCAGCGCCTGGATGATGGTGCGCATCTGGGGGATACTCTTGCCCTGTCCGAAGATGACTTCAGGGAAGCCCTGGCGCAACGTGCGGTGGTGGTCCACCGTGGCGCAGCCCAGGTCCTCGAAGGGGAGGTGCTTCAGTTTCTCCAGGGCGTTCGCTACGTCTACCGAGCCGTCTCGCACGTCCTGCAGTATCTTCTCAATCGTTTTGCTTTGCATGAATCTGGTACTGCCTCCGCAGGTTGGAAAATAGCATTAAGGCTAGCATAGAAACTGCCGCTACGCTGCTAAAAAATGTGATTTTGGCAGGGATGGGGGATTTTTCTGACAAAGCAGGCCGCTGATACGGGGGTGGTGTGACAAATCGCCGTGCTAAAAGGGGAAATGCCTATGGGGATGGGGCCGATGCCAGACTCAGGAAGGCCTTGTTCCTTTCCTGGAAGGCGCACTCACGCCGTCTCTCTTTCTCTGTGCCTCCATCACGCTGCGCAGGATCCGGTTGGCCCGCGTCTGATACCCTTTTCCGCCTTCCTTGAGCCATGTCACCACGTCGGAATCAAGCCGTATCGTGATGGCCTGCTTGGCGGGGGTCAAGGTAGCTTTCTCGAAGAAATCATCTCCCAGTTCCGGAATGTCCGAGTAGTCGATTTCCTCTTCCCTGATTGCATCAACCCTTGCCCAGTCTGTTTGCGACGGCGTTTTCGAATCTCTCTTTTTCACGTATGTTCGCCTTTCTCAGTGAAATTATCCGTATGGTGTCGGTGCCCCTGCAAGTGTACACGGCAACCATTACGCGGTTTTTGATGCAGCCCATGACAATGAAGCGGGGTTCTCCATAGTCTCTGCGTTCATCCCTGATCTCGAGGTGGTTTCCCTGAAAGATCTCAGCTGCGTCGGCAAAGTCGCAGCCATGCTTCACCAGGTTTAGCGCGCCTTTTCTCTCATCCCAATCGAGCTTCATTCCCTGCCTTATTGTATGTACGTGTGTAATTACAGTCAAGTGGCGGCTACCCTGGGAAGGGGTTATATCGCATTTATGTTTGCGAACCGGCTCCCCCTGTTGTAGCTTTTGAGCCTGTTTGAGCCGGAAAGGAGGAGGGATATGGGAGACAAGGAAAACGGGATGAAGGTGGCGCTCGTGACGGGTGCGGGGCGCGGTATCGGTTACGGGATCGCTAAAAAGCTGCTTTCGGAGGGGTATGCGGTGGTGCTGGCGGATATCGACGGGGCGTCGGCGGATGCTGCCGCGGATGGCCTCGCCGCGCCGGAGCGTCTGCTTGCCCTGCAGGCGGACGTCTCGGACGAGCAGTCGGTGCTCTCCATGGTAGAGCGGAGCGTCGCCCGCTTCGGCCTGCTCGATCTGCTGGTGAACAACGCCGCGCTCGCGGGCGCCCACGCCGCTCCCGTGCACGAGCTACCGCTTGAGCAGTGGAGCCGGGTCATCGCCACCAACCTGACCGGCGTGTTCCTCTGCGCGAAGCACGCGGTGCCGCATTTGAAGAAAAGCCGCGGCAGCATCGTCAACATCTCTTCGACCCGTGCCCTGCAGTCGGAGGCGGACACCGAGGCGTACTCGGCAAGCAAGGGGGGCGTCGTGGCGCTCACCCACGCCCTTGCCATGAGCCTCGGGCCGGAGGTGCGGGTGAACTGCGTCAGTCCGGGGTGGATCCACAACGGTGCGGAGTCGGAGCTAAGCCCCGCCGATCACGCCCAGCACCCGGTCGGCCGGGTGGGACGCGCTGACGACATCGCGGAACTGGTCGCTTGCCTTGCCTCGACCCGGGCGGGCTTCATCACCGGCCAGAACTTCGTCGTCGACGGCGGCATGACCCGCAAGATGATCTACGCCGACTAGCGCCTCAGTGGCGCCGCAGCAAGGGGAACTTTAGCCTGTGGTGCGGTCGGCAGATACCCGTACGGCAGGTACAGGGGCGGCGGAGAAATCGAAGAAGCGGTCGGCGAGACCGAGGTCCACGTCGGTAACTTCACAATAAATGGCGGTGCCGAGGAAAAGAAAAAAGGGTACGGCTAGATGCCGTACCCAGAAGTTTCCATCCAGTTTCGATTCCGCTAGCGTATCCGGTTCAGCCTGTGCTGGTAGAGGTAATCCGCCCCCTGGTAGTAGGCGAGCATGTCGGTCAGCATGGCGTCCGAGACCGGCTCTGCTTGCGCTTTGCCGCTCTTTCTGTCCACCTTGTATTGTGCCGCGTACTGCTGGGGGCCGAGCACGAGGAGCCTGTCCTCGGTGAGGTACCCAAGCTTCTGATAGGTCGACACAAAGGCGCGCGGGGCCTCTTTGGAATCCTTCAGTACGTCCCGCCCAAGGAAGTCACTCTTATAGCTCATATTCATCAGGCCGAGGACGGTCGGTGCCACGTCGATCTGGCTCATCATCCTGTCGACGCGCGCGGGTTTCACGTGGGCCGGGGAGTAGACGAGGAGCGGGATCTCGTACTTCTTGATCGGGATGTCCGTTTTCCCCGCGCTGCTCGCGCAGTGGTCCGCGACGATGACGAAGACGGTGTCCTTGAACCACGGCTTGCTGCTCGCTTCGGCCACGAGCCTGCCGATCGCGTAATCGGCGTATTTGACCCCGCCCTTTCTGCCACCGCTTTTCGAAGGGATGTCGATGCGGCCGGCGGGGTAGGTGAAGGGGCGATGGTTCGAGGTGGTCATCACCATGGAGAAGAAGGGCTTCTTCGCGGCGTAAGATTTGTCCCCCTCGCGGATCACCTTGCGGAAGAGGTCCTCGTCGCATACCCCCCAGACGTTGGAAAAGGTCACCTCGTTCTTGGCGAAGTCCTGACGGTCCACGATCGAGTAACCGTTGCCGGAGAAGAAGGCGTTCATGTTGTCGAAGTAGCCGTGCCCCGCGTAGATGAACTTGGACTCGTATCCCTTGCCGTTCAGGATTTCACCCCAGGAGCGGAACCCGCCGTTGTTCGGACGTTTGACGATCGACGTCCCCGGCAGGGGGGGGATGGAGAGGGTGAGCGCCTCCAGGCCGCGGATGGTGCGGGTGCCGTTGGCGTAGAGGTTGGTGAAAAGAAGCGACTGGGAGGCAAGGCGGTCCAGGTTCGGCGTCAGGTGGTCTTTGTTGCCGAAGACGCCCAGGTATTCGCCGGAGAGGCTCTCCTCGGTGATCACCACCAGGTTAAGCCGTTTTTCCGGACCTTCGCCGCGGATCTCCCTGGTGAAGCGCTCGGACTTAGGGTCGGCGAAGCGGTTGTTTCTCTCGGCCACCAGGGTCCTCAAGCGCGCGTTCACCTTGTCCTGAGGCAGGGTGCGGTAGAACCTCGTAAAGGAAAGCTCGTTGTTCACGAACGCGGCGAAGAGGTTGTAGACCCCGTTGCCGGCGATCTCGTTGGCGAAGTTGTTCTGTGAGATCGCCGATTGCGAGATGTTGACCACGCCGTAGGAGAGAAGCGGAGCGATGAGCAGCACGGCGCCGATCTTGTGGTATGTGCCGTTGAAGGTGACCTCGGCGCCACGGGCGATGGCCCTGCGCAGAAACCAGGAAGCCGCAACGGCGACCGTTGCGATGCCCGAGAAGATCACCGGGAGGGGATACGACTCCTTGATGTTGCCGATAACCTCGGTGGTGTAGAGCAGGTAGTCGACGGCGATGAAGTTGAAGCGTGTACCGAATTCATCGAAGAAGAGGTACTCGGCGCAGATGTCGAAGACCAGCACGCTTACGAACAGCGCGAAGAGCACCCGCACGCCCCAGACATGCCAGCGGTGCGTCGTCACCCGGCGCGGCATGACGATTAAGTAGAGCGCCAGCGGTATGAGGGCGTAAGCGAGCGTAGCCAGGTCGAAGTAGAACCCGGTGCAGGCGGCCTTGAGGATGAGGGAAAGCTTCAGGCCCGACCCTTTGGGGGCCATGCTGAGGAGCATGATGCGGATAGCGGCGTTTACTGAAAGGAAGGTGCAGGAGACAAGGGCGACAAGGCCCAGTCGGCGTTGCGGCATGTATTAACCTCACAATTGTCGTGATACTGCGCCACAAAGCATACGACAAGGCGCCTTTCCGAAAGATTGCAGAGAGATGACATTTTTGTCATCTGTGCGGCCCCTTGCGCCCTTATGCTTCCCCTTCCGGCCCCTCGCCCAGCGAAGGGGCATCCGCAGGGGGGGGCGGGGACGCATCGATCACTTCACGCACCTTCACGGCGAGGTCGGTCATGGAGAAAGGCTTCGAGATGAAGTTCACCCCCTTCTCCAGCACGCCATGGTGGGCAATCACGTTGGCGGTGTAGCCGGACATGAAGAGGCACTTAGCTTTCGGGCAGAGCGGCTGCAGCCTGCGCGCCAGCTCCCGCCCGTTCATCTCGGGCATGACCACGTCGGTGACGATGAGGTCGATCTGCCGCCCGTTCTCGCCGGCTAATTCCAGCGCCTCGGAAGGGGTCTTGGCGGAGATGACCTGGTACCCCTGCAAGGCGAGGAACGACACCGCCACGTCGCGGATGCTCGGCTCGTCCTCCACGATCAGGATGGTCTCGTTCCCCCGGGTCTCCTTGGCGGCGGTCGGCTCGGCGAGCGGTCCCGCCTCGTCCCCCCGGTGCCGCGGCATGTAAATCTTGAAGGTGGTTCCCTTGCCCGGCTCGCTGTAAGTGTTGATGAAGCCGCTGTTTTGCCTGACTATGCCGTACACGGTGGCGAGGCCCAGCCCGGTCCCGCGTCCCACGTCCTTAGTCGAGAAGAACGGTTCGAAGATGTGGGAGAGGGTCTCGTGGTCCATGCCGCAGCCGTCGTCGCTCACGGCGAGCATGACGTAGTCGCCGGGGACGAAGCCGAAGTGGGCGTTGCAGTAGTCGGTGTCGAAGACGACGTTGCGGGTTTCGATGGTGATCTTGCCGACGTCGACGATGGCGTCGCGGGCGTTGACGCAGAGGTTGGCGACAATCTGGTCCAGTTGGGAAGGGTCCATGCAGACCCGCCACAGCTCCGCCCCGGGTCCCCAGGCGAGGTCAATGTCCTCACCCACCAGGCGCTTCAGCATCTTGAGCATCTGCTCCACGGCCCCGTTCAGGTCCAGAACCCTCGGCGCGATGGTCTGCCTGCGGGCGAAACCGAGGAGCTGGCTGGTAAGAGCCGCCGATTTGTCCGCGGCCTGACGGATGCCTTCGAAGCGGGACCGTGCCGGATGCTCGGGCGGCAGTTCCCGTGCCCCCAACTGGGCGAGCCCCATGATGACGGTAAGGAGGTTGTTGAAGTCGTGGGCCACACCGCCTGCAAGCCTTCCCACCGACTCCATCTTCTGGGCCTGCTGCAACTGCGCCTCCAGGGCAGCCTTCTCCTTCTCGGCGCGTTTCAGCTCGGTCAGGTCCGAGATCAAAACGTAGAAACCGCGGACGTTCCCATCCACGGTGTCGGGGATGTAATGGGCCCAGTGGTACCAGGTCTCCCCTCCCCGGACGGTGGTCCTCTGGAAGTGCTGCGGCTCCCCCGCGAGGGCGGCTCGCGCATGCGGCTCGTTCTGCCCGGCGAGCTCCGGCCCGAGGATTTCGTTCATCCCCTTGCCGATGATATCTTCGGCGTCTTTACCGACCCACTGCCGGTATTCGCGGTTCGCGAAGCGGCAGGTGAGATCGCTGTCCCAGTAGCAGACCATGCCCGGCAACTGCTCGGTCATAAGGCGCAGGAAGCGCTCGTTCGCGCTCAGGGCGTTTTCGAAGCGCTTTCTTTCGGTGATGTCCTCGGTGAAGATGAGGATGCCGCCGACCTCTCCGGCCGCGTCATACCAGGGGCGGATCTCCCACCTCACGTACTGTACCGCCCCGTCCCCCCTGACGAATTCATCAGCTTCCTCCGAGAGGATCTCGCCGGCGAGTCCGCGGCGGTGGAACTCCTTCCAGCGTTCGGAGATCTCGGGGAACACCTCGTAGTGCGAGCGACCGAGGACGTCGCCGTCACCCAGGCCGTACATGGCGAGCCAGCGGCGGCTCACCTGCAGGTAGCGCATCTCGCGGTCGAACATCGCCAGCGACACCGGGGCGTACTCGAAGAACAGTCGCAGGTGGGCGTTTCTCTGGTTCAGGGTTTCCAGGCTTTGCAGGCGGGCGCCGTCGGCCGCAGCCACGGCGTTGAGGTATCGGTCGATTAAGACGTAGAGAAGGGTCGCGGTGCAGAGGATGAAGAGAAAGCCCTTGGCGACGGCGATCCGCATCAGCATCTGCCGGTCGTCGAAGAGCCAGTCAAGGACCGTGTCCGATCCGTAGATCCAGGCGAGGCCGAAGACGGCGTAGATGGCGACGATCCGTACCGTTTCCCTTCGATTTTGGCGCAGGCGCGTGAACATCGTCATACTTCCTGTGCTGCCGGTGCGCATTCATGCGCGCGGCACCCCGGGCGGGGAGGAGGAAAGCCGAGGGTAACCGCCGTTCCCTTGCCGGGAGCGCTCGCCATCGAGACGGTGCCGCCGTGCAGGCTCATGATGGAGCGGACGATGGCGAGCCCCAGCCCGCTTCCCTGGTTGTAGACCTGGCGTGCCTGGGGCGAGCGGTAGAAACGGTCGAAGACGCGCGGGAGCTCAGCCGGGTCCACTCCCATGCCGTCGTCCTCGATGATCAGCTCGAGCCCCCCGTCGGAGAGCGGCCTTAGCATCACCCTGATCTCGCCGAACTTCTTCGTGTAATGCAGGGCGTTTGAGATCAGGTTCCCCACGGCGCGCTGGAACAGGTGCGGGTCGACGCAGGCCTCCCCCTCCCCCTCGATGACGATGACGGTGTTATCCTCGTCCGCCACGTTGCCGTAGTAGTCTGCCAGCCGCTCCACCTCGGCGCGGACGTCGATCAGCTCCGGCTGATAGGAACGGTCCGGGCGCGCCAGGAACAGGATGTCCACCACCATGCGGGAGAGCCGCTCGTACTCTTCAATGGCGGACTCGATGATGCGGCGGTACTCGTCCTCGGAGCGGGCACGGGAAAGGGCGACCTCCGCCTCGCCGCGCAGGTTGTTGATCGGGGTGCGCAGTTCGTGGGCGAGGTTGGCGGAAAATTCCGATAGGCGGCCGAAGGATTCCTCGAGCCGCTCCAGCATCGCGTCCAGGGCGACCGCAAGTTCTTCCAGTTCACGCGGCGAGCCCACCATCCGGGTGCGCTGGTGCAGGTCGGCCTCGGTGATGCCGGAGAGCTTGTCCGCCATCTCCTTGAGAGGTCTGAGCCCCCTGTGCGCGATGATGACCCCGAGCACGGCGGCGAGCACCAGCCCGATCACCACCGAAGACGCGGTCCGGATCAGGTACTTGGACATGAGGGCGTCGTCCTCGGTGATGTCCAGGGCGACCTGTACCAGCCGGTAATGTGGGTCGTCGTTGCGCCCGGCCCAGGCGGCGTTCAGCAGGTAGTGCTTCTTTTTCCCGGCGCGATACTTGACGCCGCGGCCGATCTTCTCGCTGCTGGTCACCGCAGGCGGGAAGAGGTCCACCGGAATGGTCTCTATCCCGTGGGACTGCAGCAGGGTACGCCCCTCCGCGTCCTGGATGCGCACCAGGTGGTGGCTTTGCTGTCCCGGCTTGTTGGCGGGCATCTGGTCTTTGAGCGCGTCGGGATGACGGGCGATGATGTCCCTCAAGTTGACGATGCGCTCGACAAGGAAGTCGTTGTCCTCGTAGTCGAGGTCCTTGGATAGCCGCTTGAACTGGAACCAGTTCGTGCACAAAAGGATCAAAAGCGTCGCGACGAAGTAGAAGCCGACCAGGCGGGCGGTAAGCGAGATGGCGCGGGGGCGGTCAGGACGCTTCTTCGTCGATGACATAGCCGACCCCCCTGATGGTGTGGATGAGCTTCAGCGTGAAGGGGTCATCCACCTTCTTCCTGAGCCTTCTGATGGCGACGTCGACCACGTTGGTGTCGCTGTCGAAATTGATCCCCCAGACCTGCTCCGATATCGTGGTGCGCGAGAGTACCTCGCTGCGGCGCCGCAGCATAAGGGTAAGCAGTTGGAACTCCTTTGCGGTGAGGTCGAGCGATTGACCCGCCCGACGTGCCTTGTGGCGTACCATGTCGAGTTCGAGGTCTGCCATCCTCAAAAGTTCGGACTGTTGCAGCGGGTGGCGGCGCAGTATGATCCTGATGCGGGCAAGCAGCTCCGAGAAGGCGTACGGCTTCACCAGGTAGTCGTCCGCCCCGAGCTCCAGGCCGTGCACCCGGTCATGCACCGCGTCGCGCGCGGAAAGGAAGATGACCGGGACGTCGTTGCCCGCCGCGCGCAGCTCCTCGATGATGGCCCAGCCACCCTTTACCGGGAGCATGACGTCCAGGATGATGAGGTCGTAACTTTCCGTCATGGCGAGGTGCAGCCCGTCCTCGCCGTCGTTGGCGATGTCGACGCTGAAGCCGTTTTCGGTAAGGCCTTTCTTGAGGTAATTGGCGGCCTTTTGCTCGTCTTCGATGATGAGGATGCGCATCTTACTCCCAGCCTTTCATGAGTTTGCCGGTCGAGTATATATCATCGGCGCGCGGAGAGCGATAACTTCTTACACCCTGAACCATCCCACCATGCCGTTCAACTCCGTGGCGAGTTGCGACAGCCCCCCCGACGAATGGCTTATGTCGGTGAAGGAACTCCTGAGCTCCCTGGCGATGGTGTGGATGCCGTCCATGTTTTTCGAGACCTCCTCGCTGGTCGACGACTGCTCCTCGGCGGCTACGGCGATCCTCTGCACCATGTCGGCCACCTGCTCGACGTAGTTCACGATCTCCCCGATGGCGACCAGGGTCTGCTGCACCTGCCCCTGCACCGTCACCACCGACTCCCGCTCTTCGTGCATGAAGGCGACGGAGTCCCTGACGCTGTTCTGCATGGTCTTGACGGTCTGCGATATCTCCTGGGTCGCCGTCGCGGTCCGTTCGGCGAGTTCGCGCACGTTGTCGGCCACCACCGCGAAGCCGCGCCCCTGTTCGCCGGCGCGCGCCGCCTCGATCGCCGCGTTGAGCGCAAGGAGGTTCGTCTGGTTCGCGATGTCGTTTATGAGGGTCACCACGTCGCTGATTTCCTCGGACTGTTTGCCGAGAGATTCCACCTTCTGGGCGGCCTCCTTCACCGATTCGGCGAACCGGTCGAGCTCCCGCGCCGTTGTCTGCATCGCCACCTTGCCCCGGTCGGCGATCCCCTTCATCTGCACCGCGGCGTCGGAGGTATCCGTCGAATTCTTCGCCACCTCCACCGTGGTCTGCGTCATCTCGGTCATGGCGGTGGCGGACTGGTCGATGCGCGTGCTCTGCTCTTCGGCGCCCCGCTCGAGGGCAACGGCCGTCGCGGAAAGTTCCTCGGAGCTGCTGGCGAGGCTTTGGGTCGCGTCCTTTATCTTCCCGACCATGCCGCGCAGGTTGTTCACCATCTCTCCCATGGCGAGCTGGACCTTGCCCACCTCGTCGCCGTTGTTGGTGTCGATGCGGACCGACAGGTCACCCTTGGCCACCGCCTGAGACACCCCGAGCAGTTGGGCGAGCGGCTGCGATATGGAGCGGTAGACCCAAACACCGAAGACGATCCCGAAGAGGATGGCCCCGAGGCTGATGGCGCCGATCAGCAGGGTCGAGAAGCGGACCATCCTGTTCACCGTCGTGATCGCCTTTTCCTGGTCCACCTGGGCCACGCTCACCGTCTTTTGCCCGCTTTCCGCCTGTTTCTGAACGATCTCGCGCAGCTTGCCCATGGCGGCCGTCGCCTTTACCTCCATGTCCAGGCGGTTGCGGATCTTCGAGAGCACCCCGTCCTTCACGAAGAGGAGTCCCTTCACCGTGCCGAGGGCCCCCTCCGCCTGGTGCAGCAGCGCGGTCTCGGTGCGCGCGTTCAGTTTTACGAGCGACCGGGAGAGCTGGGCGTCCACCTGTCCTATGCGGCTGAACAGCCCGTTCAATTCGCCTTCGATCGCGTCGACGTCCTTGGCGCTCGTCGCGGTGAAAAGGCGCGAGGCGAGGCCGTCCACCTTGAGGCCAAGGGAAAGGAGTTCCGAGTTGTTCGCCATCACCCCGGTGGCGACGGTGGAGTTACCGAAATAGGAGGCCTGCTTGCGTGTCTCCGAGCCGAGGGTATCGGTGGCCATGGCGGACTCCTGCTCGAGCACCAGGTTCACCGCATTCATCTTCTGGATAATCTCGGAGAAGAGCTGGTCCCGCGCCGAGGTATCGGTGACGCCGGGGTCGAGGGTCGCGCCTTGGGCCTTGCCGAACGGGACGATCCTGGCGTTCAGGTATTTGAGGTCGTTCGAGATGCCGCTGGAACTTTTGGCGGCTTCGTTTTGCAGGGCCTTGCTCATGGCGGTGTTGCACTTTGCCTGGGAGATGAGGACGCCTTTTCTGGTGGACGCCTTGCTGACTTCCAAAAGCCCGAGGTGGAAGTCCTTCATGGTAAGCTTCAGCGCCTCCACGCTGCGGGCGCGGTCCGAGACGTTCTTTGTTTCCGTCACCGATCTGCTGTAGGAACTGGAGCTCGTCGACTGTAGCCCCTTGATCTTGGCATCGAGCTCCTTGAGGCGGGTAGTTGCCTCAAGGAGCCGATCGTTTATCGCCTTGTTGGCCGTGGTGGCGTCCTCTTCTGCCTTCAATTTCCCAGAGGTAACCGTGAAGAGTTCCGTGGCTATGCCGGCCAAGGCCTCGTGAGCCTCCAGCTTCACGTCGCCGGAGAGGGCCTGCAGCGCCTCCTGCCCGGTCGCCACCTGTGCGAGCGTCTTCTCCGCCTCTGCCTTCGCGTTCTGGAACTCGCTGCGGTTTCTGGATGCGCTGACCTTGATGAGGTCAGCCGTTGCTTCCTGGATCTGGCGCTGGAACTCCACGGTTCTCATCTGGAACGGGGTGCTGCGCTGGGTGAGGTCCTTCAGTTTGCTATCGACGAAGCGCATGCCGACGATGCTGGCGATGGCGACCCCGGCGACGATCAGGATCACGATGATTACGTTGAGGGTAAGTTTGGTCTTGATGGTCATCATTCACTCCGTCCTTGCGCTGAAGTCCTCTCCCTGGTGCATCACCCTACTGCCTGATGTACTTCTGCCCCTCGCCGTTTATGAAGGCGATGAGCTTGCGGACCTTCGGGGTCGGTTCCCCCTTGGTGACCAGGATGACCGGGCGCGCCACGTCTGGGGTCTTCACCGTCTTGATGGTGGCGTCCACCATGGTGACCGGTCCGAAGGCTATGGCCTCGGGATTCGCGGCAACCTTCTCGCGCACGTCCTCGAAACGCCCCGCATCCACCACGTCCGCGGCGAACGGGGCGTCTGCCATGGCGAGCTTTTTGAAGGCGGCGTTGGTGGCGGGGTTGATCGAGGAAAGTACGATCAGCACTGGGGCGTCGTTGCCCCCTACCTCCTTCCAGTTGGTGATCTTGCCGGTGAAGATCCCCTTCAGTTGCTCCATGGAAAGGGCGGCGACCGGGTTGTCCTTGTGGGTGACCGTGTAGATCTTGCTTGCGCCGATCACGCTCGCGACGTACGCGGAGGGCTGGGGAACCTGGATGTTCTCCTTACCGGCTGTCTTCACTAGGTCTTCGTAGGCGAGCCCGGCTGCGGAAGCGTCCAGTTCGCCAGCCATCAACTGCTTCAAGGCGAGGGTTGCGCTGCTGAAGTTCAGGTTGATGGTGATGCCGGTGCTCTTCTCGAAGGCCTCCTTCACCGGCTTCAGATAGCCGTCGATCGGGGCGCCCCCTCCACCCACCTTGATTTCCTCGCCGAAGGCGGCTCCGCAAAAGACCATCGATGCTGCGACAGTGAGACTGATCAACCTTTTCTTCATCGCTTCCCTCCTTATGGTTTTGTATTGCAGGTGTGTGCTGCTCCTCGAGCCGCCGGATCTTGTCCGATGGCCTGACTTTGATGATCATGAGAGGGCGGCCGGCACGGAAGGCAACACGACTGCCGGTTTGGCTTTGTTCTCATAGCTGCTCCTCTCTCTGAATGATTTGGTGCGGTGTGTGAATGAGGCCGCCAGCGGGATGACTAAAAGCTATTCGTCATTGGTATAGTGAGACTTTAGAAATATTAATATCATCTGATAGCGTATACGGTGATGCGGCAAAGCGGGGAGGGTGACTTCTTTATTCAGACGCCTGAAACTGACAGCGCTGCAGCACTTTATCTCGACCTGCAGGCGTCAATCGTGTATCTGCGACATGGCTGAAAAAGCGGGCGATTGCTGCGTGCCTGGGTACGGGGACGAGTCGAGTTCCGCTTTTGATGCTGTCGATGCAGGCTCTGGTTGCATTTAAGTGTTTTTATGCAAGGATTCTAATGTTGTTGACGGATGCCCTTTAGGCCAGGAGGAGAGCCATGAGCCGTTCCATAATGAGCTGGATCTACCCGGCGGGATGTTTCTCCTTGCCGGAGATCAAGGAAAACCGCTGCCCTCTGTGCGGGAACTTCAGGGCCGACTGCACCTGTACCGATTGCCCGCATCCCGTTCTGATCGACGGCAAAGAGGGGATATGCGGCGTGCAGGGCTGTCTGGAACACCTGCTTGACCGGGAGCTGGTTACTCGTATCGAGATGCTGGAGGGGCAGCTTGCAGGACTCAGGGAGGAGGCGAAAAGAAGAGAACGTCCTACCCCCCCATGCCCGGTATGCGGCGAGGTGCAGGTGGTGGCCATCTACGACAACGGGCCGTGCTCCTGCCACGGACATTTCTACGCCGGCGAGAAGTACGGCTGGATCAGGAAGGAGAGTTACTGACGCGGTAGTGTTCCCCTTGCGCGAGGCCTGCCGAAAGCGCGGCAGGCCTCTTCTCCGCCTCCCCCCCCCCCCAGCACTCTGCACCCGCACCTGCACCTGGTCCACCGTCCACAAGGTCCACAAGGTCCACAAGGTCCACAAGGTCCACAAGGTCCATAAGGTCCACAAGGTCCACAAGGTCCATAAGGTCCACAAGCAGAGGCACGCCGCTGACGGGTAGCAGCGCGCCACGGCAGCGCGTTAGCAGTTGCACAGCGCGCCCCGCTGTTGTATCTATGCTCAATCCGACCCTAGGAGGAGACGATGGAGCCGCGCCAACTGCTTGAGAGGATGTTCCAAGCCGCCGTCCGTTCCGCTCTGCCGGAGCATTGCCTGAAGGCCCATCTCCCCGAGCTTCCCCGCGGGAGAGTTGTCGTGATCGGTGCCGGCAAGGCGTCCGCCGCCATGGCGCGCGCCTTCGAGGAGGCATGGCCCGGCGAGATCTCCGCCGGCCTCGTGGTCACGCGCTACGGCTACGAGGTCCCCTGTCTCCGCATCGAGATCGTGAGCGCCGCACACCCCGTTCCGGACGAGGCCGGCCGAGGCGCCGCAAGGCGCATGCTCGAACTGGTGGACCGCCTTACCCCCGACGACCTCGTCGTCTGCCTCATCTCCGGCGGCGGCTCCGCGCTCCTGCCGCTCCCCCTCCCGGGCGTGACCCTCGAGGAAAAACAGGAGTTGGGTCGCGCCCTGCTCGCCTGCGGCGCGAGCATCTCCGAGATCAACTGCGTCCGGCGTCATCTCTCCGCCGTCAAAGGGGGACGGCTTGCCGCCGCCTGTCATCCGGCGCGCGTCGTTACCCTTGCCATCTCCGACGTGCCGGGCGACGGCCCGACCGACATCGCCTCCGGCCCCACCGTTGCAGATCCGACCACCTGCGCCGATGCGCTTGCCGTCATCGACCGCTACGGCATCAAGCTGCCCGACCACCTGCTTCAATGCCTCGGCTCCGCGCGCGGCGAGTCGGTCAAGCCGGGGGACCCGCGCCTTGCGCGCGCGGAATTCCGGCTCGTCGCCACGCCGCAGGGCGCCTTGGAAGCAGCGGCGGAAACGGCGCGCCGGGAGGGGGTCGCCGCGTACATCCTGAGCGACAGGATAGAGGGGGAGGCGCGCGAGGTCGGCAAGGTCATGGCCGGGCTTGCCCTGCAGGTCGCGCGTCGCGCCGAACCTTTTCAAGCCCCCTGCGTGCTCCTCTCCGGAGGCGAAACGACGGTTACGGTGAAGGGTAAAGGGCGCGGCGGGCGCAACGTGGAGTTCCTGCTCGCCCTGGCGGTGGCACTTGATGGCGCGAAAGGGATCTATGCCCTCGCCGGTGACACCGATGGTGTGGACGGGCAGGAGGAGGTCGCGGGGGGATTCGTGACGCCGGAACTGCTTAAAAGGGCATGGAGTTTGGGGATCAACCCGAGGGCGCGCCTGGACGACAACGACGGACACGGTTTCTTCGAGGCTCTGGGGGAAAGTCTGGTCACCGGCCCCACCCTCACCAACGTGAACGACTTCAGGGCGATACTGGTGACCGGGTAGCAGGTCAGCGCTGCGGTTCGGTCATCATCTTTTTCATCACGAGAACGAGGAAGGCGACCGCGGCGATGAGGGCCATGTCCTCGAGGGAGTTCCATGGCTTGAAGGTGAGTGCGGAATGGCTGTAGTAGTCGGAGAAGTAGCGGGCAAGGCCGGACAACAGGGAAACGAGGACGGCGCCGCGCGCGCCGTTAAGCCAGGAGACCAGGGCGACCGGTCCGAGGTAGAAAAGAAGCAGCGAGTAGTCCCCCGTCACGTAATCGACGTAGCCAAGGACGATCACCAGCAGATACCCGCAGGTTACCAGCCCTTCCCAGCTGTAAGCGACTTTGCGCATCAGCCCCCCGTGTTGTCATTGCACTCCCGCCCGAGCGGGCTCAGGTTTACGGCACGGCATCAACTGAAAAAGCCGCCCGATGGTAATCCAAGGGGCGGCTTTAACGTTACAGGTTAAGACCTGATTACTTCGCAGCCGGAGCAGCTTCAGCGGCCGGAGCTTTCTCGTCTTTTTTCTCGGCTTTCTTTGCTTTCTTTGCTTTCTTAACAGCTTTCTTCTTGGCAACTTTCTTAGCCGGAGCTTTTTCTTCTTTCTTAGCTTCCGGAGCGGCCGGAGCAGCAGCCGGAGCAGCGTCAGCAGCGAAAACAACACCAGCGAAAGCAACAGCAACGAGAGCAGCGACTACGGAGGAAACGATCTTTTTCATTGTGGATCTCCTAAAGTTTGTTGTGGTTTGAACTTCTGTCTTCTCCCTTAGCATTCCCCGTGCCAAGTCTTGCAGCCGTGATGCAAGTTGCAGAAATTGCAACAATAGATCTCATCCAGAGCGAGAACGGGGAGCGCGCAGCGATGCCGGGAGCCTCGGGCGATACCTCAAATGAGGCATAGTATCTCGCAAATGAGTCAGTCGCTCCCTGCCACGGACTGTGCCGTGGCGGCAGCCCGGAGGGGACCGGCAGGGGACACGTTTGACTTGGGGCTGCAAGGTGCTATTCAATAAGACGTTTGTCAGTCAAAAGAACTCAAGGAGGGAACAGGATGAAACTCATAGCACACAAAAACGTTGTCTTAACCTTGCGCGTTGCAGCTTTTGCCCTCGTATTCGCCGGTGGCTATCTGTGCGGTTCGGTTACCGAGCACAGGGCCGACGCGCAGATGGGCGACCTCGGTTCGGAATTGCTGCAAAGAGCCGCCGGCAGCGGCGGCGTGATCGGCAGCGTCGCGCAACTGGGCACCACCATCTCCGACATGGAGAAGAACGTGAGCGGTCTGCAGAAGAACATCGACACCCTGAAAAAGGTGAAGGCGGCTTTGGGGGGCAAATAGGAGCGGCACGCCTGCCTGTTCGCCGGACGTATCAACATATGCAGGAAATCTCATTGACATGCTTTTCGACGTGAGATATGTTTTCGTTCGCAATACCAGAGAAGGATAGACGACAATACTAAACCATCCGCGAGGATGGGACGGAAAGCCTACAGGGTCTCACCGAGACAGCCGGGTCGCCGAAATATCACTTAAGATATCGAGGCCCCGGCTTTTTTGCGTTCATGGGGCGTGCGAAACGTATCAAGCTTGCAGCGTTAACATTCCGGTGACTGGCATGACGCCATGTACGGAGGGCTTATGTTTAACACGAAATGGACCCCAGATCTGGTGATCGGCATCGATGACGTCGACCAGTGTCACCAGTACATCGTCAGGATGATAAACGACGCGTACGACGGCTTCGTGGTCGGCATCAACCCTGAGAGTTACATCCTCGATGAGATCCTGGTCTGCATGTCACAGTGCTTCGACTACGAGCAGATGCTGATGATGGAGAACTGTTATCCAGATTTCCTCGCGCACCGGGACGAGCACGAGCTTTTCAGGCAGAGGATGATAGACGTGCACAGTCGCCGCAACAAAGAGGGGAACCTGACCATCGACCTGCTGGTCATCCTGGACCACTGGGTCAACCGTCATATAAGGGAGTGCGACGCGAAGCTCGGGGAGTATGTGGCGGAGTTCTCGGCGCCTGAAGGGATGTGCCGTACGGCGTGAAACGGGGAGAAGGGTGCTGCGGGCTGTGCTGCGTAGGCAAAAGAGGGGAGGCAAAAAAAGTAAAGGTATGTAAAAAAAATGTTGCAATCGATAAAGTCATCTGCTAAAAGGTGACCCGTCGTTACAAAACTTTAAGTAAAGTTCTCCGAACGGGCAAAACCAGAGTGATCTGGTGACGCAAAGCCACGGGTCCTGACATAAAGGATAGCCGGGTTGCCGAAGAGATGAGTTACCATCTTGGCATCCGGCTTATACCGACTCAAGGGGCGCTCTCATCTTTGGCAGATGTGAGCGCCCTTTTTTTATTTTGTGTTATGGCAGTTCCGGGAGGCATGCGATGAAAGAGATGACGATACGAACCCTCGATCCTGAGTGGAAGAAGAAGCTCACCGAGTGCATGAAGGAGATAGGCCTTCTCTCCGCGCCGCATCTGCAGGTCACGGTGAACATCGCTGATTACCGCGTCTGCGATGCGGTGAGAAACGAGCGGATGAAGTAACACCGGCCTTCGGGCCGCCATAAAATCGAAAAAGCGGTAAGTCTCATCCCTACGGGGCAAGTGAAACCCGCGTCAACAGCCGAAGCACGGCTGTGGCGCGGGTTTTTTTATTTTTTACGTGATGTGGTGCAATTTCTTCGTCGAGGGCTGAAGTGAGAAATCTTATCCGGATAAAGCTGACGGTATCGATGGTCGCAGGGCTGCTGCTTCGGACTTCCTCCCGTCTCCGCCTGACTCTAACCGCGCTCCTGCTCCTTGCCGCACTCGGCACGGGTTCGACCGCTTTCGCCGCGGGGATCTTCTGCTCCCAGTTCGGCGGCGTCGTCGACGGCAACAACCCGGCCACCCTGGCGGCGGTGCGCGGCGCTTCCACCTTCGGGATCGACACGAACTGCACCATCAAGAACTTCCCCGATTCCATCGGCGGCTTCCCCATCACCAATATAAACTTCAACTTCCCGCAGCATCAGTCCTACTACATCGCTTTCCTGGACGTCTTTTACTACGGCAACATGTCGTGCAACGACCCGACCCAGTCCGACTTCTGGATCTACTGGGCGCCGGGCGGGTACAACAACATAAGCCCCTCCTGCCAGGCCTTCATGGTGCCGGTGGACGCGGTCTCCAAGAAGAACCCGTTGGGGCAGACCACCGCAGCGGTCGGCGCCCCCTTCACCTACACCATCAGCGTGCCGCTCCTCGGGAAACTCGACGCCTCCGGCACCTTCCAGTACATCTCCAACGCCGACGACGCGACGGTCACCAACGTGGTCATCCCGGACGATCTCACCGCGACCGGGGCGGCACTCAGCTACGTGACCAACACCGCATACCTGGTGAACCCGTCGACCGGCGCAAGAACCCTGCTGAACGGCGGCGCCCCCCTTGTGCCGGGTGCCAGCGCCTCCTGGCTTTCCAGCCACCCCGGCATCCTCTCCGACGGCAGAAAGCACCTGGTCTTCTCCTACGAGAACAACGCGGCACTCGCGTCGCTTCCGGCGGGTTACAACCTGGAGATCCAGGTCACCGTCGTCCTCGACAACGCCCCCGCGAACGCGAACCTCGCCGGGACCCAGTTCTCCAACACGGCGAAGATGTGGTTCGACAAGCCGATCAACACGACGAGCATGGTCGACCTCCAGGCCTGGCCCGGCACCACCCCGCCGATGACCGTGGTGGAGCCGGAACTCACCCTCGTGAAAACCGGCTCGGCCGCAACGGTGAACGTCGACTCGCAGGTGCAATACACCCTGAACGTGCAGAACACCGGCGGGGGGGATGCCTGGAACGCGACCATCACCGACCGCATCCCGGCGGGCATGGCGGGGGTGTCCCCAGTGGGAACTCTCTCCGCCCGGATATACGCCTCCGACGGGATCACCCCGGTTACCGCACCGCTTGTGAGCGGCACCGACTACACATTCACCTGGAGCGGCGGAAGCGGCAACCCGGGGCTTTTGACCCTGACCCTGCTCGACACGGTGAAGATCGCCCCCACCCAGCGACTCATCGTGAACTACCAGGCCCAGGTCGACTCCACCGGCGTCGCCTCGGGGGCTACCTTCACCAACATCGCCGGCGCGACCAGGTGGTACAGCGCGGGGAGCAGCTTCGCCGGGCGCCGCGAGTACGACCGCGCCATCACCGACGGCACCCCGGGTACCATCGATTTCCAGGACGCCTACACGGTGACCGCGGCGCTTGCCGGCTACTACTTCCAGAAGACGGTCCGCGACGCAACCACCGGGACCAACCCGGCCGCCGCCGCCTTCCCGGGCGATCGGCTGCACTATACGCTTCTTCTGCAGAACTTCACCTGGCCCCCGCTCTCCAACGTGAGCATAAGTGACGTCCTCCCCGTCGGGCTCGGTTCCATCGCCAACGTGACCGTCACCCCGGCCGGAGGGAGCACCAGGGTCCTCCAGCCCTCGGGCACCTCCCAGGGTGCGATCACCGTGACCGGGCTCACCCTCCCCGGCGGGGCCACCGCCAACGCTCAGCTCATGATCGAGTTCGACGCCACCGTGGACGCGACACTTCAAAACGGCGCCGTCCTTTCCAACCAGGCGAGCGTCACCGGCATCGACAACACCACCGTCCCGGCGACCAGATGGGCGGGGGTGTCCGACGACCCCTACGTGAACGGCACCGTGCTCCTCGGTTCCGGGGGGGACCCGACCCGGGTGACGGTCCAGGCGCCGGGGGCGCTCTCCAAGGCGAACCCCGCCCAGGCAACTGCCACCATCGGCCAGCAGTTCAGCTACCTCGTGAAGGTCCCTGCCGTCCCGGCCGAGGTGCCGCTTTACGACGTGAGGATCTTGGACAACCTGGGACTCTCCGCCGCCGGGATGAGCTTCGTGAACGCCGAGGTGATCTCGGGAGGGGCGTGGAACCTCACCAACACGGGAACGGCCGGCAACGTCATCCTCCAGGACTTGGCCACCGGGGTGGACATACCGGCAGGGGGACAGGTGGTGGTCCAGGTGACGGTCGCGCTGCAAAACGCCGCCGCCAACAAAAACGGGCTCGGCTTCGCGAACACCGCGTCTTACACCTACAACAAGATTAACGGCGACAGCCTGAGCCAGGCGGCGGGAGGGGCCGCGACCACGGCCGCCATGACCGTCGTCGAACCACATCTCACCGCGACCAAGGCGGCGACCTACGCCTCCCCGGCCGGGAAGGACGCCTCGGCGCCCGCGGTGCCGGGCGACGTGGTGCGCTACACGGTCACCGTCAAGAACGACGGCACCTCTAGGGCCTACGACGCCGACGTGATGGACTTCCTCCCCGCGAACCTCTCTCTCGTCCCCGGCTCCGCCTCGGCCCAGATCGACGGCGCCACCGTGAGCGGCTTCGTCACCACGCCAGCGGCCCGCGCCGGTGGAGAGGTGGTATGGGGTGCGCAAAACGGCGACGCGAGCCTCGACATCCCCGCCGGCGGCACCCTGGTAATAAGCTACCTGGCCACCGTGCTCGCGACCGACGGCGCCCCCATCGTGAACCGCGTCTACGCCGACTGGACCTCTCTCTCCGGCGCCGTCGCGGCAGAGCGCACCGGCGCCGGGTGCCCGAACGTCACCGCGCCCAACAACTACTGCACCGGCCCGGTCACCACAGAGCTCGCCTCGTTCGACCCCACCACCCTCGTAAAGAGCGTCGTTTCCGACTCCTGGAGCGGTGCGGGTGCGAGCGCCACCGACGCGACCCTGCGCGTGGGGGACACCGTGGTCTACAACCTCGCGCTTAACCTGCGCGAGGGGGTGACCGGAAACGTGGTGCTCACCGACCTGCTCCCGCCGGGGCTCGCCTTCGACTCGCTGGTGAGCGTGGCCCCCGCCTCGGGGGGGAACTTCAGCTATACGCTCGTCTCCCAGCCCGCGCCTGGTACCACCGGCAGCGTCACCTGGAACCTGGGTAACGTGACCAACCTCGCCGACAACAACCAGGCCAACAACACCCTGACCATCCAGTACCGTGCGCGCGTCCTGAAGAACACGCTGGCGCAGTCCCCGACGGCGCAGCAGCTCGTGAACGGAGCGACCCTCTCCTACGCGATCAACGGCGTTGCCGCGACGCCGAGGAAATCGGAGGCGACCCTTAACCTCTGGCAACCGCTTTTGAGCGTCTCCAAGAGCGCCGCGACGGCAAGCGGCGGCACGGTGATCGCCGCCGGAGAAAACGTCACCTATACGGTCAAGCTGGTGAACGCCGGCACCGCCCCGGCCTACAACGCGGTGCTTGCCGACACGCTCCCCTTAGGTCTGCGCCAGGGGGGTGTCAGCACGACTTCGGTGACCCTTGTCGACAGCGCCACGGGTGCGGTGAGCGCTACGCTCCCGATCCTCCCCCCGAGCTACAACCAGGCCACCGGCGTCGCGACCTGGAACTTCGACGTCGCGGGCTCCGCCTCGCTCTACGCCATCCCGGCCGGCAAGACGC
Source organism: Geomonas ferrireducens (assembly GCF_004917065.1). Lineage (NCBI taxonomy): Bacteria > Pseudomonadati > Thermodesulfobacteriota > Desulfuromonadia > Geobacterales > Geobacteraceae > Geomonas > Geomonas ferrireducens. The sequence goes on from NZ_SSYA01000001.1 coordinate 1,781,095, forward strand.
TGCAGGTGGTCTACACCCTGAAGGCTGACGCGGGGCTTGGCGCCGGGGTGACCCTCAACAACCAGGCGCAGGTCACCACCTACTATTCCTTCGACAGCCAGGACGTCCCCGCGGGAAGCGTTCTCGACCAGCGCCAGCCCTACCAGGCCACCCCCCCGGCCACGGTGCAGCTCACCACGGCGGCGGCGACCGCCCTCGGCAAGAGCGCACTCGTCGACAAGGCGGCCATCGGCCAGCCCTTCACCTACCGGATCACCGTCCCCGCCGTGCCGCAGTCGACCGCCATGTACGACGTGCGCGTCCTGGACGAGCTCGGTTCCGCGGCGACCGGCGTCGATCTCCGCTTCGTCAGCGCGCAGCGGGTCTCCGGCCCCGCCTTCACCCCGGTGAATACGGGGAGCGCCACGAGCCTCGTCATCGAGGATGCCGCCGCAGGCATCGACATCCCTGCCGGTCAGCAGGCGGTCCTCGACGTCACCGTCGTGCTCACCAACGCGGCGATGAACGCGCCGGGCAAACAGTTCCAGAATACGGCGAGCTACACCTACAACGGTGTGAACGCCACCCCGGCGACCAGGGCCAACGGCGCTCCGGGTGCCAGCGGCGCGGTGACCATCGTCGCCCCCGCACTCACGCTGCAAAAGAGCGGGGGCGCCACCATCAACGCGCTCGCCCCGGGTAATTTCACCCTGGATATAAAGAATATGGGGGGGAGCACGGCCTGGCAGACCGTCATCTCCGACGTCCTCCCCAACGTGACCACCCCGGCACCGGGGAGCATGTGCGGCTCGGCCCCCACGAACGTGACGGCGCGCATCTACCAGGCGGACGGGGTCACCCCGGTCTCGGGGACGCTTGTGAACGGCACCGACTTCACGGTGAGCTTCGCGCCCGCGCCCGCCTGCACCATGACCGTCACCATGAAGTCGGCCCAGGCGGCGCTCGCGCCGAACCAGCGCCTGATCGTCACCTATGCCGCCGCACTCGACCCGTACACCGCGGGTGGCATCACCCTCACCAACGTCGCGGGAGCCGCGAGCTGGCTGAGCGCCGACCCCGCGGTCACCGCACCGGGGAACATCCAGACCTTGACCGGAGCGCTCACCAACGGCACTCCCGGGGTCGTCGACACCCAGGATGCCTTCACCGTGACCACCCAGGCGCCGCTTTTAACCTTCGCGAAGACGGTGGCGAACGCGACCACCGGCGGGACGGGCGCCACCGCGAAGCCGGGCGACATCCTTAAATACACGCTGACCGTGAAGAACGTAGGTGCCTTGGGATCGGCGAACTTCACCCTGACCGACGAGCTCGACAGGCTGAACCAGAGCGCCATGTTCGCGCCGGGGAGCCTGAAGCTCCTCACCGTCCCGGCCGGTGCGACGACCTCCGCGACCTCGGCGACCGGCGGCCTCAAGGGAACCGGCGTCGTGAGCATCGGCAACCTGAACATAGCACCGCAGGGGGAGGCGGGAGACACGGTGGTGGTTGAGTTCCAGGCGACCCTCGCACCGGTCCTCGACAACGGCTCGCTCGTTGCGAACCAGGCGCAGATCGCCTCGCCGCTTCTTCCTGTCCAACTAAGCGACGACCCGTCCCTTTCCGGCAGCACCGATCCGACCCGGACCGTGATCGCCTCCGCCCCCTCCTTCACCTTCCAGAAGACGGTGCGGGACGTAACCTCCGGGACCGGCATCGTGAAGGCGGGTGACACGCTCAGCTACACCCTCACCCTGAAAAACGACGGCACCGAGAACGCGACAGGGGTGACGCTGCGCGACCAGGTCCCGGCGAACACCACCTATCTCCCGAACTCCACCACGTTGAACGGCAAGCCGGTCGCCGATCCCGCCGCCGGGGTGAGCCCGCTGCAGGGGGGGATCGCTGTTAACTCCCCGGCGAACCTCACCCCGGGTACGATGCCCGCGGCAGCCGGAACCGCGACCAACGTCGCCACCGTCACCTTCCAGGTGCAGGTGAACAAGAGCGTCGTCGCGGGAACCCTCATTTCGAACCAGGGCGTGGTGGACGGAACCGGCGCCGCGAGCGGTGCCTTCCCCGAGGAGGTCTCCGACGACCCGGCGACCCCGGCCGCGGACGACCCGACCACCGTGGTGGTGGGGAGCCTGCCGCTCATCTACGCGCTGAAGACGGTGCGGCTTGCAACGGACGGCAACGGCAACGGCCTCGTCGATCCGGGTGACGAGCTGCAGTACACCATCACCATGACCAACTCCGGCGGCGTCGACGCGACCGGTGTGGTCTTAACCGATGCGATCCCCGCCAACACGAGTTACGTTGCGGGTTCCACGCGGCTGAACGGTCAGGCTATGGCGGATCCCCCCGCCGGCCGTTCACCGCTTACCGACGGCGTCGGTGTCTACTCCGCGGGGCTCTCCGTGTCCTCCTCCCCCGGTGGCACCCTCGCGGCTGGAGGCACCGGCGTCGTCACCTTCAAAGTCCTGGTCGATCCCGGCGTCGCATCCGGGACCGTGATCAGCAACCAGGGAAATGTCGCCTCGGCGCAGCTCCCCGCGGTGAAGACGGACGCCGACGGCAATCCGAGCAACGGCTACCAGCCGACCGTGATCGTGGTGGGGAACGCGCAGCGGCTTACGCTCACCAAGTCGGTCGCGGTGGTGGGTGGTGGCGCCGCCCTTGCCGGAAGCGTCCTCGAGTACACCATCCGCGCCGCGAACGTCGGGCTCGTCCCGGCGACCGCCGTGGTCTTGAGTGACGACCTGACGCAGCTCTCCGGGAAAGGAAGCTACGTGGCGGGGAGTGCGCTCATGAACGGCTCCGCCAACGGGGTGAGCTACACCGCTCCGGTCCTCCTCGCCGACTACGGTACCGCCTACGGGGCGCTCGCTCCCGGCGCCGCCGTCGTGCTCCGCTTCCAGGTGAAACTGAACGCGACCGTCCCAAGCGGAAGCGTCGTCGCCAACACCGCCCAGGCCTCCTGGGACACCCCGTCCCAACTGGCCAACGCGGGGACCTCGGTCACCGTCGGCGGGACGCCGGGAAGCGCCACCCTCGCCGGCACGGTCTGGCAGGACGCAAACCACGACAAGACGATGAACGGCGGCGAGACCCCGGCTGCCGGCTGGTCCGTCGACCTCTACCAGGACGGCCGCGTGGTCGGGACGGTGCAAAGCGCCGCCGACGGCTCCTACCGCTTCAGCGGCGTCGCCCCCAACCCGGGAGGGGTCCCCGCCTACGAGCTCCGCTTCACCGCGCCCGGTGCCACCGCTTCCACGGCGATGCTCGGCTGGTGCAACTCCCCCTTCACGAACGCGATGCAGCGCATCTCGGCCATCGTGGCGGACGGCGGGACGCTCCTCGGGGGGCTCGACCTCCCGCTCACCCCCAACGGCGTGGTCTACAACTCCGTCGTGCGCACACCTGTGCCGGGCGCGACGCTCGTCATGGTGGAGGCGAAGGGGATGACCCCCGTCTCGAGCGCCTGCTTCAACGATCCCGCCCAGCAGGGGCAGGTCACCCCGGCGGGGGGCTTCTACAAGTTCGACTTGAACTTCTCCGATCCCTCCTGCCCCTCCGGCGGTGAATACCTGATCCGGGTGACCCCGCCCGCCTCGGGGTACATGACCGGCGAGTCGAGGCTCGTTCCTCCCGCCTCTGGCGAGACCACGGCAACCTTCTCGGTCCCCGCCTGCCCGGGAAGCGGCCTGGACGCCGTCCCAACTCCCCCGGGGTACTGCGAGGCGCAGTCCTCCGAGCTGGCGCCTGGTGTCTCGGTGCTTGCGGGTCCGGCGACCGCCTACTACCTGCGCCTCACCCTGGACAACCAGCAGCCGGGCTACGGCCAGATCTACAACAACCACATCGCCGTCGACCCGACCCTCGACACCGCCATCACCATCAAGAAGAGCGTGTCGGTGACCAACGTGACGCGCGGCCAGCTGGTCCCCTACACCATCACCCTGAGCAACACGCTCGGCGCGGCACTCAGGGGACTGACCGTGGTGGACACCTTCCCGCTCGGCTTCAAATACGTCGCCGGATCGGCACGCATGGACGGCGTGAAGGCGGAGCCCGCGCTCAACGCGCGGCAGATGGTCTGGAACGTGGGCGAGCTCGCGACGAAAACAAGCCACAGCATCACCTTCCTCATGATCGTCGGCTCCGGCGTCTCGGAAGGGGAGTACGTGAACCGGGCCCAGGTGCTCAGCACGGTCACCGACAGCGTCGCCTCGCTGGTGGATTCCGCCACGGTGCGCGTCGTCCCGGATGCCGACCTCGACTGCACCGACGTCATCGGCAAGGTCTTCGACGACGGTAACGGCAACGGCTACCAGGACGAGGGGGAGAAGGGGCTTGCCGGCGTGCGCATCGTTACCGCTCGAGGGCTCATCGCCGGCACTGACCAGTTCGGGCGCTTCCACATCACCTGCGCCGTCGTCCCGGACGAGGAGCGCGGCAGCAACTTCATCCTGAAACTCGACGAGCGCACCCTCCCCACCGGCTACCGGGTCACCACGGAGAACCCGCAGGTGGAGCGCGCCACCCGCGGCAAGATGCTCCGCTTCAACTTCGGCGCCGCCATCCACCGCGTCATCTCCATGGACGTTGCCGACGGCGCCTTCGAGCCGGGCAAGACCGAACTGCGCCGCCAGTGGCGGCCGCGCATAGAGCTTCTCATGAAGGAACTGGAGAAGTCTCCGGCCGTCCTGCGCCTCTCCTACCTGGCTGAGATCGAGAAGGATTCGCTGGTGCAGGGCCGCCTGAAGGCGCTCAAGAAGGAGATCACGGAACGCTGGGGCGACGGCTATCCCCTCACCGTGGAAACCGAGGTCTTCTGGCGCCGGGGGGCACCGCCGTGATGCCTGCCGACTGGAAGAGAAGAGAACAAGGCAACCCGACCCTTTGGACCGGATGGATGGGAGAAATGGTGAAGCAAAGTATCGCCCTTACATGCTTGTTCCTGGTTTGCATGGCAGGCTCCGCCGCCGCGCAAGAGACCGTTGCGACCGCCGCGACCAAGGCGCCGACTCCGGCCGCATCCGCCCCGGCGGGTGCCGCCCCGGGCGTCCGCGAGGCAGCCGGCCCCGGCGAGACCACCGAGGGACACCTCCCGAAGGACGTGAGCTATACGCCGTGGCTCCTCGACCCCGCCGTCTTCGGTGAGGACCAGGGGGACCGCACCGAGAAGCGCCAGGTCCCCGAGAAGGATGTGAAGACGGTCAAGGTGGCGAACCTCGTCCCGCCGATCCACTTCCGCACCGGCGACGCGGAGATCACCAGGGAATACCTCGACCTTTTGCGCGGCGTGCTGGAGAAGATGCGCGGGCGCCAGAACGTCCGGCTCCACTTCGTGGGACATGCGGACAGCCAGCGGCTGAGCCCCACCCTCCAGGGGAAATTCACCGACAACACCGGGCTATCCCGCGAGCGCGCCGGGACCACGGCCGAATACTGCCAGCGCGCCCTGGGGCTTCCCCCCGAGGCGATCTCCTACGAGGGGCTCGGGGACACCCGCCCGGTCGCCTCGAACCTGACCGAAGAGGGGCGGGCCCAGAACCGCCGCGTCGAGGTGGAGGTCTGGTACGACGAGATCGGCGAGAAGATGGTGGAGAAGGAGGTCATCGTTCCCGCCACGGTGAACCGCGTAAAGGTCTGCCGCACCGAAACGGTCTGCAAGATGCGCTACAAGGAGGGGCTTGCGCACCGGGTGAGGCTAAAGCACCTCGTGGCCCCGATGCACTACGATGCGGCGCTCGTCACCGTCCCGGAGGAGTTTCTAAGGCAGGTGCGCCAGGGACTCGACAACCTGAAGGACAAGCAAAACGTCGTGGTCCGCTTCACCGCCTACAGCGACACGGCACCCTTGGAGGCGCGCGACGAGCGCATCTACGGCGACCAGATCGGCCTCTCGCGGGCGGTGGCGCGGCGCGTTGCCCTAGCGGTCCAGGACACCCTGAAGGAAAAGAAGACGGTCTTCGAGAGCGACGGCAAGGGGAGCGTGCAGCCGGTCGCCACCAACGACACCCAGCAGGGGAGGGGGCTCAACCGGCGCGTCGAGGTCGAGTTCCTGCACGACGACCCCCTGCAGGAGCTTCCCGACGAGCCCCAGCTCTGCCCCGAGGACGCAGGAAGCGAGACGGTGACGCGGGTCTACGATCCCCCCTCCGGCCCGGTCGCCCCGATCCTCTTTGCGGACGGCAACCCCGTCCTCCCGGCGGGTTACACCGAGCACCTGACCGAGCTGATGGCGCAGATCCGCGAGAGGGCCAACGTACGGCTTCGTTTCACCGGTTACATCGAGAACGAGCGGCTCGACCGGCGTAACGCCGCCATCTACGGCGACGACGTCGGCTGGGCCACGGCGCGCGCCCGCCGCAGCATGCTCTCGGTGAGCGAGAAGATGGGACTCCCCCCGGCAAGGGCGGAGTTCGAGGGGCGCGGCTATGTCCAGTCCGACGACGTGGTCGCCACTGGCTTCACCGGGACCGGCGCCTCCCGCGTCGAGGTGCAGGTGATCTACGACGAGAAGGTCCCGGTGAACGACTACGAGGGGGTGGACATCCTGCGCATGACCCGCGAGGTGAACACCGTCGATCCCCTCGCCCTGAACCTCATGCGCATCTCGGTGGACGGAAAACCGGTCGACGACCTGAACAAGAGCGTCCCCGACCTGCAGCGCTGCACCGACCTGGCGCTTGACCGCGCCGAGATTCAGTTCCGCTACGACGACCTGAAGGCGGAGCCGAGGTTGAACGTCACCGCCTGGCCGCGCAGCATCGCCTACCGGGAAGAGGGGGGGGAGGGCGACGGGAACCTGGTCCGCTTCCGCCTCTACACGAACTACCACAGCTTCATCAAGCGGGGCGAGGTGCGCATCTTCGACGCGGCCGTCTCGGAGCGCGACCTGCCGCTCGCCGTGGTTCCCCTGGACGGCGAAGGGGTGGGGGAGTGGCGCGCATCGTTTGACACCCTTGCCGCACCGGTTCGGGAGCTCAAGTACCTGGTCCGGGTCTACGACGCAGAGGGGAACTTCGACGAGACGGTCCCCCAGCCGCTTTGGGTGATCGACCATGCCGACCCCGCCGCCGCGAAGGCGGACCCGGAGCGCGAGCTTCTGGCGGGATACGGGGGAAGCCGCATCGCGGCTAAGAACATCCCGGTCGCCGGCGGCAGCGTCCTCGCCCACGGCAGCGCGATTCCTGCGGGGCACCGCGTCTGGCTTGCCGGCTACCCGGCACCGGTGGACGCCAAGGGGCGCTTCATCGCCGAGGAGATCCTTCCCAAGGGGACGCACACCGTCGAGGTGGCGGTGCTCGACCAGGCGGGGAACGGCCAGCTCTACCTGCGCGACCTCGCCATGAAGAAAAACGACTGGTTCACCGTGGGGATCGCCGATCTGACCCTCTCCGCCAACAAGACGAGCGGCCCGGCCGAACTCCTCGCGCCGGACCGGCCGCAGTACGGCCGCACCCTCGACGCCGAAGGGCGCCTGGCCTTCTACACCAAAGGGAGCTTCGGCGACGGCTGGGGGCTCACCGCCAGCGCCGACACCCGCGAGGGTCCGCTGAACGAGATCTTCTCCAACTTCCTGGAGAAGTCCCCCGAGGCGCTTTTCCGCCGCATGGACCAGGACTACCACTTCCCGACCTATGGCGACGACGGCACGGTGACCGAGGACGCGCCGACCAGCGGCAAGTTCTACGCGAAGCTCGCCAAAAACCAGAACTACGGTCTGTGGGGGAACTTCAGGGTCGGCTACACCGACAACGATCTCGCCCACGTGGACCGCGGCCTCTACGGCGGAAACCTCCATTACCAGCTTCCGGGCGTGACCGGCTTCGGCGAGAAACGCTTCGTGGTGGACGGCTTCGCCGCCGAGCCGGGGACCATGGCGGGACGCGACGAGTTCCGCGGCACCGGGGGATCGCTCTACTACCTGCGCCGCCAGGACGTCCTGCAGGGCTCGGAGCGGGTGCGCGTCGAGGTGAGGGACAAGGACAGCGGCATCGTCCTCGCCGCGAAGGACCTGACCGCGGTGCAGGACTACGACGTCGACTACCTGCAGGGGCGCTTGGTGCTCAGGGAGCCCCTTGAGTCGACCGCCTCGGACAACCTCCTTGTACACAGTGACGCCATCGGGGGGAACCCTGTCTACCTGGTCGCCCGCTACGAGTACACCCCGGGGGTGGCCGAGCTCGATTCCGTTACCTTCGGCGGGCACGCCCACTACTGGTTCGGGGACTACGTGAAGCTCGGCGTCACCGGCAGCAAGGGAGACGACGGCGACGCCGGGGAGAGCCTCGTCGGTGCGGACCTCACCCTGCGCAAGTCCGCCACCACCTGGCTGAAACTCGAGACCGGGCGCAGCAAGGGGACCGGGCTCTTCACCTCGACCTCGCAGGACGGCGGCTTCAAGTACGGCACGGTGCAGACGCCGGATGATGCGGCGGTCAGCGCGGGTGCCTACCGGGTGGATGCGAGCCTGGGGCTTGCCGACCTCGGCAAGGATTGGCGCGGGCGGATCACCCTGTACAGCCAGCTCCTCGAGGCGGGTTATTCCGCTCCCGGCCAGGTCGCGGACAGGGAGACGCTCCAGGTCGGTGGAAGCGCAGAAATCCCGGTGAACGACCGCGTGAAGCTCACCTTCAAGGGAGACCGTCGCGAGGTGGACCAGGGGCTTCAGACCACGGCCGCCGAGGCGGATGCCCAGTACCAGGTGGACGAGCACTGGACGGCCTCGATCGGGGGGCGCGTCGATCACAGAAGGGATGAGTCCCTCGTGGTTCCCCTCACCCAGGAAACCGGGACCCGCACCGACCTCGTCGGGAAGGTCGCCTACGACTCGAAGGCGAGATGGATGGGGTACCTCTTCACCCAGCAGTCGGTGCAGACCTCTGGGAACCGCGAAGACAACGCCCGGACCGGCGCGGGGGGCACCTACCGTGTGACCGACCGCTTCAAGGTGAACGGCGAACTCTCCGCCGGCGACCAAGGTGGTGCCGGGCGCTTCGGCGCGGAGTACCTCTACAGCGATCGGACCACCCTCTACATGAACTACGCCCTCGAGAACGAGCGTAGCGACAACGGCGTGCAGGCGAGAAAGGGGACCATGACCTCCGGGTTCCGCTCCCGCTACTCGGACACGACGAGCGTCTACGGCGAGGAGCGCTACACCCACGGCGACACCCCCAGCGGTCTTCTGCACTCCTACGGCGTCGACCTCACCCCCACCGACCGCCTGAACCTGGGCGCCAAGGGTGAAGTCGGGACCCTCACGGACAACCTGACCGGCGCCGAACTCAAAAGAACGGCGGTCGGTGTGAACGCAGGCTACGGTTTCGACAAGGTAAAGCTCGCAAGCGCCGTGGAATACCGGGAGGACGACGCCGAGCAGACCGATTTGAGCCGCGAGAAGCGCACCACCTGGCTTTTCAAGAACAGCTTGAAGTACCAGATGACCCCGGACTGGCGCCTGATCGGCAAGTTCAACTACTCGAAGAGCACGAGCTCCGAGGGGGACTTGCGCGACGGTGGATACACCGAGGCGGTGGTCGGCTACGCCTATCGTCCGGTCATGAACGACCGGCTGAACGCCCTCGTCAAGTACACCTATTTCTACAACATGCCGTCGGCGGACCAGATCGCCGGCACGACGACGGGGGCTAGCTTCATGCAGCGCAGCCACATCGCCTCCATCGACGCCATGTACGACCTGACCCCGCGCTGGACCGTCGGGGGCAAGTACGCCTACCGGCTCGGGCAGGTGAGCATGGACCGGGTGAACCCGGAGTACTTCGACAGCCGTGCCCATCTCGTGGTGGCGCGGGTGGACTGGCGCTTCCTGCACAAGTGGGATGCCCTCGTCGAGGGGCGGTGGCTCGATCTCCCGGACGCCCAGGACAGCCGCACCGGCGTGCTCCTCGGGGTCTACCGTCACCTCGGGAACCACTTCAAGATCGGCGCCGGCTACAACTTCAGCGATTTCTCCGACGATCTGACCGACCTGAGCTACCGGCGCCAGGGGGTGTTCGTCAACATGGTGGGGATGATCTAGATATGGAAAACCAAGGAGAGGTGGGGGGTATGGGGAAATTACTTAAGGCAGTCATCGCAGGGATCGCGCTCTTTTTGATGACCGGCGCGGCGTTCGGGCTGGAAGCGGCCCCGGTGCAGGTAGAAACGGAGGCTTCACGGCAGGCGACGGGCGAGGAGACGGTCTGCGTCGACGGCGCGGACTGCCGTTTCGCGCAAGCGTCGGATGAGGCTGACGCGGCGGAACCGGCGGACGCCGTTGACGCGGCGGAGCCGGCCGAAGCGGTGCAGGCGGCCAAACCGGTTGAAGCGTCGGCAGCGGTGGCAGTGGCCAAACCGGAGACGGCGGCGGCCCGGCAGACTGCGGAGCAGGTGAAGGGGCTCGACGAGCAGGTCCAGGAGATCAAGGCGGACGTCCTCTCCATCGCGGCGCAGTTGAGCCGTCTCGAGGAGAAGCTCCTGTACCCGTCCGACACCCAGGTCGCCCTCTTCGTTTCGCTTGCGGGCGAGGAGAAGTTCCGCCTCGACTCGGTCTCCGTGGAGCTCGACGGCAAGGAGGTCGCGCATCACCTCTACACCTACAACGAGATCGAGGCGCTCAGAAAGGGTGGCGTGCAACGCATCCACGTCGGCAACGCGATGACAGGAGAGCACCCGCTGCACGTCACCGTCACCGGCAAGACCGAGGGGGGAACCGATTTCCGCAAGGATGAGAGCTTCAAGGTAGCCAAGGGGGTAGGGCCGAAACTCGTCGGCGTCGTCCTTTCCGGCAGCAAGAGCATCACCGTCAAGGACTGGTAAGCCATGCTAAGGCCCCTTCTCATACTGCTCTGCCTCTTGATGGCGACGCAGGCCCCGGCCGCCGAGAGATCCGGCGGGGGCGGTCCCGCAGCCTCCTCCCCGACGGACGTCTACTTCGGCGAGGCGCTCTACCACGCCTACCAGGGGGAGTGGTTCGAGGCGGTGGCGCGGCTCGACACGGAGCTCGGCCAGCACCGTCGACTCGACGAGCCCGTCCTCGACCCGCTCTACCCGTACGTGGGCCAGGCTGAGTTCAACGTCGGCGACTTCGAGCTCGGTTACCGCATGCACCTGCGCGCCGGGCGCTCCATCAAGGCGGTGATCGACGGGAAGGTCGACGAGCCGCAGCGCAACGCCGCGATCTACCGGCTCGCGCGGCTTTACTTCCGCAAAGACCAGCCCCAGGAGGCCCTCAAGGCCCTGGAGCGCATCAGCGGGAAGCTCCCCGGGACGCTCAGCGTCGACGTCGAGTTCCTGCGCGCGCAGCTCCTCATGGCCCTCGGCCGCTTCGAGGAGGCCTCAGTCGTGCTGAAGGAGATCCGGGACGAGAAGGGTGTGGAAGGATTCGCCGGCTACAACCTGGGGGTGTCGCTCATGCAGCAGGGCAAAGTGCAGGACGGACGCGCATACCTGGAGCGCACCGGGCAGATGCCGGGAACCGCAGCCGAGATCATGGCCATCAGGGACAAGGCGAACCTCGTTTTAGGGTACCGGCTTCTGGACGACAACGCGGCAGACCAGGCGAAGCTCGCCCTCGACCGTGTGCGCCTCTCCGGCCCCTTCTCGAACCGGGCCCTGCTCGGTTCCGGCTGGGCCGACGCGAACCAGGGGAGCTTCGAACGCGCCCTCGTTCCCTGGAGCATCCTCGCCGGGCGCGAGGTGACCGACCCCGCGGTGCAGGAGGCGATGCTCGCGCTTCCCTTTGCCTACGGCAAGCTCAAGGCCTACGGCAAAGCCGCACTCCTGTACGGCAGCGCCCTGGAGTCCTTCGGCAAGGAGATCGAGAAGCTTTCCGGCTCCATCGCGTCGGTGAAGGAGGGGAGGCTTCTGAAGGCGCTGGAACAAGAGGAACTGAAGCAGGACGCCGAGTGGGTGGTGAAGCTTCGCAACCTCCCCAAGGCGCCCGAGACCTACTACCTTATGGACCTGATGGCCTCGCACGACTTTCAGGAGGCGCTGAAAAACTACCTCGACCTCAGGGATCTCGCGCAGAAGCTCGCCACCTGGGAGGGGGACCTGAACGCCTTCGAGGAGATGATCGGGCTGCGTCGCGCCTACTACGAGCCGCTGCTCCCCGGGGTCGACGCCTCCTTCAAGGAGCTTGACTCCCAGATACGTCTGCGCAGCGAGCAGCGCGACCGCATCGGCAAAAGGCTCCACGCCATGCTGACCTCGCCGCGCCCCGAGCACCTCGCCACCGCGGACGAGCGCCTCGCCAAGGAGGAACTCGCGCGCCTGGAGAAATCGATCACCGCCGGCGCCCCCGGTGAGGAGGAAATTGCCCGGCGCATCGCCCGCCTCAAAGGTGTCATCGCCTGGAACATCGCCACCGGCTACCACCAGCGCCTCACCAACACCTTCGACGATCTCGATCGCCTGAACGAGGAGATGCGGCGCATGAAAGAGGAATACGACTCCTTCGTCCGCACGAGACAGGCGGCGACGCAGAGCTACCAGGGTTACGACGAGGCGATCCGCGCCCGCCGCGCCGAGATCGCGACGGCACGGGAAAAGGTGGCGGCCCTCATGCCGCGCCAGGGAAAGGTACTCGAGGCCATGGCGGTGGATGAGCTGTCGAAGCGCCGGACGCGCCTCGAAGGTTTCCAGGTCACCGCGCGCTTCGCCATCGCGGACAGCTACGACCGGGCCAACAAGGCCCAGGCACAGAAGAAGGTGGGAGAATGAAACGGACCCGATTCCTGCTCATGGCGCTTTTCGCGCTCCTCGCCGCGTGCCAGTCCGGCGGCGGCAGGGAGACCATCGCGCAGCTTAAAGACGTGAAGGTCGAGATCAAGGAAGTGCCGATCGAAGGCGGCCTCGAGAAGGCGATGGAAGGGTACCAGCACTTCCTCGACGAGACGCCGGAGTCGTCGCTCACCCCGGCCGCGATCCGTCGCCTGGCCGACCTGAAGATCGAAAAGGAATACGGCTATGTCGCCGCCACCCCCCGTGTGCCGGGGGGCGAGGCGGTGCTTCCCGCTCCGGAGCGCGCCGAGGTCGCCTCGTCTGCCGCCGCGGCTGTCCCGAGCCGCGCGCCGGGCGAGTCCGATGCCGATTTCGAGAAGAGGACCCTGAAGGCGAAAGAGGGACATGACGGAGAGGAGCGGGCCGGGGCACGCGAGGCGATCGCCCTTTACCGCAAGCTCCTGGACAAGTACCCGCACTACCAGGGTAACGACCAGGTGCTCTACCAGATGTCGCGCGCCTACGAGGAACTGGGCGAGACCGAGGAGGCGATGGCGGTCATGCAGCGCATGGTCAAGGATTATCCTGGATCGCGCTACATGAACGAGGTCCAGTTCCGCCGCGCCGAGTACTTCTTCACGCACCGCCAGTACATCGAGGCGGAAGGGGTGTACAAGGGGCTCGTCGAAGCCGGCCCTGAGACCTCCTTCTACGAGCTCGCCCTCTACAAACTGGGCTGGACCTTCTACAAGCAGGAACTCTACGAGGAAGGGCTCGACCGCTTCATCGCACTCCTGGACCACAAGGTGGCGGCCGGGTACGACTTCGCCGCCACCGGTGACGACCTGGAGAGAAAGCGGGTGGACGACACCTTCCGGGTCATCAGCCAGAGCTTCTCCTACCTGCACGGCGCCGCCTCGGCCGTCGAGTACTTCGAGAAGAACGGCAAGCGCGGCTACGAGGACCGCGTCTACTCGAACTTGGGCGAGTTCTACTACGAGAAGCGCCGCTACAGCGACGCCGCGGCGGCCTACAACGCCTTCGTGACCCGCAACCCGTTCCACCGCGCCTCCCCGCAGTTCAGCATGCGCGTGATCGAGATCCACATAGCCGGCGGCTTCCCGACCCTCGTCATCGAGGCGAAGAAGGAGTTCGCCAGGAACTACGGGCTCAAGTCCGAGTACTGGAAGCACTTCGAACCCGCCTCCCGTCCCGAGGTGCTCGGTTTCCTGAAGACCAACTTGACCGACCTAGCCCACCACTACCACGCCCTGTACCAGGCGCCGGAGCACGTGAAGGAGAAGGAGGAGAACTTCAAGGAGGCGCTGCAGTGGTACGGCGACTTCCTGGATTCCTTCCCGAAAGAGGCGGAGTCGGCGAGCATCAACTACCAGATGGCCGACCTCCTCATGGAGAACCGCTCCTTTGCGCGGGCGGCGAAAGAGTACGAGCGGACCGCCTACGAATACCCGCGTTACGAGAAGTCCTCCGCCGCAGGCTACGCCGCCGTATTCGCCTACCGCGAACAGTTGCGCGAGGCAAAGGCGGAGGAGAAGGACCCGGTGAAGCGCGAGGCGGTTAGAAGCTCGCTCAAGTTCGCCGAGACCTTCCCTGAACACGAGAAGGCGGCGGTCGTCATGGGAGCGGCGGCCGACGACCTCTACGAGCTGAAGGATTACGAACAGGGGCTAACCGTGGCGCGCAAGCTGATCGCGACCTTTCCCGCCGCCGACAAGGAGGTGCTCAAGTCGGCCTGGATCGTGGTCGGGCACTCCTGCTACGAGTTGAAGCGCTACCCGGAGGCGGAAGCGGGATACGCGCAGGTGTTGGCCCTCATCCCGGAAGGGGACGCAAGCCGCACCGGGTTCACCGACAACCTGGCCGCCTCGATCTACAAGCAGGGGGAGGAGGCGAACGCCGCGGCCAACTACCGCGCCGCCGCCGATCACTTCCTGCGCGTCGGCCGGGTCGCCGCAGGCTCGAAGATCCGGGTGAACGCCGAGTACGACGCTTCCGTCGCGCTCATCCAGCTCAAGGCGTGGAAGGAAGCGACCGCCGTGCTTGCCTCCTTCCGCGAACTCTTCCCCGGCCACGAGCTGCAGCCCGAAGTAACGAGGAAGCTTGCCTTCGTCTACCGCGAGGACGGCCGCCTGTCCGAGGCCGCCGGCGAGTACGAGCGGGTGGAGAGCGAGTTCAAGGACGAGGAGGTGAGGCGCGAAGCCCTCATGCTGGCGGCCGAGCTGCACCAGCAAAGCGGCAACAAAAAGCAGGCCCTCGCCGTGTACCGCCGCTACGTCGGTTACTTCCCCGAGCCGGTGGAGGTGAACCTCGAGATGCGCGACAAGATCTGCACCTTCGTGAAGGACGAGGACCGTGCCGCCTATCTGAACGAGCTGAAGGAGATCATCGCCATCGACGCCGCCGCCGGGGACAAGCGCACCCCGCGCACCCGCTACCTCGCGGGCAAGGGCGCCCTGGTGTTCGCCGAAGGGGACTACGAGCGCTTCGCCGAGGTCAAGCTGGTGCAGCCGTTCGAGGAGAAGCTGCGCCGGAAAAAGGAGCTCATGAAGGTCGCCATGCAGTCCTTCGGCAAGCTCCCCGAGTACGAGGTGGGCGAGGTAACCGCCGCCGCCACCTTCTACCTCGCCGAAATCTACGGCGAGTTCAGCAAGTCGCTCACCGGCTCGGAGCGCCCGGGCGACCTGAACCCCCAGGAGCTGCAGGAGTACGAAATGGCCCTGGAAGAGCAGGCCTTCCCCTTCGAGGAAAAGGCGATCTCGGTGCACGAGAAGAACATGGAGCTCATCTCCGTCGGCATCTACAACGACTGGGTCGACAAGAGCCTCGGGCGGCTCGCGAAGCTCCTCCCCGCGCGCTACGACAAGCCGGAGGCCGCGACCGACATCGTCGCCTCGCTGGACAGCTTCGGCTACGAGATAGCGACCCCGGTGGCGGCGCCGCCCGCCCCGGCTCCTCCCCCGGTTGTAAGCGATGCCGTGGCGCAGCCGGGCGAAGGGACCCCCGCGCCACAGGCGGAAAAGTCGGAGAAGGTAGAAGGCGCTCCGGCCGAGGCAGACGCGGCGGCCAAGGCACCTGCTCCTGAGGAGAAACCGGCGCCGGAGGCGGCACCCGCTCCGACCAAAAAGAAAACGACCAGTACCTCCAAGGGTAAAAAAGCGAAACGCCGTGCGAAAGGAGAGAAGAAATGAAGCGACAGCCTGAAACGTGTTCACGCGTAGCGAGCAACACCGGTCGGTTCGTTCTGGCCGCAGCCCTTCTGGCCCTTGCCGGTTGCGCGACGGGAGGGGGAGTGAAGAACGCGGGAGTTGAGAAGCCCGTCGCCGCGGCCGCTTCCCCCGCCCCGGCGGCCGCACCGACGACCCCGTCGGTCACGCACCTCTCCGGTGAGAAAACCGGCTTCGTCATCAGCGAGCCCGCCCAGGTCGGCTCCGATGCGCGCCGCGATTTCGAGAAGGGGACCGCCCTGCTAAAGGATGGGGAATACCAGAAAAGCACGGAGCTCTTTGAAAAGGTGATCGCCGCGGCCCCCTCGCTCACCGCCCCGCGCATCAACGCGGCCAAGGCGTACGCTGCCTTGAAAAAGCCCGAACTGGCAGAGGCACATCTGAAGGCGGCGCTCAAGGCCGTTCCCGGCCATCCGGCGGTGAGCAACGAGTATGCCCTCCAGCTGCGCAAGGCCGGGCGCTTCGCCGAAGCCCGCGAGGTCTACGAAAAATCGCTCGCCCTGTTCCCCGAGTATCACCCGCTGGAGCGCAACCTTGCCATTCTCTGCGACCTGTACCTGAAGGATCTCTCCTGCGCGCAGGCCCATTACGAGGCCTACAGCAAGGCGATGCCCGAGGACAAGCAGGTGAAACTCTGGATCGCCGACCTGCAGGGGCGTACCGGCCATCTCGCGATGCACAAGGAGGCAGGGCAGTAGCCATGAAGTTCGACTACACCGACATTGCCGTTCCGGAAGAAAGAAGGGAGCGGCTTTCCATGCAGGAGGCGGGAACCCCTTCTCAGGCATGGAGGCACCACCGTTACCGGCAGATCACGTTTTGCCTGAGGCATCGCCGTCACAAGGAGGAGCGCATGTGGCCCAAACTGGTTTTCTTCATCTTTCTGGTCCTTTTTCCCGTCGCCATCGTTCTAGCACAGGACGATAAACCGGCGGCGCCCGACGATCCGAACGCGAACGTGGCGGCGGCGAAGCCCGCCGACCCGGGCGACGCCGAGCCGAAGATGGTCTCGGGGATGTCGGTACTCGGGAACAAGGAGGCGCCCATGTCCCTCTTCATCGTGCCGTGGAAGGTCTCGGAGCTCGGGGCGGAGACTAGCCTCACGAGGACCCTGAACGAGCGTCCGGCGGCGGTGGACCGGGAGGTCTTTCGTCGCGAGGTCGCCTTCTATGAGGTGAGCACCGGCAAGTCGGACGTCCCGGCGGGTTCCGGCACGCCGTAAGTTAATCAAATACCGCGATAGCGGATCAATCGACCTTAAGGTCTACAGGCAAGGAGGCAAGTGATGCACACAATCGTAAGGTTTTTCCAGATGGGTGGGTTCTTCATGTTCCCGATTCTCATGGTGCTGGCGGCAGGGATCGCCATTTCGGTGGAGCGCTGGCTCCATCTGACCCGGGTCAAGAAGGACAACAGCCAGACCTGGGATCAACTGCAGCCGGTGCTGGCGGCGGGGGATTTCGACCGGGCGCGCGACATGGTCAACGAGGACGGCTCAACCATCGCGCAGATGCTCTCCATGGGGCTTGCGCGCCAGGGTGCGGTGAGAAGGCGTGAGGACATCGAGATCGCCATGGAGGAGAGCCTCATGGAGATCATCCCGCAGTTGGAGAAGCGCACCCCGTACCTCGCGCTTCTCTCGAACATCGCCACCCTCTTCGGACTTCTGGGCACCATCATGGGCCTCATCGCGGCCTTCACCGCGGTCGCAACGGCGAGCCCGGCCGAGAAGGCTGCGCTCCTTGCCGCGAGCATCTCCGAGGCGATGAACTGCACCGCCTTCGGCCTCATGTCCGCCATTCCGCTTCTTTTGATCCACGCCCGCCTCACCTCGACCACAGGGCAGATCGTCGGGAGCCTGGAGATGGTTTCGGTGAAGGCGCTGAACAGCATCTCCACCTTCGCCAAGCGCGCGTACTGAGATCCCGAACACGAGAAAACTGACAGGAGCCGGTTATGGCAAGACGTAAAAGAAGGCAGAAGGAAGAACTGGACATGGACATCATGGAGGTTCTGAACCTCACCCCTATGATGGACGTGTTCACCGTTCTCGTCGTCTTTCTGCTCATCACCGCGGTCTTCACGAGTATCACCATCATGGAACTGAGCGTCCCGACCGGGGCGGGAGCGGCCGCCGCCGGCAAGCCGAACTTCGCCATCGAGGTGATAGT
This sequence comes from Geomonas ferrireducens, assembly GCF_004917065.1. Classification (NCBI taxonomy): domain Bacteria; kingdom Pseudomonadati; phylum Thermodesulfobacteriota; class Desulfuromonadia; order Geobacterales; family Geobacteraceae; genus Geomonas; species Geomonas ferrireducens. Next base: position 1,799,231 of record NZ_SSYA01000001.1, read on the forward strand.
CCGCAAGGCGGGGCTCGAGATCGCCAATGGCAAGTCGGTGGAGGCCGTCATCCCGAAAAAGGGGGACAAGTACGATCTTGAGAAGCTCTCCGAGGTGATGCGCGGCATCAAGGCCCAGTACCCGGACAAGGAGGACGCCACCGTCCTCATGGAGCCAAAGGTCGAATACGACTACCTGGTCCAGGTGATGGACGTGGTGCGCAGCGCCGTGGTCAAGACGCCGGGGAGCACGCTGGGGGCGAGGGTGACCCTCTTCCCGAAGATATCGATAGGAGACGCACCATGAGACAGAGCAGGCGCATGAAGCGGCTGGAGCGCAACAACCATCGCCGTCAGGCATATCTGAACCTCATACCGATGCTGGACGTACTTTCGGTCCTGGTGTTCTTCCTCCTTTTCCACTCGTTCAACGGCGACATGCCCGAACAGCGCCTCACCCTCCCGAACTCCGTCGTCGAGACGAAGCCTAGGGGGACCGTGGTGGTTTCGGTCACCCCGGAGGCGATCGTGGTACAGGGGCAGCCGGTGGCGAGGACCGCCGAGCTCTACGACGACCAGGTAGCCACGGTGCGCGAAGTGACGGACCGGCTGAACGAGATCCAGAACCGGATCGCCGCAAGCGGAGGAACGGTTGCGGAGAGCGAGTCGAGGGAGGTCACCCTTCTCGCGGACAAGAACATACCGTTCAAGGTGCTTAAAAAAATAATGACGAGCTGCACGGCTTCCGGCTACGGCAGGATCTCTCTCGCCGTCATCCAGAAGGCCTCGCATGCCTAGCGGGTGCACTGTGAATACATCGTTACTGGAACAGGAGCTGGCGCCGCTTAACGCCAGGGTCAAAGAGGTCAAGACGGCCATCAACGACCTCGATATGCAGATGAGCGTGGCGCAGTCGGAGCTCGACATGTTCTCCACGGACCAGCTCCGCTTCGATGCCTTGAGGGACGCGTGCAACGCCCTCGACCGGCTCGCCCAGCTCGAGGTCGGCGGTCTCTTCTGGGGGGCAATGCCGGAGGTCGGCGACCCGGAGGCGCGCCTTACGAAGATCAGGGAGAGCGTCGACAGGTTCGACGAGGAGATCCGCGGGTCCCTCGAGAAAAGGGCGGGGCTCAAGGCGCAGCTGGACCGGCGCCACGATGATCTTGAGTCGCTCTACGAAGCGATCCACGACGCGCATGCGCGTGAAGAGCGGCGCGAGGAGGAATTCCTCGTCGAGCGGGAACTTTGCGTGCCGGAGCACGTCCCGGTGATGCCTTGGAGCAACGAGCCCGAGGTGGAGCGACGCTACCGCCGCACCATGTCCACCGCCATGCTCCTGAGTCTTCTGCTTTTCATCATCACCAGGCTGGTGACCCTCCCGCCGCCGGTGCATCCGGTCATTGCCGAGGTGCCGGATAGGCTTGCGATGATGGTGCGCAAGGAGATCCCGAAGCCGGTCCCGCCGAAGAAGGCGCGGGAAGAGAAGAAAGAGGAGAAGGAGCAGGCGAAGAAGGAAAACGCCACCGAGAAGACGGAGAAAAAGCAGGCCGTGGCGCAGCAGGAGCGCGCACAGGAACATCCGGCCCAGGCGTCGTCGGAACAGGCCGCGGCACCTACGCGTTCCCGCAACACCGGGGTGCTTGCCTTCAAGGACAGCTTCAAGGACCTGATCGACGAGACGCCGGTCCCCAAACTCGGCGCCGAGGCGCGCCTCAGCAACGCGAACGCCGCCGGACAGGCCGTCGCCAGCCGCTCGCTGGTGGCGATGCAGGCCGGCGCGGGAGGCGGCGGGTACGGTGCCGTGAGTCGCAACGTCGGTAACGGCGGCAGCGGCGGGATCGGCGGCGCCGCAGTCGGCCGGGGTGTCGGCGGCGGCAAGGAGGGTAGGCTCGGGCGCGGCAACGCGGGCTTCTCTAAAGTGCAAAGCGGCATCGCCGGGGCGGGAGGGGCCAAAGAAGGAAGGCCGCTCAGCTCGAACGCACGCGCTTCCCGCACCGACGAGGAGATCCAGATCCTCTTCGACCGCTACAAGGCGGCGCTCTACCGCATCTACAACACCCAGTTGCGCAAGGACCCCACCCTGCGCGGCAAGATGGTGCTGAAGATCGCCATCGAACCAAACGGCGCGGTCTCCGCCTGCTCCGTGGACTCGACCAACATCAACGCAAACGAGTTCTGCGAGCAGATCGTGGACCGGGTCAGGAAGTTCAACTTTGGCCCCAAAGACGGGGTACCGAAGACGACCATCCTGTACCCGATAGACTTCCTCCCGGCGCGCTGAGAAGGCTCAAAGGACTGAAATGGCAGCAGATGAATAAAACGACATGGAGGATCACCAGATGGGCGTAATCATCGACACCCTGATAATCGGCCTGGGCGAACCGACCATATTGTCGAGGGCCTTTCCGGCCTGCGAGATCACACGACTGACGAGGGGGGATGCAATGCTCCAGCGGTATCGGGTCACCCTCAAAAGCGAGGATGAGGAGCGGTACTTCGATTTCCTCCAGGACAACTGCATCGCGATGACGTCGAACAGGTTCTATTTCAGGATGAAGAACGATCAGGTTTTTGCGGAAAGGATGAAGGCGAGACTCGCCGGCGTCAGAAGCGGCGGGAGGATGCGATGAAGCTTACCGATGTACTGATCCTGGGGCCCGAAGAGCTCCAGATCGTGTGCGAAGAATTCCCAGATTGCAAGGTAGATAGGCTCAGCAGTTCGGACACGCTGATCCAGCAGTACCGGATCACATTCGAACTGGAAGAGGAGAGCTCCTACTACAACTTCCTGCTGGATAACCGCATGGCGATGTCGTCGCACAACTTTTATTACAGGGTGAAGATCGACAAGATCTTTTCGGAAAGGATCAGGAAGAGAAAGCTCGTCTGACCAGGACTTCCGGGGACCCCTGGGTGCGCCCAATACCGGGAACGTGGCGTACCCTCCCCGCGAAGCACAGCACGAGCCCAGACTTTCCCACCTTTGCGAAGGGGGAGCTTGCCCCCCGTAGCCTTGACGAAGGCCGCTTGGGGCTTGTCCCCCGCAGCCTTGGCGAAGGCCGTTAGGGGCTTGTCCCCCGTAGCCTTGGCGAAGGGGGAAACGCGGCTTTTAAAGCCGCGAATTACGGAAACAACGAAGGAGGAAGGAAAACAGATGAAAGTGAAGCAGATCATAGTTTGCGGAGTCCTTGCGGCGATCATAGCGCTCGCATCGGGAACCGCCATGGCGGAAAGCATCAAGGGACGGGTAGGCGTCACCGGCAGGGTCGGTTTCCAGATTCCAGCGGACAACGAAGCCGAATTCGGCTGGGGGAACAACAAGACCGACGCCGGTTTCGTAGGCGGTGTCGGGCTCATCTACGGCATCGACAACAACTGGGCGATGGAGTTCGACGTCACCCACTCAAGCTTCGAATCGGACACCGGCGATTTCAACGTCACCGATATCTCCCTAGGTGCACAGTACCGCTTCAGGGTCCCCGGTAGGGGTGTTCCCTACCTCGGTGCCGGGCTGGACATCCTGGTAGCCGACTACGATCCCTACGACGGGGCCTCCCTCGACGTCGACACCGCCCTCGGCGCCCACCTGAAAGGTGGACTCGACTACTTCGTAACCAAGAACCTGGCCCTCAACGCGGAGGCGAAGTTCGTGTTCGCCCCCGATACCGACATCACCTACCAGGGGATCCACACCGGCGATTTCGATCCCTCGAGCTTTTCCGGGACCGTCGGCGTACGTTATTTCTTCAACTGATTGAGCCGCGTCACTTGCAGCACCGATGATCTTCCGCCGGTTCCCTCTCCCGGCGGGAGATTATCCTGACCAGAAATCAAAACGGAGGCATTTTATGAAACGCATCTTGTCGATACTCGCGGTAGTGGCCCTTCTTGTCCCCGCTGCCGCCTTTGCCGGGGGACTCGAAGTCTTCCTCTCCAACGTGAACGTACAGGCCCGGGCCGACATGCCCGGCTTTTCCGTCGGGCTCAGCACCCAGTTCGGCGTCCCGGTGACCCAGGTCCAGGCGGTGCTCCGGACCGTTCACGAACCTGCCGACGCTTTCATGGTCCTGCAACTCGGTCAGATGTCACACCGCCCGCCCGAGTCCGTCCTTGCCGTGTACCAGCCCAACCGGAAGAAGGGATGGGGAGCCATTGCCAAGGACCTGGGGATAAAGCCCGGTTCCGCCGAATTCCACGCCCTCAAGAACGGGGACCTGCACTTCACCGGACGTAACGCCGGTCGCGGCGGAGATCGCGGCGAGGTTGGGGGGAGCGACCACGGCAACGGCGGTGGGAAGGGACATGGTGGTGGTAACGGCCATGGCGGCGGACACGGCAAGGGGCACAACAAGTCCTGAAGCTGACGGCGGGCGGCGCTTCCCGTTCGCTGAAGGAGATGCCGGAGGGTGAACATGAGCAAAGGTATCGTTGCAGTAGTGGTGTTCGGCAGCCTTGCCGGCATCTGCGGCTGTCGCAAGGAAGGGCCCGCGGAGCGAGCCGGCAGGGATGTCGACCGGGCGGTCGAGCGGGTCGGCATCGAGCTGGGAAAAGCCGGTGACCGAATGGGAGAGGTGGTCAAGAAGCTGGACCGGTGACCACGAAGTAAAGCGCCAAGGGGCGCCGCAAAAGCGGCGCCCCTTTTTCGTGGGGTCTTTCGGAAATTCCTCGGAAGTCGGGTGCTGTTCTCCACAAAGCACTGCATGAGGCCCTACGTCCCCCCCTTTGCGAAGGGGGGACAGGGGGGATTTGCCTTGATCCGACAGTTGGGACTCCTTGGCGAAGGCGGGGATTTGCCGTCTCAAAATGCCTCAAATCCCTCTATGACAGTCCCCCTACATCATCTATGAGTGTCCTAGCTGGCACTATGTAAGAATAGATGTAAAGTTGTGAAATGCCGAGATGACAGAGAGGTTAACTCAACGTTGTGCAACCAGTCTTAACCGGGAGGGAAAGCATGGACAACATGGCGGAGTTCAACAAGCTCGCGGTCGCTTATGCAACGGAGTACGGAACCAAGCTCCTGGCGGTGATTCTTTTCTGGTTGGTGGGACGCTGGCTCATCGGGTTGGTTGGCCGCATGCTGCATGGTGTGCTCGAGAGGCAGAAAGTCGATCCCACCCTCATGCGCTACATCGGCAATTTCCTCTCTGTCACCCTGAACATAATCCTCGTCGTCGCCATCCTCGGTTACTGCGGCATCCAGACCACGACCTTCGCCGCCCTCGTGGCAGGCATCGGCATCGCGATAGGCGCCGCATGGGGAGGACTTCTTTCCAACCTGGCGGCCGGTATCTTCCTCATCGTGCTGCACCCGTTCAAGGTGGGAGACTTCATAAGTGCAGGCGGCGTGACCGGAACGGTCAAGGAGATCGGCCTTTTCATCACCACCATAGACACCCCCGAAAACGTACTGGCCATGGTCGGCAACAGCAAGATCTTCGGGGACACCATCCAGAACTTTTCCGCCAACGCCTTTCGCCGAGTCGAGCTCAAGTGCCAGTTGGCCGGCGGTGCGGACCACGTGGCGGCGATGCAACTGTTAAGGGAGAAGATTGCCGGGGTCCCCAACGTTCTTGCCGAGCCGTCGGTGCAGGTGGAGATCCTCGAGTTCGTCGCGGCAGGGCCGGTGCTGGCGGTGCGTCCGTTCTGCCACAACGATCACTACTGGCAGGTCTACTTCGACGGCAACAAGGTGATACGGGAGAGCCTGGCGGAAGCTGGTTTCCCGGCACCGATGCCGGCGCAGATGGTGTTCGTGCAGAAAACCTTCCCCTGAAACCTCTCCCCCTTCGTGTACCCGTAACCCAAGCGCCGCACCGAAAGCCCCCGATCCCGGGGGCTTTCTTGTTGTAGCTGCAAAGCGCTGCCCGAGCCTTAGGCTCCCCCTTTTGCCACCCACCTCCCTGTCACAAAATTACTATGAGTAAATTTATGACAGTGGCTGGAAAATCTCCTACGAGCTTGTACAGTTATTGGCACGGTTTAAGCCAAAAATGGATCGCTGTAAGAGAACAGGAGGTCGCTATATGGGAATCAGCCGGCGCAAGTTCCTGAAGGTCACTTCCGGCATCGTTGGCGGCGGTGTCGCCGCGGAACTCGGAATCTTGAACGTCGATACGGCCGCTGCCGCGGCAAAAGCGGGCAAGGTGCCGATAAAAAGCGGCAGGCAGATACCCAGCATCTGTCCCTACTGCGCGGTCGGCTGCGGCCAGATCGTCACCGTGGACGATGCCGGCGTCATCGTCGACATCCAGGGCAACCCCGACTCCCCGATCAACCAGGGGACCCTCTGTCCCAAAGGCGCCGCGACGCTCCAGCTCGTAAAGAACGAACAGCGCTGGAACACGGTGAAATACCGCGCTCCGGGGAGCGACCGTTGGGAGGAGAAGCCACTCGACTGGGCGATGAGCCGGATCGCGGAGCTGACGAAGAAAACCCGCGACGCGAATTTCAATGAGTTCCAGGACATGCCCGACGGCAAGGGGGGGACCATCCGGAAGCGGGTGATGAACACCTACGCCATCGCCTCCCTGGGCGGCGCCACCATGGACAACGAGTGGAACTATCTGCACCAAAAGCTCATGCACGCGCTCGGGGTCGTTTACCTGGAAAACCAGGCCCGCATTTGACACTCCTCGACGGTCCCCGGTCTGGGGACCACGTTCGGCCGCGGCGGCTCCACCACCTTCCCGCGCGACCTGGAGCGCTCCAACGCCGTCCTCATCATGGGCTCGAACATGGCGGAGTGCCACCCCGTCGCCTTCCGCTGGCCGCTCAAGGCGAAGACCGACCATGGGGCCGTGCTCATGCACGTCGATCCCCGCTTCACCCGCACCTCGGCCGCCTGCGATGTCCATGTCCCGATCCGCGCCGGGAGCGACATCGTCTTCCTGGGCGCCATCATAAACTACGTGATCAACAGCAGGCGCTGGAATGAGGATCCCTTTTACCGTGAGTTCGTGGTGAACTACACCAACGCCGCCACCCTGGTCAACCCGGACTTCAAGGGGACCGAGGAACTGGACGGCGTCTTCTCCGGTCTCGCCCCGGACGGTAAATCCTATGCCAACGCGACCTGGTCCTATCAGCGAAACCCCGCCCCCGGCAAGGGAAAGGGGGGCTTGGGACCCTTCAGCGACCTTTTGCTGCAGCAACTCCCCGGGCGCCCCAAAACGGACCCCACCATGCAGGACCCGCACTGCGTGCTGCAGATCATCAAAAGGCACTACGCACGCTACACCCCCGCCCTGGTGGAAAAGGTCTGCGGCTGCAGCGCCGAGCAGTTCACCAAGGTGGCGCAGACCATGCTTGAGAACTCCGGGCGTGACAGGACCGCCAACATCACCTACGCCGTGGGGTGGACCCAGCACACCGTCGGGGTGCAGATCATCCGCGCGGCGGGCATGCTGCAGGCGCTTTTAGGCAACATCGGCCGGCCGGGGGGAGGGGTGCTCGCGCTGCGCGGTCACGCCACCATCCAGGGGTCAACGGACATCGCCACCCTGTACCACTCGCTACCCGCATACCTCAACATGCCGGACGGCCGCAAGAAGCACGACTCCCTCAAGGACTTCATCCTGACCGAGGCGGGGCCGGTCGCCACGAGCTACTGGGGGAATTACCCGAAGTTCGCAGTCTCCTACTTCAAGGCCCAGTTCGGCGCCGCGGCCACCGCGGAAAACGACTACGGCTACGACTACCACCCCAAGATCACCGGCGACCATTCCCATATGCCGATGATGCTCGACATGGGTGCCGGCAAGATAAAGGGGTTCTTCGTCATGGGGCAAAACCCGGCGGTGGGGGGGCAGAACGCCCGCCTGCAGCGCAAGGCCCTGGCGAAGCTCGACTGGATGGTGGTGCGGGACTACTTCGAAACCGAAACCGCCTCCTTCTGGCGCAACTCCCCGGAGATCCTCTCCGGTGAGCTGAAGTCAGCCGACATAAAGACCGAGGTCTTCTTCCTCCCGGCCGCCGCCGTTGCCGAGATGGAGGGGTCCTTCACGAACACGCAGCGGTTGTTGCAGCAGCACGACAAGGCCGCCGATCCCCCCGGGGACGCGCGCAGCGACAGCTGGTTCACCTATCACCTCGGCAAGAGGCTCCAGGCGATGTACCGCGACTCGGCGAACACCCTCGACTGGGGCATCAAAAATCTCGCCTGGGATTACGAGCCTGATGCGAAGGAGGTCGCTCCCTGGCGCATCAAGGACGAGCCCTCGGCCTACCGGGTGCTGAAGGAGATCAACGGCTACACGGTAGCCGACGGCAAGCCCCTCGCCACCTTCGCGAATCTGAAGGAGGACGGTACCACGATCTGCGGCGCCTGGATCTACACCGGCGTCGTCCCGGAGGAGGGGAAGAACAACGCGGCGCGCCGAAAGCCCGACGAGTGGATCTCCCCCAACTGGGGCTTCGCCTGGCCGGCGAACCGGCACATCATGTACAACCGCGCCTCGGCGGACAGCCAGGGACGTCCGTGGTCCGAGGCCAAGAAGCTCGTCCTGTGGGACCCGGACGCCGACAGCGGCACCAAGGATCCGGCCGGAAACCCGGTGCGCGGCAAGTGGGTCGCCCCCTCCGGCGAGGGGATCGACTTCCAGCCGACCAAGGCTCCCGCCATGGTCGGGAAGGACGCCGCGCTTGGCTTCGACTGGCTGAGCGGCAACGACGCGTTCATCATGCGCGCCGACGGCAAGGCCTGGCTCTTCGCGCCGGCAGGGCTTGTGGACGGCCCGCTTCCCGCCCACTACGAGCCGTACGAATCACCGGTGGCGAACCGGGTCTACCGGCAGCAGTCAAACCCGGTGGCGAAGGTCTGGCGCACCGACGGCAACGTCTACCACGGCGTCGCCGATCCCAAGTACCCGATCGTCGTCTCCACCTACCGGGTGACCGAACACCACCTAAGCGGCACCATGAGCCGCTGGCTCCCCTGGCTCGCCGAACTGATGCCGGAACTCTTCTGCGAGGTCTCTCCTGAGCTTGCCGCCGAGAAGGGGATCAAGAACGCGGGTTACGTGACCATCGTCACCGCGCGCGGCGAGATCGAGGCGCGCGCCCTGGTGACCCGGCGCATCAAGCCCTTCGTCATCGACGGGAAGAAGGTGCACGAGATCGGCCTCCCCTGGCACTGGGGGTGGCAGGGGAACGCGAAAGGGGACGTCGCCAACGACCTGAGCGCCATGGTTGGGGACCCCAACGTCTCCATCCACGAGGGTAAGGTGTTCACCTGCGACATCAGGGCGGGCAGGAAAGGAGGGCGGAGCTGATGGCAAAGGGCATGTTCGTCGACACGACCATCTGCACCGGGTGCAAGGCGTGCCAGGTGGCCTGCAAGCAGTGGAACGGCCTCTCCGCAGAGCCGGCGCACTTCGGGAAGAGGCCCGGGGTTCCCTACCCCGTCGCCGACAACTTCACCGGCGATTCTTACGACAACACTGGGACCCTGAGCGCCACCGACTGGCGCCACGTCCGGTTCATCGAGCAGATCGACGAGTCGCGCCGTGAGAAGCGCTGGCTTTTCTCGAGCGACTCCTGCAAGCACTGCAGCGATGCCGGTTGCCTTAACGCCTGCCCCACGAAGGCGATCGTACGCACCGACCTCGGCAACGTGGTGGTGCAGCAGGAAACCTGCATCGGTTGCAAGTTCTGCATCCCTTCCTGCCCATACGGGGTCATCTCATTCAGCGAGGAGACCGGGACGGCGCACAAGTGCACCCTGTGCAACGACCGCATCCACAACGGCCTCGGCACCGCATGCGCCAAGGCGTGCCCTACCGGGTCGATCCGGTTCGGCGAACTCGCCGACCTGAAAAAGAGGGCCGACGCGCGCCTGGCCCAGTTGAAGGGGAAAGGGGAGCAGGCGCGCATTTACGGTTACGAGGAGGCGGACGGACTCAATGTCTTCTACCTCTTCGCGGACCGCCCGAAGGTCTACGGGCAGCCGGAAGACCCGGTGGTGCCGCAGCGCCGCCTGGTGCTTTGTTCCCTGGTGACCATCCTCACCGCGCTCGGCGTGGGGGCGGCCGCCCTGGTGAGCTTCAGGGAAAGGCTGAACGGCAGAGACGAGGAGGAAAACCATGAGTCCTGAGATCATTCAGCCCCCGGAATGGGCCTGGTACTACATCGCGGTCTACTTCTTCGTGGCAGGCACCTCGGCCGGTGCCTACTTCATCGGCGCCATGGAGGAGCTGTTCGGCAGCGGCAGGGAGCGCGAGGTGAGCCGCGCCGCCTGCTACATCGCCTTCCCGCTCCTCATCCTCGTCCCCATCCCGCTCATCGCGGACCTGGGACGGCCGGAGCGCTTCTGGCACCTGTTCATCTACAACCAGGGGGGATACCCGTACCTGAACCTCATCTCCCCCATGTCGGTGGGGTCCTGGGTCCTGCTGATCTTCAGCGTCTGCACCCTGCTCTCCTTTCTGGACAACCTGGTGGCAGACCGGGTGATCTCCTTCCCCCTCTTCTCCAGGTACTACAACCGCATCCCGAGGCGCCTCTACGCCGTCTTCGGCTCCCTGGCCGGTTTTTTCATCGCGGGGTACACCGGCGTTCTCCTGAACGTCACCGCGAGCCCCTTCTGGGCTGCCACCTCACCCTTCATGGGGGCACTCTTCATCGTCTCCGGCGCTTCGACCGGGGCCGCCGCCATTTCGCTCTACCTCATCTGGCGCAGGCGCAACTCCGGCGGCGAGGTGGAAAGACTGGAGGCGTTCGACCGCGTCGTCATGGTCTCCGAGCTCGTGCTCATCGCGCTGCTCCTGATTCTTGCCGGTCGCACCGCGCTTCCGCTGATGACGCTCCCCTTCGTGGCCATGTTCTGGTTGGGTACCGTGGCGCTCGGCATCGTGGCGCCTCTGTGGTTCAAGTACCGCTTCCGCCGGCATCCCTTCGGGGACGCACCGGTGCTGGCGCATTACCTGTGCATCCTGGCGGGAGGGCTCCTTTTGAGGATCAGCCTGCTGCAGGCGGGACAGTTGTGAGTACGGAGGGGGCATGACTGCGGAACGAAACGCCGACCAAGTGCTGCGGCGCCTGGAAGAGATAGCGACGAAGTCGCCGGAACTACGGGTCACGGCCCGACTGTACGAGGCGTTGCTTCCCGCGTGGCAGAAGGCGGAGGTGGCCGGTGCCGTCGCGCCGTTCGACGGAATCAAACTGGGCCAAGTGCTGAAAGGTGGGACACCGCTGCTTGCCGCCGCCGACATCGAGGTGGACTTAGACGGCGGGGCGGCGGTGCTGCTTGCCATGCTGCGTGCCGTCGGGGAACTGGAACCGCCTGCGGTGCGGCGGAGCATCTGGCGTCGTTGGGGACGGCCTGCCGAGGTGTGGAGCGAAAGTGAGGCGGCGTCTCTGGCGGCGCTGCGCCGTTCAGCCCGGGAGCTGCTTGGCGGCATCGACGCGGGAGAGATTGACCCTGCTGAGTTGCTTGCACTGGCGGCGTCGGGCGATCTTGCAGGGTTCAGCGCCCGGGTTGCCAGGGGAACTGCGGATTGGGAGCTACCCTGGACTGTGGCGCACCACGCTCTGAGGCCCTTCCTGCACGAAGTGCGCAGCCGGGCTCCCCTCGTGGAGATCGGGGTGTGGCAGCGCGGCGAGTGCTACGTCTGCGGCGCTGCCGCCACCTTCGCGGAGCTGCAGGACGACGACCAGGTGAAGCACCTGCGCTGCACCGAGTGCGGCGCCGACTGGCACCACCCGCGGCTGCAGTGTCATCACTGCGGCAACGAGGACCATGCGACCCTCAGGTATCTCTACGTCGACGGAAGCGACCACCGCCGCGTGGAGGTCTGCGACGTCTGCCGCAGTTACCTAAAGGTGATCGCCTCCTTCACCCCGACCTCCACCGACTTGCTCGTGGTCGAGGACCTTGCCACCCTGGACCTCGACTTCCTGGCGCAGCACAAAGGGTACTGCAGGCCGTGCCGTGGGGTAGCCCTGTGAGAAGCAAGGCGCTTGCGGGGCATATCCCCTTTCCCGACGTGACCGGCGTCATCCTGGCGGGCGGACTCTCCAGTCGTATGGGAAGCAACAAGGCACTGCTGCCGTATCGCGACGGACTTCTCATCGAGATCATCTACCGTCAGCTCGCATCGCTTTTCGGCGAGATCATCATCGCGGCGAACGATCCGGCGACCTACGGCTTCGTCGGGGGGCGGGTGGTAACCGACCGCTATCCCGGCGCCGGTGCTCTTGCCGGGCTCCATGCCGCCCTTGCCGGAAGCCGCACCCCGTACATATTCGCCGTCGCCTGCGACATGCCCTCCTTGAACCTCGCCCTGATCCGCGAGCAGGTCGCCCTGCGCCACCGCGCCGACGTCGTGATTCCGGAAGGAGACAAGGGGGTGGAGCCGCTGCACGCAACCTACTCGACGGCCTGTCTGCCGCACATCGAGGCCGCGCTCAATGAGAGCCACTGCCGTTTGGTCTCCTTCTTTCCGCGGGTGCAGGTGCTTCGCCTCTCTCCCGCCTGGGTTGCCGCGTTTGACCCGTGCTTCACCTGCTTTCGCAACGTCAATACCCCCGCCGAATACCATACCCTGCGCCGAACCGCTCGGCCCGAACCGCTCACGACGGGACTTTCCGTTGAAGCGACGCCATAGCTCCCACTCCCTCTACCGAAGATGAGACCAGACGCCCCTCCCCATTGGCGCGGGTTGATCCGGGAATTAGAGGGAACGCGGAGCGCAGCCGCCCACGAAGCGCTGCATGAGCCGCGACGTTCCCCCCTTTGCGAAGGGGGGACAGGGGGGATTTGCCGTTGCGTGACCACAGAAAAGGGCAGTCCGTCGGTCGCCCGGATCTGCCCCTTTTCCCAGTTGGATACCTTTATCGGGTACGGCTCCACTCACCGCCCCGATGAATTCTCTATTGCCTTTCCTCCGCTTTGCATGTCTTCACCGACGCCCTTCACGGTGTGACAGCCAGCCAGAGCCCACATGGATGCCATGACAACGACCACTGCAGCAGCAATTCGACGTTTCATATCGTCCTCCTTTTGGGTCGGCTTTATTGGTTGCTACTTATTGCATTGTAACCGATAGGCAAAAAGCCTGCAAACAGTATGAGGAGACGTCGCATCATGTGGCCATATAAACAAAACAGGGGCTGTTGCCAGCCCCCGTTCTTTACTGCGTCGGCGATCCGTTCCCGAACCGCTAGTCTTCGTCCTCTTCACCCTGGTGCTTCGGCCCGCGGGGCAACTCGACCAACTCAGCCCCCAGCGCCTCTGCGATGCACTTAAGCTCGCACATACGCATGTGCTGGCCGTACACCTTGAGATCGAGGTCGGCTACCGCCACCAGTACGTGGCGCGGCTGGTGGGCTCCATCCTGCATCTTGGTCCTGTGACGATAAAAGATCTTTCCTGCCATGAAAGGGTGCCTCCTTTCCTTTTATTCCTCCCTGGTGGAGGGGGTACACTTTCATTATACAGATTGACCCGGATAACTGCCAGTCACGTCAGGTGATTTTCTTACACCCGGATCACCGTGCCAACCTTCTCCTTCCTGATCGCCATCCCGACCGTGCCGCGCTTGTGGCCGTTCACGATGCGTATCTCCTTCACGTTGGTCATGTCGCGCATAAGGTAAAGCATCTTTCTTTCCAGGACCAGGTCCTCCATGTCGAGCTTTATCAACTCATCCACGGTGATGTCCTCGATCAGTTCGGCATCGGGATTGATCCTCGGGTCCTCGGTGAAGAGCCCGTCCACGTTCTTCACGAGGATGCAGCTCTTGGCCCCCAACACCTCCGCCATGAGGAGAGCCCCGGTGTCGGTCCGGTGCGGAGGGATGAGCCCGGTCTCCGGCGGGTGTTCGTAAAGGCCATACGGCGGCGTGCCGTGGATCACCGGGAGTAGCTTCAGGTGGAGCATGGTGGGAAGGTCGAGGAGATCTCCCGTCTTCACCCGGCTGCCGCCCCACTTGGAGAGAAGCAGGGTGACGATCTCGGCGTTCTGCTCGCTGATCTTACCGGCCAGTTCCGCGAGCACCCCGGTAGGCATGCCGAGGTCGATGCCGATGTCGAGGATGTGGCGCACCCGCACCCCGCCGCCGGTGACCACCATGATCTGGTTTTCCCTGGAGAGCTCGCCGATCTCCTCGAGAAGCGGCAGGACCACTTGGCTTCCGTAGTCGATGATGCCGTGCCCCCCGATCTTCACTACGTTCAACTCGGGCACGAGCCGCAACGTGCCTCCCGCGTGCCTGTGCTTCAGACCCTTGCGTACCAGGGTCTCCCCCTTCAGGTGCGATTCAATTTCATGTCTGGAATTCATGCAACGACCTCCTAGGAATTGGGCATAACAACACATCGGTGAAGGGGACAGGCACTGCGGAGCCAGTCCCATCCATCGTTCAGTAATCACGCAGAAGCTTTCTTGGCAGGGTATGCCAGGCCGGTGTTCCGCCGTCGTCCACGGCGGCGCAGACCAGCAGCACTGAGAGCCCGTCGCGCATGACCGTTTTGGGCTTGTCTCCGATCAATACAGACTCCTCTTCATCCGGGGCGGAGCCGTCCGCGGTCTGCACAGCATCCACGTCGGGCTGGTCGAGTAGCTCGCGCACCCGCAGCCTTTGCCCGGGAAGGACGCCTGCGAGACTCCCCCGCATGCGCCCGTCGTTTCCCCACAGCCTGAGTCCGACTCCCGCGAGGGCGCCGATGATGCCGTGGCCGGTCCCCCCGTGCTCGGAGAGGTGGATGCCGAGCCTCCGCGCGAGATTCAACGCCTGCTCCTTGTCGAGGACTTGGAGCTTCGCCTGCCGCCCGAAGGCGATGAGGTCGGCCGTGGACCCGATGCGGTCCGGTACGGCGACGCAGAGCCCGGGATCGGAACCTTCGGCGCATTCCCGCTCCAGGAAGTCGCAGGCAAACCGCACGACCTGATCCAGAGACCCCTCAGGTATCTCGGCGGGAAAGCACATGGCGCTGTTGTGGGAGGTGTATGGGATGTCCGGGTGAACGAGCAACTGGTGGCGGGTGACGAAGCCGGGTTTCCCCCAGCGGTTCGTCAGCACGGCGTCCGCGATCAGAGCCGCTAGTTCTCCAGTTCCCCTGCTGTGGGCGTTGTCAGTATCGTCGATGGCTAAGAGAATGCGCATGTGAGCCTTGCTGGCGGCAGGATGAGTGTGTTTGACGCACAAACTATAGCATGAAAGTCTCTAAGAGAAAGTCTGGCTGTCTATGTCGGTTCAAGATTGGAATTGTGTTTTTCATTCCCCGTCTTCTTCTCTCATCTCTGTGAACTTGTTTTTCGCGGAACCCGATATGGGTTGCGTCCTTGGCACCGAGGAGCAGGCCGCCTTCACGCTTGAGAACGCGATTTCAAGCTTGAGAACGCGACTTCACGCTTGTTATTGGCAAAATCATGCTTGATGTCGCAATCTCAAGCGTGATTTTCTGAAAATCATGCATGAAATCGGGGAAACAAGCGTAAACGTTGCTTCAACAAGCATGAAAAAGAGGAAATCAAGGCAGCTTTAAGGGCTGTTGGCACGGTTCTGGTCTGAAAAATGTGCAAAACGTCCAAAAACGAGCTTGCGAGCCTCAAAATCAAGCTTGAGAACGCGATCTCATGCTTGATTTTTGCAGAATCATGCTTGAAGTCGCGTTCACACGCGTGATTTTGGGAAAATCATGCTTGAAGTCGCGATAACAAGAATAAAAGTTGGTTTAACCTGCAAAAAAATGCAGTGTTCGGGAAGGTCATCATCGTGGTGGTGTGACTGTGCAGCCTCGGGGGAAAGCATTGGAAGGAGAGGGTAGGGCGACGAAATCAACTTGATAGGCCAACGCAACTGGTCTAAAGTGCCGGAAAGTTAACGATAAGAGGCGGTTTTTATGGAAAGCAACCCTATGGGACCAGCAGGATGGCTGGAAACTCACGACGGAAGTCCTCTTCCCGACGGATGGAGCTTCGCCAGGGTCACGGCCGTGGACCGCGGTTCCTACATGATCAGAAGCCAGGCGGGGGAAGCGACTGCGGAGCTGACCGGCAAGCTTTCCTACCAAGTCGAGAGCACCGTCGACCTGCCGTGCGTGGGGGACTGGGTGGTCGTGCAGTACTATGACGACGGTGCCTCGGCGGTGATCCACGAGGTCCTTCCGCGCAAGACTTTCCTGCGGCGCAAGGCGCCCGGCACCCGTGCCGACTTCCAGATGATCGCAGCCAACATAGACATTGCCTTCATCGTCCAGTCCTGCCGGTTCGATTTCAACCCGCGTCGGCTGGACCGGTACCTGGTCATGGCCGCAGACGGCGGCGTCGAATCGGTTATCCTGCTTACGAAGGCTGACTTGGTCCCCCAGGACGAGTTGGAGCAAAAACTCCAGGCGGTTTCAGCCGAAACCGGGACACGGGTGTTCCCCCTCAGTAACATCACCGGCACCGGCCTGGACGAACTGCGGCAGATGCTCACTCCCGGCAAAACCTATTGCCTGCTCGGTTCATCCGGTGTCGGGAAGACTACGCTCATCAACAACCTCATGGGGCGGGAGGCCTTCGACACGAAAACGGTCAGCGGTACGGGGGAGGGAAGGCACACCACCACGC
This sequence comes from Geomonas ferrireducens, assembly GCF_004917065.1. Classification (NCBI taxonomy): domain Bacteria; kingdom Pseudomonadati; phylum Thermodesulfobacteriota; class Desulfuromonadia; order Geobacterales; family Geobacteraceae; genus Geomonas; species Geomonas ferrireducens. Next base: position 1,815,765 of record NZ_SSYA01000001.1, read on the forward strand.
GACGGCAGCTAATCCTTCTGGACGGAGGAGCCATGCTCATCGACACGCCCGGCATGCGCGAACTGGGGCTTCTAGGTGCCGACGACGGGGTGGCCGGAGGTTTCGCCGACGTCGAATCCCTCTCTGGAGCTTGCCGTTTCGCGGATTGCACCCATGAGCGCGAACCGGGCTGTGCCGTCCGCGCTGCCGTCGAGCGCGGTGACCTGAGTGAAGAGCGCTATGCAAGTTACTTCAAGCTCAAGAAGGAATCTGACTTCTACGGCATGTCGTACGAAGAGAAGAGAAAAAAGGACAAAGCCTTCGGCCGGTTCATCAAATCGGTGAAGGAGCAGTTGAAAGACTGAAGTGACAAAAGCCGGTCCCGGGGAGCAACTGCTTGAGCACCCGGGACCGGCTTTTTATGTGTGTTGCTCTTTTATGTCGGCACGGCCGCATGCACCGGATATGGATCAGGCCGTGCCGTTAGCCTCAGCGCCGCTGGTAACGGTGTCCGGAGTTGGGGTCTCCGAGGATGAACCCTGTCAGGGCGCCCGCTGCGCCGCCAAGAATCGCACCGACTGCGGGGCTTCCGCCCGAGAGTCCACCTAACAACGCGCCGCCGCCGGCACCTATGGCGCCACCGCTTAATGTACTTTGCTGCTGGCGCGACATTCCCACACACCCAAAGCTAAATGCCACCAGCAGCACGACGGCCAGATATCTCATAGCTCTCATGCGCTGCCTCCTCGCCGGCCTACGGTCCGCCTGAACCGGCGAACGGCTGGTCGGCTATGCCCGTTTTCAGTTTAGGTCTGACTATCTGCGTCCAGATCACCCGCATGACCGGAAGATCGCGATCATCGGGATTTGCGAGATAGTAACCGTCGATGTCCTTGATGATGGTCTCCATGGGGACGCCACGGAGACCTTCAGCCAGTTTTGCAGCGAATCCCTGTCTTTTGAGCTCAGGGTGCCGCTGGTTCACGTTTTCCTCGATGGTCACCACGTGTCCGATGCCCCATACGAAAGTGATCTTAGCCTCAGGCTGAAGGGTCTGCCACGTTTCTCCGGTAAGAACCGGCATCTCCTTCAGGTCCTTGGAGAGATCCCCCGCTGGGTTCTCCTCAGCCGCAAGTGCGGGAGTCACGCCTGAAAGACTTGCGACGAGCGTTAGGACACAGAGCGAACGGATGACTGTCTTGGCTATGTTCATGTCCCACCTCCATCGTAGTACTGCTGTCCCAAGCCTTCATTATACCAAAAGTGCCTGTGTCAATCACTGAAATGCCACAGTTTGCAGGTGGTGCTGATTTTCTTTGTCCAGCTCCTTCTGTCGCGCTTCTCTCACAAAGCCCTGTTTTATTGAATGTGTAGGTATATAATTTCATACACAGAAAAACTGGCCATCCGAAGGAAAGCCCATGAAACAGCAATCCTGGCGCACGGTTATCTACATAATTTCGGTTTTCATGCTGTTTAACATCTTTTACAGCTACATGCTGCGTGATGCCGGACAGACAGCCCAGATCAGCTACAGCCGCTTTCGTGCCGAACTGACCGGCAATAACCTCAAGAAGGTCAGCTTCAAGGGGACCGGCGTTCGCGGGGAATTCCTGCGCAAGATCAAGATTGTTGAAATGGTGCAAGGTAAAGAGGTCGCTCGGGAGGTGGGCGCTTTTACCACTACGATGCCTGCTGTAGCTGATCCGGCGCTGCTTGGCGAGCTCGCCTCACGCAACGTTGAAATCAGTGCCGTTTCTCAGGAGTCATCGTTGCTCGTTACATTTCTCATTTCCATGCTGCCCTGGGTGCTCATCATCGGGGTCTGGTGGTACGTCTCCCGCAAACTCGGCAAGCAAATGGGGACAGGAGGCATGTTCGGCAGCTTCGCCAAATCAGGTGCCAAGGTGTACGGCACCGGGGAGAAGGTCGATGTCACGTTTGAGGACGTCGCCGGCATGGAAAACAGCAAGATCGAGTTAAAGGAGGTCGTCGATTTCCTGAAAAATCCTGATCAGTTCCGCAAAATTGGTGGAAAGGTGCCCAAAGGGATCCTCCTGGTCGGCCCCCCCGGTACCGGCAAGACCTTGCTGGCGCGGGCGGTGGCAGGCGAGGCGGGGGTCAACTTCTTCACGATCTCGGCCTCCCAGTTTATCGAGATGTTTGTCGGAGTCGGAGCCAGCCGGGTCAGGGACCTGTTCACCAATGCCAAGAAAGGTGCTCCAAGCATCATCTTCATCGACGAGATCGATGCGGTGGGTCGCAGCCGCGGCACGGGCCTTGGCGGTGGGCACGACGAACGGGAGCAGACACTGAACCAGCTCCTCTCCGAAATGGACGGCTTTGACCGGCACGAAGAGGTGATCGTGCTGGCGGCGACGAACCGCCCGGACGTGCTTGATCCCGCGCTGTTGCGGCCTGGTCGCTTCGACCGGCATGTGGTGATCGAGCGGCCGGACTGGCGTGACCGGGAGAAGATCCTCAAGGTTCATGCGCGCAAAATCACCATGGCAGAGGGGATCGATTTCATAGCCATCGCCAAGGGTACCCCCGGCATGACCGGAGCCGATCTGGAAAACCTGGTGAATGAAGCGGCCATTCTGGCTTCGCGGGAGAAGGCCCCGGCGGTTGCCATGGTCCATTTCGAGCAGGCGAAGGACAAGCTCCTCATGGGGGGGGAACGGAAAATGGTCATTTCCGAGAAAGAGAAGCGACTCACCGCTTACCATGAGTCGGGGCATGCCCTGCTTGCCAAACTGCTGCCGGGCACCGATCCCATTCACAAGGTCACCATAATCCCCCACGGCATGGCGTTGGGCGTCACCCAGCAACTTCCGGAGGATGACCGGTACTATTACCCGCGCAGCTATCTGGAAAACCGCATCTGTGTGACCTTGGGGGGGAGGGCTGCCGAGCGTCTGGTCTTTGGCGAAGCCTCGACCGGCGCCCAAAACGACCTGAAGGTGGTCACCGACCTCGCCGAAAAGATGGTCTGCCAGTGGGGCATGAGTGAAAAGATCGGGCCGGTGGCTTTCACCCGCGGGGAAGAACACCCCTTTCTGGGACGCAAACTCGCCGAAGAGAAGGGCTTCTCTGAAGAGATGGCCTGGAAGATCGACCAGGAGATCACCGCCATCATCCGCAACAGTGAAAAACTTGCCGACCGGCTTTTGTCTGAGAACAGGGCTCTACTTGACGCTCTGGCGGCGGCATTGCAGGAAGAGGAAACGCTCGATGGCGCACGGGTCGAGGAGATTATCAGGTCGGTTTGAGGCGGGCGTAAAACGGATAGGTAGGTCGGGCACGCTGTTCGAGACGTGCATGGATCAGGGGGGGATATTTTGGGGCCACCCTTTGAAACCTATGAAGACCGCAATGCAGAGGCAGAACAAAACGCTCATCGTCGCCGAAACGAAAGAAATAGAGAAAGCCGCAAGATACATGGTAGGCCCGAAGCTCAACTGCCTCCTGATTTGCTCGACGTGCGCAGCGTCGGCGCTTCGACCTGTTCCAATCAGCCTCCCGCCTTTTGACGCATAATGCCACAAGCTCTTGAAGGCCAGCGCTATCGCGAAGAAAGTCCCAGAAAAAAACGCCGAGGCGACTTTTGCTTCGGGATGGAGCAGGTACTCGGCGGCCAGAGCCGTAGGAAAAGGGAGAAACGTGATGAGCAGAAGTGTTAAACCGTTCAAGTACAAGAAAGTATGATCACTTCGTTTTACAAAGGTGAAGATGCGGTGATGATTGACCCACTTCGCAAGGATTGTGGCAAAGCTCGTTACGAAGGCGAGGTAGTGAGGCCACAAAGCCAACAAAGCGGAACCGAGGCTGTCGCCGGCATGCAGGGCGGAAGGCTTGGGCACCTGTATGGTCAGAACCAGAAGCGTTATCGCGATAGCGAAGACGCCATCGCTGAAGGCCTCAAGACGTCCGGTCTCATTTCTTTCAGACGATTTCGACATTTGCCCTCACTGCACGTAAGGACGGTTCCGGTTTGTCCGGTCTGATCACCCTTTTCATCGTTAGTTTTGGAGGCGATCGATAAGATGCATCAGGAATTTCTCGCGTTCGGCCATTTCCACGTGCCACGCCCTGTTGTCGGTGCCGATCTTTTCAGTTCTCAGTTCTGAGAGAGACGACTCCAGTATTTCCATCAGAATGCCGGCTTCCGTCTCGGTTAATTCGATCTTGGTCATTTCGAGGCCCCTTTCTCATTGCCGGTAGTGCTGCTTGGATTTGCAGGAGGCTTTTGCAGGCAGAGGTGGTGGTACGATTGGGTGAAGCTTTCATGTACTGTACCCTCACTAGATTATACCTGCCGGCGAACATGTTACAATTGTACACGGCGACTGCCGTGAGAGTGGCGGGCTCTCAATGTGACAAGAGCGCACACTTTCACGAGCAGGCGCTACCCGGTAAGTGATCTCCGAACAGTCGATTTACAGGAGCGCCGGGACGAGAAGGCGAAACTTTGGTGGCAGCGCAGCCGGTCTTAAGAGCGTGGAAGCCTTGATGGACGGAGAAACTCATCATGCCTGCACCTACGGTCAAAGCGGTTCCCTCCTTCTGGCAACTATCGATCCCGGTGCTTTTAGAGTCGCTGGGTTCGAGCCCTGACGGACTAGACCGCGCCGAGGCGTCCTTACGCCTGGCCCGGTTCGGCCCCAACCTCATCCATGGTGAGCCCAAAAAGGCGTTGTTCCTGCAATTCATCTCCAAGTTCAAGAACCCCCTGGTCATAATCCTCCTTACCGCCAGCGCCCTCTCCGCCTTCACCGGCGACGCAACAAGCTTCATCATCATAGGCATCATCGTCCTTGTCAGCGTCACGCTCGACTTCGTCCAGGAGTACCGGGCCGGGCAGGCGGCCGATCGGTTGCGCCAGTCGGTGACGGTGCGCGGACAGGTGCTGCGCGACGGTGGGGTGCTTGATATCGCATTTGCCGAGATGGTGCCGGGTGATGTGGTGCTGCTTGCCGCCGGGGATCTGGTGCCGGGTGACGGGCGGTTGCTGGAGGCAAAGGACTTTTTCGTAAACCAGGCGCTTTTGTCCGGGGAAGCATTTCCAGTGGAAAAATCCCCGGCCGAGTTGCCGGATGAGCCCGAAGTGCTCGCCGCAGTAAACAGCGTGCTTATGGGGACGTCGGTTGTAAGCGGCACCGCCAAGGTGCTGATTTGCAGCACCGGACAGGAGACGGAGCTCGGCGGGATCGCCGATACCCTGCTGGCAAAGGCGCCACCCACCGCCTTCGAGGAGGGAACCCACCGGTTCGGGATCCTCATCATGCGCATGACGGTACTTCTTGTACTGTTCGTGCTGCTGGTGAACGCCTACTTCCACCGCCCCTGGCTTGAATCGTTCCTGTTTGCCGTGGCTCTCGCGGTGGGGCTCACCCCCGAACTGCTGCCCATGGTCGTATCGGTGACCCTGTCGCGTGGTGCGCTGCGTATGGCGGCCAACAAGGTGATAGTGAAAAGGCTCGGCTCGATCCACAACTTAGGGAGCATGGATGTCTTTTGCACCGACAAGACCGGCACTTTGACGGAGGCCCGAATCCACCTGGAACGCCATCTGGATCCATCTGGAAAAGAAAGCCAGCGGGTTTTGGAGTTGGCCTACTACAACAGTTATTTCGAGACCGGGCTTAAGAGCACGTTGGATGACGCCATCCTGGAGCATGGCGAGATCGTGGTCAGCGGCTGGAAGAAGATCGATGAGGTGCAGTTCGACTTCGAGCGTCGCCGGATTTCGGTGCTCCTTGACAACGGCGCGAACAGGCTGCTCGTCGTAAAGGGGGCCCCGGAGGATATCCTGCGGCTTTCGGTGCGATATGAGACGGATGGAGGGACGCAGTCGCATCCCCTCGATACGGCGGCACGCTCCGGCATCGACGCGCAGTTCGAGGCGCTGAGCCGGGAGGGGTTCCGGGTTTTGGGGATCGCTTCGCGGCAGGTTGGTCCGGACCATCCTCATGCGGTGGTAGGCGATGAATCGGAACTGGTTTTTGCGGGGTTCGCAGCTTTTCTCGACCCGCCCAAAGTCAGCGCGAAAGCTGCCCTGGCGGGACTTGCGGCAGATCGCGTCTCGGTCAAGATCATAACAGGCGACAACGAACTGGTGACCCAGAACATCTTCTCCCAACTCGGGCTGCCCGTAACCGGCGTGCTTACCGGGGCGGAAATGCAGCGGCTGGACGATCCGGCACTCTCCGCTCGGGCGGAGCAGGTGAACCTCTTCTGCCGCGTGTCACCGGCTCAGAAAAACCGCATCATCCTCGCCCTGAAGAGGCGCGGGCATGTGGTGGGTTATCTGGGGGACGGCATCAACGACGCCCCGTCGCTTCATTCCGCCGACGTCGGTATTTCGGTGGAAAGCGCCGTGGACGTGGCGAAAGCGGCCGCCGACATGATCCTTTTGGAGCAGGACCTGGGGGTCCTCCACGCCGGCGTCCTGGAAGGGCGCCGCACCTTCGGCAACATCATGAAATACATCATGATGGGCACCAGTTCCAATTTCGGCAACATGTTCAGCATGGCCGGGGCTTCGCTTTTTCTCCCCTTCCTCCCGATGCTGCCGGTGCAGATCCTGCTCAACAACCTCCTCTACGACGTATCGGAGCTTCCGATTCCACTGGACCGGGTGGATGACGACGACCTGAGCCATCCGCGCCATTGGGACATGAACTTCATCCGCAACTTCATGTTGGCCGTCGGACCGGTCAGCTCGATCTTCGACTTCCTAACCTTTTACGTGATGCTCGAAGTTTTCCATGCCGGGGAAGCGCTCTTCCATACAGGCTGGTTCGTGGAGTCCATGGCCACTCAGGTGTTGGTTATCTTCATTATCCGCACCCGCAAAAACCCTTTCCTGAGCCGGCCCAATCCATGGCTCGTGTTTTTCGCGCTGATGACGGTGACGGTGGCCGTGATGTTGCCGTTCACCCCCATGGGGGTTCACCTTGGCTTTGTGGCGCCGCCGGCGTTCTTTTTTCTCATCCTGACCTCCATATTGCTCGCCTATCTTCTGTCTGTGGAAGTAGTGAAGAGGCTGTTTTTCCGCCACATGGGCAGGAACTTGAAAAGCCCCGCCGTGTGACGCCCCGGTGCGCCAACGCTCCTCATAACCGGGGGGGCACGCTACTGACGACGCAAGTTCGCCTCGGCCGGTCGTTCCAACACCACCCTGTAGGCTTCCAATCCGTGGTTTAAGAAAGAATGAGCGGAGCCCCATAGGTAAAGTCTGAACGTACGGTAGAGCCTTTCTCCCCAGCGCTCCACAATGACATCTTTGGCAGCATCAAGGTTTTCCGCCCATGCCTTACAGGTAAGGTAGTAGCTATGACGATCATTGTGGACGGACATGACCTCAAATTCGGTTTTATCAACTTCCTTTATGAACTCGCGCAAGCAGAAATAGGAGTGATTGCCCGGGAAAACGTGCCGTGAGATGAAAGTAGGCTTTGAATACTTTTCCCTATAGGCGCTGGCATCCAGATACACCCTTCCACCAGGCTTCAGCAACTTCCGGAACTGCCGCATAACGGCATGGTAATCCGAGAGGTGTTCCATTACACCCAGAATGACGATGGCATCGTAGGGCTCGGTTGCTGCGTGGTCGAAAAAATCCTGATAAATCACCTTGCAGGGGAGTTGGAACTTCAGGATTACATCCTTGATATACTGCTCGGACTGTCCGGAAATTGTCAGCGAGGTGACGCGGATTCCGCGTTTGCCGGCATATTCCGTAAAGGTTCCCCATCCTCCACCTACATCGAGGACCCGATCCCCCGGCTTCACAAGACAGGAGGAAAGGGCAAATTCGAGTTTTCGTAACTGGGCGGTCTCCAGTTTTTCGTCATCCCGCTCGAACACCGCCTGCGAATAGCAGCGGGTTGCGTCCATGAAGGTAAGGAAAAAGTCCTCATCGCGCTCGTAGTGGCGTGCAATGGCCTTTTGGTTTGTGTGCGTCTGGCCGATGAACAATGGAAGCATCCTGCTCAACAGATAGTCGAGTACATGCCTGTCGGTCAAGATGCTTCTGAAACCCGGGAGCTGCAGCATGTCCCCTTCGATATCGATGCTGCCGGACATGTATGCTTCACAGAACTTAAGCTCATCGAAACTGCAAAGCGCAGCCAACCCGTTGCGGTCGTTGATCGTGAATGAGATTAACGGGGGGGCGTCGCCGAATTGGTAAGAACAACCCTGCAGTTGGAGGCGGAATGGTATACTGATTCTGTCGCCCAGATGCCTCTGAATCAGTCTGATTGCCCTGTCATAGCTCCGTATGTATGAAGCTGAGGAAGATTTGAGCATGGCATCCTCCTGGAATGAAATTGTTGTTAAAGTTTAACGTGAGAAGTGCGGTTTTCCACCATGGCGACCCGTCACAGTCGATTCGGAAGCGGGCACCGTATCAAACAGCGGAAGTCAACTGAATATTAGGGGAGGACGGTATGGCAGGAAGCAAATCCATTCTCACGGAAATCATGGCGAGGAAGCTGCCGCCAAGCGAGCGCCGGAAGTTTATGAAATGGTCTGATAGTGTAACGAATGAAGAATTTGATGAAGGTTTGTCATTGTTTTTCACGATAAGTGAATTGCAGGACGCGGTAGGAGACTATGCGATCGAACAACTGCAAGAACTCGAGATGCACTGTGATATTAAACTTACCGCCATTGTTGATGTCCATGGTAGGGTTTTTAAGTACAGAGAATTCAAGGAGACCAAAGCGGGAGGATTTGGATAACCGCTCCGCAGTCATCGCGGCTGTCACGCCTTTGGGGCGCCGTTTTTGCCGCCAAACGATGCTGCACGTGGTCGAGCCGCGGGCGCGCCTTCGCGGGACGGCGCTAAATCACGCCGCTGAAGAGGGACTATGCTCTGATTAAAAGTTGAGTTCTTCTGTCAAATTTGATATAAGTCTCCGAAGTTAAAAGTTTAAGTCGGAGACGCCGGAAGCTGGACAGAGAGCTGGAGGTGGAAGAAAGCCTCCCTCGGCATCTTTTTTGTGTCAGCCCGCGGTCACGGGGGGCAAGTGATTACCATCGACAGCCTGAACAAGCAGTACCATACGCCGCGAGGATCGTATCACGCGCTACGCGACGTGACCCTTCAGGTAGAAAAAGGGGACATCTTCGGCATCATCGGACTGAGCGGAGCGGGGAAGTCCACCCTGATCCGCTGCCTGAGCCGCCTCGAAGAGCCGGACAGCGGTAGTATCGTCATCGACGGAAGGGAGATCACCGGGCTGGCAACACACGAGTTGCGGGAGGCCCGCAAGAAGATCGGCATGATCTTCCAGCACTTCAATCTGCTCGATTCGAGGACGGTACAGGGCAACGTCGCCTTCCCGCTTGAGTTGGCCGGCTTCCCCCGCAAGGAGATCGCGCGGCGGGTCGCGGAGATTCTTGATCTAGTCGGGCTCTCAGACAAGGCCGGCAGCTATCCGGCGCAGTTGTCCGGCGGGCAGAAGCAGCGGGTCGGCATCGCCCGCGCCCTCGCCAACCACCCTGAAGTGCTCCTAAGCGATGAGGCCACCTCGGCGCTGGACCCGCAGACGACCAGGGCAATCCTCGAGCTGCTGGCCGACATCAATCGCAAACTTGGCCTCACCATCGTCCTCATTACCCATGAAATGAGCGTGATCCGGCAGATCTGCGGGAAGGTAGCGGTCCTGGACCGCGGCGAGATCGTCGAGTCCGGGCCCGTAGATGCGGTATTCTCCGCGCCCTCCAGCGCGACCATGAGACTTTTCCTGGAGCACAGCACGCTGCTGCAGGGATCCGGCGCCGGCATCTAGAGCAGGAGAGAGGAGGTGGTAAAGATGAATGAAGACCTGATTCCGATGCTACTGACCGGTTTCGGAGAAACCCTTTACATGGTGGTGTTGTCCACCGTCGCGGCCGTCGTGCTGGGACTCCCTCTCGGGGTGCTGGTTGTCATCACCTCGACCGGCCACGTCATGGAGTCACCGCGACTGAACCGCATCCTCGGCACCGTGATCAACATCACCCGGTCCTTCCCCTTCATAATCATGATCGTGCTGCTGCTGCCTTTGTCCCGCTTTCTGGTGGGGACCACGCTGGGGGCTACGGCCGCTGCCGTTCCGCTCTCCATCGCCGCAGCCCCTTTTCTCGCCCGCATCATCGAGAACAGCCTGAAGGAGGTTGATCGCGGCAAGGTGGAAGCGGCCCTCGCCATGGGGGCCACGCCGCTGCAGATCGTGCGAAAGGTACTGATTCCCGAGGCGCTCTCCTCGCTTGTGCTTGGTCTGACCCTCGCGGTGATCACCATAACCGGGTTCACGGCGACCGCAGGAGCGATCGGGGCCGGCGGGCTCGGCAGCCTCGCCATCCGTTACGGCTATATGCGCTATCGGGAAGACGTCATGTTTGCGACCGTTCTCATTCTGGTCATCTTTGTCCAGGGGGTGCAGTGGAGCGGCGATCGACTGGCGCGACGGATCAATAGAAACCAACACCGGCTCGGCTAAAGGGCCTTATATCCAAACGGAGGAACACAAAGATGATGAGCAGATTTAACGGCAGGCTGAGCCTTGCCTTGGTCGCCCTGGCCCTGGTTGTAGTGGCTGCGGCGGGTTGCAAGAAAAAGGAAGGAGAGGCCGGTAAGGGCGCCGAAGGTGCGGCGTCGACGGCAGGAAAGACCCTGAAGGTAGGGGCGGCGGTGGTTCCGCACGCGGACATCCTCAAATTCGTCGTACCGAAATTGAAGGAGCAGGGCGTGAATCTCGAAGTGGTGACCTTCGACGACGAGGTGCAGCTAAACCCGGCGCTCGCCGAGAAGCAAATCGACGCCAACTACTTCCAGCACGTCCCCTACCTGGAGGCCGTAGTGAAGGAGAAGAAGTACCAGTTCCAGGTGGCCGGCAGCATCCACGTGGAGCCGATCGGCCTTTACTCGAATAAGATCAAGAGCATCGCCGAACTGAAAACCGGCGCGCAGATCGCGGTTCCCAACAATCCCTCCAACGAGTACCGCGCCCTGGCACTCTTGGAGAAGCAGGGGCTCATCAAGCTGAAACCGGGCATCTCCAACTTCCAGGCGACGCCGAAGGACATCGTGGAGAATCCGAAGAAGATCAAGTTTGTCGAGGTAGAGGCCGCGCAGCTTACCCGGACTCTTCCTGATGTCGACGGCGCGGTGATCAACACCAACTTCATCCTCGACGCCAAGATCGACCCGCAGAGTGCCGTCGTGCGCGAGGACGCCAAGTCTCCCTACGCCAACATCATCGTGGTGCGCAAGGGAGAGGAGGCGCGCGAGGATATCAAGAAGCTGGTTGCCGCACTGCAGTCCCCCGAGCTGAAGCAATTCCTCAAAGAGAAATACGGGGCTGCGATCATCCCGGCGTTCTAGCTCAACTGGCGAGCAGGTACGGTCTGGTCGTTGGAAGAAGAACAAGGCCTTCGGCCGGTTCGTCAAGGCCGTGAAGGACAGTTGAAAGATTGCGACAAAAGCCGGTCCCTGGGAGCAACTGCTTGAGCACCCGGGACCGGCTTTTCTATGTCTATAGCTCTTTTTATGTCGGCACGGCCTAGTGCACCGAGGATGGTTCAGGCCGTGTCGTCAGCCTCAGCGCCGCTGGTAATGGTGTCCGGAGTTCGGGTCACACGGTCCGCCTGAACCGGCAAACGGCTGGTGGCTATGCCTGTTTTCAGTTTAAGTTTGACGATCTGCGTCCAGATCACGTCATAGTGACTGGCTTCCAAAGGGAAGCCACCGCAACAACTGTTCCAGTGCCTAGTTACGCTGTCAAACAGATCTTTGGGCTATGCAGCATTCGTCAGAAATCGCTACAAAACCCGGAGTCCAGAATCCATACCCACCTCGACTGCAGGTCTATGGATGGTATAATCCATATCCGTTAACCGTCTATGTTTTATCCGTATTTGCAATCAAACATCTTACGATCGGAGGACACTATGAAAGTACTCGTGCTTTACTATTCAATGTACGGTCACATACACCGGATGGCAGAGGCTGTGGCCGAAGGGGTCAGGGAATTGCCCGGAGGGGTGGCAGTGTTAAAGCGTGTGCCTGAAACCCTCCCTGATGACGTGTTGGAGAAAATGGGAGCAATTGAGGCGCAGAAGGCATTTGCTCATGTGCCGGTCTGCACCGTCGAGGAACTCCCCGACTACGACGCGATAGTCTTCGGTACCCCGACCCGTTTTGGCAACATGTGCGGACAGATGCGGCAATTCCTGGATGCCACTGGCGGTCTCTGGCTGCAAGGGAAGCTGGTCGGGAAGGCGGGAAGCGTCTTCGCCAGCTCGGCTACCCAGCATGGCGGTCAGGAATCGACCATTCTCACGTTCCATACCTTCCTCCTCCACCAGGGTATGGTGGTCGTCGGTCTTCCCTATGCGTTTGGCGGTCAGATGCGCAACGATGAAATCACCGGCGGCTCTCCCTATGGGGCTTCCACGATAGCTGGGACGCAGGGAGAACGGCTTCCGACCGACAACGAACTGGCCGCGGCGCGCTTCCAAGGTAAAAACGTGGCCACAATCGCCGCAAAGCTTTCCGCGTAGTTAGTATTTCGCCAATGTCAGATGTGTCCCCAGTGGGGGGATAGGCGCCCGGCCTGCCCCCCTATTATGTTCCGGCTCGAAAGCACGGCAGGAACGCTTGGAAACTCCGGGACCCTGGCGTGCGATGGAACCAATAACAAAACCAAGGTGGGGAGGATGCCTAAACATCTGGAGCAGCACTACGCAACCCGGATCGGTTGGCTGCGGGCAGCGGTACTTGGCGCAAACGACGGAATCCTTTCGACTGCAAGCCTCGTTGTGGGGGTGGCAGCCGCCAACGCAGTGCGCGGTAATGTGTTCTTAGCGGGGGTAGCGGGCTTGGTGGCTGGTGCCATGTCAATGGCGGCGGGAGAGTATGTGTCCGTCAGTTCACAGTCCGACACCGAGAAGGCCGACCTTGACCGTGAGCGACGTGAGCTTAAGACGGACGTTGTGACTGAGTGCCGGGAGCTGGCGGCCATATATGTCAGGAGAGGACTTGATCCCTCACTCGCCATGCAGGTCGCCGAGCAGCTTATGGCACACGATGCGCTAGAGGCACATGCGCGCGATGAACTGGGAATTTCGGAAATAGTCATCGCCCGTCCCCTGCAGGCGGCACTGGCATCTGCAGTAACTTTTTCAGTGGGGGCCGCCTTGCCGCTACTCATCGCCTTGTTCAGTCCATCTGCCTATTTCATTCCCGTGGTGGCAGGCGGCTCACTTTTGTGTCTGGGGATTCTGGGCGCTTTGGCCGCACGAGCCGGGGGGGCAAGCGTTGTTGTCGGGGCAGTTCGTGTTGCTCTGTGGGGAGCCCTGGCAATGGCGGTCACCGCGGCAATAGGCGCCCTTTTCGGTACGGTGGTCTGATTGTCACCTGCTGTTCGCAGCAATTCACGGTCATTTTTTTGCGGGCCCCTTCCTGAAACAGACGGGCCCCGGAGAGGATGTTGACTATGTGACGACCCGACTGACCTGCAGGTTCTAGTTGAACATCGCGAGAAGGAGCTAGTGCTATGAGCCATACCTTGTCATCCAACCAAATGATGCTGAGCCTCCAGAACGGTGCCGTGGTGATAGATGTGATGACGCCGGAGGATTATGCCGCCTGTCATGTGACCGGCGCCCTGAACGCCTGTGTCTATGAGGTTGCCTTTCTCGATCAGATCGCCGAACTGGTCCCTGATCGAAATCAGGAAATGATCCTCTACGACGCTACCGGCACGACCCGATCCGCCGAATTGGCCTATGAGCGGCTGCAGCAAGCCGGTTACGCCAAGGTCTCGGTGCTTGCCGGCGGGCTTGCCGCTTGGCGCAGGGAAGGACTGCCGCTCGAGGTAAAAGAAAAGGCGGCCCCATTGGGGTTGCGGGATGGCACCTACCGGATCGACACAGAAAAAAGCACCATGGAGTGGATCGGCCGAAACCTGAACAAACGGCACTACGGCCGCATCGGCATCAAGGGGGGAGAACTGTCCATCATAGGCGGAAAGCTCTCCCGAGGGCATATCGAACTGGACATGACCAGCATTTCCAATCTGGATCTGCAGGATGATGGTTGGCGCGACATGCTGATCCGCCACCTTAAATCTGACGATTTCTTCGCTGTGGATCGTTTTCCGACAGCTTCGTTCACCTCGACGGGATGGGAAACCAGGGAAGAGAATTCGTTAAACGCAGTCAAAGGGATTGTCACAGGAAAGTTGAAAATAAGAGATGTCACCCGAGAGATCCGCATCCCTGCGATGATCGCTCCGCAAGATGACGGCGGCATCCAGGCTCATGCAGCCTTCGATCTCGATCGTACCCTCTGGAATGCCTGCTACGGATCGTGCAGGCTGTTCGAGCGACTTGGCATGCATTTCGTGGATGACTTGATCAGTCTTGAACTGTTTGTAGTGGCGGGCACATGGTGATAGCGGCTTTTAGGGGAGCGCTCAGGATAAATTCGCCCATGAGGCATCACCCGCAGGTGCCACGATTTATCACCTCCCGGTGTATGGCTCAGTCGGGGCGCTTAAGCGTTACAAAGTCAAAACATAGGCCAGGAGAAGCTATAATTGATGCGGCCGATGTCCTTATGATAGATGGCGTTGCAGGTATTTCTTTGCTCCCCGGGGATAGGGCCGAAATAGTAAAAGGCGGCACTAACTGGCAGACAATTTAAGAGGAGAAATTGAAATGAGAAAAATAGCGCTGATTCTGTTCCTAGTCATGTTTACCAGTGGAGGTGCTTTTGCTGCGCCATCCAATACTAGCGGCCCCTGGGGAATCGACGCCGCGGGTTTCCAGGATCTCTCCACTGCGCTGGCTTCACCGAGCACTGTTGGCAAAACCATTGTGATTTCTAAACCGATGACGATTAATAGTATGACCGTAAGCGGTAGCCGTGCCGTCAAAGTGATTGCAGGAGGTAGGATTGATATTGCCGCAGGCAAGACTCTTACCTTTAGTTCTGATTCCAGTTTTTTAGCCGATAACCATTCGGCCTTTGGAGGCACCGGAACGGTTACTTTTAGTTCAGGTTCAGTTAACGAGGTCCGCCCAGAATGGTGGGGGGCTGCATCTGGCACCGAAAGTGCGCCAGCTATACAGGCCGCAATTACTGCTGCAGAGGGCACGACAGCCTATGTCAGGCTCTCTGGTTTCTATACGGTATCAAAACAGATCACTGTAACCAAAACGATCAGGATTGTCGGTGCTGGGATGAACTCTGGTATTTATAATTTGACAGGTGCTAACAGTTCAGCATTATATTTCAACGGGAGTGCTTGGCCGGGATGTAATAGGTCAGTACTGTCAAACTTCAAGATAGAGGGCAATGGTACTACATCCGGTCATGGGATATGGGTCCATAACTCCGCAGCTTGGATGCATTTTGAAAACGTCTATTTGACAGGTAACCACCACGGCTACTACTGCGATGGCACGGATGGAACTGCTTTCTCACAGCGTTTCGTGAATTGTTACGCTAAGGCTAACTACGGCAACGGGTTCTACGAAAACACTACAGGGAATCCGAACCCTGCTTCTGAATTTATTCACTGCCAAGCGGAAAGTAATGTTATTGGAATAGAATGGTCATCGTCTCAGCTGAATATCATAGGTGGGGTGTATGAGACAAACGTTATCAACGAGATGTATCTGCATGGTACGGCTACCCTTATGGGCGTTTATTTTGAAGAGTCAAAAGGCCCGGTAGGGTATGGTAATAATGCTATGCTTCGAGTAGCCGGATATGGGACGGTTGTGTCTGGCTGTAAGTTCGCAATTAATGCTACACAGAATATCAGGTGCATTCACTATGAAAGCTTTACCATTGTTGAGAATAATGCCTTTAATGGCTCTACTCCGGCCGGATCGATCGGCATATATAACGGCTCAAGGGGGCAAATTTATACTGGTAGCAGAATCTTAGCAAACATCAGTAATGCTGTTGCAACATACTCCTCTCTAGGAACCGCAGAAACTACTTTTGCAGACATATCTGGGAATTACACGTTTCCTTCGGTGACATCCAAAGGTGCTGTTACAGCAGCTACCCACATTCTTATGAACGGTACACTGACCAACGGTACACCAGGGACAAACAACGGAAATCAGATAAAGATGGGCATGTGTCCTGCTGGTAGTGCTGCAAACTACTCGATATTCGTAGACTCAGCAGATGGGAAGTTGAAATACAAAGATGGTGGTGGGGTTGTAAACCTATTGTACTAGATGGATTATAACTAACGTGTGGTGGATGCGGGTTTTACTCAAAATTTAGGAGGCGGAACCCGCATTGTTTTTGGTAGATGTTTTCGAGGTCGGGTCGGTATTCTTTTCAGTGCCAAATTGCACGCGAGTTGGTGCCAAACCACCGCGCCGCAACACGTTTCATTTCACGCTTGGAGGTTGCACCAGAGGTTGCATAAAAACAAAGGGCCCACAGTGATTAGTTGTAAGCCCTTGTAAGTTGGCGAGATAGTCGGTATAACAGGCGCTGTAAGTAGTTGTTTGTGTGAGTATGTTTTGAGGTGCGATTCAGTATAAACCTCCAAAAATACCTCCATCTTTCTGGCTTACCTTATCAACGCCCACCCCCACAAAAAATAATGCTTCGACAGATAACATATAGCGTCAAATGTGTCGCGGAATTGCGGGGTCCATTGGTAGTACAGAAAGCATGCAAAAGCATAGTTACCCAGCACCAGCCCAGCGACAAACTGAAGTTTCCGGTCTAGGTAAAGCCAACGCCCCTGGATTACTTTAAAAGCCTTCTCAATTTTTGCATGAAGTGATGAGTATTCCTTTTCCAGCAAGCCTTCCTGGTAGGCGTACTCTTCCTTTATGGCTTCCAGGTTGGCTACTTGATTTTTGAGCAGCAACGCCATCAGGATCGTGAAAATGGATATACCACAGATGATGGAAGTGTTTTTACCATAATCGCCCTTCGTATCCAGTTGTGTCGATGCGATTATGAGGGCCAGTGGCACTCCCAAAAGTTTGTCCTGAATGTCGGAGAATACCTTGTTTATTCTGAGGATAAATTCGGATTTCCTTTTTTCGATCTCATCCCTAATCTTGTCAAACGAGAACTCGCTGACGAATACTGCGTAATTGTCAGTTGCTCTCCTGGTAACATCATCTAGCGAAGATATCAAGGATGTGAATGGGGTTCTGCTGCTCTTAATGGTGTCGACCACTACTCCCTTAAGGATATCCCTCTTGTTTGCCTCGTGCGGCGTGGATTCGAGAAAATGGAGCAGCGTTTCAGACTGAGATGCTTTTTCCACATCTGCAGCACCGTACTCTACACGCACTTCATATTTCTCTTTCAAAAGAAAAACCAAAGTAAGGACGCCCGAGCTTGACATGTCCGCAAAATCAGAAAGTCGTTGCAGGGTCTGGACAAAGGAGAGAATCGAGAGATATTTCGAGACGATCTGGGGTGGGGCTCCGTCGTCTTCTGAGCAGTAGTTGATATCCTCGACAAAGAACGCGATGGGTTTTTTAGTTAAAGCTGTGGGGAGATCAAGGAGCTCCTGGAATGTCCGTACAAAAGGGATGGTGGGGCCATTGCTTGTATTGAGCTCTATGTGAAACGTCTTCCCGCTGTGCAAGTCGAGGTTGATGTCAGATACAAGGATGCTGCGATCGTCAAGGTGAACACTCTCCGTAAGGCCCGCAGCCTCAAGTTCTGAAAGCTGCGTGAGCACGTTCGGAGTCAAGGGGGGCAGGTATCCTGCTACGGTTCTCGGCCCCCATTTGGAGTCGCCCATGGATCGGTAAACGACCGCAAGAAGCTTAAGTTTCTGTTGTGCTGTCAGCATGGATATCGTCCAGTTCCTGCTTTAAATCTTGTGGTAGTCCGTTAATCGTCAAGGTCTGTTTGGCTTTGTCATAATGGACCCGTTTCCCAAGCAACTCAGAGTCAAAACTAATAGTTAGTCCCTTCTCTTTCCCTGAAAATCTGTACAATCTCCTTAAGCTGCCGGCATGGGGTTCGAACCCGCTGGTTAGCTGATACTTCTCATCGTTCACAAATTCAAGGAATTCATTTGGGACGATCTCCCATACGTGATTTGCCAACTCGTCTAAGAGGACCGGCTCCCTGCTTTTCCTCTTCTTCTCGCAGTAGTCGAAGCACAATTTTTTTAATGCCTGTTTGTCTTCTTCTAGAAGATTTTTGGCATCACCAAAGTCCTTAACAGCTTGGACAAGTTTTTCGGTTAACCTCTTTGACTCGGTGAATTCATCGCACCCTAGGAATTCTCTGAAATACTTCGATATACCTTCAGTGCCCCGGCCTTTAATAAATGATAAATATTTACTGGAGGTATCAGTTTCCCAGTCGGTTACATTAAGTCTAGCAGCAAAATGTAGTTTATCTAGGTCCAGATGCATTGTTTTGTTTACTTCTAAGGTTGCTTCATCTATTGCTGTGCCACCTTTATCATTGAGCATCACTACCATTACATAATTTTTCATCTCAGTTTTGTAGTGTATGAATGCTATATATCCACCGGTGGCAAGTGTAGCATCCTTAATTCTATTCTGCAATCTGACCATTGAGTTATGTGTGAATTTAACAAACAAAGCTTGGTCAGATAAATAGCTCTTTACATATTTGGAAAAGGGATAATTTTCAGTGTCAGGATTGAAAATTCCGTAAGCCCTTGCACTTTTACTGTTGTACACGTTCAATATATCTCTTACTAAATCTTCGACTTCTACAGAAACGTTTAAAACCTCTTCCCTGGTCTTAATGCTTGCTTCTGTCGCACCTGCTTTTTTTAATACTCTGTGAATAATAAAGTTTTCAATCACAGCCGTCTCCTCATCGCTTAACGTCGGATAAATGATGCTCCCCTCCTGCAAGCCTAGATTGAGCGGATTGGCCGCGCTGGGGAACATTTGAACAAACGCTTGTAGCATGCAGGCTGTTAAATGGCAATGAATCTTCGTTGAGCTCGACTAATTTTGGTTCTCACCACTTTAACAAGCTACCTCCGACTACGGACACAATAAGTCGTGGAAGAGCCCTTTGTGGATGCCCGGCATGCACCTCGCTAAATCATTCTGTGGCGGCGCCTTTATCTTCTCATACATGAAAACTAGGACGGCGTGAGGAGAAGCATTGTCAGCGGAAAATCGTTCTGTTGTGGTGAACATCATGACTACCCAAAATAAGAAATGCTGCGCTGCCAAAACGCCGAGGGTAATTTATGAAGGGATTCCAGTGGGGTGCGCCACGGTCGATGGCACCGAAGCTTTGCTGGGCGAGGATACTCTTGATACGGACTGGGACCTCTCCGACGGAGTAATGCCACCGCCGGGTTTTTGGCGCGGCACCCACCACCGGGACGGTACCAGGGTCCCTGGCTTTACAGAGGAAGAGTACCAAGTAGGAGATCGTTGGTAGACAGCCATGGAGCGATTATGACCGAAGAGGAGAAGTTCCTACAGAAGGCAGCGCTACTGAAGCAAGCGATCCGGTTTGCAGAAGACTTGGATCAGTCAAAGGCGTCCCCACCAACGCTGAAAAACCGACTGCAGACGAATAGACGACGGCCCGAAAGGCGGCAAACTTGAGCAAACTAGCATGCAATGCGTGCGTTTGTTGCATTCTAGGAAGCGACTACTTCCTTTTATTATCCTTTTTGGCGGTTGTGCATGGATACATGCTTTTGAGAGCAAGGAATAATACCGAATCGATTGTAAATAATGGTTTTGCATCCTCTTTCATTTCATGTAAAGCCAAATACGCATCTAGAATCTTTCTGTATTTCAAATCTTTTCCTTCTGGCACACAAAACAACTTTTTCTGATGTGACACTTCAAGATAATAATTCGCATCTTCTAAGCCTACGCCTACACCCTGGACATAGGCAGTCACCAGATCCTCAGATTGTGGGACCGTTTCATACATAGCGACAGAGATGCGATCAGCATTGCTTACAACTGGCAATAAAAGTACGGCAGCAAACACCAGAAAACGCATAGATCCTCCTTCAAGGTTGGGTAATGATCCTGGCAAGGTCGTCACCCTCGCAGTCGGTTAAAGTGTACTGTCGCCGCTCCACGTGACCAAGTAGGTCACTCCGTCCTAGCAGCGAAAAGCTTGAGCCAGGGGACATCGACTAGTGACCAGAGCCTTAGATGGTAAAGACGCCGGCACAGAATGATACCTGAGAGGCCCGACTAGAGCCTAGAAATAAGATTTTTGACCGAGGTCCGGTCCAGGCACCAGTCTTCCCACGGGCAGTCAGGATGCTATCGTCATTCAACTTGGCTGTACCAATACTGTTATTTTTTCATCATGCCACGGCTCCTCCAGATGCTAAGAAAACGAGAGCCAGGGTAAGTTTCACCCTGGCTCTGCTTGCTGCCCCTCTGCCGTCCCCTAAAGAGAATCACCTATCGCCTAAACCGTTGGGGACACCCCACCGCCACACATTGTATACCCGCTGTGGTGTGAGCTGTTCAGCGACCTTTTCAAGCATTTGCTGCTGGGCCAGTGCTGCCATCTCGCTACTGTTCATCCGGCCCAGCTCCGTCGTTGAAACCCGGTCGATGTCTACTCCGAGTTTTAGGGCGGCCTGCTGATGCCCTGTCAGCTTCGAATTATCCTTCTTCTCGGACCTCCAGGCTGTGGGACCCATTCCATGAGTCGGCTTTTTCGGGGGGGGCTGCGCAGCCCGCGGCATGATGGGGGAAGAATCCTCAACCATCAGGCGTTCGTTACCCCAAGCACTTGGCTTGGCCCCCCAGCGAAGGTGCTTCTCTGGCTGTGTAGCTGGTTGCTTCGCCTTTGGTGCCGGCGGTGTTGATGACTGACGATTTTGACTTGTTTTCTGCTCTAGTTCTAGAGCCAGTTTAGCCGCCTCACGTGGGGGGTACCCAGCTTTTACAAAGGCACGACCGCGGGCCATCAAATTTTCCTGCCTAGATTTCTCCATGATTTCAGTCTCCTCTACTTTCTGGTTGTCTGGTCTGCGCTCTCCCTGTTCTACTCTTCTGGTGTTCTGACACTACGGGGCTCCCTGGCCCATGTGGTGGCGGCCATTAATTCCGGCATGCCCTCCTCAGTTGTAGGCGGGGCGATCATCCAGCCCCATCGCCGCCAATTCGGCCAACAGTTCTTTATCACTCATGCTGCTAAAGTCGTAATTTACCCCACGCACGTCAGGATGCCTCAGGAGCCATTCGTACTCATTCGGGGCAAGGCCCGCCTGAATAGCCAGCGCGGCGAGCTCGCCGTTTGTGATGTTTCGCAATGTGGCTTCGAGGAGTTTCTCCCGGCCTCTTTCCAGCCGCTGCAGTCTTTTTCTCATTTATCTCCCCCCTTCAGGAGTTGCTCAAGTGCTTCGACTCGCTGCTCCACGTCTCCACTTTCGATCATTCGCGCCAAGAGGCTTAGAATGTTGCCCAGCTTGGAGGCGTCAGCTATATCAAGGCGCCCCGCTCTCGCTTCCCGGTACACAGCCGCGAGTTCTGCTCGGCAATGTTCCACCTTGCTAAGAGCCTTCCTTGCTTTAGGGGGGAGGGGGGTGCTGAGGCATTTACCCGACTTTCCTTTGCCTGGTAAGGTTTTACCCATAGGGGTGGCTTTTGTTTTCGGTTGCATCACCTGCTCCTTGCTGCCTAGTTTCTAGCCCGATCCTGAAGGGCCTTTTTGACACTCCACTTAAGCCGCCGGTGCACCTCAATAAACTCCTGTAGGTCCACGTCCTCCGAGAACTGGCGCCGGGTCTCCCGCAGGGTCTTGTTGTCAGTAAAAATGTATTCCGTCTCTTGGCTGTTGAGACTGGGAACCATCCGACAACTGAGCCCTTTAAGCTCACACCATGCAGCCTCGTAGCTTGATTCAATCACAACTTCAGCCCTCATTGTGGCCCTCCTTGTCCTGATAGGTTCCTATACGTCGATTAAGATCGAAAAAATCGGCATAATCGTATTGCTCTGATTCCATCGCTGGCTCCTCATCCTCCCACCTGTGCCCGTTCAGCCACTTTTCCGGAAGAGGGATGTACTGGCCTCTGTCCTTCTGCCAGCCGGCGGAGCGTTTTTGCCGTTCCAAAGCGGAGAGCATACCGGCGAGTAAATGCTCGTCAGGGTTGATCTTCAACCAGGTTTTTTGGGCTGCTAGCTTTGCCCCCTTTTTGGGGTATGCCTCCCAGAATTGAGCGAAGAGCGGTGAGTCAAAAGTCTGTTTCTTCGGCTTCGGCAAAGGTTTTTTTAGAGGTTCTGGATTGGGATCTGGATTAGGTTCTTTAGTAGACGTGCGTGATCCCTTCGGCTTCCCTCTACTATCACTTCTTGATCCCTCTGGCCGTTCTGGTAACCGCTTAGAATCAATAAGCCTTATCCCTCTGCTATCCCTCTGCGATCCCTCCGTTATCACTAGCGCGATCACCCCGCGTTGATTTTGCCGCTTCCTAGTGTTTTCAGGGTATTCGATGTGGGCTCCAATCTCCTCTATGAACCTCTTTACTCTGCCTTCCGACCACCTCCAGAGCTTTGAATAGCCGCAAACAGAGACTGGGTTTTCTAAGTCATAGTCGCAAGTCAGAGAGAAAATCGCTTCCAGTCGGGTGAACGGGCGGTCGCGAGGGAGGTCCTTGACGAGCACCTTCGAAATGGGGATCCATCCCCCGCGGTTCACTCTGCAACTCCGTTGACCCGCTCGACCTGCAGCGCACGGCACGCCCCCACGATATTGATGTAGACGTTAGTGATCTTTTTGGCTGGAATGTCCAGCCTTTTCCCCTTGTCGAAGTTGTCAATTAGCAGTCGCGCCTCCGGAGTGTCTTCAGTTGACATCACACAGCGGGCCGAGCACGGCTGCTTTTCGACAACGACGCTTAACCCGGCCGCTTGCAATATTGCAGCGTGCCAGATCTGCCTTGTGGTTATCCTCGGAACCATCCTTCACCTCGTTTTAGTCGTTTGCACATAAAACCGTTGGATTTAATTGGTTACGCTGTTATCACCTCCTTCTTGATTCTTGTTCAGAAGTGCAAGAACTTCGGACTTCCTCCAGCAGGTGGTGCGCGGGCCGAGTTTGATCGGCTGCGGGTACTTCCCGCTCTTCACGCCATTCCACCAAGATGTTTTGCAAATAGGGATGATCGGAGGGATGGGCGGGCTAGCCTTCGGGTCTCCAACGATTTGGGAGAGCCTCAACAAGGTGTTGTCCGTGGACAGCGATGCGTTCATGATTGTACCTCCTTGCGCGTGGTTGAATCTTGATACCGCAAGGAGGCTTAGGTGAGTATGGAAATGAAAAAGTGGGGAATTGTTTTCTAGGTGGGGGGATGCAAGGGGGGCGGTGCTTCAGTCTTTCATCACAGAATTTATGAAGATACGGGCAAGGGATTTACCTATTTCAGTGCGAGCCTCTTCGTCTGCAGTTGCCAAGGCCTTATTCCCAGCCTTTACTGACTTCAGGATTTTTTCGACTTTATCAGGGGAATTGTCTTCTCCCTTCTGCTCTAGGATTTTTCGATAGCATTCATCCTTTGTCTTGCACTCTGACGCCAACTCTTGAAACAGAAGGGCGTTCTCTATTGTCTCGTCTTTGGCCCCTTTCTTCCTACCTCGTGTTTCCTTCTTCTCTGGCAGATCAAGCGGCCTGCAGACGATCCATTCCGCAGCCTTCAATCTTTCTTGCTGTGTTAGCTGGTCGCCGTTCAGTATCTTGTTGGCAATGATTGCTTTCTGCCAGTCAAGTTTGGTGCCCAGTTTTTTCAAGTCATCAATACTCATCGAGTTGTGTCTCCTGTAGGGTGTGCTCGAATCCTGTTCGCTACACTCCTTCCACCCTCTTAAGTGGCAGCACCTTGGCACCGACTTTCAGCCCATCCAAATAATCTGCCCAGGTCTGCATCATCTTCCGTCTCTCTGAGAGATGGGCGGTTCTATTGTAAGCCCTTCCGTTCGGGTCTTTGACTGCGTGCCCCAACTGATGCTCCACTAGGTCGACACGGCATTGCAGGACCTCGTCGAGAATGGTTCGCGCTAGGGCCCGGAACCCGTGGGCCGTCATCTCGCCTTTGAACCCCATGCGGTCAAGGGCCGCATTGATCGCCATATTGCTCATCGGCCGGGTAAAGGAGCGTGCAGAAGGGAAGACGTAACGGCTATGTCCCGTTAGCGCATGAAGGGCCTGCAGGATCGCCACAGCCTGAGCTGAAAGGGGAACGAGGTGCTTTTCACCCTTCCTATCTTCTTTTACGCGCTTCTTCAGCTTCATGCGCTCGATCGGGATATTCCACTCTGCCGCCTCCAGGTCGAACTCCGACCACTCAGCTTGCCGAAGCTCTCCCGGGCGTAGGAAGACAAGGGGAGCGAGTCGCAGGGCGCACTGTACTGTAAAGGTACCGTTGAAGCCATCGATAGCCCTGAGTAGGCCGGCAACCTCTTTAGGATCGGTAATCGCCGCATGGTGTTTCTGGCTCCGTGGTGGCAGTAATCCCTTGAGATCCGCTGTCGGATCACGTTCCGCCCGACCGCTTCCAACAGCATAGCGGAAGATTTGCCCTATCATGAACTTTACCCGGTGGGCCGTTTCGAGCGCAACCGCCTCTATCCTCCGAAGAACCTTAAGCACGTCTGGTGCCTTCAGCTCTGCGATCGGCCTTGCACCAATATCGGGAAAGACGTACTGCTCAAGTCGACGCAAGACCCAATAGGAGTGAGACTCCGACCAGGTAGGTGAAAACTTGGTATGCCACTCCCGGGCGACAACTTCGAAGCTATTTGCTCCGGCCTCCTGGCGGGCAGCCTTCTTTGCTTTGTTTGCGTCCGAAGGGTCAATGTCGTTGGCGAGTAGAGTTTTTGCATCATCCCGGCGTTTGCGGGCGTCGGAGAGGGAGACAGCAGGGTAGGCGCCGAGAGCTAGAGTTTTGCGCTTTCCGTCGAAGCGGTAATCGAGGCGCCACAGCTTTCCGTTGGTGGGGGTGAGGAGGAGGTACAGGCCGAAGCCGTCAGCGAGCTTGTAATCCTTTTCCTTTGGCTTTGCGCTTCTAATCTGCATGTCCGATAGCGGCTGAATCCGTTTTGGCATCAGATCTCCTTTTTGACGGTACCGGAGGTGCGATTTTGGCGGGATACCGCCAAGGCTGCCGTCAAAATAGATGAATGACACCATAGCAAAATGAATGTTGCTGAACAACCCAAAAAGAAAAAGCCCTGATTTCTCAGGGCTTCGTGTCCAACGTTGAAGGACGTTGGTTTTTTAGGTGGCGGAGAGATAGGGATTCGAACCCTAGGTACCTTTCGGTACACCTGATTTCGAGTTTAACGTGCCAACCTCTATGCTGCTACATATTCATATCACACTCTGTTCAAATAGCTGTAATTGCTACTTTTATTAGTTGATTGACTTATACTGCTCTATACGGTATTGTTCCCTTGTCTGCTACATATGTGCTACATATTTTCCAGAAGGGGGAAGCCATGCCCAAGAAAGCCCTATCAGCATCAGTCATCCAGAAGCTGCCCTACGCCCCGCAGGGGAAGCAGGAAGTTTACTTTGACACCCGTGTTGCCGGATTCGGCGTCAGGGTGTCGGCTAACTCGAAAACCTACTTTGTCCAGACCAGGGTGAGGGGGCGTGTTAACTCCAGTGGACGGCCTTTAGAAATCAAGGAGTCGCTGGGGAAGGTGCAGATCCAAAATAGCAAGGTTGACGTTAAGGGATTCGAAGCGGCTTTAGAGCAGGCGCAGCAGATCATCAAAGATGCAGAGCGTGGCATCACGCCAGATGATCGGCAAAGAGAAGCGCGGGAGCAACGCCAACAAGAGGAACGGGCGCGGAAGGTTGAGGAGGAGAAGGACATCACCTTGGAAACGCTCTTCACACGCTACATTGCGATGAAGACGGCCAAGGGGAAGCTCAAGGCATCAACTGCCGCACAGTACAAGATGAGTATGGAGACGCACTTCGCTGATTGGCTCCAGCGTCCGGCGAGAGAGATTACGGCAGGAATGGTTGAAGACCGACACATTGAAATTGGCAAGGGGAAAACCGCGCAGAAGTACACGACCAAGAAGGGGAACGAACGGAGAGGGCAACGGGGCGGGAAGGGTGCCGCTGACCTTGCAATGCGGGTACTACGTGCGGTCCTTTCCTATGGCGTAGCCGTTTATGACGATGTATTTCTCAAGAACCCGGTGGGGATCTTGTCAAAAACAGATGGATGGTACAAGCTTGACCGCCGGGAGAGCTATATCGCCACTGACCAGCTCAAGGCGTGGTTCGAGGGGCTGGATAAACTCGACAGCCCGGCGAGCCGCACCGTCCTAATCCTTGGCCTATTCACTGGAGCGCGGAAGAATGAGATACTGCGGCTCAAGTGGTCCGACCTCGACCTTGAGACGGGCATAGGCACATTCAGGGAGACGAAGAACGGAAAGACACTGGTGGTGCCTATCGCACAGTATGCCGTGGCCGCACTCAAGGAGTATCAAGCGCAGTCATACTCCGGCCCCGATGGCTACGTGTTTCCCTCCCACGGCCAGACCGGCCACCTACGCGACCCCCGCAAGTCTCTTGAGAAGGTGACACAGGAGAGCGGCGTTAACTTCATGCTGCACGACTTCCGGCGGAGCTTCTTGACCTTCTGTAATGCGATCCAGATTCCAGCGTGGACGCAGAAGCGCCTTGTAAATCATGCGAAGCCGGATGATGTGACGCAAGGATACGTTCAACATGAGATCGAATTCCTGCGGCGTGACGTTGAATCCGTGGCAAAGTTCATCTTGGATCATGCAGAGCTGGTTGTTTCCCCTTTATCAACAGTTGCCGCGCCTACAGCAAAGGTCGTGCGTTTGGAACAACGCCGAAAGAGCAAGGCTGCATAAGCCGCATTTGTAAATCCCCCTCGAAACGCCCGGTTACTACCTGCCTGGGCGTTTCTTTTTTTAGAGAAATGGCAAACGCCTTGAACACAGAAATAATCTCCTGTAGAACATTCAATAACAGCTACACACCCGGTTAGTTCATCCCTGCATGGGTTACTGAATCCCGGACTGATAGACCTGATAAAGGCTCTATTGGTCCGGGATTTTTTGTTTCGGGCTGATAGGCGACCAACCCCTGGACTTACCTCAAGGGCAACGAGAAAAGGAGAAGCAAAATGGCAACGGTAGAAAAGTGGCTGACTATTTCGGAAATGGCGGAAAGAAGCGGGTTCTCTAAGAGCTTCTTTTACTGCAACCGCTCCTTGGCTAATCAAGGGCTTAAGGCAGCATCACTACCGCCCATGGTGGGCATTGGTAGAAGTGTCCGTTGTAAGGAATCTGCATTTGACGCCTGGATGGCTGGCGAGTTGGGAAGCGACAAGGGAGCCGTCCAGAAGGCTGCATAAAGAGAAAGCCCCCAACCACGGGCAATGGCAGGGGGCTCCAGGGTGCAACTATCAGGGGTGTGAGATGACAATACGCAACTGTAGTGAGTGGGTCAAGCCAATCACCTTGCTACTTCACCGGCTTTATATTCTACCTTTCCCGGTTGCATTGTGGATTCTTGGCCGGGCTGGGAAAGGGGGCCGCAGTGAATAGCAACGAACAAGCAGGCGCAAACTCGGGGGGATGGTTCAAGGCACATAGATCGCTTATCCACAGCGACATGTGGCTCGCTGAACCGTTCACCAGGGGGCAGGCATGGCTCGATCTTATCGGGCTAGCAAACTACCAGGCGGGGCAGATTCGTCGGCGTGGGATTCCGGTAACAGTGCACAGAGGTCAGGTAGGATGGTCACAAGAGGCACTTGCGGTCAGGTGGAAGTGGAGCGTAGGCAAGGTTAAGCGCTTCTTGAAGGAAATGAAGATTGATGGGCGAATTAGCATCGAAACGGTCCTGAAAAACGTCAAGGTAACATCCTTAATTACAATGACAAATTACGCCAGATACCAAGGAAGCGGACCTGAAGACGGACCTGAAGACGGACCTGGAATAAGAAGTGAAGAAGGCAACAAGAAAAAACACACAAACCCTCCCCGCCCCAAGCGGGGCGTGAGTGATAGAGAGCGGATTGCTTTTTTTGAGACCCTTTGGGACGTGTACCCAAAGAAGGACGAGAGCACAAAGGCGCAGGCACTTGCGTATTACAGGTCCAGCGTGAAGACCAAGAGCGACATGGACCTGATCGATTTCGCTCTCGGCGACTACCTCGAATACCTGAAGGTCAACAAGACGGAGCCACAGTACATAAAAGGCGGTGCCGCGTTCTTCTATGACTGGGCTGACTGGATTCCCAAGGAGGTGGCGGATGGAGACCAGCAAACTGGATAGGCAAGCTCAACTCGAAGCACTGGCGAAGGCGATACGAGCGAAGAGGGTGCACGCGATTACTCCAATAGGTTCAGGGGCGATCAGGGCTGCAGTTAACAGACTGTCGCCGGACAAGGCATACCAGGATAAGGAGAAGAAACAATGACGGCATTTGAGCTGCCTTTAAACGGCGGGGAGAAAATCAAGGTTGGGGTGAAGAAATACAGGGGAGTCGAAATTCTCTCAATCCGCAAGTGGTTCCTCAACGCCTACGAGCAAAAGTGGTTTCCGACTACGAAGGGAATCAACCTTTCAGTCCAGAGGTGGCGGCAGATCCTCCCGGAACTGGAGCGGCTGCTTGATATCGAAGACGAGGGACCGACTGAAGCGACTGTACAGCAAGCCACCCATGTTAACACGGAGAGCAAACAAAGGGCCAAGGGCTCGAAGGAGAAGAAGCAATGACAGGTTACGGACTAGATTACGGCAACCCGGTAGGGTCGGCGATTGGCGCTTACACAGCGATCAGGGCTTCTCAACGCGCAGACAAGGAACAGGAAAGGCAAGACGAAGAGTTCCAGCAGCGCAAGGCTATCGCCAATCAGGAGATGTCTTTGCGCCAGGAGGCCAACGACAGGGAGGCTACCAAGTTCAACGACTCCCGCCTTGTCAACGAGGGGGCTGCTCTCCAGGCAGAAATGCGTTCCTATCAGGCACAGGGTATGCCGATCCCGGACGAAGTTGTTGACCGCGCTCAGAAGCACCTGGGGAACGCTGGCATAAAGATGGCGCTCGCCTACTCTGCCGGAGCCCCTACGCCGGGCATCATTGACAGGGCGTTTGCCACCGGGACGGTGCCGGAGATCTACCGCGACCCCAAGTTCACCGACCTCCGCAAGGCCGAGATCGACAAGGCGATGGTTGCGCTTGGGGATCTTCTCGGGCCGCAGGGGGCGGAACAGCAGCCCCAGCAGTCTGCGATTGCCGCAAGCCAGCAACCGCCCCTGAGTAACGTGGAGCGCCGACGCTCGCCGCTGCCGCCCGCTGCCGCTGCCGCCCGCTGCCGAATCCGCCCCGCAACCGGGAAGCCAGGTCGTAGCCAAGAACCAGTTACTTTCCTCCATGACGGAGCTTTTCAGGGAAGACCTGATGAAGGGCAAGCTGGATGACGGCAACGCGCCCAAGGATGCGCGGATTGTGGACATACACCCTTCCCCTGACGGCAAGGGCGTCGCGCTGGAAGCGGAGTTCACCCGGCAGGACGGAACTACCTACAATGCGCCGTTAACAGAGAACAGGAGCGCCGACCCGAACGACCGGGTGAAGTTCCTTCCCGTTGACGCGATGATGAACCACATCACGGCGGAGCGGGCGCTGATTGCCGGGCTCGATGCGGCGCGGGCGAAGTATGGCGACAAGGAAGTTATCTCCCGGATGGACAAGCTGACCGCCGAAGAGCGGGACCGGACACAGGCGATAGCGAGAAACAAGCCCATCGTGGAACAACTCAAGAAGCAAGCCGCCCAGCTCAAGGCGTCCGGCGACGAATACGGCGCAAACAAGGCGGCAATGGCAGCGGCGGCTATCGAAACCGGCGACTCCGGCAGGGAGCTTGCGCCGATCTTGCAGTTTGGAATACGGGAGCCCAAAGAGGCCGCGATCCACACGAGCCCCAACATTACCAAGGCTCCGCAGGGGGCGAAGGATTCGCAGGGCAACCCGGTCAAGGCTGGCACTCTCGTCTACATGACGACCAAGGGTGACAAGACCACCTACGACCCGGCCTACATCAAGCCCGAAAGAGGGGGCGGCAGGGGCGGCATCGGCCACCTACCCGCTGATGCTCAGATGGTGGAGTATCTGGTCGCTAGTGGCATCGCACCGGATCGGAAGACAGCATACGGCGTGGTTAAGCGGAGCAGGGAGAACCCTGTAGAGGTGATTTCAAAGCTTGCCACCGCTGCCATGAAGGCACAGGCCGCCGCCTACCTCCGCCCTGGTATGCCGGGGTACAAGACCGAAAAAGAGATCATGGAAGAAGCTCGTTCTATGGTAGAGAAGGTATCGGCGATGGGGGAGCCCTCTGCGATCACGACAGCGAAGCCGAGCATCGCCGATACGCAGGATGTGTTTTCATCCTCCCTTATCCCGCTTCTTAAGTACGGGAACGGCGTCGAGGGGGCACCTTCAGCGATCACCGTCCTCGATCCCGGCAGCGAAGGAAGCACCCGCGTACCAGCATCAAAGGACACCAAACAATCGAAGGCCCCGCTCAAACCTGCACCCGGCCCCATCAGGGCAACAAAGGTCTTCGAAAACCGCCCTTACTTTAAGGACTCGAAGGGCCAATGGTTCGAGGCCGACGAACTGTAGGCGGAGAGACCACCCGCCCCTGCCGCTACAGGGCTGCGGGGGCGCTACTGAGGAAAGCGGCAGGTGTTCGAGGGAAATGGACACCTGCCCCTCCTTTAGCGCCCGCTTGATGCCCGCTCGTATCTGTCGGCTCCCTCGTCCGTCATGCTGTCTGGTCGGCAGAAAAACACAGAAACAGATGCAACCAGGGCGATCAAAACGAACAGGCCGATGAATCCCACCACGCTTTCCCGCACTCGCCTCCCGAGACGGGCAAGAGAAGCGTCTTCAAAGAAGAAAATTGAGGGCACGCTGAAAAAGGCCGCCCCGGCAGTGGCTATCATAAGAACCATTTTCACCTTGTCGTAGTCCAACCGTCCACTCTCCTTTGCAATGCCCGCTGTAGTTTCGAAAGCGATTGTCGTTTATCACAGAGGGCGGCTTTTGTAGTCTTTCTTTCTCCCCAACAGTACCCTCACTTTAGTTTCCCTTTTAGAATGTCCCGTATTTACTGATTACCCGTAAAGCCACGCCAATGCAGGTTCTAGGTCTATGCTATCCGCTGCTAACCGACTCTGTTGCTATGTGACAGCAAAACGGTTGCTCATAAAAAGCTCTGGTACTTCTCGGCAAGCTCGGGGTGGCTCGATCTGCGCTTTTTATTTATGAAGCATCCACCGCAGTTACAGGCGTTGAGAGCAGCCGAATACCTATTGCGACATACAGGGCAAAACAGCGAGGTTCCCTTTCTGTATTGCTTTCTTATCGTCTCACTGAACTTACCAACAACATGGAGTACGACACCATTCGCCTTGAATGGCGAGTTGCCAGTGGTACAATGTGCGGATCTGTGTCCAGCATTTCCGCCGCGTCCTTCCTGATACTTAGCCTGTGGGCCACCACGGCCATGAAGGTGCCACGTCCGGCAATGAATACACCAGAACCGCAGATGATACTCTTCGTCGTCGTACGTCCGCACAACAGGAAAAATCTGGCCATTCTGTTCTTCAACGTCGATCACTTCCTGGTCCATGCGGAATAGCTGCAACAATTCTTCTTGAGCCAACTCTTTATTGTGCATTGCATCCCCTCCTTGGTTACGTGCCCCACTCGGCTATGTTTTGTATCAGGTTTAATCCAGTAAGGGAAGTATGATTGTGGTGCTACGTTTATGCTTTACAAATTACTTAGTTATGTTATGTATTGCCATTGAGACACAGGGTTAGCTGGACTGTTGTCGGTAGCTTCACTAGGGGGGAGTACTGGTGCCATCAAATAAACCGAAACCTTTTGTCTTTGTTCTTATGCCCTTCGATCCATCCTTTGATGATGTATATCAGCTGGGAATTAAAGAAGCGTGCAAGCAGGCTGGAATGTACTGTGAGCGGGTCGATGAACAACTTTTCAACGAAAGAATCCTTGACCGCATATACAATCAAATATCTAAAGCTGACATCATAGTTGCAGATATGAGCGGACGTAATGCGAATGTATTTTATGAAGCAGGGTATTCACATGGTCTAGGTAAGCGAGTAATACTTTTGACCAAGAACACGGATGATATTCCGTTTGACCTTAAAGATTACCCTCACATTATTTACAATGGTCGTGTCGTGGATTTAATTGAGCCTTTAACTAAAAAGCTAAAGTGGTGTATCCTAACTCCTGAGATGGAGGTTAATCAAACTGCATGTCCAATAGAATTATATGTTAGCGGACAAAAGCTAACCCTCGATGAAATAAACAATGTACACCTTCGGTCTTTTGAATCCTTAGATGTTAATATCCACAATAGATCTAATAAAAAATACTCAAAGAACCAAATACGAATCGGGTTCATCAGTGATCGTAAGATCGATTATTATTCGTCTGAAAGAAAACAGATACCTCAGCCAGATGGAACCGTTTTAAACATTGGCTCTTACAAGGAAGAAATTTATCCTGATGAGTGGGGCGAGTATTGTGTGGACAGGAGGACTATAGATAAAACAAACTGTACACTGAGATTATTTTTGCCAATTGGGTCCTTTGATTTCCCTTTATTCGTTACCAGGGAACCCCAAGCAGAGCCAGAGTGGTACAAGCCCTTAGTTTGAGGCTGAATCTCAAATAGTGGAGGTAGGCCGATGAATCCGGGCAAAGCGATGTTAACTCTGTGTCAGAGGTTCCTGGACCAGCACCAGGGGCCGGAGAGAGCAGACCTTCTGAATCAAATGGCCGAGATGATCAACGACCAGCCGGGGATGGACACCCCGTATCCGACAACGGCCCGCGAGCTGAAGAGAAGAGTGGACGGCCTACTGGAAACAGCAAGCAAGGACGAGGCGGCAAAGGAAATGCTGCTACGGATGGACAAGTTCGACCTGGACGGCGAGACGCTGGAAGGGTTGGCGGCAAGCCTGTCCGGGCAGGTCATAACTTGCAAGGGAATGACAAGTAACTTGCAAGTTTTTTGAAGCTGATTTAAGAGGATTCAGATAGTTAGCCGCCCCGTTTCTCGA
Source organism: Geomonas ferrireducens (assembly GCF_004917065.1). NCBI lineage: Bacteria > Pseudomonadati > Thermodesulfobacteriota > Desulfuromonadia > Geobacterales > Geobacteraceae > Geomonas > Geomonas ferrireducens. The sequence continues at coordinate 1,848,897 of NZ_SSYA01000001.1, forward strand.
AAAACCACAGCAATTGCCCCTCCTTTTTGCGTCCCCCCTTTGCCAGTTTCAGAAATACCCGCCCGGAAAAATCGAGATCGGCCTATCAGGGAGCCATGCCGGGGTATTAACTGGGCCGCTATAGCTTTCAGGTGCTGGGCGTGCCCTCATGCGAGACTGTTCCAGTTTTGAAAATGGACGTCCTCTTATTGGAGGGCAGGACTCGTGAGTAACCGCGATGCCGCGCAGGGGGTCTAGGGGTACGGGGGGGGAGGGGGGCGGGGGCCTTGGAGAGAGTACGAGCGAGGCGATGAGGGTGGGGAGCAATGGCGACGACAACCAACTTGGTTGCAAACCCCTTACAACTTAGTTGTCTAAACAATTGAAATTATTGATAATTTTTTCTTGCAAGGCAAAGGACTCGATGGTATACGTTCCCCACATGAGCAGCATATCTTACTACGGTGATGGAGGGCGACCATGCAAGAGACAGCGAACTTCGGGAAGCAGTTGGTAGGGGCAGCGTTCAATGAAGACTTCGTAGAGGGGCCTTATCTCGGTGCAGAAGTGACCACTGGAGAACTGAAGGCGCGGGCGAGGGGAGCGCGGCGGACGATGCTTGATGAATTCCACGTGATACGCTTCCTTATGCGTCGATTGGACGGAGGCCACAGCAAGGGCAGAGATATGGACTTTGTAGAAGGCCGCTTCTACCTGGAGAACGTAACCAAGGGAGACGTGCTAGACCGCCTGAACGTTGCCCGTCAAAGGATCAGCGATGCGCACCGGGTAAGGGGCTACTGTCTGGATCGGGTCGGGGCGCTGGCCGCAGCGTAGTCAAGGCGGCGAAGAAATGAATGGAGGAAGGCCGGGCGTGGATGTTCGGCCTTTTCCTTTGGTGCTACGACGGCGCAGGTTGATCGCCGTGTTAACTTCGACAGGAGGGGGAGCATGGAAGCAGGGCTTGATATGCTGGAGGGCCTGAACTGGTGGCAACTTCGTCAGGAATATTTGAGGGTGCGAAAGGAAATCTACCAGCACCACCGCGATATCAGCAGAAAGCTCGAATGGTCTGTAGAGGTAAAGCGGAGGATGACAGAGGTTGATCCAAGTCGAAAGAAAAAACGGAGGTGACGTCGGATCAAGCAAGGGGGAAGGGGGCCGGGAGACTGGCCCTTTTGCTTTACGCCCCCTTCATTGCTGCTCTCATTTTTATGGCGGTAGCGTGATGTCCCTTTAGAAAGGCTTCAAAGTCCCAACCAACATGCTCAACGTTAAAGGGGGGGATCTTGTAGTGTGCGCGAAGTTCAAACGCCATCTCCCAGGCGTGGTAGCCACAAAGCCCAAGTCGTTCAAGGCAGGCAGCGGGAATTTCATCAGCGTCTTCATCGTACCAGAAGTCGATTCCCTGTTGTTCCATAAGAAACTCGTTCCGAATCGCTAGTGCCTTTGCGCTGAGAGATACATCCAACGCTCTCCAGTCAACGTCGTCCGGAAAGGGGTGAAGAGTTGGAAGTTTGCTGTGACGGGTCCCGGTATGCCCGTCTGAGGTCAAATACCTTTTAGTATCGTAAATCGCATCTGCGCAATTTATAGAAAACTCTTCGAATAAAACAGCCAGTCTCAGGGCGGAATAGGTGGCTGCCTTAGCTGTAGAAGCCTTTTCCTTGTTGTGGTCATGCCACACCTTAAGCCCTTCGGTCAAAAGTGCCGAAGCAAAGGCGGAGCTTAACGCTACCTTCCCGATCTCCAACCAGTCTAATGATACTGCCGCCATCCCTGCCCCCCCTGCCTTGTCTGCTCTTGCTACATATCTGCTACATAAAAAGACAAAAAGGCCGGTCGCAATGACTGGCCCTTTTGTAAGTTGGCGGAGAGATAGGGATTCGAACCCTAGGTACCTTTCGGTACACCTGATTTCGAGTCAGGCACCATCGACCACTCGGACATCTCTCCGGATATGCTCTTTCAGACGACTCGTGTTCGTCGGAGCAGAAAGATATACCTTATTCCAAACAGAAATTCAAGCCTTGTTTGGCACCCTCGTCAGTATGTGAGACCGGCGTAGAAGTCCTGCAGATACTGACGCTGGGTCTTTGTGAGTACGCCTCTCGTGTCTATCTCGGACAGAATGCGCCAGATGAGCCCGAGCTCGCTGTAGACCCGCAGCACGGCGGTCAGCTTGTATCGGGCGTGCTCCTCGGACGCAATGGTCCCCTGCAGGAGTTCTTCCGTATAGGCGGCCAGCCGGGAGATCTCGTGATGGGTCGCCATAATGGAGTCGGGGGTGATTTCTTCTAGTTGCATAAGCCCCTCTCAGAGCGAGTGAAAATATCTCAATACTCTTAGTTTCGGCTCAACTGCACCAGAGATTTAGACTTTTTTTCTCAGCAGGCGGGGATGACCTTTTTCTTTTTCTTCTGCGTACGCAACTTGGCGAAAAAACTGGAGAGGATGGAGGATGTCTCTTCCCCGCGGACACCCGGGGTGAGGACCACGCTGTGGTTCAGTCGTTTGTCGTCGGAAAAATCGAAGAGGGAGCCGGCTGCCCCTCCCTTGGGGTCGTAGCTTCCAAAGACGACGCGGTCGATTCGGGAGAGGATGATGGCCCCCATGCACATGGTGCAGGGTTCGAGGGTGACGTAGAGGGTCGCGCCGGTGAGGCGCCAGCTGCCGAGTTTCTTGGCGGCCTTGCGTATGGCGATCATCTCGGCGTGTGCCGAGGGATCCTGCTTGCTCTCGCGCAGGTTGTGCCCCCGCGCGATAATGGCGCCATCTTTAACAATGATGGCGCCGATGGGGACTTCGCCTATCGATTCCGCTTTGCCGGCCTGCTCCAGCGCCTTGCCCATCCAGTAGTGATCGTCTTTCAGCATGGTTCCTTCTTGTACCACGAGTGCAAAACTTCCTTCCCCGCCGCGAAAACGGACGCGGAAAAGGAAGGCCAGCCTTGAACGTAGAACGTAGAACGTTGAACGGTTTGAGCGTTAGTGCAGCCCTTCTCCGGTGGTGGTCATGACGAGCTTGCCGTGTTTGACGCCTTTCACGCCGATCAGTTCGTCCGCGATCCTGCGCACTTCGCGGGCCTTGCCGCGGACCACCAGGACTTCCAGGCAGTTGTGGGCGTCGAGATGGACGTGCAGGGCGGAGATGATCTGGTCGTGGTGCGCGTGCTGGTGCTCGGTCAGCTTGTCGGAGAGGTCGCGCACGTGGTGGTTGTAAACCAGGGTGACGGTCCCGACCCCTTCCTTCTCGCCTTCCTCCCAGTCGAGCTCGACCTGGGCGGCCCGGATCAGGTCGCGGATCGCCTCGGAGCGGTTGGCGTACCCCTTCTGTTCGATGAGCCGGTCGAAGCTCTCCAGCAGTTGGTCGTCCATGGAAATGCCGAATCTGACTGTCTCGCCCATGCGTTGCACTCTCCTTGATGAGGGTGACTCACTATACGTGAAAGGGGCTGCGGAGTAAAGATGCGGCGGAGTTATGGGACGGGACTGGGGTGACAGGAGAGGCGCAAGAAGCAAATCCCCCCTGTCCCCCCTTCGCAAAGGGGGGGACCTGAGGGGGCATGCAGTGCTTCGTGGGGAGGTCGTACTCAATGCTCGCCCGCTCTTTTCGAAGACGCTCCTGTGAAGGAGGGCAAGCGGAGAGGGCTAAAGAGGGCCTGAGGGGGCTATGGCCTTAGGTAACTGCGGATGCCGGGCTCGAACCTTATCGGCTCGAAGTTGAAGGTGCCACGCCAGCTGCCGTCGCAGGTGCTTCCTTGCACGAGCATGGCGATCTGATCGGAGGTGACGGGAAAGAAGGAGAACCCCTCGAAGAAGGGAACGATGAGACGCATGAGTGGGAGCGGGTTGTTTATCTTGGCGACGTGACTTTTCCCCATTACCTTGCCGATGGTGTCCAGAAGCTGGTTATAGGTGTAGCGGTCCGGACCGCAGAGGTCGTACTCATGCCCTATGGCGTCGGGACGCTCAAGGGCATCGGCGAAGCAGCGGGCGACGTCGTCGGCGGCAATGGGCTGCAACTGGTACTCGCCGTCGCCGATCACCGGCATGGCGGGAAAACTGCGCAGGTATCCGGCGAGCTTGTTGATGAAGTCGTCCTTCGGGCCGAAGACGATGGAGGGCCGGAAGATGGTGTAGTCGAGTCCGGAGCGGCGGACCTCTTCTTCCGCTTCGTATTTGCTCTTGAAATAGTGGGCGGTGCTGTCGGCACGCGTGCCGAGGGCGGACATCTGCAGATGACGGCGCACCTTAGCCTTTTTGGCTGCGGCTATGACGTTACGGGTGGCTTCGACGTGAAGGCGCTGGAAGGTGATGCCGCGCCCTCGGAACTCCCGGATGATGCCGACCAGGTTTATTGTGGCGTCGCAGCCGCGTACCGCGTCCTCGAAGGTCTCGGGGCGCGTCACGTCCCCCTCGATCTCCTCGACACCGGGTTCGACGGCGGCGGGACTTCTACGGTGCACGAGAAGCCGGATGCTGTGCCCGCGCTCGAGCAGCGCCTCCCGTACGTGTCCGCCGATAAAGCCGGTACCACCAGTCAAAAAGATCAACATATGCCCCTCCGGTACGGGGAACAGTGCTGTAGGCTCCCCTTTTCAAAGTCATAATACCGTCGTTAGTGTAACAGCTCTTTCTCCAAACTCCATTTAGGTGGGGAAAGTGTATACAAGATCTTGTGCTTCGGAGTTTCTTGTGTTAAAAAGCCTTTCACAAACAAACGCTACAGGAGACCGTCCATGGCTGAGCAAGGTGATGTCTGTTACACATTCGAAGCAGCGATAGAAATGGCCGCCCAGATGGAAAACGAAGGGTACCGTGCGTATCTTGCCGCACTGAAAGTCGTGAAAGACAAGGCTGCGCGCGAAATCATCAAGGAGGCGGCGTTCGACGAACTGGAGCACAAGCACCAGTTGGAAAAGGCGCTCGTGGAAGGCGAGATGAGGGGGGGGGATGGGCTGCACCAGCCGGTGCCTACCATGAACCTTGACTACGTCCTGCCGAAGAAGGAACTCCACCCCGGGTCGACGGCGCGCGACGCTATGGCTTACGCCATCCATCTGGAGAAGGGGTCCATCGACTTCTACGACAGGATGTCCCGCGGTTGCGAAGGGGCGCCCATGGCGGTGCTCTTCAAGAAGATGCTTGCCGACGAATCCCGCCACCTGCAGGAGCTCGAGGACCTTTACGAGCGGTACTTCATGACCGAGAACTAGGCGGCACCGGGATAAACGGGATAAAAAAATCCCCTCCTCGTAAAGGGGAGGGGATTTTTATTGCCTGGCCGGTGGGCCTAGAGGATCTCAACCAGTTTGATGTCGAAGTTGAGCGCCTGGCCTGCCAGCGGGTGGTTGGCGTCGATGGTGATCGATTCGTCGGTCACCTCGGTTACTATTACGTTGAAGATCTGGCCGTCCTGTTGGGTGACCTCGAGCTGATGCCCCACTTCCGGATTCATTTCCGGCGGAAGCTCGGTGCGCGGCACAACCGCGATCATCTCTTCCATCCTCTCGCCGTACGCCTCGTCGACCGGGATGTGGACGGTCTTGCTCTCGCCGACGGCGAGCCCTTTAACGCCTGCGTCGAAGCCCGGGATGACCTGGCCGGCGCCGACGGTGAACTCGAACGGACCGTGGTCGTGGCCGCACTCGCCCTCGCCGCATTCGGAGCTGTCGAATACGGTGCCGTCATCGAGCCTGCCCGTATAATGAACCTTTACGCGGTCCCCTTCTTTAGCTTGTGCCATTTTCTATTCTCCTTGATATTGTTGGATAAAGTCCAAAGGATAGCAGATGCCCAAGATATTTTCCACCGTTTCTTCCATCGCTGCACTCGGGAAGTGACAGCCGTGCCTGCAACAAAACTCCCGCCGCTGGCTCACAATTTCTGCGTGGCCAAAATCCCGGGGAAATGGTATGTATCTTCCCGGGGGTGCCCATGGAAACCAAGAACCGATCCCTTCTTTTCACCGGCCTCGTTGTGGATGTCGAGCAGATGGACGTCCTGATCGGCAACCAGGGGTGGTACACCTATCAGGTCGTGCGCCATCCCGGGGGCGCGGCCGTTCTCGCTTTGCACGACGACGGCTGCATCACGCTTATCCGCCAGTTGCGCCCAGCGGTGGGTGACTTCCTGCTGGAGATCCCCGCCGGGCGACTTTCCAAGGGAGAGGACCCGCAACTGTGCGCGGAGCGCGAGCTCCTCGAGGAGACGGGTCTCAAGGCGGAGAAGCTGATATCGCTTGGCCTTTTGCACCCATCCCCCGGGGTGTTCGACGAGAAGATCCACCTCTACCTCGCCACCGGTCTTACCCAAGGTGACGCCGAGCCCGAGGATTACGAGGAAATCTCCTGTGAGAAGGTTCCCTTTGCCGAAGCCGTGGCGATGGCGGCGGACGGCCGTATCACCGACGGAAAGACCATAGCCGCGCTGCTGCGCGCCCAGAGACATATCGAATGATACTTACCGCACGCATAGATGCAGAACAGGCCGGGCTGAGGCTCGATGACGCCGCGAAGGCGATTTTCCCGCAACTCTCCAAGGGGGAGATCCGCCGCGTCATAGACTGGGGCGGCTGCAACCTGAACCAGACGCTGGTCCGCGTGGCGTCGCGCCAGGTGAAGGAAGGGGAGGAACTTGCCCTGGGGATCATGGATGCCGAGCGCTGCATCGATCTCGTCTATCAAAAGCACGAGCTGCTCTACGAGGACAAGGACTTCCTTGCCGTGTACAAGGGGGTCGGGGTAAACAGCCAGCGTACCCCGTACCAGTTGAAGGGGACCGTGGAGTACGCGGTCGAATGCTACATGAAGAGCATCGGCCTGCGCGATCCTTCCCGCGTGGTGCACCGGCTGGACCGTGGGACGAGCGGCGTCATGTTTTTCCCAAAGCACAAGCAGGCGGCGACCCTCATCTCGAACCTCCTGAAGGAGGGGAAGGTGCAGAAGACTTACTGGGCACTGGTTTCCGGGTCACCCGACGAGCAGAGCTGGAAGGTGGATGCGTCGCTCGATAAGGTGAGCAAGTTCCGTTACGGCGTGTCGCTGAAGGGTAAGCCGGCCCGCACCGTCTTCTACGTGTTGGGGGAAGGTAACGGGGTGAGCGCCATTGAGGCGAAGCCGCTTACCGGGCGCACGCACCAGATCCGCGTGCATCTTGCCCACTCCGGTTTCCCGATCATCGGCGACGAGAGCTACGGCGGGGTTCCGGCCGCACGCATGATGCTGCACTGCCGGGCCATGCGCTTCACGGGTCCCAAGGGGAAGGTCATCGAGGCGGTGGCGCCGCTCGACGCGGATTTCCTAGAGGCTGCGCCGCAGGGTGTCTTCGAGCAGCAGGAACAGCCGGCGGAGTGAAGGTCCAGGTGGACAGCCTGTAGGGGCGAATAATCATTGCCCGGACCAAAGCCCTCACCCCTCTCCCTCTCCCGGGGGGCGAGGGAGAGGGGACCGCTGTTAGAGTTAGATAAGGACAGCCTCCTGCGAGGCGAAAGAATAAGAAAATGGAGGTTACATGAAGAAGAGAATTTTGCTGGTGCTGTTGCCGGTCGTGCTGCTGGTGGCCGGGGCTTTCGCGGTATGGGGTGAGCAGCAGGGTACGATGCAGCCGGGCTGCAACAAGTGCGCGAAGATGGCCCAGGCTCAGCAGGCTCCGTGCCCCAATTGCCCGAAGGCGGGCGCCATCGAGCAGGGTGCCGCCGCTCCGTGTCCGAACTGCCCGAAAACGGCCAATATGGACAAGGAAGCGCCGTGCCCCAATTGTCCGTTGAAGGGTGCCGACGCGAAGCCCGCGTGTGACAAATGCCCGAAGGGTGCTGCGACCATGCCTGCGTGCGACAAGTGCCCCAAAATGAAAGGGGCCGAGGTTGCTCCCACGGCCGCCGGTTGCGCGAAGTGCGCCAAGATGCAGCAGCCCGATCAGTCGGCCGGCCAGCCGGCCCCGAAGGAGTGCTGCAAGAAGAAGGCTATGTAACTTTTGGAAACACGAAGGGGGACCAATGGTCCCCCTTCTCCTGCATCAGTCCACCCTCCTACGAAAGGGGCCACCTGCTTGTGTGCGGATCGAATTCCGTCTGTGACGCCGCAGCGGGGTTCCCTACCAGAAGCGCCCGTACCGGCGCCCCGTCCCCGTCCTTAATCTTCATCGGCAGACAAATCAACTGGTATTCTCCCGGTGCTACGCCGGTCAGGTTCACCCCTTCGATCACCGGGACGCCTCCGTTTAAAAGGATCCGGTGCACTTCGCCGTCGCCGTCCATCGGTTCGACGGAGAGATAGTCGACCGCCACCAGTTTCACCTTGTGCTTATGCAGGTAGTGGGCGCCGTCCGCGGTGAGTGCAGCGAAATCCTCGTGGAACCTCTTATCTTCCCAGAAAGTGGAGTTGTCGGTCTTGATGAGAAGCCGTTCCACTCCCTTCACGCCCGCCTTCTCCAGTTCCTCCGCCCCGATCCTTTTCACACCCTTGATCTCCACGACCAGCGCCTTTCCGATCAGGAGGTCGAGCGGGATTTCGTCCACTGTTATGCCGGTGTCGTTGAAATGGCGCGGGGGGTCGATGTGTGTTCCGGCGTGGGTACCGAGGGTGATGCGGGATACGTTAGCGTCGTCCCCCTTGGCGATGCGGTGCCAAGGATCGACGGTCATGGGGGGATCACCGGGATAGGTGGGGAGATCGGGGGACAGGGCGACGGTGATGTCGTGGATTCTCATGGAACACCTCCCGGATCGGTTTAATGTGTGGCGGTACCGCGAAAGTATAACGCAAAAATAAAAGAGCAGCCGAAAGGCTATTAACGCAAAGACGCAGAGGCGCTAAGGCGCGAAGTAAACTTCCCTCACCCTGCCCCTCTCCCGGAGGGAGAGGGGTGTGTATATCGGTAGCGAGGGATTGTGCATCTGGATTAAGCGGTGAGACTTCTCTTTGCGTCTCCGCGCCTTTGCGCCTTTGCGTTAAAGCTTTCAGGCTTTCAGGCCGTTTCGTCGATGAGCCGTTCGAGATCGCTCTCGTTGAAGATGTATTTCTCGCCGCAGAATTCGCAGGTGACCTCGCTGCCGTGCTGTTCGACGAGCATGGCGGAAAGTTCCTTCTTCCCCATGGAGATGAGCACCCGCTCGATGCGCTCGCGGTCACAGCTGCAGGCAAAGCCGACGGCGCGCTTCTCAAGGATCTCGTAATCAATCCCGGCGAGAAGCAGTGCCATGATCTCCTCCGGGGTCTTTCCCTGATGCAGCAGATCGCTCAACGAAGGGAGCTGCTCGATCCTGGTCATCAGTTCCTCGATCACGAGCGGATCGATGGGGGGGATGGCCTGGATCAGGAAGCCGCCACATGCGGCGACCTCGCCGTCCTGTTCGATGAACTCGGCGATACCGACGGCGGACGGGATCTGTTCGGACTCCACGAGGTAGAGCGCCAGGTCTTCGGCTATGCCGCCCGTGTAGAGCTGCACCATGCCGCGGTACGGCTCCTTGAGACCCAGGTCCTTGGCAACGGTGATGAAGCCGGCGCGACCGAGGGCGTTGGGGACGTCGAGCGCCCCGTCGGGACGGAGCAGGTGCACCTGCGGGTCGCCCACATAGCCGCGCACGCTGCCGTTCGCGTCAGCCTCTATGACGATCTTCTTGAGGGGACCGTTACCTTCGAAGCGCAGTGCGACCCGCTGTCCGGTCTTCATCAGCGCTCCCATCATGGCACCCGCGGTGAGCGCACGCCCAAGGGCGGCGGTGGCCGTGGGAAGCGTGCCGTGACGACGGCAGACCTCGCTTACGGTTGCCGTTGTGACACAGGTCAACGCCCTCACCGTCCCCGATTTGGCCATGGCCCGTACCAGATAATCCGTCATAAAACCACCCCCACCCTTCCTCCTATTTCGCCCCGCTTAAGCCAGAGCTCTTTCAATGTAATGTAATCCCAGATGCTGATCCCCTTGACCCGCTGGGCGAAAAGCTCGGCGAGGCGGGGCACCCGGTTCAAATCGCAGACAAGCATCTCACCGGACAGGCTCATGAACGGAATCCGTTCCACCACCTTCCTGGTCAGCCACTCGAGGTTCAGCGGTGCCACCGGTCCCAGTTTCAGGAAGACGCACTTGCGCGCGGCGCTGAATTCGAGCCCCTCGATGGTGAAGCTCACCGAGAACGGGATGGCGAAAGGGACGAGCCGCTTCTTCAGCCTGCCGGACAACTCCCCGTAGCCATCGCCGATGGTGAGGTTGAACTCTACGAGCTCGTCGTCGAGCGCCTTCTTCATGAACTCGCGCTGCAGGTACTCTTCGGTGATGCGGAATTCACGGCGGACCAGGAGATCTTTCAGGCTCTGCTCCTGGACGAGCCCCATGAAAGCGGGATCGTTGAGCCGGTCCTGGATGCGTCCCTTGATCCGGTCGATGATCCCCATCGCCTAGACGAGCCCCGCGGTGTAGTTGAACTCGGAAGCGCCGGGGACCGCGACACCTTTGCGGAACGCCTCCAGCACACGGTCCCGCTCCTGCTGCTGCAAGAGCGAAAGGTCGAGGACGAAGCTTGCGCACCCCAACTGGCGCAGCTCGTTTCGGTGCTGCGTGATGGCGAACGGCGTCTGCGCGTTCACCACGGTCAGGTTGTCCTTCACTTTTACGGAATATAGGTCGCCGCGGTCCGAGGCGATGGGGACGTCCCCCTTCACATCCTTGATGGAGATCTTCGAGGTGATCACCGGGACCGGCGCGTAGAGTAGCACGGCGCGGTTCACCTTGAGGTCGCAGGCCAGGAGCCGGGCGAGGTTCTCCTTGTCGTCCTCGATGTAGAGCGTCGCGCGGGTGACCCCCATCTCCTGCCAGGAAAGAAGCGCCTGGCTGTTCAGCGAGAAGAGCCGGTAGTCGGTGTTCAACTCGGCGTCGGTCCCCTTGAAGAACTGGAACTGGGAGATGTTGGTCAGCTCGAAGCGGCGGAACCCGGCGCGCATGATCGCCTCTACGGCTTCACGGTAGAAGGGTACGTCCGCCTCGAAGATGATGAAAGGAAGCTGCCAGATCACCTTCTGTTCGCTCCCCTTCAGTTTTCTCGAGAACGGGCCCAACTGGTGCATGTTTGCCTTGGACGCCGGCAGGATCACGGCGTCGACCATGTCGCGATGCAGTTCGTGCCAGTCCTTTACCTGTTCGACCTTGACTGCGAGTTCCTCTTTGCCCCGCGCCGGTCCCGGACGTCTGGCGACCAGCGCGGCGAGCGCCCGCTCGCGTCCCTTGGCGCTTCTTTCCTTCAAGGAGCCGAGTGCGTGCTCGGCAAGCCAGGTGTAGAAGTTGCGCCGGATCTCCTTGAGCTTGGGCGGCGGAATCATGAGCGCAGGGAAGTCCGGGGCCGCGAACGAGGCGAGGGTGAAACGCGTTTCTCCGCACCTTGAGAACTGTGCGCGCAGGACCCCCTCCATGTCGCTTGTGTGCGAAGGCTCCAGTTCGCCCAGCTCGAACTCGGTGGTGAGCTCGCTTCCCAGCACCTGGGCGTCTACCCGCATCTTCTGGTCCGCGTATGAGAGGGTCAGCTTACAGGAGATGCTGTCACCCTTGACGTTCTCCAGGCGTTTGAGGCAGGCGTTTTCGCTCATGGTGAAGGCGGTCTCCGAGGAAACCTTGAACACCGAGTCGCCGAGCTTGAACGGGAAGGGGGACGGTGTGGAGACCATGGTGTTCTCCTTCACGTTCATGACCTTCTTCCCGCCCAGGTAGAGCTCTTTGATGGTGAAGGCGCGCCCCGCCATATCGCTTTTGGGCTGGACCCTGATGCGGTCCCCCACGTGCAGACGGTCGCGGGTGTCGAAGCTGATCCGGTTGCCGCGGATCTCGCGGATGTCCCCCAGGTAGCGGCCGGTCGCCCCTTTGATGGAAGGGGTGGAGATGTCGGTCGGATGCTGCGAGGCGAGGAACCCCTTGGTGGGGACCCGTCCGAAGGAGCGTTTCAAGAGTTCCTTGGCCTCGGCGACCTTCGCCGCGTGCTCGCCCGGCGCCGCGTCGAGCACCATGCGGTAGGCGCCGATGACGCTCGCCACGTACTCCGCTGACTTCATCCGCCCCTCGATCTTCAGGGAGTGGACCCCGGCGTCCATCAGGTGCGGGATCATTTCGATGCTGGAGAAGTCGTTGGTGGAAAGGTAGTACCCTTCCTTCCCCTTATATTTATATTGGCGTCGGCAGGGCTGCGCGCAGCGTCCTCGGTTGCCGCTGTGGCCACCGAGGAAGGAGGAGAAGAAGCACTGTCCCGAGATGGAGAAGCAGAGGGCGCCGTGGATGAAGCATTCGATCTCGGCGTTGCAGGTGGAGACGATGTGCTTTATCTCGTCGATGTGCAGTTCGCGGGCGAGCACCACGCGCTCGAAGCCGAGCTCCTCCAACTGGCGCACCCCGAGGGAGTTGTGGATGGTCATCTGGGTCGAGGCGTGCAGCGGGATGCCGGGGAAGTATTCACGGGCGATACGCGCAACGGCCAGGTCCTGCAGGATGACGCCGTCCACCCGCATTGCCTCGAGGGCGGCCAGGTTGTCGACGAGAAGCGGCAGCTCCGCTTCCTTTACCAGCGTGTTGAGGGTGACGTAGACCTTCTTGCCATTGCCGTGGGCGTAGGCGGTCATGCGCTCCATCTGGGAGAGGCTGAAGTTCTTCGCTTTGGCGCGTGCCGAGAAGTCCTTGAGACCTGCGTAGACCGCGTCGGCTCCCTTTTCCATGGCTGCGAAAAAGGCCTCAAGGGAGCCGGCGGGTGAGAGAAGTTCGGGTTTATTGGTGACGTTGCTATTCTGTTTTAATGACATCCGCCTAGAGTACCTAAAGGGGTGGCACGGGTCAAGCGGGATCATCAGTTTGACGGGCGTTTAGCCGTTCAAGTGGCTGCCGAATGCGATCACTTCACGGGCTGGACGGGGATGTAGCGGTAGCGGCGCTTCTTGCCCGTCAGGTCGGCCAGGGAGTAGAGGTCGGATTGCGAGATGCTCCAGCCGGAGGGTTCCTTCTTGAGGTTGATCCCCTTGGTGACGAACTCGGTGCCGGGTGTACTCGCTTCGAAGCCCAGACGTGCGTGCACCACGGCGCTATGGGCGCTTTTCATGGTCACCCGCGGTTCCTGGATCTTTTCCCAGCAGCAGGCGGGTTTGCGCGGCGCTGAGGAGAGCTTGGCGGTGAACTTTTCCTTGCTGTCCTTGCCGCCGGTGGTGCGCTGGTAAAGATCTTCGTATTTGCCGTCGCGCCAGAGGTCGAGGATGGTTTCGAAGTCGCTGAGCACCTCGGCCTGGCCGATGGTTGCGGTTTGACCGGCGGAGCCGGTGCCGCGTCTTGCTGCTTCGGCGGCGGGGACGGCGGCGAGCATGAAGACGACCAGCACAAGAAGCGTCAAGGGGCGCAGTAACATGGTTCACCTCCGGGCAAAGTTCTCCGAAAGCATACACGGAATGGGAACTTGCGCCAGCGCCGGCCAAAACTGTGGACCCGGTGCTGATGGGGGTGTGAAACTCCTTCCCCCGGAGGGGGGGCTGGGAGGGGGAATACGGCCCCTCCTGCCCCCATCTCCTGTTTTACAGCGTCTTCTCGGCGGCTTCGGCGAAGAGCTTCAAGCGGTCCATCAGGGCGTGGAACTTCTTCGGCTTCAACGACTGCGGACCATCGGACGAGGCTTTTTCGGGATCGGGATGCACTTCGATGATGAGCCCGTCGGCTCCGGCGGCTACCGCTGCGTAGGACATCGGGGCGATGTAGTTGTAATGCCCGGTGCCGTGGGAGGGGTCGATGACGACGGGAAGATGGGTCTTCGACTTCAACACGGGGATCGCGGAGAGATCGAGGGTGTTCCTCGTGGCGGTCTCGAAGGTCCTGATGCCGCGCTCGCACAGGATCACGGACTGGTTCCCCTCGCTCATCACGTACTCGGCACTCATCAGGAATTCCTGGATGGTCATGGACATGCCGCGCTTCAGAAGTATCGGCTTGTTGATCTGCCCCACTTTCTTCAGAAGGGCGAAGTTCTGGGCGTTGCGGGCGCCGATCTGGAGCATGTCGGAGTAGGAGGCGACGAGATCGACGGAGTCGGGATCGATGACTTCGGTGACGAAGGGAAGCCCGGTGATCTCGCGGGCCTTGGCGAGAAGCTTGAGCCCTTCTTCTTCAAGCCCCTGGAAGGAGTAGGGGGAGGTGCGCGGCTTGAAGGCGCCGCCCCTCAGCATCTGCGCTCCGGCCGCCTTGACGGCGATGGCGGATTCGATGATCTGCTCCTCGTTCTCCACGGAACAGGGACCGGCCATCACCACCAGTTCCTTGCCGCCGATGGCGAGCGTGTCGGAGATGCGCACCACACTCGGCTCTTTCTTCACTTCCTTCGACGCGAGCTTGTACGGCTGCAGGATGGGAACCACGCTCTCCACGCCCTGCATCGACTCGATGGTCTGCAGGACGCTCTTGCCGCGCTCGTCCCCGACCGCGCCGATCACGTCGCGCAGCGTACCGCGGATGATGTGCGCGGTGTACCCCAGCTCCTTGATCCTCTTCGTTACCGCATCCCTGTCCTTCTTGGCCGCTCCTGCCTTCATTACCACGATCATACTCACGCTCCTTTGGTCCCCGAAAGCGAAAGGGCCGGAGGATTGCTCCCCCGGCCCTTGTATGATGTTCGATGTTTACTTTGATCTGCTTCGAACCGTAAAGGGGGAGGAGAGTCCTGCCACCCCAGCTTTCGGTTCGGAATTTAGTACCTGCTACCTAAATTACACCTCTACCCGGGGCGACGGCCTAAAATAAAAGCCGTACCAAAAGTAAAAGTTAGTAAAGGTAAAGTAGCCGGTGTTGATCATGTCAGCGTAAATGCCACCTCGTGACTCTAATGTCAACACAAAAATGTCACCCTGATTAATTTCGATACATTGCCACCACATTCTAATGGAATGCTGTTTGACAATCAGCACCCTTTCCGCTAATTTGACCGGAATGCACGAGTGGCTGGTCAATTACGGGTTTTATTCCCTGTTTCTGCTGAGTTTTCTGGCCGCCACCCTCTTGCCGCTCGGCTCCGAGTGGCTGGTGGTTGCACTCCTCCTCGCGCGGGAAAATCCGCCGGCCGTCGTGCTGGTAGCCACCGCCGGGAACTACCTCGGGGCGCTCAGCACCTACTGGATCGGTATCTACGGCGGCGACTTCCTGACGCACCGGGTGTTGCGCATGGACGAGGAGAGTACGCGCAGGGCGGAGCGGTTCTACCGACGCTTCGGCTCGTTGTCGCTACTCCTCAGTTTCCTGCCGGTCATCGGCGACCCGCTCTGCCTGGTCGGCGGCGTGCTGCGTGTCGGTTTTATCCGCTTTTCTCTACTGGTGCTGACCGGCAAGTTTGCCCGCTACGCGGCGGTTGCCTGGCTTACCCTGAAGGGGGCGGCACTCTGAAGTTCGGAGGTTAGATGTTCAGCTGTACCAAGAAGGTTCTCCCCAACGGGTTGCGCCTCGTCTCGGTCGAGATGCCGCACCTGCACAGCGCGGAGATCGCCATCTACATTAAGGCGGGAGGGCGCAACGACACTCCCGGCAAGGCTGGTATCTCCCACTTCCTCGAGCACATGCTCTTTCGCGGCTCAAGCGAGTTCGCCTCCAATCTCGAACTCGAGATCGCCTTTGAGGCGATCGGCGGCAGCGTGAACGCGGCGACCGACGAGGAGACCACCTGTTACTTCTCGCGGGTGCATCCCGACCAGATCGGCGAGGGGATTCGCCTGTTCTCCTCGATGCTGCTCACTCCTACCCTTGAGGGGCTGGAGATCGAGAAGCGTATCATCACCGAGGAGGCGCTCGAGGACATCAACGAGCGCGGCGAGGAGACCAACACCAGCAACCTCTGCAGCAAGCTGTTGTGGCCGGACCATCCGCTTGGCACCCCGACCATCGGTTATCTCGAGAGCATCAAGGGAATCACAGTCGAGGACCTGCGCGCCTATCTCGCCGCCCATTACGTGCCGGGGAACGCCTTGATTGTCGCGGCCGGCAGGCACGATTCCGATGCTTTCTTCGCCGCCTGCGATAGCCACTTCGCAGGATGGGGAGGAGGCAGGCCTCCCGCGTTGCTGCCGCCCGTCGAGCAGCAGGACGAGCCGCGCTCGCTCTTCGTGAAGGATTCCGACAGCCAGGTGAACCTGCAGATCGCCTTCCGCGGTTTCGCGCGGCAGGACAAGCGGCTCATGGGCTTAAGGCTCATGCGGCGCATCCTCTGCGGCGGCGGGACCTCTCGGCTGCACCTCTCATTGAGGGAGAAGCTCGGCATCGTCTACTCGGTGGATGCTTCGCTTTCCGCCTACGAGGAGACCGGCGCGTTCGCCATCGAGCTCGCCACCGCGCCGGAGAACCTGGTGCTTGCCGTATCCGAGGTGCTGCGCGAGGTGAAGAGTCTTGCCTTCGAGGAAGTTGGGGAGGCGGAGCTCGCGCGGGTCAAGGAAGGATACTTCTACGATCTCGAGTACAGTGCCGATTCCACTTATGAAATGCAGGTGCGTTACGGCTGGGGCGAGCTTATGTCGCTTGTCCGGAGCATCGATGAGGATCGCATCGAGGCCGGTGCCATCGGGGGCGAGCAGCTCATGCACACAGCGCACGCCCTCTTCGCGCCGAAGAACCTGACCTTGGCCGCGGTCGGGCCGTGGAAAGCCGGCGCGAAGCGCGCCGTGGAGAAGCTGGTCCGTGAGTACCAGAAGGGTTGGAGGAGTTAGGTAACCCCCGAAAGCTTTAACGCAAAGGCGCGGAGGCGCCAAGACGCAAAGAGAGACCAAACATTCCTGAACGGTCTCTTTGCGCCTCTGCGGCTTGGCGACTTTGCGTTATGGATTTGAAGGCTTTTTGAATGGAGCAGATATGAAGACGGCATTACTTTTGATGGCGCACGGCAGCAGGATCGCCGAGGCGAACAACGCGGTACACGAGATCGCGGCCCGCGTTAAGAAGATGACCCAGTTCGAGATCGTCGAGGTCTCGTTCCGCGAACAGCACCTCCCGAACATCCAGCAGGGGGTCGATGCCTGCGTGGCTCAAGGGGCGGAGCGCATCCTCCTCGTCCCCTATTTCCTCTACATGGGCGCCCACGTACAGGAGGACCTCCCGGAAGAACTGGAAGAAGCGAGAAAGCGCCACCCGGGTGTTGAGATGGTGCTCGGCAAACATCTCGGCGTGCACGACAAGCTGGCCGAGGTGGTGGTGGAGCGCGTCGCGGAAAGCCTCACCGAGCAGAGGTGGCACTGATGTCGGTGCACCTGCGCCCCGAGGAGATCGAGGCGGAATCCTTCCGGATCATCGAGGAGGAACTGGGGCAGCACGACTGGAACGCCCAGATGTGGCCCCTCGTGCGCCGCGCCATCCACACGAGCGCCGATTTCGATTACGCCCGCAGCATGGTGATCACAGAAAAGGCGGTGGCAAGCGGCATCGCGGCGCTCCGCGACGGACTCGGTGTGGTCACCGACACCAACATGATCATCTCCGGGATGAGCAAGGAACGGCTCGGACGCTTCAAGGTGCAGGCCTCCTGCTTCGTTGCGGACCCGCAGGTGGCGAAGGAAGCGAAAGAGCAGGGTGTCACCCGTTCCATCCTCGCCATGCGCAAGGCGGCAAGGGATGCGGCAAACGGCATCTTCGTCATAGGCAACGCGCCGACCGCACTATTCGAGTTGATCAGGCTCGTGCGCGAGGAAGGGGTTCGCCCTAGGCTAATCGTGGCGCTGCCGGTCGGTTTCGTCGGCGCCGCGGAAAGCAAGGAAGCCTTGAAGGAACTGGCCCGGGAATTCCCGGAGCTGCAGTTCGTCTCCAACACCGGCCGCAAGGGGGGCTCCAACGTGGCCGCTGCGGTGATGAATGCGATACTGATCCAGGCGGAAGTATCCGGATCGTGAATTTGATGCAGTTTGCCGGGACCCGTTACCGGCCTGCATTTGCCATGTAATTCAATTGAAATTTTTTCGTCTTCACATGGGATGAAATATGAGCGGGAAAGAATTGAGATACGGCTACACGACAGGAGCCTGTGCCGCTGCTGCCGTTAAGGGCGCCGCCCAGATGCTGCGCGATCAGACCCTGATCGAGGAGGTTCAGCTCACGCTCCCCTGCGGCAAGGGGGCGCGTTTCCGGATCCACGGGGGTGTACTGCGCGACAACACGGCATCCTGTTACGTGGTGAAAGATGCCGGCGATGATCCGGACGTGACCAACGGCGCGGAGATCCATGTCACCGCGAAGGCGGACATGTTCACCAAGAACTGCATCGTCGTCAAGGGGGGCGTCGGCATCGGGAAGGTCACTAAGCCGGGACTCGCAGTCCCGGTGGGTGAATGGGCCATCAACCCGGTGCCGCGCAGCATGATCATGGAGGTGATCAAGGAGGTGTTCGCCCTGCGCTGCGTTCCGGCGACGCTCACCTTCACCATCAGCATCCCCAACGGCGAGGAACTCGCGAAGAAGACGCTCAACGAGCGGCTGGGAATCGTGGGGGGGCTGTCCATCCTCGGCACCACCGGGATCGTCAAGCCTATTTCCACCAGGGCCTGGACCGATACGGTCGATGCCTCCATAGATGTCGCGCTTGCCTGCGGCTCCCGTCTCGTGGTCCTATCAACGGGTCGCACCTCCGAGCTCGTGGCCCAGCAGCAGCTTAAACTCACCGAGGAATCCTTCATCATGATGGGGGATCATTTCGGGTACTCGTTGAAAAGCTGTGCCAAGAAAGGGGTGCCCGAAGTCGTGGTTGCGGGGCAGTTCGCTAAGCTGGTGAAGATCGCCTGCGGGCACGAACAGACCCACGTTACCTCGTCGGAGCTTGACCTAGTCACGCTGGCATCGTGGATGAAAGCTGATCCGCGGACGGCGCACCTAGAGCATCTGGCCCACGGAGCGAACACGGCGCGCCACGTTCTCGAGGCTTCGGGGAGCGACCCGGCGCTGATCGAACTTGTCTGCGGGAAGGTGGCGCAGGCCTGCTCCGAGCTGGCGCCTTGGGTGAAGGCCCGGGTGCTCCTTGCGGGTTACCAGGGCGAGGTACTCTACCTCGACAAATGATTTTTCGCTCGCAGTACGGCTTCCCTCTGTCGGTTCTCCTCTCTTCGCTTTGCGGCGGAGGGGAGAGTGACCGAAGGGGAGGGGGCATCTGGAGCGGCATGAAGTTAGACCTTTGAATTGCGATGAAAAAAGGAGCGGGCCATGGCAGAGCAAAAGATCTATCTTGTCGGCGCCGGTATCGAAGGATGGGAAGGGTTCGGCAAGCAGGCACTCGAGGTGATCGACCAGGCCGAGGTCCTGATCGGCCACAAGCGTCTCCTCGACATCTTCCCCGACTTCAAGGGGGAGAAACGTCCCCTGGAAGACCTCTCCATCATGCTGGAGTACCTGAAGCACACGGAGAAGAGGACCGTCGTTCTCGGCTCCGGCGATCCCAACTTCTTCGGTGTCGCGCGCTTCCTGCTCAGAAACCTCCCCAAGGAGCGGGTCGAGATCTACCCGAACGTCACCAGCGTCCAGTACGCCTTCGCGAGGATCAAGGAGCCCTGGGACGACGCGACCTTCGTCTCGGTGCACGGCAGGGGGATCAAACCCGCCCTTGACCGCATCATCGCCTCGGAAAAGATCGCCGTCCTCACGGACAGCGTCAACACCCCGGCCGTCCTCGCCAAGGAGCTGATCGGGCGAGGCGCCGAGGGGTACGAGGCCTGGGTCTGCGAGGACCTGGGGCTTCCCACCGAAAAGTTCACCAAAACGGACATCCGCGGGCTGGCTGAAGTTTCCTGCTCGCCGCTCAACATCCTCATCCTCATCAAGACTTGGGAGCCGAACCTCCAGAACTACCCGATGATCGGCATCAGGGACGACGAGTTCGCCACCGCCAAGAAGCTGATCACCAAGGAAGAGGTGCGCGCCATCACGCTCGGCAAGCTGCAGCTCCAGGACGACCTGGTGATGTGGGACATCGGCGCCGGGAGCGGCTCGGTATCGATCGAGGCGGGGAACCTGATGCCCAACGGGCGCATCTTCGCCCTCGAAAAGAACCCGCAGTACCTGAGCTTCCTGAAGGAAAACCTCAAAAAGTTCGTGGCCAGAAACGTCACCGTTATGGAAAGCTACGCTCCGGAAGGGCTTGAGGATCTCCCCGACCCGGACCGCGTCTTCATCGGCGGCTCCGGCGGTATGCTGGAGGAGATCATCGAGGCGGTCGACAAACGCCTGAAGCCGGACGGCTTCATCGTGCTGAACGCGGTGACCCTGGACACCCTCACCAAGTCGGTGGAATTCCTCGAGGACCACGGCTACACCGTCGAGGTCACCTGCGTCAACATCTCCAAGACCCGCAGCCTCACCGAGTACAAGATGTTCGCCGCCCATAACCCGGTCTACGTCATCGCGGCCTGGAAAGGGGAGGAGTAGTGGCGGTTGTCTACGCGGTAGGGGTAGGGCCGGGCGATCCGGAGCTGTTGACCAGGAAGGCGGAGCGGATTTTGAGGAGCGTGGATGTCATCTGCGCTCCGACCGGGGCGGCGGAAGGCGGGAGCTACGCGCTTTCCATCGTCGAGGAGTTCATCGACCGCAGCCGGCAGGAGGTGCTGGTTCAGCTCTTCCCCATGGTGAAGGATATGAAGGGGCTCGATCCCTACTGGGAGGAGGCCGCGGACCAGGTCGCGCAGCGCATCGCCCAGGGGAAGGACGTGGCCTTCGTCACCATCGGCGACCCGTTTCTTTATTCCACCTACCTCTACATCCACCGGATCTTCCTCGCCAAGTATCCCGAAATTAAGATAGAAGTGGTGCCGGGGATTTCCAGCATCCTCGCCTCCTCGGCCGTTTCCGGACTGCCGCTGGGGCTTGGGGCGGAGCGGATCGCCATCCTTCCCGCCACCTACGAGAAGGACGAGTTGAAGCGGACCCTCGATGAGTTCGACACCGTGGTGCTCATGAAGGTAAGTCGGGTTTTCGATGCCGTGTACGCGGCGTTGAAGGAACTGGGGCGCGAGAAAAGCGGCGTCTTCGTGCGTCGGGTCGGCTCCGCCGATGAAGAGGTGCACCACGACCTGGAGGCGCTCCTGGGGCAGAAGCTTGATTACCTCTCCATGCTGATTGTCAGGAAGAGCCCGCTGTAACCGGATGTAAATCTAAGAATCTTCAACGCAAAGACGCAAAGGCGCGGAGGCGCAAAGGTAACCGATACTAAGGGTGTAGGCCTTTGTCTTGTCCCTGTTTAAGGTTTTCTTGGCGGCTTGGCGGCTTTGCGTTAAATGAATTTGGGGTTGGAAGGACGATCCCTTTTGAAAGGTATCCCGTGTCGAAAGAGAACATAGTCCATTTTGTCGGCGCCGGCCCCGGCGACGCTGAGCTTATCACCGTTAAGGGAGCGCGCCTTTTGGGCGAAGCGGATGTCGTAGTGTACGCCGGAAGCCTCGTCGACCGCGAACTGGTGCGCACCTACGCGCCGAACGCCCGCGTCTGGGATTCGGCCGGCATGGATCTCAAGGAGACCACCGCCGTTCTGGCGGAAGCCATCGTGGAGGGACAACGCGTTGTACGGCTGCACACCGGCGATCCCTCGATCTACGGCGCCATCCAGGAGCAGATGGAGGAACTCGACCGGCTCGGCATCGGCTACGAGGTCGTGCCCGGCGTCACGAGCGCCTTCGCGGCTGCGGCCGCGCTGAAGCAGGAGCTGACCCTGCCGGAGGTGTCGCAGACGGTGGTCATCACCCGTCTCGCGGGAAGGACGCCGGTGCCGGAGCGGGAGCAGCTTTCCAGCATCGCGCGGATCGGCGCCACCCTGGTCATCTACCTCTCCGTCTCCATGATAGGGAAGGTGGTCGAGGAGCTTCTTTCCGGTGCCTACACGGAGGAGACGCCGGTGGCCGTGGTGGCGAAGGCGTCCTGGGCGGACGAGCAGGTGATCACCGGGACTCTCGCCGACATCGCCGCGAAGGTGGCTGAGGCGGGGATCGTCAAGCAGGCCCTCATCGTGGTGGGCGACGTGCTACGCGCCCGCAGCGAGGGGATGAAGGCAAAGTCGCTTCTCTACGACAAGGGGTTCACGCACGGGTGCAGGGGGTAAAACCACGTTCAACGTTCTGCGTTCAACGTTCTACGTTTTAGGTTAAAAAACCATGCGCGTTGCCATTATCGCCATAACCGCCAACGGCGCGAAGCTGGGGGCGACGCTTAAGAGCGGACTACCGCTTGGCTCGCTCTTCGTCCTTGAGAAGCATGCGACGGGTGAGGCCGTGCCTTTTGCGGAACGGTTGCCGGCACTCATGGCGCGGCTTTGGCCTAACTTCGACGGCTTTGTCTGCCTCATGGCGACGGGAATCGTAGTCCGATCGATCGCGCCGCTACTGAAAGGGAAGGACGAGGACCCGGCGGTGGTGGCGATCGATGACGCAGGACGCTTCGCCATCTCTCTTCTTTCCGGTCACTTGGGCGGCGCCAACGCGCTTGCCGCAAGCTGCGCCGAACTTACCGGGGCCACGCCGGTGATCACCACCGCAACCGACGCGAACGAACTCCCCTCCTTCGACATGCTCGCCAAGGAAAACGGCTGGTGCATCGAGGACCTCTCCCGGGTCAAGGTGCTGAACTCCCTGCTGCTCGAAGGAAAACGCATCGCCGTTCTCGACCCGACCGGCAAAGTGGCGGACTACTGCGGGGGGAAGGGGAACCTGCTCTTTTGCCGCGACACGGATGACGCGCTTGCCGCCGGCGCGGACGGCATGGTCGTCGTCACCAGCGGTGCGCTGCCGCATGGGCTCGATGCTGCACAGACCCTGGTGCTGCGCCCTGTCGAACTCTGCCTCGGCATCGGCTGTAACAGGGGGACTTCCGCTGACGAGATCGATGCGGTGGTGGATCGATATCTGGCTCAGCTTTCCCTTTCGCTCAAAAGCGTCCGTTGCCTGGCTTCCGCCGAGGCGAAGGCGGATGAGGAAGGGCTGCTGGCCTACGCGAAAAGTAAGAGCCTCCCGCTTCTTTTCTACAGCAGCGACGAGTTGAACAAGGTCGCAGTTCCCTCGCCGCCGTCCGAGCACGCCTTTGCCGCGATAGGGGCTCGCGGCGTCGCCGAACCGGCCGCGCTGCTCGCCTCGGACGGGGGGGCGCTGATTTTGAAAAAGGTGAAGGACGGCAACGTCACCATCGCCATCGCACGCTGCGCCTTGCGCTGCATTTCGTAATAGAGGACCACGTTTCATGTCACAACTTTTCGTAGTAGGTATCGGCCCGGGCGGGCTCAACCACATGACTTTCGAGGCGCGCGAGGCGATCGAGAAAGCGGACGTGGTGGTCGGCTACCGGACCTACCTTGAATTCATCGAACCCCTTCTTGTCAACAAGACCCTCTTTTCCTCGGGGATGATGCGCGAGGTGGAACGCTGCTCCCAGGCGCTCGCCATCGCCGCTTCGGGTAAGACCGTTGCCCTTATCTCCAGCGGCGACGCGGGGATCTACGGCATGGCCGGCCTCGCCATGGAGCTCGCCGACGAGCCGGACGCTCCCTTCCAGGACGTCGAGATCGTGGTGGTCCCCGGCGTCTCGGCGGTGCAGGCTGCAGCCTCGGTGCTGGGCGCGCCGCTCATGCACGATTTCGCCGTGATATCGCTCTCCGACCTGCTCACGCCGCTTCCGAAGATACGGAAACGTCTGAAGGCCGCCGCGAGTGCTGATTTCGTGGTGGCGCTTTACAACCCGCGCAGCAAGGGGCGCGTCACTCAGATCGAAGAGGCCAGGGACATCCTGATCGCGGCACGCGGTCCGCAGGTTCCCGTCGGCATCGTCCGCAACGCCTGCCGCGACGGTGAGGAGTGCATCATCACCACGCTCGGCGAGATGCTGCAGCACCCCATCGACATGTTTTCCCTTGTCATAATCGGGAATTCTTCGACGCGCCTTTGCCGTGATGGACGGATCGTCACCCCGCGCGGTTATGCCACCCGCGGCGAGGACCAGAACCCCAACCGCAAAAAGCGCAGCGCCGTGGCGTCCCTGGGAGAGGTAAGCGAGGACCCGCATGCGGTGATGTTCTGCGGCACCGGCTCAGACGTCGGCAAGTCCGTGCTCGCGGCCGGTTTCTGCCGCATCCTGAAGCGTCGCGGCATCTCGGTGGCACCCTTCAAGTCCCAAAACATGGCGCTCAACTCCGCGGTCACCCCCGAGGGAGGGGAGATCGGCCGCGCCCAGGGAGTACAGGCGGACGCCTGCGGCATCGCACCTCATACCGACATGAACCCGATCCTGTTGAAGCCCAACTCCGATACCGGAAGCCAGGTGATCGTGCAGGGCAAGGTCGTGCGCAACATGGGGGTGAAAGAGTACAACGCCTACAAGCCGAAGGCCTTTTTGAAGGCGCGGGAGAGTTTCGCCAGGTTGCGCGACCGCTACTCCTTCATCGTCATCGAGGGCGCCGGCAGCATCGCCGAGATCAACCTGCGCGACCATGATATCGCTAACCTCAAGGTGGCGGGCATGGCGGGCGCTCCGGTGATTCTCATTGCCGACATCGACCGGGGCGGCGTCTTTGCACAGATCGTCGGCACCATTGAACTTCTGCGGCCGGAAGAGAAGGCGCTCGTCAAGGGTGTCATCATCAACAAGTTTCGGGGCGATGCTTCGCTGCTGACCTCTGGCATCAAGTACGTCGAGGAGCGGACCGGCGTGCCCGTGCTGGGGGTGCTTCCCTGGTACAAAGGGCTGGCTCTTCCCGAGGAGGACAGCGTCGCCCTGCAGAGGAAAGACGGCGGTCCCCAAAAGAAGGAAGAGGGGGGCAAGCTGCGCGTCGGGGTACTGCGTCTTCCGCGTATCTCAAACTACACCGATTTCGCTGCGCTGGAGGCGGAGCCGGACGTTGAGCTTTACTACATCCGCTCCCCCTGGCTCGTAGAGACCATGGACCTCCTGATCCTGCCGGGTACAAAGGCGACCCTCGCGGATCTCGAGTCGATCAGGGATGAGGGGATCGCTGAGGCGGTCGCCCGTTTCGAGGGACCGGTCGTCGGCATCTGCGGCGGATACCAGATGCTCGGGAAAGCTGTGCTCGATCCGGAAAGGGTGGAGTCGGATCTCGAACGCGTCGAGGGGCTGGGACTTCTCGACGTGGTGACCACGATGCTGAAGGAGAAACAGACCCACCAGGCGGAAGCCACACTCCTTGCTGCAGGGGAGTCGGTAGCACCCGGTTGTAAAGCCTCGGTGACCGGCTACGAGATCCACATGGGCGACAGCGTCCTCGGACGTGGCGTCACTCCCTTCGCCCGTATCACCAGCCGTTCAGGAGAGAGCGTCACCGTGGATGACGGCGCCGTGTCCGCCGACGGACGGGTCTTCGGTACCTACCTGCACGGCATCTTCGATAACCACGGTTTCAGGACGGCCCTCTTGAACCGAATCAGGCGTGCGAAAGGACTGCCGGAGCAGGCGGAAGCGGCCCAGATGCCCGACCCATTCGATGCCCTTGCGGCGCACATGGAGCGGCACCTGGATCTGGAGAGGATCTTCCGGATCTGCGGCATCTCGCCACTGCGCGCCATGAGCAGTACGGCCGGTGATGGCGCTCCTTGACCCGCACATAGCGATAGTGCTCGGCGCGGTGGTGATGGACCTCGTTCTTGGCGACCCGCGTACCCTGCCGCATCCGGTGGTCATCATCGGATGGTTGATTTCGTGGCTAGAAGGGGCGCTGCGCCAAAGGATCTCCGATCCACGCCTGGCAGGTGTGGCGCTGCTCGTCATCACCGTCGGCGTCAGCTATCTCGTTGCCGCCGGGCTCATCTACCTGGGGACGCTGGTTGCCCCGGCGGTCGGCTTCCTGGTCGCACTTTACCTCGCCTGGGTCTCCATTGCGGCCCGCTCGCTGCACCTCGAGTCGGCAAAGGTGGCGAAGGCCCTGGAGCGGGGTGATCTTTCCGCCGCGAGGGTTGCCCTCTCCTACATCGTGGGACGCGAGACTGCGCAGTTGGACGAGCCGGAGGTCATCAGGGGGGCGGTTGAGACCGTGGCCGAGAATACCGGCGACGGCGTCGTCGCCCCACTTTTCTATCTGATGCTGGGCGGTCCGGCGCTGGCGATCGCGTACAAGGCGGTCAACACGCTCGACTCCATGGTGGGGTACAAAAACGAGCGCTACCTGGAATTCGGCTGGGCATCGGCGCGCTTCGATGATCTCGCCAACTTCATCCCGGCCCGGCTCACCGGTCTGCTAATGGTGCTCGTGGCGCCCCTTTGCGGGTTAAGCGGTGCTGGGAGCTGGCGCATCCTGCGCCGGGACTGCCGCAACCACGCCTCCCCGAACAGCGGTTATCCGGAAGCGGCAGCGGCCGGTGCGCTCGGCGTGAGGCTCGGCGGGGCGAACCGCTACTTCGGCAGGATCGTGGAGAAGCCGACCATCGGGGACCCGGTGCGGGCGCTCTCCCTTGAGGCATACGCGGGTGTGGTGCGCCTCATGTACGGCAGCGAAGCGCTGTTGGTGCTTGGGTGGTTGGCGCTCGTGCTGGCGCTGCGCAGACCTCTGTAGATAGGTTCTTCTTCCCCCTTACGGGAGGGGGGGCGGACATCAGAAAAGGCAAGGTATGGCTATCCCACACGAACATGGCGGCAACGTTTTTGCCGTAGCAAGGGACCTCGGTCTTGCGCCGGAGCAGCTCCTGGACTTCTCGGCCAGCATCAATCCGCTTGGGATGGCGCCGGGGGTGCGTGAGGCGCTGACGGCGAGCTATGAGCGTCTGCTGCACTACCCGGACAAGGGGGCGACGGAGCTTAAGCTTGCTCTGGCCGCCTACCACGGCTGCGCGCCGGATGAGATCGCCGTCGGCAACGGTTCGACCGAGTTGATCCACCTGCTCCCGCGCGTCTTTCCCGGTAGACGTGCCCTCGTTGTTGCTCCCGCCTTCGCAGAATACGCGCTCGCCCTGGAGCGGGCGGGATGGCAGACAGATTACTTCACCCTCTCGCCAGACAACGGTTTGGCGCTGTCGGTCGATGCGCTGAAAGAGCGGCTTGGGCATGGTTACGACATGCTCTTCATCTGCAATCCGGGAAACCCTGCGGGAAACCTGGTGCAGAAGGGTGAAGTCGCTAGAATCGTCGATGCCTGCCGCGAGTGCGGCACCTTTATGGTTTTGGACGAGGCCTTCATTGACTTCTGCGAGGAGGAGTCGGCTAAAGACCTGATTCGGACCGCGCCGCGCGCCGTCTTGCTGCGCTCCATGACCAAGTTCTTCGGCATCCCGGGGCTGAGGCTCGGTTACGCGCTCGCCCGCCCGGAGACCATCGCGGCGATCGCGGCGCATCAGGACCCTTGGAACGTGAACACGGCGGCACAGGTGGCGGGGATCGCGTCGCTTGCCGCGTCGGAATATTGCCACCGCACGAGGAGTTACATTGACGCGGAGCGGTCACGCTTTGCCGCGGCACTCTCCGCGCTTCCCGGTCTCGAGGTCTTTCCGGCTCGGGCCAATTACCTGCTGGTGCGGATCACGCGTGAAGGGATGACCGCAGGGCAACTGCGTGAGGCGTTGAAAGGGAAGGGGATTCTGATCAGGGACTGCAGCAACTTTCAGGGGCTGGGTGACTGCTATTTCAGAGTTGCGGTGCGGCTTGATGAGGAAAACGACCGGCTGGTGAAAAAACTCGCGGCGGTCTTTGCGGGATAGGCTCCCCCTCCTTGAGGAACGCAGGATGGTTTGAAGTCCCCCTTTGCGAAGGGGGATTTAGGGGGATTTTTGGCACCTTGGCAGAGGCAAAATCCCCCCTGTCCCCCCTTCGCAAAGGGGGGGACGTTAGGGCTCAGACCGCGCTTCGTGGGCAGTTGTACCCTGCTTCCTCCGAATTCACCAAAAAAGAAAGGCCGGCGGAAGATCCGTCGGCCTTATTCATTGCAACTGCACTCTATTCTATATCTCAGTCTGGTGAAGCGTTAGCTGGTCGGGATGGAGTAGAAGTCCTTCCGGCACATCCTGATGCGCTTGATCTCTTCGTTGCAGACGTAACGGACGATGGCGTCGCGGTCGCGCTCGTTGATGTGCATGAAACGCAGACCCGCGCTGAACACGATCCCTTCGTTGCGGCGCAACTCCTCACTGTGCATCACCTGGGCGACGACAGGCACGATCTTAGGCTCCGGCAGCGGCAGGTGGAAGGTGGCATAGACGATGTCGTCGCGGGTCATCTCCATCTCGGTCTCGGTGCGCAGACCGCCGCCGCTGATGTTCACGATGCGCGGCAGGCTGTTCTGCGCAGCTACCCGCAGTCCGGCGGCACCGCTCTCTTCGGCGGTGCCGGCAGTCACGTTGAACAGGATAACCGGGATGTCGGTACCGAGGCGGAAATATTCGCGCTGGTCTTCCGGAGTTACCCTTTCCACGACCCCCACCCGCAGGTCCTCTTCGGCGTGATCGTCGAGGACTACGCACTTGCAACGGTAGCTGTTGCCGCTCACCCCTACGCGAACCACCAGGGGGGACTCCCGACGCAGCAGCACCCCCTCGGGGAGCTTCTCCCGGGAAAGACGCAGACGGATGCCGGTGTCGTCGATCTCCGTTACCACGGCGCCATCGTTGAAAACCGTATCCCCTGATAATGACACCTCTACCCGGGCCTTCTGCCCGGCATGGAAGTAATCCTTATAGTTGTACGTTTCTCTTCGCATACGACGCCGTCCGACTGGTGAAATAACCGCTTTGATGAATCATGAATTTTATGCAATACAAAAGCCAATAACCGCCCCGCTCCGCGCCCAGCTAGCAACCCCCTGATCTGTCACAGATGTCGCTTTTGAAGGGATTAATGTTGGTGGCGCAGTTCCCGTGCAAGGCCGGTCCCCCTGTGTCATTTGACCGAACCTGTCCGTCATAACCACGGAAAGGTAGCACAAAGCCCTCCCCTCTTGCATAAATTTTCTTGACTTTGAGACCCCGCCCGCTATTTTAAAACGAAATCATTTCTATTTAGAGGCTGGTATGGAGCAGCGTCACGCGGCGGTACTCAAAGCGGCTGGTATGAAAGCGACCCCCAAACGGTTGGCCATTCTCGAGCTGCTTGAGGCTGAGTCGGGGTACGCGAGTCCCGAGGAACTCTGGAAGACGTTGAAGGGACGCTTCGACCGTCTCGGGCTACCAACGGTGTACCGCAACCTGGAGGAACTTTCGGAGAGCGGCGTCCTCACCAAGGTGATCCATCCTAACCGCCAGCTGTACTACTACTTTTGCAGAAACCCGGAACACCATCACCACTTCGTATGCCTTTCGTGCCGCAAGGTTGAGGACATTCCTTCTTGCGGCATCGATGCGTTGGAGCGTGAGGTGAGCATCCGTAACGGCGGGAAGGTGCTGTCGCACATCTTGCAGTTGAACGGTCTGTGCGGCGGTTGCGCCAAAAAAGGAGAAAAGGCATGAAATGGCTAACGGTGTTGCTGCTGGCCCTGGTTCTTTTGCTACCGGGGTGCAGTCGTCAGGAAAGTCAAAGCGGAAAGCTGCAGGTGGTGACGACCCTGTTCCCTCTCTACGACTTCGCCAGGACGATCGGTGGCGATAAGGCGCAGGTGACGCTGCTCCTTCCGCCGGGAGTCGAGCCGCACAGCTTCGAACCGCGGCCTGAAGACGTGGTGCGGGTGAACCGGGCCGACCTCTTCGTCTACACCAATGCGGTGATGGAACCGTGGGCGGCTAACATCATCTCGGGGCTGGATAAGGGCAAGGTGGCGGTGGTCGAAGGAGGAAGGGGGATTCACCTCATGCAGGGGCCGGTATCGGACCAGCACCGCGAAGCGCACGATGATGCCCACGACGGGAAGGGGGGCGACCCGCACATCTGGCTCGACTTCGACAACGCGCGCACCATCGTGAGAAACATCCTTGCCGCCTACATCACACGCGATCCCGCGAACAAGGCGTACTACGAGCAGAATGCCGTCGGGTTGGACCGGCAGCTGGCTGCACTGGACCAGCGCTTCAAGGATACCCTCGCCAACTGCCCTAAGAAGGTGCTGCTGCATGGTGGACACTATGCCTTCGGCTATATGGCGAAAAGGTACGGCCTGAAGTACATCTCGGCCTCCGCGGTGAACGCCGATGCCGAACCCACTCCGGCTAAGCTCGCTGAACTTGTGCAGGTAATGCGCCGCGAGCATTTGGGTTACGTCTATACCGAAGAGCTGTTGAGTCCCCGCGTCGCCGAGACCATAGCGCGCGAGACCGGGGCCAAGGTCCTCATGCTGCGAGCCGGGCACAACGTCACTAAGGACGAGTTGCAAAAGGGCGTCACTTTCGTCTCCCTAATGGAAGAAAACCTCAAGAACTTGAAGACGGGGCTGCAATGACAGACAAAGCTCTCACCGTGCAGAACCTCTGCGCCGGCTATCACGGGACCGAGGTGCTGCAGGACGTCTCTTTCACGGTCAATCCGGGCGACTACGTGGGCATCTGCGGGCCGAACGGCTCCGGGAAGAGCACCATGATAAAGATCATCCTGGGACTTCTCGCTCCCACCGCCGGCGCCATTTCCGTCCTCGGTAAGCCCCTCGGGGGCTTCCACGACTGGCGCCGGATCGGGTATCTGCCGCAGGGATTGCAGTTCTTCAACCCGCACTTCCCGGCCACGGTCGACGAGGTGATCCGGCTCGGTCGGCTTTCCGCGAAGAAATTTCCCCGGCGCTTCACGAAGGACGATACCCGGGCCGTGGAGCAGACCATGGAGTGGATGGGGATCTCCCACATCAGGGGGAAGATGATCGGCGAGCTTTCCGGGGGACTCAGGCAACGGGTGCTCCTGGCGCGGGCGTTGGTGAACGACCCGGCGCTGCTCGTGATGGACGAACCGACGACGGCGCTCGACCCGGAGACCAGGGAGAGCTTCTACAAGCTCATCTTCGAGATGAACCGGGAGAAAAAGGCCACGGTACTCCTGGTGACCCACGATACGGCAACTATCGGGAAGTACGCCTCGCACCTGCTTTACCTGGACAAGAAGGTTATTTTCTACGGCAGTTTCGACGATTTCTGCAATTCCACCGAGATGACCGGGTTCTTCGGCGAGCACGGTCAGCACCTTGTTTGCCACAGGCACTAATGGCGGCACAGGCTGGGTGCGCGAATGATCATTCGTCCCTCCTTTTGAGGTTTATATGGATCTGAACGAGATGCTAAGTTACGGCTTCATGCAGAGGGCGCTCATCGGAGGGTCGCTGATCGCCATCCTCTGCTCGGTGCTCGGCGTGTTCCTCGTGCTGCGCAGGCTATCGCTGATCGGCGACGGCCTCGCTCACGTCACCTTCGGAAGCGTCGCACTCACGCTCCTTTTTCGCCTCCAATCGGTCTACATGACCCTCGCCGTCATCCCGGTGGTGCTCGCCTCGGCCCTCGGGATCCTGAAACTCGCCCAGAAGGCGCGCATCTACGGCGACGCCGCCATCGGCATGGTCTCCGCCATCGGGATCGCCACCGGCGTCCTCTTGGCCAGCGTCGCCGGGGGCTTCAACGTCGACCTCTTCAGCTACCTTTTCGGCAACATACTCTCCATCAGCTGGAGCGAGCTCGCCATCGCGGCCGGGCTCTTCATCATCGTCATCGCCGGTGTCATCATGTTCTACAACGAGCTCTTCGCCAGCACCTTCGACGAGGAGCTCGCCAAAAGCTCCGGCCTGGACACGGACCGCATCAACGCCGTCCTCGTGCTCCTGACCGCACTCACCGTGGTGCTCGCCATGAAGGTGGTTGGGATCATGCTGATTTCGGCGTTGCTCATCCTCCCCGCCGTCTCGGCGTTGCAGGTAGCCAAGGGGTTCAAGGCGGCCATCATCTCCGCGGCCGCCATCGGGGTCGGCACCGTGATCTGCGGCATCTCGGTATCCTTCGTCCTCAACCTCCCCACCGGCGCCACCATCGTCATCATCAACTTCATCGTCTTCCTCCTAGCGCTTGCCGTGCGCAGCCTGATGCGCCATCCCTAACCGTTCCGCGACGCCGCAAGATTGCCGTCAACTTTCCCGACGCTCTGCCGATAAGCTCAAGGTGAAGCAGTAACACCGATGACCGAGGCGGCCGGGATGGTAGAGGGAAAAGGTTGGATCAGCACGGATGACATGGCACGGCACACAGGCCACAATCGGGTGCTGTGCCTCATCGCCTGGCTCCTGGTCGGGCTGGTGCTGCTAGACTCCTACCTGGTCCCCCTCCCGGGGCGCGGTAATCTGCTCTTATCGCTCTTCTCACTCACCCTCATCAGCAGCCTCACGCTAACCCGCATCTTCCTGAAAAGCTTCCAGATGAAGGCCTCCCTCGACCTCGCCCTGCTGCTTATCTACCTGGTGGCGGTCTGCTGGTTCACCGGGAAGGCAGACAGCCCCTTCATCCCGGTCATCTACCTGATCCTTATGGCCACTTCGCTGATTCTTGGGAGACGGACCACCTATCTCATGGCGGGGCTCGCGGTCGCCTGCTATTTCCTGCTTCTAGCCGGCGCATCGCCCGCCTTTTCGGGCAACATCACCGGTCACCTCATCAGGGTGGTCCCCTTCGTACTCATGGCGCACGTGGGGGCGATGCTTTCCGGCGAGGCGGAAGGGGCACGGGCCAACGTGGAGCGCCTGTCGCTCACCGACGACCTCACCGGGCTCAACAACATGCGCAGCTTCGAGACTCTCGCCCTGCAGCAGGAGAAGATCTCGCGCCGCTACGGCACTCCCTTTGCCATCTGCATGCTTGACGCGGACAACCTGAAGCAGATCAACGACCGCTACGGGCACCTGGCCGGGACCGAGCTCATCAAGTGGACCGCCCGCATCATCAAGGCCAACATAAGGGAGAGCGATGTCGCGGCGCGCTTTGGGGGGGACGAGTTCATCGTCATGTACAACGACCACGACAGGGACCAGATCCGTCCCGCCGTGGAGCGGATCGTCCGGGCCATGGACAACTGTCCCTTCAGTTACGAGGGGGAACTGATAGACTGCACCCTTTCCGCGGGAATCGCCTCTTACCCGGCGGACGGCAGCGACCTGAGGAACGTTGTGAAACAGGCCGATCTCGCCATGTACCGGAGCAAGCGCATGGGCAAGAATCGGGTCTCCCTGGCGGGTGGCGGGGGGAAGGAAACGGGTTAAAGGTAGGGGGAAAAGAGCTTCGCGCCGGCGTCACGCAGCTTCACGGCGAGCGGGCGGGCGTCCATCTCGGCGAGGGTGATCTCGCGGGAGAGGGCGAGGGTGGCCATGCAGCGCCCCTCGAGGGTGGCGGCGAACTCCAGGTCGTAGACTTCGAGGTTGAACTCGAAGTTGAGCCGGAGGCTCCTCGGGTCAAGGTTGGCGCTTCCGATCAGGCTCCAGCTTCGGTCAACCACCATGAACTTTGTGTGCACGAACGGGGCGGGCTGGGCATAGATGTGCACTCCCTGCTGCAGCAGCTCCCACAGGTAGGAGCTGCTCGCCCACTGCACATAGGGAAGGTTGTTCACCTCGGGAAGCACCAGGGTGATCTCGACACCGCGCAAGGCTGCCGTGATCAGCGCCGAGATGAGCGGGCGGTCCGGGATGAAGTAGGGAGTGACGATGGTCACCGTCCTGCGGGCGCAGGAAAGAGCGCCGAGGATGATCCAGTTGAGCTTGCGGAAGTCCTTGTCCGGCCCGTCGCTCACCGCCCGCACGAGGGCGCTTCCCGCCTCTTCGAGCTCGGGGAAGTAGCGCGCGTCGGTCAGTTGTTTCCCCTTGGCGAAGTGCCAGTCCTCGACGAAGGTCCTTTGCAGGTCCGCCACCACCGGACCGAGCACCTGGAAGTGCAGGTCCTTCACCACCGGTGCGGGCGTGGTCACCATGTGCCTGCTGCCGATGTTCATGCCGCCGGTAAAACCGATGCGCCCGTCCACGACCAGGATCTTTCTGTGGTTGCGCAGGTTCAGGTACCCTCCCGGACGCAGCGGCAGGAAATGACGGAATTTCACCCCGCTCCCCTTCAAAAGCTCCCGCGCCGTAGGTCTTGAGTACTTTTCCCCCAGGCTGTCCACGATCACCCGCACCTCGACCCCGCGGTCAGCCGCCCGGGCGAGGGCGGCAACGAAGCGTCTGCCGGTGTCGTCACCGTCGAAGATGTAGGTGGAGAGGTGCACCGAAGAGACGGCCGCGTCTATGGCGGCCAGCATGGCCGGGTAGGCCTCCTCGCCGTTTTCCAGGGGAACCAGATGGTTGCCCGGGAGAAGCCTGGTGCTCACCACCCGCTCGGAGAGGTTTCTCAATTCCCTAAGGTAGGCGAGCTCCCCCGGGAGGCGCGCCGAGGGGATGTCTTTCACCGTCGGGGTGATTATGGGGAGGGCGCCGGACTCGCGGTGCCAGCGCTTGGCGCGGCTGTAGATGCGGTTGACGCCCATGCCCCAGTAGAAGATGGGGCCGAAAAGCGGAATGGCGAGGCAGGTGAGGATCCAGCCGAGCGCAGAGCGGGGATCGCGCTTGTTGACGAGGGCGTGCCCTGCCGAGAGGAGCGCGAGCGCGGCCAACGAGGCGAAGAGAAGTCCGGTGAAAATGTGGTCCAGGGCATGCATCATAGAATCACATCATGAAAAGGGGGCGGCATGGCTGCCGCCCCCCACGTGGAATAAAAACCTGGTGCGGCTGGAAAGATCAAAGCAGGGTGAACGGTTCGGCGCGCCTGGTCCAGTCGCTTTCGGGGTACTGGCTGGATAGCTGCTGGTAGATGTCTTTGAGGGCCGCCGGGTCGTGGCTCGCACTGAAACGCGCTACGCCGCGCAGGTAGACCGCTTCGGGCGCCGCAGCGCTCTTCGGGCAACCGTTTAAAAGGGTGTTGAACTGGATCACCGCTTCGTTGAACTGCCCGTTGTCCAGGCAGACCTTACCCATGCCGAGGAGCACCGAGCCGATCATATCGGAGGGGGGGAGGAAGCCGACGCTGCGCTGGTGTTCGCGGCCGTACAGGTCGAGGGTGATGAGGGTCGGGGTCCAGCTCACCCGGAAGTCGGCGGTTTGGGTGACGGAACTGACCGGAATCCTTACGGGTATGACGTGGTCCGAGATGAAGTTGACGACCTGCGGGTCGGCGAAGGTTACCGCCTCCATCTGTTTGCAGCCGATGCATTCCGGGCTGAAGAACTCCAGCAGCAGTGTCTTCTGTTCCGCCTTCCCCCGAGCCAGCGCTTTTCCCATGTCCGTTTCCCAAGGTATCATGGTAAACCCTCCTCTCGGTTATCATTAAACCCAGGCTAAAGGGTAGCCTCTGGATTTCCTATGTCAAGTGCCCTAACCGCTTGCGATTTTGGGCGAAATGCATATAATGATTCCGGCCTCGCCCAGATCTTCACCCCTGAAAGGAAGTAATTTGTCCAGCAAAAACCCGCGCCGCGCCGCCTTCGATATCCTGCTCCGGATCGAAAAAGAAAAGTCCTTCGCAGACATCCTCATAGACCACGAGCTCTCCAAGGACATCATAAAGGGGGCCGATCGAGGCCTTCTGACCGAACTGGTGTACGGCGTCCTGCGCCGCCAGGGAACCCTGGATTACATCATCGGGCAGTTCTCCAAGCAGAGGACCGACAAGCTCGAGCTCTACGTGCTCCTCTTGCTGCGCCTTGGGCTATACCAGTGCTTCTTCCTCGACCGCGTCCCGGTTTCCGCCGCGGTGAACGAGACGGTGAAGCTCGCCAAGGAGCTCGCGCCGCGCGCGTCCGGTTTCATCAACGCGATTCTCAGAAACGCGGACCGAAACCGCGACAACATCAGCTACCCCGACCGTGCCGAGAACCCGGCGGGGTACCTCGCCGTGCGTTACTCGCACCCCGCCTGGCTCACCCGGCAGTGGATCGAGCAGATGGGGGTGGAGGAGGCCGAGGCGCTGGCTGCTGCCATGTCGGAGCCCCCCCCGCTGACCGTGAGGGTCAACACGCTGCGCGTCTCGCGCGAGGCGCTTTTGGAGCGCCTGGCCGCTGAGGGAGTGAGCTGCAGTGCGACCCGCTGGTCTCCGGACGGGATCAGGCTGAACCAGTCCGGGCAGATCACGAGGCTTGCCTCCTTCCGCGACGGCCTCTTCACCGTGCAGGACGAATCGAGCCAGCTTGCCCCGCTCTTTCTCTCCCCGGAGAAGGGGGACCGGGTGCTCGATGCCTGCGCCGCCCCAGGTGGCAAGTCGACGCAGATCGCCCAGCTCATGGGGGACTCCGGTGAGATCTACGCCTGCGACGTGAACCACAAGAAGCTGAGGCTCATCAAGGACACCTGCGACCGTCTCGGCATCGCCTCGGTGCGTACCTTCACCATGGATGCCACCTCCCCCTCCCCCGCGATCAAGGAGGTCACCTTCCAGAGGATCCTGGTGGATGCCCCCTGCTCGGGCCTGGGAGTGATCCGGCGCAACCCGGAAGGAAAATGGAGCAAATCCGGCGACGATCTCCTGCAGCTCGCCCGGACCCAGATCACCATCCTGGAAAACCTCGGCAAGTACCTCGAGAAGGGGGGGGCGCTCCTCTACGCGACCTGCTCGACGAGCCTCCAGGAGAACGAGTTCGTGGTGGACAGCTTCCTGCGCGACCACCCCGAATTCGTCGCCGAGGACCTGCGCGGTCTCTTCCCCGAACTGACCCCGCTTTTCACGGAGCGCGGCTTCTTCAGAAGCTGGCCGCACCGCGACGGCATGGACGGCTTCTTCGCCGCCCGGCTCAAGAAAATCAAGTAGGAGAAACCATGAAAAAGATCGCTCCCTCCATACTTTCCGCCGACTTCGCCCGTCTGGGCGAGGAGATCAAGGCCATCGAGGCGGCAGGCGCCGATTACGTACACGTCGATGTCATGGACGGCCAGTTCGTCCCCAACATCACCATCGGCCCGCTCATCGTGGAGGCGGCGCGCCGTGCGACCACCCTGCCGCTCGACGTACACCTGATGATCGTCGACCCGGACCGCTACATCCCGGACTTCGCCAAGGCGGGGAGCGACATCATCGTCGTTCACGCCGAGGCGACCAACCACTTGCACCGCACTGTCCAGCTCATCAAGTCATTCGGGAAGAAGGCGGGCGTGTCGCTCAACCCGGCGACGCCGCTGAACGTCCTTGACTACGTCATGGAGGAGCTCGACCTGATCCTGCTCATGACGGTGAACCCCGGGTTCGGGGGGCAGTCCTTCATCGAGGCGTGCATCCCGAAGATCCAGACGCTCCGCTCCACCATGGACCGTCGCGGCGTCGAGGCGGAGCTCGAGGTGGACGGCGGCGTGAAGATCGACAACATCGCCCGCATCGCCCACGCCGGTGCCGACGTCTTCGTGGCGGGGAGCGCCGTCTTCAACTCGCCCGACTACGCCGCCACCATCGCCGAGCTCAAGAAAAGGGCCAAGGAGCCGGTGCTCTGACCGCGGGAAGCGGTCAGGACAGGGCGTTGGAACCGGCCGAGGTGCGGGAGAGGCTGAAGCGCTCTCTCGCCGAGCGCCGGCGCGTCCCGATGGAGGCCGGGCCGGTTCCCGCCGCCGTCCTGATCCCGCTTTTTATGAAAGA
The DNA here is from genome assembly GCF_004917065.1 of Geomonas ferrireducens. Classification (NCBI taxonomy): domain Bacteria; kingdom Pseudomonadati; phylum Thermodesulfobacteriota; class Desulfuromonadia; order Geobacterales; family Geobacteraceae; genus Geomonas; species Geomonas ferrireducens. The sequence continues at coordinate 1,886,338 of NZ_SSYA01000001.1, forward strand.
CGGCGAGTACCACGTCCTCTTCACCAAGAGGACCACCCACCTGACGCACCACAGCGGCGAGATCTCCTTTCCGGGGGGGCGCTGCGAGGAAAGCGACCGCGACAGCGCCGACACCGCGACGCGCGAGGCGTGGGAGGAGGTGGGGATCGATCCCGGCGACGTCGAGATCCTTGGGGAACTCGACGACTGCCATTCCATCCACAACTACCTGGTCACCCCGGTGGTCGGGATCTTCCCGGAAAACTACCTCCTCACCGTGAACGACGCCGAGATCGAGCGGCTGATCGAGGTGCCGCTGTCGCACTTCTCGAAGCCCGGCGTCTACCGCGTCGAATACTGGAACCACAAGGGAATAGAGAACTACCCGATGTACTTCTACCTCTACGGCGAGGACGAGATCTGGGGACTGACCGCGCGCATCCTCAAGAACTTCCTTGACGTGCTCTGGGGAGTGGAGCAGGCGGGTGAGGATTCCGAACAGTTCTAGCTACTTCTTATTCGCCTCGGCGATGGTTTTGAAGTCCACGCCGAGGCGCTTCTTTTCTTCCTTCAGCACGAAGCCACGCTCTTTCACCCCGGCCTCGATTCCCTTCATGTGCAGCGCGCCCCAAGGGATAACCACGGTGTCGTACCCCTTCAGGGCCCGATCCAGGTAGCTGAGGACCACCTCGTTGCGGCGGGTGAGGATGTCCTCCCTGATGACTTCGTACATCTTCGGGGTGACGTTCTTTTCGGCCCAGCGGTTGAGGCTCAGGACCCCGTCGACGACGGAGCCGTGGCTCCCGAGTTCCTTGCCGACCTGGTTCAGAAAGAGCAGGGTCTCCGGCCGGAAGGTGGCGAGGTCCGTGTCGGCGAGCATGATGTCGGGTCCTTTGCCTGCGGGGCGGCGCGCGGCGTCGAGCGCCTTGTCATCGATGACGTTGCCGGAAAAGAGCATCTTCTCCTGGGAGGCGAGCCCCAGGAAGTCCGCGACCTTACGGTAGTCGAAACGGTTTTTCAGCACCTGGCTCCGGTCGGTCACCCCTTCCGCCAGCACGATAGTGCGCCCCTGCACCGGCCCCCTGGTCACGTCCTCGTAGTAACCCTTCTCACCCACGTGGATCATCCCGGAAAGCTTCACGGTCTGGCTCCCCCGCTTGTAGACGCGCTCGGTCATGTACAGGCCGCCCGGCGCCACGCGCACGAAGCCCCCGGTGTTGAGGTTGGCCCAGGCGTCGGTGCTGCTCAGGGTGAAGAGGGTGAGAAAGACCGGGAGCGCCACCACGTTCGCCGCGGTGAAGAAAAGGGTGTTTTTAAGGCCGAACACGGGGCCTTCGAAGCGCCAGGAGGGGAGGGTAAGTCCCGGCTCCTTGCCATCGCGGTACTGCGCGATGAGCAGGGGAGGTACACCTACCTGGATCAAGGACATGAGTATCGAGTAGAGCCGCGACTCGCCGAGCGCCGGTATTAGCCACGCGAGCATAGGGACGGCGAACGGGAAGACGATCAGCGGGATGAAGAGCCGCTTGGGGATGCGCCGGTCCACCCACATGCAGAGGTAGAGGAGCACGGCGAAGAAGAGCACCGTGCTTGCGACCTGCATCCGGAACAGGGAGAGCGGCTCCACCGGTCCGAAGAGCGAGGAAATCTCGTCCAGAACGGAGAGGAAACCGTCGGCGAAGAAGAGGATCAGGAAGACGTTGGCGAATTTTCTCATGTGTCTCTCTATAAGGGTGTGGCGCGGCAGCAGGCGGCTTTCAGCGGGCATCCGTCGCAGGCCGGCGTTTTCCGGCAGTGTCGCTTGCAGTGCTCCACGATCTGGGCGTGGTATTCGTTGAACAGCGGTACGTCGGGGGGGAGATGCTCCATGAACAGGGCGCGCACCTCGTGATAGTCGTCCCTTTCGCCTACCAGCCCCAGGCGCGAGAAGAGGCGGCGGGTGTAGGCGTCCACCACGAAAGACGGTTTGTGCCCGGCGTAGAGGAGGATCGAATCGCAGGTCTCCGGCCCTATCCCGGGGACCCTGACGAGCTCCTCGCGCAGCGGACGCCACTCTCCGGTGAACATGGCGTCGAGGCTGCCGTGGCGCGTTACAAGCCACTCCACGAAACCCTTGAGCCGCACCGTTTTCACGTTGAAAAAGCCGGAGGGGCGTATCAACTCGGCGAGCCGTTCCGGTTGCGTATCCCGGATCGCCTCGACCGAGAGGAGCCCCTCCCGTTTCAGGTTCGCTATCGCCTTTTCTACGTTCCCCCAGTTGGTGTTCTGGGTGAGGATGGCGCCGACGCAGACCTCGAAGGGGGTGTCGGCAGGCCACCAGTTGAGGGCGCCGTAGCGCTTGAAGAGCGCGTCGAAGAGCTCCATGAGCTGTTCGCGCCGGCGCGGAGTCGCCTCCCCGCCCGTGTCGTTTTCCATCGTATGCATCGTCTCCGGGCCGCGGTGGGCCCCGGTGAAACTTCTACTCGTTGTCGGTGCGCCGCGGCGTCGCCGGGTCTTCCATGAACTCGCGGGAGTAGCGGACGTAGTTCCCGGCCGAGCGCCCAAGCCAGGCGATCTCGTTTTCGGTCAGGTCCCGCTTGTATTTCGCGGGGGAGCCGACCCAGAGGGTGCCGGGGGGGATCACGGTCCCCTCGGTGACGAGAGCCCGGGCACCTACGAGCGCCCCCTTGCCGATGACCGCCTTATCCATGATCATTGCCTGCATCCCGATGAAGGCGCCGTCCTCGATGGTGCAGCCGTGCAGGGTGACGCTGTGGCCTACGGTCACGTCGTTGCCGATGACGAGCGGAGCGCCCGGGTCCTCGGCGTGTTTTTTATGCGTTACGTGCAGCATGGAGAGATCCTGGATGTTGGTCCGGTCCCCGATGGTGATGGAGTTCACGTCGCCGCGCACCACGCAGTTGTACCAGATGCTCGCCTCCTTGCCGATACTCACCTCGCCGATGATGACGGCGCCCTCGGCGATGAAGGCGGAAGGGTCGATCTTGGGGTTCATGCCTTTGAAGGATCGGATCATGCTTCTCTCCTGTTTTAGTCCCTCGGGATGGCGAGCATGCGGTCCAGCGCACGCTTGGCCGGGACACGGGTCTCCTCGGGGACCTTCACCACCGGGCGCATGTTGACGAGCGCCTCGTGCACGTCCTCCAGGGAGGTGAGCTTCATGTTCGGACAGATGAGGGCCGGGGAGGCGAGGATGAACTCCTTGTCCGGGTTCTCGCGCTTGAGGCGCCAGAGGATGCCCGCCTCGGTGCCGATGATGAAGCGTTTCGCGCTCGATTTGCGGCAGTAGTCGTACATCCCGGTGGTGGAGCAGACGTGGTCGGCCAGCGCCACCACGGCCGGATTGCACTCAGGATGGCAGACGAACGGGGCGTCCGGGTGCTGGTCCTTCAGCTCCACGACCACCTCGGGCCTCAGCCGCTCGTGGGTCGGGCAGTACCCTTCCCAGAGGTGGAACTTCTTGTCGGTGAAACGGGCGACGTAGCTGCCGAGGTTTTTGTCCGGCGCGAAGATGATCTCGTTCTCGCTCATGGACTGCACCACCTTGAGCGCGTTCGCCGAGGTGCAGCAGATGTCGCTTTCGGCCTTCACGGCGGCGGAGGAGTTCACGTAGGTCACCACCGGTACGCCCGGGTACCTAGCCTTGAGCTCCTTGAGCCCTTCCACGGTGACCATGTCGGCCATCGGGCAGCCGGCATCGAGGCGGGGGAGCAGCACGGTCTTTTCCGGTGCGAGGATCGAGGCGGACTCCGCCATGAAGTGGACGCCGCAGAAGACGATCACGTCGGCGTCAGTCTTGGCTGCTTCCATCGAGAGGGCGAGGGAGTCACCGGTAATGTCGGCGATCTCCTGTACCTCGTCGCGCATGTAGTTATGTGCCAGGAGCACGGCATTGCGCTTCCTGAGCAAAGATTTAATATCTGACTTTAAAGTTTCCTGCGTCATGTTTATCACCACCAAAGCAATGTTTCTCATTTGAAATATATGGTAAACAGCACCGATAGTAGACAATGTTAGAGTCCATGTCAAACCAATTAAGACCGCGGCTTTGCGAGCTTGACACCGGTAGGCAAAACCACTATTATTTCATCGAAATTTTACATATCTGACGGGCGTTTAAACGCCGCACACACGAGGTAAATAGTATGTTTGGAATCGGGATGCCTGAACTGGTCATCATTTTGGTTATAGCGCTCATCGTCATCGGGCCGCAGAAGCTCCCTGACCTGGCGAAGTCCCTTGGGAAGGGGTTGGCCGAGTTCAAGAAGGCGACGGACGATTTCAAGCAGACCATCGAGGCGGACAGCAGGACCGACGAGGAGAAGGAACACCTGGCGAAGCTCGCCGAGGCCAAGAAGAAGGCCGAGGAGGAGAAGGCCAAGGAGGCCGAGGAACTCAGGGCAAAGGTGGAAGGAAACGTCGCCGAGCCGGTGGCCGCCGCGGCAGCAACCGAGCCGGAAAAGAAGGCTTAGCCGTATCGGAAATAAACGTACTGGAAAAGGCGGGGTGACCCGCCTTTTTTTGTATGCGTAAACCCGGTATACTCTAGCATCCCAATCCCGCAGGTGACGCCATGCTCAACTGGTTCAGAAAAAAGCAAGAGGTGTTGCAGTTCCCCGACGCCCGGAGCGCCTTCGCGCATGCCTGCTCGATCGGCTACACCCCTCTCATCGGCGGACTGGTCCCCGCGCTGGTCGAGGAATCCGGCGGGATGAACTGCGACGGAGAGCGTACCTTCATGGTGAGCTTGGCCGCCCCGGAAGGGGAGCTTAAGCTCTGGAGCTGCACCTTGAAGGGGGCCCAAGGATACCCTGAGGAGGGGGATTTTGTAGGCTTCCGGGTGGTCACCATCGCCTCCGATCTCCCAGAGCCCGCAAACCTGATCGGCTACATCGCCTGCCGTCTGCAGCCCGTGCTCGTCACGGGGAAGGGGTGGGCCGTCGGAGAGAACTTCACCCCCGAGAACATCAAGCCCGCCTTCAGGCCGCTGTAGCGCCCCTCTCTTTTTTATCCCTTATGCATGAGCTTAAGCTCGGCCGGGACCGGCTCCGTCTCCCAGGTGATCTCCGGGTAGAGGGATTTGTCCAGCTTCAGGTAGGTGCCGTCCACGCCGGTTTCAGCCCACCAGCACTCTTTCCCCTTGGTCGGGAGCTTGTCGAAAAGGTAAAGGTCGTTGTTTTTGTCTCTGGCCAGGAACATCGTCGTCTCCTTTGCTCTTGTACGTGTGGTGCCGAAACGGGAAGGCCCTCCCGTTTTTGGCAGGAGGGCCTTCTCGGAGTCCTTCCTGTGTTGCGGCTTACTTGATTTTGTATTTCTCCCTGGCGACCTTGGCTTCTTCGCTCTTTGGGTGCTCCTCCACCAGTTTTCTCATGATGTAGGCTGCGCTTTTGTTGTCGCCAAGTTCCCTGAAGGCCATACCCTGCTTAAGCATCGCCGCCGGAGTTTTCTCGCTCGAAGGGTAGTTCTTGATCACTTCCTGGAATTCCAGCACCGCCTGTTCCCAGTTCTTCTCGGAATAGTAACTCTCGCCGATCCAGTACTGTGCGTTGGCTGCCAGGGGCTGCTTGGGGAACTGGAGCAGGAATGAAGCGAAGATCTCGCGCGCTTTCGCCCTCTCCCCCCCCTTCAGCGCGTCATAGCCTTGCTGGTAGAGCACCTCCGGGGTAACCGGTGCGGGGAGCTGCTTTTTCTTCTGCTCCTCGAGCCCTTTCTCCAGCTTCGTCATGCGCTCTTCGATGGCGGACAGGCGCTTGTTCAGGTCTTCCTTCAAAAGGGCGATATCGTCGGCGGGCTTTTGAGCCATGATGCGGACGTCATCGATCTTGCCGGTAAGAAGCTGCATGTCCACCCGAGCGCTCTCGAGCGTTGCCTGCAGGTCGGCGCCACCCTTGCGAATGGAGGCCATATCCTTCTGGTAGCCGGCGACGTCGGCCTGGAGCGTCTCCAGACTCTGCCGGTAACCGGCCAGCGACTTCTCAACCCCTTCCTTCACCTCGCCGCGGACTTCGTTCAGCCCTTTGTCCAAGGTGAAGATGCGGTTCTTCATCTCGTCCGTGTCGCGGCGGACCGATTCCAGATCACTCTGGCTGGCGCAGCCGAAAAAGGTGAGCAGAACCAGCGCACCCAGCGCCACCCTCGTCATTGACATGTCAGAACCTCCTGGTTAGCTGCACAAAAGATAAAAAAAGGAGCCCGTAGGCTCCTTTTGTCGGTGCGCGCACGCGTTACTTGACTACCACGAATTCGTCCCTTCTGTTCTTCGCCCAGGCAGCCTCGTCGTGTCCCTGGTCTACGGGCTTTTCCTCACCGTAGCTGATGGTGCTGATCCGGTCGGTGGCGATTCCCAGGTTGACGAGGTAGTCCTTCGCGGCCTTGGCCCTTCTCTCGCCAAGAGCCATGTTGTAGTCGTCGGAGCCGCGCTCGTCGCAGTTCCCTTCGATGCGGATCTTAGCCCCCTGCTGTTTGCTGAGGTATTCCGCGTTTTTCGAGAGGGTGCTGCGGGAGTCTTCGGAGAGGTCCGAAGAGTCGAAGTTGAAGTAGATCTTCTGCAACTGCCCCTGCAAGTCGGTGCCCGTGGAACCAGTCGTCTGCCTGGTCGGTTCCGGGGCCACTACCGGCTCGCGTACCGGGGTCTGCTCGGTGACCGGAGCCTGCGGCTGTGCCTGCGGCTGGGCCGGTTTGGACACTTCTGGGGCGGGGGCCGTAACAGCCGGAGCCTGCTCCTCGGGCTTCACGATCTCTTTCTTGGCGCAGCCTCCCGCTACCAGCGCTCCTAAACTGAGAACAACAAGGCATCCGGTGATTTTATTGCGCATTCCCCACTCCTTTTACTCATATGGAATATGGCCGTAGGCTGCCGCCTCGTGCCTTGGAAAAAACGACAGAAGTATACCCATCTTTTACCGGTTAATCAACGAACATTCAAAGAAGCATATCCTACCAGTTCACCGACCAGGTGGGATGGGTGTTCTGTCCCTTGTTGGGGGAGATCCTGGTCTGAGTGCTGCCGTCTGCGCGCATCAGGTAGAGTCCTTCGCCACCGTCCCGGGTGGAACTGAAGACGATGAAGCGGCCGTCCGGGGAGAATCGGGGATGCTCGTTGCTCCCGGCGCTGGTGAGCTGGGTGTCCTGGGTCCCGTCCGGATTGATGGCGTAGATCTGGAAGGCGCCTTCCTTGCGGGCGTAGACGATGCGGTCCCCCTTGGGCGACCAGCGCGGCGTCACGTTGTAGGAGCCGCTCGTGGTGAGGCGTCTTACGTTGCCGCCGTTAGAGTCCATCACGAAGATCTGCGGCTTGCCGAGACGGTCGGAGACGAAGGCGATCTTGGAGCCGTCGGGGGACCAAGCCGGGGAAACATCGATGGCGTGGTTTTTCGTCAGCCGGGAAACTTCCTTTCCGTCTCGCGAGATGACGTAGATCTCGGAGTTGCCGTCCTTGGAGAGCACGAGGGCGATCCTGTTGCCGTCGGGAGAGAAGACCCCCATGGCGTTCAGGCCGCTGCGGAAGGAGACGCGTGCCTCGAGGCCGGTGAAGAGCTCGCGACGGTAGAGGTCCGGGTTCCCCTTCTTATATGAGGTGTAGATGACTTCCTTGCCGGAAGGGGCGAAGTCGGGATAGAGGTTGATCGAGCCGTTGTTGGAGAGCCGCTGGGCGTTGTGCCCGTCGTAGTCCATGATGTAGATCTCTTTGTTGCCGGAGACCTTGGAGACGTAGGCTATCTTGCCGGTGAAGGGGCCCTTCTGGCCGGTTAAGACGCGCAACACCTCGTCCGAGAAGGCATGCCCCATGCGGCGCAGGTCCTTGGCCCTGCCGGTGTAGCGCTTGGCGGCCACCTCGCGGTTCAGCACCTGGTCCACCAGGCGACATTCGATGGTGGCCGTTTCGCCCTGCACGCCGACGGAACTCTTCAACACCAGCGGGCTCGTCGCGTCTGCACTGATCTCGAAGGGACCGGCGATGGCAAGGTCGAAGCCGAAGAGCTCCGGGAGCTCCTTCGCCGTTTCGGCCGGCGCCTGGCCGGAGAGCACCGCGGTCGGGGCGATGAAGAGCTTCAGCTTCCCGGAGACCGGAGCCGTTACGTCGATGTATCCCTCGGCCGCGAAGAGCCGGGGCGCCAGGAGGAGGAAAAACAGAAGGAAAAATGTTCTCATTTTATACCGACCCCTTCAGGCCTGAAACGGAACACCCGCTTGAAATAAGCGCCGTTCGGTGGTGGGACCAGCGTCTTTCCGGCGAGCGTCACGGCGCGCCGCACCGCGTCGTCGAAAAGCGGGTCTCCTGATGGTTTCTCCACGTGGTAGTCGATGTACCCGTCTGGCGACACGGTGATGGTCGCCATCACCTGCGGCGCCTTGGCCTGCATCGCCATGGTCTCTTTGAGCGCGTCCTTCAGGCGGGACTGCAGGTACGAGGAATAGTCGCTTCCCGCCTGTGTTCCTTTGCCGCCGGGCATCCCGGTCCGGGCACTCCCTTTTTTCTTCAGCGCGTCCAGCGCTGCGGCTTGACGCCGGTCGTCAGCCTGCCGTTCCATCTTCGCCATGCGCTCGTTGAACGCCTTGGCTTCGGCCGCCTCCTTCTGCTGTTCCGCCTTGGCTTTTGCCGTTGGTGCTTTTGCGGCGGGCTTGGTGGGCAGAGCCATGGCCGGAGCGGCCGGTGCGGGAGGGGCCGGAGCCGGTGCGGCAGGGGCCTTGCTCTCCTGTTGGGAGGGTGCAGGTGTGCCGCTTTGCGGCGAGGCTACCGGGAGGGTAACCATGTCGACGTACGTGACCGGGGTTTCATCCTCATGGAACTGGGGCAGGATGTGCCAGTAGGCGATGACCAGGAACACGACCAGGTGGCAGATGAAGGAGAGTGCGAACATCCCCCCCGGTCCCGGGTAGTTGCGCCTTAACGCGTTTATCATTGCCGCTGCGGGGACTCCGTCACCATGCCGAGGCGTTCAACCCCGGCTCCCTTGATCTGGGCCATCACCTTGACCACGTCGCCGTAAGGGACGGCACGGTCGGCCTTGAGGAAAACCTCGCGTTTTTCCCTGCCGGCCAGCATGGTGGTGAGTTTCTCCTTCAGAAGGTCAGGAGAGATTTCCGAGGAGTTGATGAAGGTCTTCCCCGACTGTTCGATCGAGACCACCAGGGTGTCCTCCTTGGGCGCGAGAGACTTCGTCTCCGCCTTGGGAAGGTTGACCTGGACCCCCTGCTGCATCATCGGTGCGGTGACCATGAAGATGATCAGGAGCACCAGCATGACGTCGACCAGCGGGGTGACGTTTATCTGCGACATGGTGCCGCGATCGCCGTTTTCCCTGTTGCCGAACTCCATGGTTTATCTCCCGAAGTTGCGCTGCACGATGTTGAGGAATTCGGTGGAGAAGCTGTCCATCTCGGAGATGAGCACCTTGATCTTGTGCTGGAAATGGTTGTAACCCATGACGGCAGGGATGGCGGCTACCAGGCCGATCGCGGTGGCGATGAGCGCCTCGGCGATACCCGGCGCGACTACGGCGAGCGACGCGGAGCCGCTCTTGCCGATCTGTTCGAAGGCGGTCATGATGCCCCAGACGGTGCCGAAGAGCCCGACGAACGGGGCGGTGGCGCCGGTGGTGGCGAGGAAGGTGAGGTACTTCTCGAGCCTGGTGATCTCGGAGGTGGTGGCGCGGCGCAGGGCGCGGGCTATGTTGTCCACCCCGCCCAGATCGGTGCTGACGATGTTGGGATCTGCCTTTTCCTCTACCTTTTCCTGCAGTCTTTTCAGTTCGCCGTACCCTTCCTGGAAGAGGACGGTGAGAGGGGAATGCTCGAAGCGGTCCAACTGGGAGCTGATGGCGTCGAAACGTTTGGCTTTCCAGAAGAATTCGAGGAAGCGCTCGGAGGCGCCGTTGGCGCGGTACACCTGAAGCAGCTTGTAGAAGATGATGCCCCAAGAAACGACCGAGAAATAGAGCAACAGCATAAGAACCAGTTTTACGACCAGGCCGGTCGAAGCAAGCATGCCCACGTAGCAACCTCCGCGGTTTGGGTTGAAATCAATCAGCAAAAAATATGCTTTACCTTCGGCGAAGTCAACAGGAAAGACATGCCTCGCCCCCCGGCTATACACCTCTTATTTCTCCTGAAGTCACCGATTCATCTTGGACAAGGCGCGTTTCCCCTCCGTCAGCCGGGTTGCAGCCTCGCTGCCGCTCGTCATCCGCTGCACGAAGGTGTAGGTCCGGAGGACGAAGTTGAGGTTTGGAAACTTGAGTGTCCGGTTCGGTTCGACGCACGAAGTGATAGGTTCGTTGAATGAAGTGATAGGTTCGTTGAATTTGGCCGCCGAAGTGGCGGCCGTGCCCGTCGATAGATGTCGTCTCGCCTATACGAGCCGTTTTGTCGGATGAACTCGCGTTTAGTAGCACTCCGGCCGTCTGTCCTGAAAGCAGTTGATGCTCTGGCGCCAGGCCGTCACCTCGGCCGGGTCAAGGATCGCGGTCGGTTCGCAGTTTTCGTAACCTCCTTCGGCGAGGATTTCACCTTTCGGGCCCACCAAGAGGGAGGAGCCGAAGAAGTCGAGCTTGCCGACTATGCCGCAGGTGTTGGCGGCGACAACGAAGAGCTGGTTTTCGATGGCGCGTGCCCGGATCAGCGTGCGCCAGTGCTCCTCGCGCGGCTTGGGCCATTCGCCAGGTACTACGATGATTTCGGCGCCGTCCACCGCGAGGCGACGGGCGAGCTCCGGGAAGCGGAGATCGTAGCAGATCATGGCGCCGATTTTGCCTACGCTGGTATCCAGGAGGCAGACGGAGTCGCCGCGGTCCAGGTGGCGGTCCTCGCCCATCATGCCGAAGAGGTGCATCTTACGATAGCTCCCGGCGAGCCTGCCGCGGTCCATTATATAAGAGGTATTGAAGACCTTGTCGCCGTGCGGCTCAGGGAGGCTCCCAACGATAACCATGGAAAGTTCCGCGCTGAGGGCCTGTATCTTTTCAAGCACTTCCGGGGTGCGTTGCGCCAGGTTGTTCAACTCCCGGTAGGCGAAGCCGCAGCTCCACATCTCCGGCAAAACGGCGAGCTCCACCCCTTCCCGGGCCAACTGGCGGAGCTTCTCAGTCGCATACGCGACGTTGGTTTCGATATCCCCAAGCGCGATGGTAAACTGCACCGCAGCGGCCTTGATGCTTTTATTCATATTTAGGTCCTCCTGTCATGCTGATGATTGCCCACCCACAGTCAGTACCGATTCACCCTCTCCCCTCGGGAGAGGGCCGGGGTGAGGGCGTTGCCAGTGGCAACATGCCGCAATCAGCTAAGTCCTCCCCGCTCTCCGGGCACCCTCTCCCTCGGGAGAGGGGATGGACGGCTGCGACCCCGGCGAAGCGGAGTGTAATCCGAGCATTAAACTATTTCAAGCAGTTTCGTGGGGTTGCGGCGCTTTTACGTGACAAGGAGAAGGCACTTCTGTTAGAAAGTTAGCTGGCGTATCAAGGAGCGCCCAATCATGCGAGCAGGTCTGTACGTACATTTCCCCTTCTGCCTGAAAAAATGCCTCTACTGCGACTTCAATTCCGCGGCCGGATCCGGGGAGGATGCGGAGCGTTACGTAGAGTTTCTGCTGCGCGAGATGGAGCTGCGTTATGCGGCGCTCCCGGAAGCGGTACAGGCCCCGACCCTCTACTTCGGCGGGGGCACTCCCTCACTCATGGCACCGGAGCAGGTCGGCCGCATCATCGATAGGGCGGCGCGGCGCTTCGGACTTGCCGGTGACGCCGAGGTCACCCTGGAGGCGAATCCGGGTACGATAACCCCGGAGCGGCTTGCGGGGTATCGCGCCGCGGGGGTGAACCGGCTCTCCCTGGGGATACAATCCTTCGACGAGCGCCTGTTGCAAATGCTCGGCAGGGTACACACGCGCCAGCAGGCTATCTCCGCTTTCGACGAGGCGCGCCGTGCCGGGTTCGACAACCTGAGCATCGACCTCATGCACTCCCTCCCCGGGCAGACGCTTGAGGAGTGGCGCGCCGCCCTCTGTCGTGCCATCGAGCTCGCACCCGAGCACATCTCCGCCTACGCCCTCTCGGTGGAAGAGGGGACTCCGTTTGAGCGCCTCTACGACGAAGGGGCGCTCGTTCTTCCAGGCGAGGAGGAGGCGGCGCGCATGTTCGAGGCAACCTCGGAGATGCTCAAGGCTGCTGGCTACCTGCACTACGAGATCTCCAACTTCGCACGTCCCGGACTCTTTTCCCGCCACAACCTCTCCTACTGGAGCCGTCAAAGCTACCTGGGTTTCGGCAGCGGAGCCCACTCCTTCTGGAACCCCGACGGGATAGGCCTGCGCTGGAGTAACGCGGTGGATGCGGCTTCCTACCGGGAAGAAGTTTCCGCTTCCGTCCTCCCTGAGCGCGACCGGCTGGAGCTCGCGCCGGACGAAGCTGTGGCGGAGAGCTTCTTCCTGGGCTTGCGCGTCCTGACCGGTCTCGGTCTCGCCCCGCTCAAGGCCTCCTTCGATGCCGAGCTGCTGGCACCCCGCCTGGCGCAGGTGGACGAGCTTTTGCGCGACGGCCTTCTAGTCGCCCAAGGTGACACCATAAGGCTCGCCGACAGCAGCGTGATCATCGCCAACAGCATCTTCTCCCGCTTTCTCTAAATCCCCTTTTTCCCAGCTAGAGAACCCTTGACAAACCTTAGGGGCGTTGCTAACTTGAAGCGCGTTAGCACTCTGAGTTTTTGAGTGCTAATCGCTTTTGAGGGACAAGCCATGGAAGAACAACTTTCCGATCGCGGCAAACGCATCCTCGAGGCAGTCATCGAGGATTATATACAAACGGCCGAGCCGGTGGGTAGCAGGACGATCACCCGCAGCCACGCGCTCGCCCTTTCGCCGGCCACGGTGCGCAACGTCATGTCCGATCTCGAGGAGATGGGGCTTTTGACTTCGCCGCACACCTCGGCCGGACGCATCCCCACGGACAAGGCCTACCGCCTCTACGTCAACTCGATCCTCGAGGCGAGGCAGAACCTGACCGCCGGCAAGCGCGACGAGATCCGCAGGCGCTGCCGGATGGCCGGAAAAGACCCGGCCGAGGTGCTCAAGGAGGCAAGCCGCCTTCTCTCCAGCACCTCGAGCTACATGGGGGTGGTGATCGCCCCCCGCATGGCAGCCAACGTCTTCCACCAGATGGAATTCGTGAAGCTCTCTAGCCACCGCATCCTGGCCATCCTGGTCTCTCAGAACGGGACGGTGCAGAACCGGCTCCTGGAGATCGACGAGGAGATCGCCCAGGAAGACCTGGTCCGCATGGCCAACTACCTGAACGGGATGCTGCAGGGGCTCACCATCGGGCAGGTGCGTGAGCGGCTTTTGGCCGAGCTGCAGAGCGAGAAGGTGCAGTACGACTCGCTGATGAAGAAGGCGCTCGCGCTTTCCGAGCAGACCATCAGGACCGACAGCGCAGAGATCTTTCTCGAAGGTCAGGCGAACATCCTTGAACAGCCCGAATTCGCCGATGCGGCCAAAATGCGCGAGATCTTCCGCGCCTTCGAGAAGAAGAGTACGCTCCTCGACCTCCTGGACCGCTCGATGCTGGCCGAGGGGGTGCAGATCTTCATCGGGGCGGAGTCGCCGCTTTTGAAGATGGAAGGGATGAGCCTCGTTACTTCGACCTACCTTACCGGCAAGGACACGGTGGGCGTTTTGGGGGTCATCGGACCGACCCGTATGGGGTACGGACGCGTGATCCCGATCGTGGACTACACCGCAAAGCTGATTAGCCGCATGCTCGAAGGCGAGTAGCGGGAGAAAAGGAGAGATTACAGGGATGGACAAGAAAAAACACGATGCGCACCAGCACGATAAGAAGGCGGAAGCCCATTCCGAGGAAAACGTGGAACTGACGCAGCCGCTTTCCGACGCGGATCGTATCAAAGAACTGGAAGAGGCGCTCGCCGCCAAGGGACTCGAGTCCGCAGCGAACTGGGACAAGTACCTGCGCGAGCGGGCCGATCTTGAGAACTACCGGAAGAGGGTGCAGAAGGAGAAAGAGGAGATCCTCAAGTACGGCAACGAGCAGATCGTGCTCGAGGTACTCCCGGCGCTGGACAACCTGGAGCGCGCCATCGAACACGCGAGCGAAGAAGACCCCATCATCGAGGGGGTGAGGCTCACGCTCAGCATGCTCCTTTCCACCCTGAAGAAGTTCGGCGTAACGCCGATCGAAACGCCGCAGGGAACCCCCTTCGACCCGCAGTACCACCAGGCGATGACCCAGGTCCCCGCCCCGGACCAGGAGCCGAACACCATCGTGAACGTGTTCCAGAAGGGGTACATGATCAACGACCGCCTGCTCCGCCCGGCAATGGTCACCGTAGCCGTAAAGGCTTAGGGTCGGGACGGGCCCGGATCCTGGCCCGGAATTTTTTTTACCGGTCCCCTTGTTTTTTAAAGGGGGCATTACTAGCTTGCTGAGTGACAGTTACCATATGAGGAGGCAAACACATGAGTAGAGTAATAGGAATCGACCTCGGGACCACCAACTCCTGCGTGGCAGTGATGGAAGGTGGGGAGCCGGTTGTCATAGCGAACGCAGAGGGTAGCCGCACCACCCCTTCCATGATCGCCTTTGCGGAAAGCGGCGAGCGTCTGGTGGGCCAGCAGGCCAAGCGCCAGGCGGTCACGAACCCCGAGAACACCCTTTACGCAATCAAGCGCCTGATCGGGCGCAAGTTCGATACCGAAGCGGTGAAGAAGGATATCGGCATCTCCCCGTTCAAGATCGTCAAAGCGGACAACGCGGACGCCTGGGTTGAGGTGCGTGGCCAGAAGTACTCGCCGCCGGAAATCTCCGCCATGGTGCTCATGAAAATGAAAAAGACCGCGGAGGACTACCTGGGCGAGACCGTCACCGACGCAGTCATCACTGTCCCGGCTTACTTCGACGACTCCCAGCGTCAGGCCACCAAGGACGCCGGCAAGATCGCGGGCCTGAACGTCCTGCGCATCATCAACGAGCCGACTGCCGCGGCGCTCGCCTACGGTCTCGACAAGAAGAAGGACGAGAAGATCGCCGTATTCGACCTGGGCGGCGGTACCTTCGATATCTCCATCCTTGAGCTCGGCGAAGGGGTGTTCGAGGTGAAGTCCACCAACGGCGACACCTTCCTCGGCGGCGAGGACTTCGACCAGAAGATCATCGATCACATCGCAGACGAGTTCAAGAAGGATCAGGGGATCGACCTCAGGGGCGACAAGATGGCGCTGCAGAGGCTGAAAGAGGCGGGCGAGAAGGCGAAGTGCGAACTCTCCACCTCGCTCGAGACCGACATCAACCTCCCCTTCATCACCGCCGACGCTTCCGGTCCGAAACACCTGACCATGAAGCTCACCCGTGCGAAGCTCGAGGCGATCTGTGCCGAACTTATCGCCAAGCTCGAAGGTCCCTGCCGCACCGCGCTGAAGGACGCAGGTCTCTCTCCGTCCGACATCGACGAGGTCATCCTCGTGGGCGGCATGACCCGCATGCCGATCGTGCAGAAGAAGGTCCAGGACATCTTCGGCAAGGTCCCCAACCGCGGCGTCAACCCGGACGAGGTGGTCGCCATCGGCGCCGCCATCCAGGGCGGCGTGCTGCGCGGCGATGTGAAGGACGTGCTCCTGCTCGACGTCACCCCGCTCTCCCTCGGCATCGAGACCCTGGGCGGCGTGATGACCAAGCTGATCGACAAGAACTCCACCATCCCGTGCAGAAAGAGCCAGGTCTTCTCCACTGCGGCGGACAACCAGCCGGCGGTTTCCATCCACGTCCTGCAGGGCGAGCGCGAGATGGCTTCCGACAACAAGACCCTCGGCAACTTCGAGCTCTCCGGGATCCCGTCCGCTCCGCGCGGCGTGCCCCAGATCGAGGTTACCTTCGACATCGACGCGAACGGCATCGTCCACGTCTCCGCTAAGGACCTCGGCACCGGCAAGGAGCAGTCCATCCGCATCACCGCTTCCTCCGGCCTCTCCAAGGAGGAGGTCGAGAAGATGGTGCGCGAGGCCGAGGCGCATGCCGCCGACGACAAGAAAAAGCGCGAGCTGATCGAGGCGAAGAACCAGGGGGACAACCTGGTCTACTCCACCGAAAAGTCCCTCAATGAGTTCGGCGACAAGATCGACGCTGCCGAGAAGCAGAAGATCGAGGAAGGGATCGCAGGCCTCAAGAAGGCGCTTGAGGGGACCGACCTCGACGAGATCAAGAAGGCGAGCGACAACCTCATGCAGGCATCGCACAAACTTGCCGAGGCGGTCTACGCCAAGGCCCAGTCCGCCGGTGCCGAGGGTGGCGAAGCCCACGCCGAACCGGAAGGTGGCGCAGCCAAGGGCGAGAAGGTGGTCGACGCCGACTTTGAGGAAGTGAAGGACGACAAGAAGTAAGAAATGGTTGCAAACCGGTGCCGCTTTGATAGAAGATGGCACCTTGTTAAATAACAACCGCGCAACGGGCAGCGTCTTCCGGATGGGGGACGCTGCTCTTTGTGTTACGAGGGACTAGCTTGGCTAACGGTGAAAAACAGGATTACTACGAACTGCTCGAGGTGAACAAGAACGCCTCCGAGACCGAGATCAAGAAGGCGTACCGGCGTCTGGCCATCAAGTACCACCCCGACAAGAACCCGGGAGATAAGAGCGCCGAGGATAAGTTCAAGGAGATCTCCGAGGCTTACGAGGTGCTATCCGACGGGGAGAAGCGTGCCCGCTACGACCAGTTCGGCCATGCCGGGGTGGGTGGCAACGGCTTCAACTCCGGCTTCAACGGGTTCGGCAATTCCCCCTTCGGCGACATCTTCGGGGACATCTTCGGAGAGGTGTTCGGCGGACGCCAGAAGGCCTCGCGCGGCAAGCGTGGCGACGACCTGCAGTACAACCTGGAGGTCACCTTCGAGGAGGCGGCCTTCGGGGCAGAGAAAAAGATCGACATCCCCTACGCGAAGCGCTGTGAGGCGTGCGGCGGCTCCGGTGCCAAGGCCGGGACCCAGCCGAAGACTTGCCCCACCTGTCAGGGTGCCGGGCAGATGCGCTTCCAGCAGGGCTTTTTCAGCGTTTCCAAAACCTGCTCGCACTGCAATGGCGAGGGGCGCGTAGTCGAGCATCCCTGCCCGAGCTGCCGCGGCGCGGGGACCGTGCGCGACAAGAAGACCATCTCGGTGAAGGTTCCGGCCGGGGTGGAGACCGGCATCCGCCTGAAGCTCACCGGCGAAGGGGGGCAGGGGACCAAGGGGGGCGCTAACGGCGACCTCTACGTCGCGCTCAGCGTGCGCGAACACCCGATCTTCAGGCGCGAGGACAACGACGTTATCTGCGAGATCCCCATCAGCTTCACCCAGGCGGCGCTCGGCTGCGAGATCGAGGTGCCGACCCTGGACGGCAGGGTGAACATGAAGATCCCGGAAGGGACCCAGTCCGGCGCCATCTTCAGGATGCGCGGGAAAGGGGTGCCGGCGCTGCAGGGTTACGGGCGCGGCGACCACATGGTGATCGCCAAGGTGGAGACCCCGACGAACCTGAACAAGCAGCAGCGTGAACTTCTGGAGGAGTTGGCTCGGATCAGCGGCGAGGACGTCAATCCGATGGGCAAGAACTTCTTCTCCAAGGTCATGGACATCTTCAGTTGAGAAAGGCCCTGGGCAGGGGCGCGGTGCTGGTCTTTTCCGTTCTTCTTTGGAACGGGCATCCTGCACCCGCCCTCTGCGCTCCGGCCGAGGCGACCGTCCTCGCCGATGCATCCTACCAGGGAACTCTCAGGGAAAAGATACACGGGGCGAAGAGGCGCATCATCTGCGCCTTTTACCTTTTCAAGGCCACCGATCGCAGGGGGAACGCCCCGGCGCTCATCGCCGCTGACCTCGCCGATGCGAAAAGGCGGGGAGTGGAGGTGAAGGTGATCCTCGAAGGGGACGACGAGGTGGGGCGTGAGAACCGCGCCGTCGCCGGATACCTGACGCGCAAAGGGGTGAAGGTCGTTTTCCCGCGCGGCAGAAGGACCACTCACGCGAAGGCGGTTGTAATCGACGACCGCTTCGTCCTGATCGGAAGCCACAACCTCTCCCACGCGGCGCTCACCCGCAACCGGGAGCTCTCGGTGCTGCTGGATGCACCCGAGCTCGCAGCGCAGGTGACGCGTTACCTGGAAGGGATCAGGTGAAAACCACAAGCACCACATCGGCGTCCACCTCCTTAAAAGGAGTAGCAACCTTGCTTTACCGTCGGCACGCAGCACTCAAGAAGCTCTTCTCTCCCGTTTTCCTTCTCCTTTTCCTTGCGCTTTCCTTTGCAGTCTCCGCGCACGCCTCCATCGCGACCTACCCGGAACTCCCCACCGGCTACAGTTCCATCCGGGTCTTCGACGTGCAAAATCGCTACGTCGGACGCATCCTCCCCGCCCAGCGCTACTGGGTCTCCATCGACCGCATCCCGCTCTTTCTGCGCAAGGCGCTGGTCGCCACCGAGGACGCCCGCTTCTACGAGCACGGCGGCATCGACGTGCGCGGCATCGCCCGCGCCCTCGTGAAGGACGTGGTGAAGGGGAGGCTCGCCGAAGGCGGTTCCACCATCACGCAACAGCTGATCAAGAACAAGTTCTTGACCGGGGAAAAGTCGATCGACAGGAAGGTGAAGGAAGTCCAGCTCGCCATGGATTTCGAGAAGAAGTACACCAAGGACCAGATCCTCGAGATGTACTTCAACGAGATCTACTTCGGCAACGGCGCCTGGGGAATCGCGCAGGCGGCGCGGCAGTACTTCGACAAGAACCCGGAGGAGCTGACCGAGGCGGAGTGCTCGCTTCTTGCCGGGGTGCCGAAGAACCCGGGACGCTACAACCCGCTGGGCGACCTTGCCAAGGTGAGTGCGCGTCGCAGCACCGTCCTCTCCCGCATGGTCTCGGTCAAGATGATCACCCCGCAGCAGAAACGGGCCATCGAGGCGCATCCGGCAACGGTGATCAAGCCGGGACAGGCCCTGGCCTATCTCGAGATCGTACGCCGTCAGCTCGTCGAGCGTTACGGGGCACACGTGGTGGAACAGGGGGGGCTGGACGTCATCGCCGCCCTCGACGTTAACCTGCAAAAGCAGGCGGAGCAGACGCTGCGCGACGGCGTGAAGAAGGTGAACCCGAAGCTCCAGGGCGCGCTCATCTGCATGGACCTGAAGACCGGGGACATCCTGGCCGCGGTGGGCGGGGTGGACAACGCGAAGGGAGGCTTCAACCGTGCCTTCGCCGCCAAGCGGCAGCCCGGCTCCGCCATCAAGCCGCTCATCTTCGCGGCGGCGCTCGACCAGGGATACACCCCGGCAAGCCTCATGAACGACACCCCGGTTTCCTACAACAAGGGGAACGGCCAGGTGTGGCGTCCGCACAACTACGAGAAGAAGAGTTTCGGGGAGATGCCGCTGCGGGCGGCGCTCGCCCACTCCAACAACGTGATCACCGTGAAGCTCCTCGAATCGGTCGGGGTGAACAACTTCGTCACCTTCGCTGGGCGCATGGGGCTTTCCCTGCGTTCGCCGAACGACCTATCCCTGGCGCTTGGAACGGACGAGGTGACCCTGGATGACCTCGTCTCGGCGTATTCGCCTCTTGCCAACGGCGGCATCCGGACCGAGGGGCGCACCATCGTCAAGGTGTTCGACAGAAACCGCAAGAGCTGGACCGACAACCCGACGCGAAGCGCCCCGGTGCTCTCGCCGGCGACGGCGTACGTGACCACGGAGATGATGAAGGACGTGCTCACCTACGGCACCGCCAAGGGGCTCAAGAACTTCAGCCGTCAGCGTCCTGCCGCCGGCAAGACCGGCACCACCGACGACTACCGCGATGCATGGTTCGTGGGGTACACTCCGCAGCTGATCACCGGGGTCTGGGTGGGGTACGACAAGCCGAAGCCGGGAGGAAGGGGCTTTACCGGCGGGGTGGTTTCCGCCCCGATCTGGGAGAAGTTCATGCGCGTGGCGACGGCGGGTAAACCGGCTGCCGACTTCGCGAGGCCTGAAGGGGTGATCACGGTCACCATCGACCCGACCACCGCGCAACTGGCAACGCCGGAATGCCCGACCACGAAGGAAGAGGATTTCATCGCGGGAACCGAACCGACCGTTTACTGCACGAAACATGGCGGGGAGGGGATGCCCCCGACGCATCCGAAAGAGGGTCAACCTGCACAAACCGAACAGCCCGGGGTGCCGGGCCAACCGGAAAGTGCGCCGTCGCAGGGTGAGCCCCCGGCGCAGGACCAGCCGGCCGACGACGGCGCGGGGCAGGTGGAAATGCTCCGCTAGGAGAGTTCGCCCGAGTCGCTCGCGTAGTAGTGGCGCAGCGGCTTGAGGTCGTCGTCCAATTCGTACACGAGCGGCGTGCCGGTGGCGATCTCCAGATTTACAATGTCCCAGTCCGAAACCCGGTCCAGGTACTTGATCAGTCCGCGCAGGCTGTTGCCGTGGGCGACCACCAGGACGCGCCGACCTTCCCTGAGTGCCGGTGCGATTTCCTGCTGCCAGAAGGGGAGCACCCGCTCGACGGTGTCCTGCAGGCACTCCGTGTTCGGGATCAGGTGCTTTGCTAGCGCGCTGTAGCGTGGATCGCGCCCGGGGTAACGTTCGTCCCCTTCGGGGAGCGCCGGCGGGCGCACGTGGTAGCTTCTGCGCCAGAGCTTCACCTGCTCCTCGCCGTACTTCTCCGCCGTCTGCGTCTTGTTCAGCCCCTGCAGCGCGCCGTAGTGCCGCTCGTTCAGGCGCCAGTCCTTCCGCTCCGGAATCCATACCAGATCCATCTCATCCAGGATGAGCCACAACGTCCGCACCGCGCGTTTTAGGACCGAGGTGAAGGCGACATCGAAGACGAACCCCTTCTCCCTCAGGAGTCGCCCGGCACGGCGACTCTCCTCCTCGCCCTTTTCCGAGAGGTTCACGTCGGTCCAGCCGGTGAAGAGGTTTTCCTTGTTCCAGACGCTCTCGCCGTGTCGAACCAGTACCAACTGCCGCATCTTCCACCTCCTGCGCACATTTGCGACGCCGCTACTTGACCGCGCTCGCCTCTTTCGCGTCGGCCAGCTTGTCGGTCACGTTGTTCTTGATCCAGGAAGGATCCCACCACTCGATCGGGTTCACCTCCTGGCCGGAGACCACGACGCCGAAATGAAGGTGATCGCCGCTGGCAAGACCGGTGTCGCCGGTGTCCCCGATGATGTCCCCTTTGTTCACTTGGGCTCCCTCCTTCACCCCGATCCGGCTTAGATGTCCGTAGAGGGTCTGCAATCCCATGCCGTGGTCGATGATCACGCACTGCCCGTAGATGCCGAGATCGTCCGCCCACACCACCTTCCCGTTGTTCGCGGCGGGAACCTTCGCATGTGCCAGGGAGGCGAGGTCGATCCCCAGGTGATACTGCTGGTCCACTTGTGCGCCCTTGTAGAAGTAGCTGCGGAACTGGCTGAAGGTCCCGCGCGGGGCCGAGTTGGGCAGGCGCATGAAGTCACCGCTCCAAAGCGGCGTCGGCGAGGTCTTGAGCCCGGTCTGGTAAAGCGTCTTGCGGTCGGCGCTTCTCACCTCGCTGTTCACCTTGAGGAACACCTCGAGCGGGGTGGCCGCCTTGGGAAACCGGTCCTTGAACTCCGAGGAGACCTTCTCCAGGAAGGAGTCGGTGAGTTCGATGCGGTCCCTCGGGAAGGACTTCTCCAGGACGTGGAAATAGATCCCGGTCAGACGCTCGTTCCCCGCCCGGTCGACGGCGAGCACCTTCGGGATGAAGCGCTCCTGCGGCAGATCGCTTGGGAAAGCGAAGAGGCAGGCGTAGAAACCGCCGGGCTGCCGGTATCCGGGGAAAAAGCGGTCCGCGAAGACGATGCCGGTCTTCACCACTTCCCGGTTCACCGTGTACACCACAAGGCCCGAGCCGCCGCGCGATACGTTGTGCGCCGTGCTCAGCACGGTTACTGCGGGAGGCTTGTTCTGGTAATCGAAGTCGAGGGTTTCTTCGGTGCTGTTGCCTGAACCGAAGCGGATTATGGAGCGGTCGACGGCGCTTATCTGCAGCCTGACGGGGCCTTCCTTGAGTCCCGACTGTGCGGGGAACCGGAAGTTTTCCGATACGTCGGTTTTCCCGGCGGGATACTCATGCGCGAGAACCGGGAAGCTCTTTTGTCCCTGTAACAGGACTACCTTCAGGGATTTGAGTCCCGACCGGTCGCGCAGCCTGAGGACGACATCCACCTTTGCAGAGATGGGACCGGGTTGCCGCGAGAGGGCAAGGGTGGGTCCTGAAGTGTCGACGAAATAGTAAGCAGCGCCGGCGATCAGGACGAGGATGATGAATAGTGAGAAGAATATCGTGGTCTTCATGGGTACCTCCAGCAGCAAAGCAGCGCTGTTAGGCTGGCCGTCGGGTTCTTCACACGTAGAAGAGGTAGGTCCCGGCGGCACCCAACGCAGTTTAGCATCGGCCCCACTGAAGTCCAGCCGGCATGGAAGTGCCCCCGATCCGGTGTAGTACACGAGGCGGGTAGTAAAAAATACGATTGCACTCTTTTAAAATTTTTGACAGGTGGTATAGTGCTCACAGCTAGCTAGCTGTAACAGAATGTCTCGGAAAAGGAGGTAGCAGTATCGAGGTAAACTCCGCTGAAGAGGATTCTAACTTACACACAGCCTTAAGAGCTCCGATGCCGAAAGCGTCGGAATGACCCCTGTAAAGAGGGGATCGAGTATGACAAAAGAGGCCTAGCTAACTGACAGCAGGCCTCTTTCCTATTGTGACACTTGCAGCCATAGCACCGCCCGGAAATGTTGATGGCAATGATCTGAGCGTGGCTGGCTGATACTATGTATTCCCGGGGAGCGTTCGGTTTCCGGTGGTACTATCCAATCCGAAAGGGAGGAACACGTATGAAAAGAGTTACAGCGGCGATACTCGCCATGGTTATGGGGATGGTGTCCTTGCAGGGGTGCTACGGCAAAATGGCACTAACCAAGAAGGTGTACCAGGTGAACGGCCAAGTGGGCGACAAGTTCCTGCGCAGTCTGGTTACCTGGGTCTTCATCATCGTCCCGGTGTACGGTGTCTCGGCCCTGGTCGACTTCGTGGTCTTCAACACCATCGAGTTCTGGAGCGGCCATAACCCGGTAGCTTCCGGCGAGAAGGACTTCATGTACAGCGAAAACGGCGAGACCTTCAAGGTGCATGCGAGCAAAAGCGGCGACACGGTACGCTACACGATGAACCATTACCGCGGCGATACCTACCTGGATACGATGACCATCGACTGGAACGTGAAGAATGGTAACTCGGTGGCGGTGTTGAAGGAAGGTGATGAAGTTACCAAGTACCAGGCTATGCGTATGAATGGCGGCGTCCAAGTCACCAGTTCCGGCCCGGGTGCTCTCAGCCGCGGACAACAGGCGTTGGCTCTCTATCAGTAGGTAGTGGTGTTGTCACAAGGGAGGGGGTGCAGCGCTGGGGAGGGTGGCCGACTGGGCAACTTGAGCAGTATACCTGTAAAAAAAAAATTTCAATAGACTGTTTCTTTGGTCCCGGCGGTGTTATGTTTGACTCAGCTAGCTAGCCAAGAGTAAAGAAAACAAGAGTAAAGAGGAATCTCGGACAAAGGAGGTAATCAGCATCAAAGAAACTCCACCGCAGAGGAATCTCACAACTTGAAGCTGTAACCTCCCGGTGTTCATAACGCCGGCAACACCCTTGAAAAGGGTACCCATCAAGCAGAAAAGTGAGGCCCGCCATAACGGCGGGCCTTTCAATTTTTGTGCGTCCGCCCGTCACCATCCTCAGTTGGCAATACTGAAGTTAAGGTTTACTCGAACCCTCGGGGACAAAGCGTATTTCCAGATGACACCCCACGGCATGGGCATATTTCTTTAGGGTAGACAGAGAAGGCGTATGCTTTCCTGCTGCCTCGAGTCGCGAAATTGCACTTTTAGTAGTCCCCATGATTTCAGCAACCGCTTCCTGTGAAAGACCGACCCGCGCACGTGCCGCCAGCATCTCTTTTGCCAGAGCGTATTCTTCATCCAACTCCGCGTATGCTTTGTTGAAACCTCTTCGCTTCCCTGCCTTTTCAAGCAGATCCTTATGGTCATGGACAACCGGTTCGTATTTCAGATCAGACATCTTCTACCTCCTTCAGTTAGCTACAGCTCTTTCCAATCCTTTGGGAACCCCATCGCTGGTGGTGTCACGGCAGGATGATGGGTGAGAAGATCACCCAGCCGCTCCCTCCATTTGTGGCCGGGGTTCACGATATCCATCAGGTGGCCAAGCATCACCAATGTGTTGTAGATCTTCCTAGGCTCAGCCCTGTTTAAGGAGGGCAGCACATGGGTAGGCCTCGCTTTAGGTAAGGCCCATGAGATGGTGAACTCGCGGTTCCAGAGCCGGGAGTGGTGAGCGCAAATATTTCTGACCGTGGTGATGTGTTGAAGGAACGAGGTGAAGATGACTTCATCGATATCGTAGATACGAGAGATAGCGTTGCGGTCACGACTTTTGACGAGGTTTGCGTACCAGAGGGAAAGCTCACCGAAGGTCATGATTTCACAGATTACCCAAATCGGGGGGAGGGATAGTTCTGGGTAAGCGGTGCGGTTGTGGCGAATGAAGATCTCAGAGCTTCTGCGGACTACCTGCTGCAATGATCGGATGCTGTCACCGTGGTTCCACCTCGGAGGGCGCGGCGGCTTAAACAAGCCAGCATCAAGGTGCGCAAGAGGCCCATAGGTATGAGCCAAATGGTAAGCCCATTGAGCCCGTAAGGAGACCTCAAACCGTTCGATAGCATCCATGACCCAGAGCCTGAACTCCCGGTCAAAAAAGTATAGTTCAAGAGCGGTGTCAAAATGTGCCTTTGGTTTGAAAGTGTGAGTTGCATGATCCTGCTCTAGCGGAAGCCAGTAGCCAGACAGTCGGTAATAGTTTAGGTGGGAAAGGAAATGGCGGGCGCGGTTGTGGTCGTCAATCTGAAGACCTCGTTGCTGCAGTAGGTCTATTTTCTGCTCATAGGTCAGTGGGGGCTTCTTGAACGGCACGTCGCGGACCCCTGAAAAAAAGTAACCCCCCATGGTGCGCAGATCTTACGGGATGCGTGGGGGGTGTTGTTGTGGGAAGACTACCTAACTTGGTTGGCTAATGCAAGAGCAAAAAATTGAATCATCCTAGGTCGAGTTCCAGAAAACGGCATGAAGTTACATGTCTGCCAATTGCTGGGGGGCGAGGCCTCTCAATACGAGCTTTACCGGGGTGCAGCGAGGCGGATTCTATACGCGGTTACGCCTCCCTTCCCTTTAGCCGCCCTTTCCTTTAAGGAAGGATGTCCTACCATGGCCGACTCCATGTCGCCCACGACATGGCGAATTAGGATCGTAAAATCCGGGGTCGTAAAAGATGAAGCGAGAGCGCAGGGAAAAGGATACGTGAGAGGATACGTGAGGAGCGAAAACGACAAAGGGGTAACAGGTGATGTCCTGTAACCCCTTGTTTGTATGGAGCCGAAGAGCGGACTCGAACCGCCGACTTGCTGATTACGAATCAGCTACTCTACCAACTGAGTTACTCCGGCCCAATTCTATCAAGATGCCCATGCTTTGCTGTACTTGGCAGCTGGGCGGCTTTTGCAGAGGTAACCTTTTACCGTAAAACAGCAACTCAGTCAATCCCTATATCAAACTACCCGCTTTTGCGCTCCTCCCGCCCAACCCTCTTTTACCAGGGCAGCAGGCAACGTGCCGGCAGTCTCTTCCACCCGAGGGCACCTAGCCCAGAGACAGCCTGATCTCCACTTCCAGGCCCCCTTGCGGCAGGTTCCGCGCTGCGATGCTCCCGCCGTGCAGGGTGACCGTCTTCTCCGCGATGGCGAGCCCGATGCCGGTGCCGCCGCTTTTCCGGTCGCGCGCTTCGGCCACGCGGTAAAAGGGGCGGAAGATGTCGGCAAGTTGCTCCTCCGGGACGCCCGGGCCGTGATCTCGCACACGGAGCAGCGCAGTCGCTTCCTCCCGCTCCAGAACTATCTCCACCGCCGTTCCCTCCGCGGTGTATTTCACCGCGTTTCTCACCACGTTCTCCAGGGCCCGGCTCAAAAAGTCGCGGTTGCCGTGTACCGTGATCCCACGCGTCGCACTCCACTGTACGTGGCGGTCCGAGGCGCACGCCTCGAACTCCGCGTCCCGCGCCACTTCTTCCACCAGTTCGGCAAGATCCAGATCGCTTCTGTCGAGCTCGCTCCCCTCGTCGAGCTTGCTCAGGGTGAGCAGTTCGGTGATCAGGAGGTTCAGCCGGTCGCTCTCGTACTCGATGCGGTCCAGGGCCTTGGTCGCGGAAGGGGGAGATTCCTTGCGGGCGATGCCGAGCGCCACGTTCAGCCGCGCCAGCGGCGAACGGAGCTCGTGCGAAGCGTCCCGGACCAACTGCTTGTGGGCGAGCACGAGCTTCTCCATGCGCGCCGCCATCAGGTTGAAGTCGCGCCCGAGGTCGTTGATCTCGTAGCCTGCCTGTCTCGGGATCACGGTGACGCGACTGGAAAGGTCCCCGTCGGCGAGTCGACGCGTCGCGGCGCGCAGCCTGCGCAAGGGGGCGGCGATGCACCAGGAGAGGAAATAACAGACAAGGCCGCTCACCACGAAGGTGATCGCCATCTGCAGCCAGAAAAGTGGCGGGGGACGCAGCGGGTTTAATTCATGCGGCGGAGGAGGGACCGGGCGGGGGAGGGCGGCGGCAAGGTATCGTTTCCCGGACGGCCCCTGCACCGTTACCGCCACGAGGTCGCGGTCATCCGGGCGCTCCTGTTTCCCTGCGACGTGTTCCCGCACTGCGGTCGCGATGCGAGGCGGGACACCGCGGGAAATCGGGGTGCCGTCCGCCGCGAAGAGGTAGGCTCTCGGCCCGGCGACGCGTCCCTGGTCGGCGTCCGCTTCCGCCGGGCTCCCCTGCTTCTCGGTGAGAAGGGCGGCAGTGCTGCCGTAGATGGCGAGCGCCTGGCCCAGGACCTGCTGGTGCTGCGCGGCGAAGTGGCGCTTTCGTTCGTCGCGCATTGGCGACAGCCGCAGGTTGAAGGCGATGACGAAGAAGACGAGCCCCGAGAAGACGGTGGAGAGCCAGAACCAGATGAAGAGTTTCGCGAAGATGCTGCGCATGGGCCTCCCTCAGTGGGTGTGCCGCTGCGCGGCGGAGAAGGCGTAGATGTAGCCGACGCCCCGCACCGACTTGATGCGCTCGTCGCCTGCGGGTGCGGGCCCCAGCTTTTTCCTGAGGCTGCTCACGTGCACGTCGATGCTCCGGTCGAAACTGCTGAACTCGCGCCCGAGCGCCTGGCGGGTCAGGTCGTCCCGGCTCATCACGCTCCCTGCCTGACGTACCAGCGCCTCCAGCACCGAGAACTCGAGCGAGGTGACCTCTACCGCACCGCCGCCGCAGGTGACCGTCCGGGTGCCGAGATCGAGGATCACGTCGCCGGCCTGCAGCAGATCGCTCTTCGGCTCGGTGCCGGCCGGAAAGGCGTCGCTGCGTCTTTGGATCGCCCTCAGCCGCGCTACCAATTCGCGCGGGTTGAACGGCTTCGGAAGGTAGTCGTCCGCCCCCATCTCCAGCCCGACGATGCGGTCGATCTCGTCGCCGCGCGCGGTCAGCATCAGCACCGGGACCTGCGAACCCTGCCGGATCCGGCGCAAGACGTCGAAGCCGTTCAGGGTCGGGAGCATCACGTCCAGCACCACGAAGGCGTAATCCCTCGCGAGGGCGAGATCGGCCCCTTCCCCACCGTCATGGCAAGCCTCCACCGTGTACCCTTCGCTCGCGAGGTAGCTCTCGAGGAGTTCGCACAATCCGGTGTCATCATCTATTATGAGAATCTTTTTATTCATCTGCCTGATCTTCTTCTGTTTTTGTGCGCCAGTATAGCCGAAAACCAGAAGGCCATGCTGTTAAGAATTGTAAAGATCGGCTCTTTTCCCTCCGAAAGAGTGCTGACAAATATGCACATCTCTTGACCCAACTTAACGCGCCTTTGTCGTAGCATCCTGAATCAGAAGGACGCGACTTTGAGGCGGCCGGCACACGTCTAGCCCCGGCTGTGAAAGGAGAGATGCCATGAGAAAGAAGATAACAGTGATGATGACGGTGACCGCGCTTTTTTTGGGGGGCTGGGCCTGCTACGGCATGCCGTCCCCCCCGGACACCCCGCAGCCCCGTTGCGGTGCCATGGAGCGACCGGATAAGCCGGAAGGCTTTCCCGCTCCCATTGCGCGGGCGCTCGAGTTGAGCGAGGCGCAGAAAAAGCAGATCGGCTCCATCGTAGACGAGCAGCGCGGGCTGGACCATGCCCGCATGAAAAAGGAGCGCGAACTGCGCGACCAACTGCGCGGCATCGAGGAGGCTGTCCCCCTCAACGAGGCGGCGCTGCAGGGCACGGCCCAGAAACTTGCGGCGCTGGACGTGGAACACCTTGTTTCCAGGGCGAAAACCCGCGCAAGGATCGAGGCGCTGCTGACGCCGGCCCAGCGCACCCTCGCGGAAAGACTCAGGCCGCGCAAGGAAGATGCGAGACCTGAGCCTCCCTGCGGCTGCGGTCCGGACCGGCGGGGAGATTACGCCCCCATGGATGAGACGGAGAGGAGGTAGCCCATGAAACTGGGACTGATGCCACGGCGTGGGAGGAAAACGGGGAGTGCGGGTTGTCTTGGCAGCCGCGTCAGCTATGACGCGCAAAAGGCCACCCTTAACCTCCTGGGGATGACGCTCACCGAGGTGGTGCTCGACGAGGAACGGAGCGGAAGGCTTGGCAGCCGCACCGGTGTTGTCGTGTTGGTGGTGGATGCAACGCGAGACGCCTATCTGGGGGGGGTGAGAAACGGCGACGTAGTAGCGGAGGTGAACAGCGTGAGGATAACAAGGCTGCAGGACCTGAAACGGGTGTTGCAGGAACAAGACCCGCACGACCCGATCTTCATGTTCCTTTTGGCCGGGACCGGGTGGCGATTCGTGAACCTCTCGTTCATAAGCTCGCTGCCGTAATGAGCCTCCTGCCGCGACGCGCAAGACCAAAAATACGCTAGTTTCGAGACGCCCACTTTTCCTCCTCGTCGTGGCGTCTCATCAGGGGGAGGCGGGTCCCGGTACCCCCGCCTCCCCCAATTTTCGATGGTTCCGCTAACGCTTCCTGATCAGCGGCTTAAGGTCGTGCCTACCCAGGTTCATCAACGGAGAAGTCATGAAAAAAAGATCGATCATCCTGGTCGACGACGACGCGCAGTATCTCGGGCTTTTGTGCAGCATCCTGGCCGATAACGGTTTCGAAATCTGCAAGGCGACCAGCGCCGAGGAAGCCCTCGCCATCCTGTCCACCCGGCGCTTCAGCACGATGGTCACCGACCTCCAGATGCCGGGGATGGACGGGGTGGAGCTCTCTGCGGTGGCGGGGCGCCTTGATCCGTTGATGGAGATAGTCCTCGTGACCGGTGCGGTGACCGCCGAGGTGCTGGGCAGGGCGGCTTTCACAGGTATTCGGACCGTGCTGGGTAAACCGGTGCAGATGCAGGACCTGCTGCATGTCCTGCGGGCAACAGCCGCCGCGCCCGATCCGGCAGGGGGCGCCTGCGGTGCGCACCCGGCAGCCTCGAATCGCGCCAGGCCCATTTAAACCGCCCTCGCAGGCTATTTGCTCGCGGCCGCTTCTGTGCTATGGTGGGCGCCGTTTGCGCCAAACCTGCCGCGGGGGGAAGTAAATGAAGGAAGTGGTAACGCTCGCTCTGGATCTCTTCGAGCGGCTGGGGATCCTGGCCGTGCTCTTCTTCCTCATGATAAGATTCGAGCTTTTCCGGGGGCTTCTGGCGGGCACCCTTGCGCGGGGTGAGCGCCGGGAGCGACTCCTCGTCGCGGTCTGCTTCGGCGCCATGGCGATCTTCGCAACGGTGTGCGGCTTCCAGATGCACGGTGCCATCGCCAACCTGCGCACCGTGCCGGTGGTGATCGCCAGCATCCTCGGCGGCCCCTTCGTGGGGCTCGTCGCCGGCCTCATCGCCGGTCTGCACCGCTTCTTCTACGACCTGGGGGGCGTCACCTCGCTTTCCTGCGCCATAGCCACCCCCCTTGCCGGCGTCATCGCGGGCGTCCTCTACCCGCGCCTGCAGCGAAG
Source organism: Geomonas ferrireducens (assembly GCF_004917065.1). Classification (NCBI taxonomy): domain Bacteria; kingdom Pseudomonadati; phylum Thermodesulfobacteriota; class Desulfuromonadia; order Geobacterales; family Geobacteraceae; genus Geomonas; species Geomonas ferrireducens. The sequence goes on from NZ_SSYA01000001.1 coordinate 1,916,452, forward strand.
GCCCTTCGACGCGCTGGTCGCCTTCGCCATGGGGATGATAGCGGAGATGATCAAGATGGGGCTGATCTTCCTCCTTGCCCGTCCGCACGAAGCCGCCGCGGGGATCATCTCCTCGATCGGCCTTCCCAGTGTCTTCGCCAACGCCTTCGGCGTAGCCGTACTCGTAGAGCTGATCGCCGTTCAGGCGCGCGAGCAGCAGAGGGCCATGGCGCAGCAGGCGCAGACCACGCTCGGCATCGCCTTCAAGACCCTTCCTCACCTGAGAGGCGGTCTGGACCGCTTGAACGCGGCGCAGACGGTGCACATCATAAAGGAGATGACCGGGATCGACGCGGTCTCCCTCTCGACGATCCGGGAGACCCTGGCGCACGAGGGGCTCGAGGCGGAGCGGCACGCGGCTGGAACGCGCCCTCTCTCGGCCGCCGCAGCTCGCGCCTTCGAGACCGGGAGTGTCGTCGTTGCTAAAACGAGGCGGGAGATCGGTTGCTCCTGCGGCGGGTGCCGGCTCGGTTCCGTCATCGTGGTCCCGCTCAAGAAATGGGAGAAGCCGGTGGCGGTGATGGAGCTCTACCGTCAGAAGGAGAACGGCATCGGCAGGCTGGACGAGGAGCTTGCCAACGGCCTCGCCCTGCTCTTCTCGAACCAGCTCGAACTGGGAGAGATCGAGCTGCAGCGCAAGCTCGCCTCGGACGCCGAGATCAAGGCGCTGCAGGCGCAGATCAACCCGCATTTCCTGTTCAACGCCATCTCGACCATCATCAGCCACACCCGTACCGACCCGCAGCAGGCCTCCTTCCTCCTGGTGAAGCTGGCGGACTTTTTCCGGCGCAACATAAGCCCGGGCGTGGTGCAGGTGCCGCTTTCCGTGGAACTCGAGCACTGCGAGGCGTACGTCGCGATAGAGAAGGCGCGCTTCGAGGAGCGCCTCTCCATCGTCTACGACATAGACGAGGCCGCGCTTTCCTGCCACCTGCCGCCGCTCATCCTGCAGCCGCTCGTGGAAAACAGCGTGCGCCACGGCATCTCCGCGCGCGAAGAGGGGGGCGTGGTGCAGGTGCGCGCCCGCAGGGGTGAGGGGCACGTCGCCATCTCGGTGCACGATAACGGCGTCGGGATCCCCCGTGACCGCATCCGCACCCTGCTTTCCGACGGCGCGGGGAGCCATTCCGGGACGGGGCTCGGCCTTGCCCTGCGCAACGTGAACAGCCGCCTCTCCGCCTTGTACGGCAAGGAGTGCGCCCTCAACATCGACAGCAAGGCGGGCGAGGGGACCACGGTTTCCTTCCTGATACCGGTAACCGCATGAGCATTTCCGTTCTCATCATCGACGACGAGGCGCCCGCGCGCCGCGAACTCCGTTTTCTCCTGGAACAGGTCCCCGAGGTGGTTGTGGCGGGCGAGGCCGCGAACCCGTCCCAGGCGTTGAAGGAGATCCGCGAGAAGCGGCCCCGGCTGGTCTTCCTCGACATCCAGCTTCCCGGGCTGAACGGCATCGAGCTCGCCGAGGTGATCGCCGAGCTTCCCGATCCCCCGCTCGTCGTCTTCGCTACCGCCTTCCAGCAGTTTGCCGTGGATGCCTTCAGCGTCGACGCCTTCGATTACCTCCTGAAGCCCTTCACCCTGGAGCGGGTGGCTAAGACGGTGCAGAAGGCTCTCCAGGCTTTGGCGGGGCAGGAGCGGCGCGCGACCCCGCCGGAAACGCAGGGGATCAAGCGCATCCTGGTGCAAAAGCGGGGCAAGCAGATCCCCATCGCCCCCGAATCGGTGATCTTCATAACCGCCGAGGAGGGAGAGGCACAGGTGCACACCCGCGACGCGGTCTACAGCTCGAAGAGCACGCTGAGCGCCCTCGAGGAACTCCTCGCCCCGTATTCCTTCACGCGGGTGCACCGAAACGCCCTGGTGAACCTAAACTGCATCATCGAGATCATCCCCTGGTTCAGCGGCAGCTGCAAACTGGTGATGAACGACGCGGTGCGCAGCCAGGTGCTGGTGAGCCGGTACCACGCGAAGGATCTCAAGGAGAGACTCCTGCTGAACCGCTAGTCCGGAGCCTCTCACTGCCTTTTCTCCCCTTCTTCTCCTGCCATTGAAAGGCGCTTTATGCCATTCACCCCCTTTTTTGTGCCATTCACGGTTTCATGGATGTCCCGCCGACTCTCCTTGTCTATCATGCAGATCACAAGAATCCGTAACGCATGAGAATCACAACCACAGGAGGCCGTTATGTCCATCGAATGCGAGGAAATGGAAGGCGGGAACGTAACCCGTCGCGACTTTATCAAGACCGCAGCAGTGGTCGGCGCCAGCGTGCTGGCGGTGCAGGCGGTAGGGCGCGGCGAGGCGCGCGCCGCCGAAGAGGCGAAGACCGCGGCCAAGGCGGCGACCGCCACCGCGGCAGGGGGCGGGACCAAGAAGGTCGCCGACGTGCTCAAAGTGGCGCGCGAGAAGATGTACCCGCGCTGCCGCGTCTGTCCCGAGTGCGACGGCGTCGCCTGTTCCGGCGAGGTCCCGGGCATGGGGGGGATCGATTCGGGCCGCGCCTTCAGGAACAACCTCCAGGCGCTCGCCAAGTACGACCTGAAGATGCGCACTTTTCACGACGTGAAAAAGCCCGACACCTCGGTCACCATCTTCGGCGCCAAGCTCTCCATGCCGATCCTCTCGGGCATCACCGGCGGGGTCACCTACAACATGGGGCTTGGCGGCAAGGTGGGTGAAGACGAGTACGCCGAAGGGATCATCGGCGGCTGCGTGCTCGCCGGCACCATCGGTTTCGCGGCCGACGGCATCGGCGACCCGCTCGCCACCTACGAGACGAGGCTTAAGACGGTCGCCAAATACAAGGGGAGGGCGGTGGCCCAGATCAAGCCGCGCAGTCAGGCCGACATCATCCAGCGCATCAGGCTGATCGAAGCGACCGGCGCCCCCTTCTTCGCCATCGACATCGACTCCGCCGGCCGTGCTGCCCGTGCCCTGCCGGGGCAGACCGTCGAGCCGAAGACCCTGGAGCAGTTGCGCGAGATCGCGCGCTCCACGAAGCTTCCCTTCGTCATCAAGGGGGTGATGACCCCCGAGGAGGCCGTTGCGGCCTACAAGGTGGGTGCCGCAGGCATCGTCGTCTCCAACCACGGCGGTCGCGTCCTCGACCACACCCCGGGTACCGCCGAGGTTCTTCCCGCCATCGCGGACAAGGTTAAGGGGAAGATGACCATCTTCGTCGACGGCGGCATCCGTTACGGCGCCGACGTGCTGAAGATGCTCGCCCTCGGCGCCGACGCCGTTCTGGTCGGGCGACCTCTGGTACGCGGCTCGGTCGGCGGCGGGGCGGAAGGGGTTGCCGCCATCCTCAAAAAGATGCAGGACGAGCTGGTCGTCGCCATGACCCTTACCGGCACCGCGGACGTCAAGAAGGTGAGCCGCGACATCCTGGCCTAGCCCCCACCATGCGCCCCCTCCCGCGTGGGAGGGGGATCTTTAACGATGCGACCCGCCCGCCGCGGTCGACGCTAGCGCCGAGGCGGGACATCCGGAGACGACCGATGCGAAAGACAATTGCAACGATTTGCGCGCTCGCGCTGGCGCTCACCGCCGGCGTTGCCTGTGCGACCCACGACAAGGCGCTTCTTTACGGCGGGGCAGGGCAGGGGAAGGTGATCTTCGACGGCAGGCTGCATGCCTCCAAGGGGATGCTCTGCAACGACTGCCACGGCGCCCTTTTCGGCACCGCCAAGAAGGCCCTCATCACCATGGACGACCACGAGAAGCCGGTCGCCTGTTTTGCCTGCCACAACGGCACCCGGGCCTTCAACGACTGCGAGCTGTGCCACCGCAAGTTCGACACGAAGCCCCCCGCCGCGCCCCCGCAGGTGAAGCTCTGCGGCGCGGCCAGCGTGGTTACCGATCTTGTCGCCCCGAATAAGGACGCCGTAGAGAAGGAGACCGGGGTGAAGCTCGTCGTGGACAAGAGCAACGCCGGCAAGGGGATGATCGATCTCCTCGACGGCAAGTGCGACGCAGCCATGGCCTCCGCCTCTCTCGACGCCACCATCGGCGCGGGGAAATCCGCCGGTCTGTCGAAGCCGACGGACGGTCTGCAGATGGACGTACTGGCGAAGTCAGAGGTGGTGTTCGTGGTGCACCCCTTAAGCCCGGTCAAGCGGCTAACCTGGGAGCAGATCAGGGACATCCATACCGGGAAGATCGTCAACTGGAAGGAGGTGGGAGGGACGGATCTCCCCATCACCGTCTACACCGATGCGAAGGCGAGCGCCACCCGCGGGCTGATCAAGCAGGTGGTCATGGGGAATGCCGAGTACGTCGACAAGGCGAAGGCGGTGGACTTCGTGAAGCAGGTGAACGACCGGGTCGCTGCCGATCCTTCCGGCATCGGCGGTCTGGGGCGCGGTTTCGTGAACCAGGCGGAGACCGCCGTGGTCGAGACGAAGAAGATCGAGCGCCCGCTTGGCTTCGTCACGGTAGGGAAGCCATCGGCGGACCTGCAGAAAGTGATGGAGTCCCTCAGGAAGCTGGGGGCTAAGTAGGAAAGAAAACCGACAAACTAAAAGGCGCGAAGCCGCAAGGGCCAACGGATGAATTCCTGATGCCCTTGCCTTCGCGCCTTTTTCATCCTTTGCAGTCGCTCGCCGGACCTCAGGATTCGGCGCTGGCCACCTGTTCCAGTCGGATCTCGAAATAGCTGGGCCACATCTTGCCGGTCACCACCAGCCGGTCGCTCTGTTCGTCGTAGGCGATCCCGTTCAGCACGTGATCGGGGTCGCGGCTGCGCTCGTTCGACGGCAAGAGCCCCTTCAGGTTCACCCACCCCACCACGGCACCGTTCGCCGGATTGATGCGCACGATGTAATCGGTCTTCCAGATGTTGGCGTAAATCTCGCCTTTCACGTACTGCAGCGCGTTCAGGTTCCTAAGCGGGGTCCCGTTGCAGGTCACCTCCACGCTCCGCTCGGTCTGGAAGGTTTCCGGGTTGATGAACTTGATGCGGTTGCTGCCGTTACTCATGATGAGGTGCTTGCCGTCGTTGGTAAGCCCCCACCCTTCACCGTCGACGGAGAATTCCCCTTCTCGGCGCAGCGTCTTGTGGTCGTAGATGATCCCGTCCCCCGAAAGGGTGACCATGTAGAGCCTGTCGTGCAAGACGGTGATCCCCTCGGCGAAGTAATCCCTCGGAACCCCCTCGCTGCTCAGCACCTGTCCGGAGCCGGGCCAGACCTTCATGATCGCCGATCTCTCGTAAAGCCCGGAACTTTCGAGGAGCACGCCGTCCTGAAAAGTGAGTCCCTCGGTGAAGCTCCAGTGGTAGTGGGGCCAGCTCTTGACCACCTGGTAGGTGTAAAGCGGTATCTGCCTCGGCACGGGGGTGGCGTCGGACTGGGAGCGCCTCACCTGCTGCGGGTGAATGCTTGTGGACTGGTGCACCAGCGAGTCCACGCTCGCACCGCACCCGAAAAGGGTGGCCATTGCCGCCGTCGCAAAGAGCTTTCGCGCTATCTTTTTCACCATGTCGCTCCTCCTATGCTCACACCGCTTCCTGACCGGCGGTGCGGCGGATGGCATCGCGCCATCCGGGTGCCGTTCGGGCCGGGGCGCTTGCTCCTTCGCCTGCCTCAACAGCCGTACCGCTCCCTTCGCCAGCGGAAATAAAAATACCTTCTTCGGGCTCTCCCCGTGACGGGCGTGGTCCCGGTCGTTCCTGCCGCGTCCCGTGGTGCACCCCACCTCGATCCAGTTCGCCGCCTTGTAGCACGTGCCGGCGTACCTGCTGCCGTCGACGAGCGTTTCAGCGAGAAGCGGGCGCACCCCGAAACGCTCCTCCCAGTCGGCGGCAAGGCGGCGCAGTGCCAGCGAAAGGGCGGCGCTGGCGAGGTTTTTCACCTGCACCGTGGGGAGCACCAGGAACCTGGAGTTGCACACCACCCGCTGCAGATTCTCCCTGCGCGCCTCGTCGTTCCACCCTATGTGGCGGTCGCGCGCCTCCATGCGCCATGCGGGACTCGAGAACTGCAGGCACCCGACGATCACCGGGGACGGGGCGTGCAGCCTAACGAAGTATCTTATGTGGGCGCCGAAGGGGACCTTGTGCCCAAGGTAGTGATGCCGCTCCACCAGTGAGCGCCAAAGCGCCTGCTCTTTCTTCCCCGAGACCGGCACGATTTCGAGCGCCCCGAATGCGTGCAGCGGTCCGGACAGGACGGGATCGCCCGTTTCCGCCGCACACGTGGAGGTGCGCGAGCCGCGGGGACGCCCCTGGCGCGCAGGCGGAAGTCGGAACAGGGTGCCGTCCAGCCCTTCGAGGAAAGCGCGGCACTCCACCGTCTTCAGCCTGCCGTTCGGACGGCGCCAGTCGAGAAGTTCACAAACCGTGCCCGCGAGCTCGGTCCTGGAGATTCCGGGGCAGTCGTTGACGACACCCCTGATCAGTTCGAGCTGGCGCGCGGTGACAGGTTCGCCGCAAAACCGCGGTGTTTTCTCGTGTGCTGAGTGCATCTTTCCCTCTCCGGTTTGGGTCGAGGGTACCCTAACCGAACGGGGGAGAAATGTCCAGCACTTTTTTTCGTTCCGGGTTTGATGCGGCAAATGAGCCGCACTGCCGGTTTTTTTCTGAGTGGAAGATGCCAGGAACTGCAGGTGGATTTTGCGTAGGATCGGGTACTGGTTTGCGGGGAGGTGGCGTGCTCGCTACGGCAGGTTCCTTCAGAATCAGCGACGGGGCGGCCGCATCGGCCGCCCCGTCCTATTTAATAATATCTAGCAGGCCGCTGCGGCGTTGGCCTTCTCGCGCTCGGTGGCGTCGTCCATCACCTTGTAGGCGCAGAACTCGCCGCACATGGTGCAGGCGCCGTGGTCGGCGACGCCGGACTCCTCGCGCAGGCGGCGCGCCTTCACCGGGTCGATGGCGAGGGCGAACTGCCCCTCCCAGTCGAGCTTTTTGCGGCAGCGCGCCATCTCGTTGTCCTTCTCCATGGCGCCCTTCACGCCCTTCACGATGTCGGCCGCGTGAGCCGCGATGCGCGACGCCATGACCCCTTCGCGCACGTCCTCGACGCTCGGGAGCTTCAGGTGCTCGGCCGGGGTTACGTAGCAGAGGAAGTCGGCGCCTGCGGCGGCCGCGATGGTCCCGCCGATGGCGGAGGTGATGTGGTCGTAGCCGGGGGCGATGTCGGTGACGAGCGGTCCGAGCACGTAGAAGGGGGCGCCGTGGCAGAGCCTTTTTTGCAGCTGGATGTTCGCCTCGATCTGGTTCAGCGGCATGTGCCCCGGTCCCTCGATCATCACCTGTACCCCGTAATCCTGGGCGCGCTGGGTGAGCTCACCCAGGAGGATCAGTTCGTGGATCTGGGCGCGGTCGGTGGCGTCGGCGAGGCAGCCGGGACGGAAACCGTCGCCGAGCGACAGGGTCATGTCGTAGGCCTTGGTGATCTCGAGCAGGCGGTCGAAGTGCTCGAAGAGCGGGTTTTCCTTGTTGTTGTGCGCCATCCACTCGATGGTGAAGGCGCCGCCGCGGGAGACGACGTCCATGATGCGCCCTTCGCGGCGCATGCGCTCGACGGTGGCGCGGGTGACGCCGCAGTGCACGGTGATGAAGTCGACGCCGTCCTCGGCGTGCTTGATGACGCCCTGGAAGATGTCCTCCACGGTCATCTCGACGATCGCCTTCTTGTGCTTTCTGACCGCGTCGAGCGCCGCCTGGTACAGCGGCACGCTGCCGATGCAGGCAGATGTCTCGGCGATCACGGCGCGGCGGATCTCGTCGACCGGGCCGCCGGTGGAGAGGTCCATGATGGCGTCGGCGCCGCTTGCCACCGCCACGCGCACCTTTTCAAGTTCCTTCTCGAAATCGAGGTCATCGGCGGAGCTGCCGATGTTGGCGTTGACCTTGGTCCTGAGGCCGCGGCCTACGGCGAGCGGGGTGCCGTTCGCGTGTTTGTTGTTATGGCAGATGATGATGTTTCCCGCGGCGATCCCGGCGCGGATGAATTCGGCATCGACCCCTTCAGCGAGGGCGGCTGTTTTCATCTTGTCCGTGATGATCCCCTTGCGGGCGTATTCGAGCTGCGTCATGGTTGCTCCTTTATTGAATTGCTCTTCAGTAAGTAGATGCGAGTTCGTTCCCGACGACCTATTCACCCTGATCCCGTGCCGCGAGGAAGTGGTTGACCGGCCCGTGCCCGCGGCCGAGCTGCTGGGCGTACTTGATGGCGCGGGTGACGAAAAGCTTCCCGCGCAATACCGCGCCGGGAAGCGGCTCTCCCTGGGCGAGATAGGTCGCGATCGCCGAGGCGAGCGTGCATCCGGTGCCGTGGGTGTTCCGCGTGAGGACGCGCGGGGCGCTGTAGCGGTTGAAGTTGTGTCCGTCGAAAAGGATGTCGGTGACGACCCCCTCGGTCAGGTGCCCCCCCTTGATGAGGACGTGCTTTGCCCCCATGAGGTGCAGCGCCCGCGCCGCGAGTTCCATCCCTGCGGTATCGGTGATGGTGAGACCGGTGAGCGCCTCGGCCTCCGGGATGTTCGGGGTGACCAGGTAGCTGAGCGGTACCAGGCGCTTTTTCAGCACCGAAAGGGCCTCGTCCTCGATGAGGGATACTCCGCCTTTCGCGCTCATAACCGGGTCGAGCACCACCATCCGCATCTCGTAGGCGGTCAGCTTGTCGGCGACGATTTCCGCGTTTTCAGGCGAACAGAGCATGCCGATCTTCACCACGTCGATCGGGATGTCCGAGAGCACGGCGTCGATCTGGTCCGCGAGGAACGCGGGAGGGGACGGGTGGATCCCGGTAACGCCGCGGGTGTTCTGGGCGGTGAGGGCCGTGATGGCGGAGGCGCAGTAGCTCCCGAGGAGCGTGACGGTCTTGAGGTCGGCCTGGATACCCGCTCCGCCGCCGGAGTCGCTGCCTGCGATGGTGAGCACAGCGCCGCGCGGGTGCGGCATGCGGCGGTTGAACAAAAGCGACAGTTCGGTCGCCGCGAGCCCGGGGGAGCGTGCGGAGAGGACTGCGGAAATGACCGCGATGGAATCGGCGCCGGCGTCGATTACCGCGCAGGCGTTGTCCCGGTTGATGCCGCCGATGGCGACGATGGGGAGTTTCACCTTCTCGCGCACGAGGGCGAGCGCCTCCGGTCCCTGGATGTACTCGACGTCCTTGGTCTCGGTGGGGTAGAGCGCGCCGAACCCGATGTAGTCGGCGCCGGCTTCCTGTGCGGCCAGAGCCTCTTCAACCGAGTGGGTGGAGATGCCGATGAGCTTTTTGGTGCCGAGCGTTTCTCTCGCCGCGGCGAAATCGCCGTCCTCCTGCCCGAGGTGTACGCCGTCCGCGTCCAGTTCGAGCGCGAGCTTCAGGTCATCGTTCACGATGAGCTTCACCTGGAACTCGGCGCACAGCCGCTTCAGGTCGTGCCCGAGTTCAAGGCGCTCCTCGTAGCTGCGCAGCTTGTCCCGGTACTGCAGTATGGCGACGCCCCCCGAGGAGAGCGCTTCGCGCACGCGCGGCAGCAGGCGATCACCCTGGTCCGTAATCAGGTAAAGTCCCGCTACACGTCGTTCCCTGCCGCTATGGTCCACCACGAGTTTCAACACGAGTCACCTCAAAAGCTGTAACGCAAAGACGCGGAGCCGCGAAGACGCAAAGTAAAACAAGAAGGTTTGACTCTATCTGTCTCTTCAAGCCTCTCTTGGCGTCTCTGCGCTTTGCGTCTTTGCGTTGAGGGTTCTGAAGGACAAAATAGAAAAGCCGCGACGGAAGGTCACGGCTCCTTGGATCGAAAGGTCGGAGTGCGCGCCGCTTCCCTACGCCGGTGCTACCCGGATCAGGTTCAAAGGGTTCAGGTCGCCCTGTCTCAGTCCTCGCGAACTCCCCTAGCTGGCCTTTTTGCTGCGCGTAAACATAATGGAATCCTCTTGCAAAGTCAATCGCTTTCGGGTTTTTACCTTTACACTGAATGGCTAAAGTGGTAGAAAAATCACTGGCCGGGTGCTCCCGGCCTGATTTTATTCAGATAATCCTATGCAGGAAAAAATATGGACAGTCGTCCGACGGTAGTTGAGATAGATCTTGCCGCGCTTCGGCACAACTTCGGCCTGGTCCAGAAGCGAGTGCCCGAGGGGTGCGGCATCCTTGCCGTGGTGAAGGCGGATGCCTACGGCCACGGTTTCCAGTACGTCTCCGAGGAGCTGGAGAAGCTCGGGGTGGACGCCTTCGCGGTTGCCTTTCTCGCGGAAGGCGTGCAACTGCGCATGAGCGGCATCTACCGCCCGGTGCTGATCCTGGGTGGCATCTATCCGGGTGAGGAGCGCCGCTGCATCGGCCTCAACATCTCCACCGCGCTCTATTCCCTCGAGCAGGCGGCCGCGCTCGACAAGGCGGCGGTCGAGATCAAGTGTTACCGCAAGGCGAAGATCCACCTGAAGGTCGATACCGGCATGGGACGCCTCGGGGTCACCTGGGACAAGGTGCCGGAATTCCTCGAACAGCTGAAGCAGTTCAAGAACCTCGAGCTGGAGGGGATCTTCTCCCACTTCGCGAGCGCGGACGAGCTCGACCCGGACGGCATCGCCTTCACGAAACTCCAGGCCGAGCGTTTCAATGCAGCAGTCATCGAGGCGCGGCGCCAGGGGTACGAGCCCCGCTACATCCACACCGCAAACAGCGCCGCCATCCTCGCCGCAGATCTTCCCTTCTGCAACCTGGTGCGCCCCGGCATCATCCTGTACGGCGCCGCCCCTTCCTCGGATTTCGCGGACCAGGAGCCGTTTCTCCAGGTGATGCGGCTGAAAAGCCGGGTGGCTATGCTCAAGTGGGTGGAGCCCGGAACCAGCATAAGTTACGGCAGGCGTTTCGTGGCCAAGGAGCGGGCCCTCATCGCCAGCGTTCCGGTCGGTTACGCCGACGGTTACTGCCGCAGCCTCACCAACAAGGGGGAGGCGCTCATCCGCGGGCAGCGCGCCCGGGTCTCCGGCACGGTCTGCATGGACTGGATCATGCTCGACGTAACCAATATCGAGGGGATCCAGGTCGGCGACGAGGTTACCCTTTTGGGGCCCGATCCGATGGGGGACCGCATCAGCGCCGAGGAACTCGCCGAGAAGGCCGGCACCATCCCTTACGAGATCATGTGCGGCATAGCGACACGAAGGGTGCGCAGGGTCTATATCGGCTAACGAAAGAAGCGAAAAAGAGATCGTTTGAATTTTATGAAATTCAGAGGCTTTTATGACTGACAAGGTACGTCTCACAGCGATGGTGCAGGCGGCGGGTTGAGCTGCCAAACTGGGCCCGGCGGGCCTGGAAGAAGCCATCCGCGACATAACCCGCTCGGACGACCCGAACCTCATCGTGGGGGTCGAGGGGGCCGAGGATGCCGGGATCTACCGCATCGGCGAGAGCCTCGCCCTGGTGGAGACGACCGACATCATCACGCCGCTTGTGGACGACCCATTCACCTTCGGCCGCATCGCCGCGGCCAACGCCCTTTCCGACGTCTACGCCATGGGTGGCAAACCGGTGACCGCGATGAACCTCGCCTTTTTTCCGGCCTGCTCGCTCCCGACTGCGGTCCTTGCCGCGATTCTCGCGGGGGGCGCCGATGCGCTCAAGGAGTCCGGCGCGTGCCTCGTCGGCGGTCACACCGTAGAGGACGACGAACTTAAATTCGGCCTCGCCGTCACCGGACTCATCGATCCCTCCCGCATCGTCCGCAACTGCACCGCGCGGCCGGGCGACCTTCTAGTTCTCACCAAACCGCTTGGGACCGGCATTGTCTCCACCGCGATCAAGGCGGAGATGATCGACGCCGCCCTCGAGGCCGAGGCGATCTCCTGGATGACCGCCCTGAACGCGAAGGCGTGCGAGCTGATGCTCGCCTGCAACGCCACCGCGGCGACCGACGTGACCGGTTTCGGCTTCATCGGGCACGCCTGCGAGATGGCGCTCGGCGCCGGCGTCTCCTTCAGGATCGAACTCGCCGCGGTACCGGTCATGGCCGGGGTCCCTGCGCTCATCGACGACGGCATGGTTCCCGCGGGGTGCTACCGTAACCGTCAGCATTACGAAGGGCACGTTACCGGTGCCACCGGCGATCCCCTTCTGCCGCTCTTCGATCCGCAGACCTCGGGCGGCCTCCTCATCTCCCTGGCACCGGCAGACGCCCGCGAGTTCCTCTCCCGTGCCGAGGCTTCCGGCCTCTTCGCCGCAGCGATCGGCGAGGTCGTTCCAGCCGCGGAGAGTACCCTTGTCTTCTTCTAGGGGCCTCGTCGCCGCCTTCGACCTCGGCACCACCACCATCGCCGCTTCGCTCCTCGACCCGGCAACCGGAACACGCATCGCCGCCACCGGCGCCCTAAACCCGCAACGCCCCTGGGGCGCCGACGTATTAGCCCGCCTCACCGCCGGAGAAAATCCCGAAACGCTGCGCGCCATGCAGGTGGCGCTGGCCCGCGAGATGGAGCGCATGACAGCGGAACTCCTGGAGCGCGTCGGCGCTGGGGGGCACGATCTTGCCCGCGTGGCCATCGCCGGGAACCCCTCGATGGAAACCATCGCGCTGGCGCTGCCGGTCGAGTCGCTCGCCCATCCCCCGTTTCGTCCCCTTTTCTCGGCCGGGAAATCCGTCTCGACCCTTGAGCTTGGCTGGAACCGCGACTGTCCCGCCTACCTGCTGCCGCTTCCCGGCGGCTTCGTCGGCGGCGACCTCCTTGCCTTCCTCTTCGGCATGCCTGAGGTGCCCGCTGCGGGGACGCTCTTCCTTGACGTCGGCACCAACGCGGAAATCGCGCTTTTCGACGGCGAGCGCTACCTCGCCACCTCGGCCGCCGCAGGCCCCGCCTTCGAAGGGGGGAACCTGAAGTGCGGCATGGCTGCGCTACCCGGAGCGGTGAGCGGCGTGCGCATCGAAGGGGAACGGGTCATCATCACCGCCATTCCAGGCGCACCGCCGCGCGGCATCTGCGGCACCGGCGTTCTCGACACCGTCGCGGCACTCCTCGAGCACGGCATCGTCGACGCCACCGGCCGCCTGCTTCCCGCTGCGGAGATCGATTCCAACCTCGCCAACCGCGTGCAGGAGGTGAACGGCATCCCAGCTTTCATCCTGCATCGCGACGCGAAAGCCGTGGTCTACCTGGACCAGGAGGACATCCGCGCGCTGCAGCTTGCCAAGGGGGCGATGCGCGGCGGGATGGAGATCCTTTTGGGGAAGGCGGCGCTTTCCCCGGACGAGGTTTCCAGGGTGGTACTGACCGGCTCATTCGGGGCGGTGCTGGCACCGGATGTGCTAAAAAAGGTTGGAATTTTCAACGAAAAGATGGTAAGAATCACCGGATTTGTCAGGGAAGGGGCGCTGGCCGGAGTGGAGCGGGTTCTGCTCGTTGCGGACGGCATCGACCGGATGGAGGACCTTGCGCAAAAGGTCCGCGTCATCCCCCTTTCCGGCACACCGCTCTTCGAAAAGCACTTCCTTGCAAATATAGACTTCCCCAAACAACCAGAAGCCTGACCACGGAGGACTCGGAGGTTCACAGAGGTCCCGGAGGAAAGGCTCAAGGCTTTAACGTTTCACCTTCTTTTTATCCTCTGTGTCCTCAGTGGACCGCGGTGTCCTCTGTGGTAATGCTTTCAAACAGTTGAAATCAACATCAAGGCTGCAAAAAAGGAGCGAGCAATGGCAAAGATTGGGCGCGCGCTGGTAAGCGTGTCGGAGAAGACTGGCGTGGTGGAATTTTCCCGGGCATTGGCCGGTTACGGCGTGGAGATCCTCTCCACCGGCGGGACCGCGAAGCTTTTGCGTGAGGCGGGTATCCCCGTGAAGGACGTCTCCGAGTTCACCGGTTTCCCCGAGATGCTGGACGGCAGGGTCAAGACGCTGCACCCGAAGGTGCACGGCGGCATCCTCGGGATGCGTGAGAACCCGGCGCACGTCGCCAAGATGCAGGAGCACGGCATCGAGCCGATCGACATGGTGGTGGTGAACCTCTACCCGTTCGAGGCGACCGTTGCCAAGGAAGACTGCACCATGGAAGACGCCATCGAGAACATCGATATCGGCGGCCCGACCATGCTCCGCTCCGCTGCCAAGAACAACCGCGACGTCACCGTCATCGTCGACCACGCCGACTACGCGACCGTGCTTGACGAGATGAAGGCGAGCGGCGGCAGCGTCTCCCGCGAGACCAACTTCCGCCTGGCTGTGAAGGTTTACCAGCACACCGCGGCATACGACGGCGCCATCTCCAACTGGCTCGGCGCACGCACCGGCGAAGGGGTCGCCAAATACCCGGATACCCTCACCATGCAGTACAAGCTGGCCCAAGGGATGCGCTACGGCGAGAACCCGCACCAGTCCGGCGCCTTCTACGTCGAGAAGGGGGCGAAGGAATCCTCCATCTCCACGGCGCGCCAGATCCAGGGCAAGGAGCTCTCCTACAACAACATCGGCGACACCGATGCGGCGCTCGAGTGCGTGAAGCAGTTCGACCAGCCCGCCTGCGTCATCGTGAAGCACGCGAACCCCTGCGGCGTCGCCGTCGCCGGCAGCATCATGGAAGCCTACGACTTAGCCTACAAGACCGACCCCGAGTCCGCCTTCGGCGGCATCATCGCCTTCAACCGCGAACTCGACGAGACCACCGCGCGCGCCATCGTGGAGCGCCAGTTCGTCGAGGTGATCATCGCGCCGAAGGTCACCGAGGCCGCGAGCGAAATCGTCGCCGCCAAGAAGAACGTCCGCCTCATGGAGTGCGGTTTCTGGCCGGAGCAGCCCGCCGCGCGTTATGATTTCAAACGCGTGAACGGGGGCATGCTGGTGCAGGACGCCGACCTCGAACTCTTCAACGAGCTCAAGGTGGTGACCAAGCGCGCACCGACCGACCAGGAGATGGAAGACCTCCTCTTCACCTGGCGCGTCGCCAAGTTCGTCAAATCCAACGCCATCGTCTACGGCCGCAGCAACGCAACCGTCGGCGTGGGCGCAGGGCAGATGAGCCGCGTCAACTCCGCACGCATCGCCGCCATCAAGGCCGAGCACGCAGGGATTCCGGTCCAGGGTGCGGTCATGGCGTCCGACGCCTTCTTCCCGTTCCGTGACGGCCTGGACAACGCGGCAAGCGTAGGTGTCACCGCGGTGATCCAGCCGGGCGGCTCCATGCGCGACGCCGAGGTCATCGCCGCCGCCGACGAGCACAACATCGCCATGGTCTTCACCGGCATGAGGCACTTCAGGCACTAAAAATCGAAAATAAGCTCACCACAGAGGGCACAGGGGAGCACGGAGGACACGGAGGAAAACCTTTGGGTTTCCTCTGCGACCCTCTGTGTCCTCTGTGGTTACAGCTTTTGATGTCAAGGAGAACGATTATGAAGGTATTGGTAGTAGGCAGCGGCGGGCGCGAGCACGCGCTGGTCTGGAAGATCGCACAGTCCCCGCTCGTGGAGAAGGTGTTCTGCGCTCCGGGTAACCCGGGGACCGCGACGCTCGCCGAGAACGTCGACATCGCCGTCGACAACCTCCAGGGGCTCCTCGACTTCGCCAAAAAGGAAGGGGTCGAGCTGACCGTGGTCGGACCGGAACTCCCGCTTTCGCTGGGGCTTGTCGACCTCTTCGAGGAGAACGGCATGAAGGCCTTCGGCGCGCGCAAGAACGCCGCCATCATCGAGGCGTCCAAGGCGTTCTCGAAGGACCTGATGCAGAAGTACAACGTCCCGACCGCGGCATACGGCGTCTTCACCGAGATCCCCGCGGCGATTGATTTCATCGATAAGACCGGCATTCCCATCGTCATCAAGGCCGACGGCCTCGCGGCGGGCAAGGGGGTCATCATCGCCCAGACTCGCGACGAGGCGGTGGCTGCCGTCACCGACATGCTTTCCGGCAACGCCTTTGGTGCTGCGGGCTCCCGCGTCGTCATAGAGGAGTTCCTGAAGGGGGAGGAGGCATCCTTCCTCGCCTTCACCGACGGCGAACGCATCATCCCGCTTGCGAGCGCCCAGGACCACAAGGCGGTCTTCGACGGCGACAAGGGGCCCAACACGGGCGGCATGGGCGCCTATTCCCCGGCACCGGTGGTCACCCCCCCCATCCACGAGAAGGCGATGGCGGAGGTCATGCGCCGCACCGTGGACGGCATGAAGGCCGAGGGGCGCAGGTACCAGGGCGTCCTCTACGCGGGCCTCATGATCGACGGCGATTCGGTGAAGACCCTCGAGTTCAACGCGCGTTTCGGCGACCCGGAGTGCCAGCCGCTTTTGATGCGCATGAAGTCCGACATCGTCCCGATCCTCATGGCGGTTGCCTCCGGCAGCCTTGAAGGGGTCGAGATCGAGTGGCACGACAAGGCTGCGGTCTGCGTCGTGCTCGCCGCCGAAGGGTACCCGGCCGATTACAGGAAGGGGGACAAGATCGAGGGGCTCGACGCGGCCGGCAAGGTGGAAGATCTCGTCGTCTTCCACGCCGGGACCAAAATGAGCGGCGATGCCGTCGTCACCAACGGCGGCCGTGTTCTGGGCGTCACCGCCCTCGGCAGCACCGTCAAGGAAGCCATCGACCGCGCCTACAGCGGCGTGAAACTCATCTCCTGGCCCGGCATGCACAACAGGAAAGACATCGGCGCCAAGGCGATGAACCGTTAAACCATAAAACAGACGTTTCAGGAGATATACACATGTCCAATCCGACCGTTTTGATTCTGATGGGAAGCGACTCCGACCTGACCACCATGGAGGAGACGGCCAGGGTTCTTACCCAGTTCGGCGTCCCGTACGAGATGCACGTTTCCTCGGCGCACCGCTCCCCCGCCAAGACCTCCAAGCTCACCCGTGAGGCGGAGGGGCGCGGCATCCAGGTGATCATCGCCGCCGCGGGGATGGCCGCGCATCTGGCCGGCGTGGTCGCCGCCGAGACGCCGCTTCCGGTCATCGCCGTCCCCCTCGGGGGCGGGGCTTTGAACGGCCTCGACGCGCTCTACGCCATGGTGCAGATGCCCGGCGGCATGCCGGTAGCCACCATGGCCATCGGCAAGGCGGGCGCCAAAAACGCCGGGCTTCTCGCGGTGCAGATGCTCTCCCTGTCCAACCCGGAGATGCGCGCGAAGTTCGTCGCTTTCAAGGCCCGGATGGCCGAAGAGGTGGAAGAGAAGGACCAGGCGCTGCAGGCTGCAAGGCTGAACTGATGCCGCTTCCAGGCCGATTTTGCTTGACAACAAAGCCGTGGTTGTATACCTTCGGCGCGTTTACATCCCAAAAAATACGGAGGGAAAACTCATGAAGAAGATTTTTGCTGCAGTAGCTCTGACTCTCGCTTTCGCAGTTTCCGCAATGGCTGCAGACAGCGTCGTGTACCCGGCCAAAAACGGCAACGTGACCTTCAACCACAAGGCTCACCAGGCCAAGGCAGAGTGCAAAGTATGCCACGGCGAAGGTGCACCGGCCAAGATTGAGATCAACAAGGACAAGGCTCACTCCATGTGCAAAGGCTGCCATGCCGAGAAGAAAGCCGGCCCGACCAAGTGCGGTGAGTGCCACAAGAAGTAAGCTCCCGTAAGGGATAAAAATGCAGTCTAGGGGTAACAGGTTCGCCTGTTACCCCTTTTTTATGTTCGCTACTGTATTCATCAATTTTTCTTTTGCGCTTATTGCCAATTTGTCTATAATACGTTCCCTGCTATGACAGCTGTACATAACCTTTCGGGAGACGGCCTTGACTACGAACAAACGCGGATTTGCACAAGAGGTTTGGGATTTTTTCTGTTCCTTGAGACTTTCGATTTTTCTGCTTATCGGGCTGGCTTTGGTATCCATCATCGGTACCATTATTCCCCAGGGACAGCCGCCCCGTGAATACCTCGCAACGCTGAGTGAGACGAAGTTCAGGCTTTACAGTTCCCTTGGCTTCTTCGACATGTACCACTCCTGGTGGTTCATCCTGCTGCTGTACCTCCTTACGCTCAACCTGATCTGCTGCTCGATCAAGAGGCTCCCGCGCGTCTGGAAGGTCGTCTCCGAGCCGGTGCTCGAGATGGACGAGAGCTTTGAGAAGTCCCTTCCCAACGTCAAGGACCTGAAGCTCAAGGGGACCAAGGAAGAGCTCAAGGAGCGCATGGCCTCCTTTCTGAGCGCCGAGTTCGCCGCTCCGGTGATCACCGAAAAGAACGGTGCCTATCACCTGTTCGCGCAGAAGAGCCCCTGGTGCCGTCTCGGCGTCTACGTGGTGCACCTCTCCATCATCGTAATCTTCGTCGGGGCGCTGATCGGTTCCTTCTTCGGTTACAAGGGGTACGTAAGCATTCCCGAGGGTGGCGCCATCTCCCAGGTGCAGACCCAAAGCGGCAAGATGATCAACCTGGGCTACGAGGTACGCTGCGAGAAGTTCTCCGTCACCTTCTACGACACCGGCGCGCCCAAGGAGTTCAAGAGCATCCTGACCGTTGTCGACAACGGCAAGCCGGTCCCGGGGCTCACCAGCCGCCCGATCATCGTTAACGACCCGCTTACCTACAAGGGGACCACCTTCTACCAGTCCAGCTACGGTCAGTCCGACGAGGGGGCGCTGTATCACCTCACCGTCCGCGACCGCAAGGGGGGCGCGCCTGTCAAGCTGACCGCTCGTCAGGGCGAGCGCCTCGCCCTTCCCGGCGGCGCGTTCCTTTCCGTAATGGAAGCTACCATGGACGTGCGTCCCTTCCTGAGGGGTTTCGACGGCCCCGGCGCCCAGGTCGAGTTCACCCCGGCCGGCGGCAACCCGCAGCCGTTCGTCATCCTCTCGGATAAATACGAGTCCTTCAACGCGCAGCACGGCGGGGACCTCCTGATCACCTTCGACGGTATGGACCAGAAGTTCTACACCGGTCTGCAGGTCGCCCACGATCCCGGCGTCTGGGTCGTGTGGGCAGGCTGCTTCCTGATGGTGGTCGGCATCTGCATGGCGTTCTTCATGTCCCACAAGCGCGTGTGGGCCCGCGTGACCGACTCCGGGGTTACCCTCGGCGGTTCCGCCAGCAAGAACCCGGCAGGCTTTGAGATCTGTTTCGATGACCTTGTTGAGAAAGTCAACAAGGCTTAGAGGATAAAAACCATAACTGGGGCTTGCCCCATCGCCGATCTAACTGAATGACCGGAGGGTAATATCGATGTCCAGTTCCATGCTTTTCAATGTGACCATGGTTCTTTATATGGTCTCGACCTGCATATTCTTCGCTTTCCTCGCCTCGCGCAGCAAGGCCGTGGGGCTTGGCGGCACCTATGCCGCACTGTTCGGCTTCCTGGTCCAGACGGCCGCTATCGGCCTGCGCTGGAAGGAGTCTTATGACCAGGGGCACGGCCATGCGCCGCTGTCCAACCTGTTCGAGTCGGTGGTCTTCTTTTCCTGGACCATCGTTCTCATCTTCCTGTTCATCGACTTCAAGTACAAGTACCGCGCCATCGGCTTCTTCGTCATCCCGTTCGCGCTCTTCGGTATGGCCTGGGCGCAGCTCGGCCTCGACAGCGGCATCGAGCCGCTCGTTCCCGCGCTGCAGAGTAACTGGCTCATGTACCACGTCATCACCTGCTTCTTGGGCTACGCCGCCTTCGCGGTAGCCTGCGGCATCTCGATCATGTACCTGATCCGTGAGAAGATGGAGCAGGGGGGGGGCAACGTCCAGGCCGGGGGGCTCCTTTCCATGTTCCCGTCCATCAGGGTGCTTGACGACCTGAACTACAAAGCGATCATGATCGGCTTCCCGCTGCTCTCCCTCGGCATCATCACCGGCGCCGCCTGGGCCAACTACGCCTGGGGCACCTACTGGAGCTGGGACCCGAAGGAGACCTGGTCTCTCATCGTCTGGTTCGTGTACGCCGCGTTCCTGCATGCCCGCATCACCCGCGGCTGGGTCGGCCGCAGGGCCGCTATCCTGTCGGTGATCGGCTTCGCTGCGACCATCTTCTGTTACCTCGGGGTCAACCTCTTCCTGTCCGGTCTGCACAGCTACGGCAGGTAGTTATTCTGGGAAGGTAAACTGCCCGATGCGACAATCCTTTGCGGCATACTTCTTTTGCGCTGCGCTGTTTCTGTTCTGCGCCGGTGTCACCCTGCTTCCGGGTGGCGCCGGCGCAGAGCCGTTCAAGTGCAGCATCTGCCACAAGGACCTGATCCGCGGGCCGGTTCCCCATAAACCGGTCGCAGCCGGGAAATGTCTGGACTGCCACAAGCAGTTCAGCGACAACCACCCGCTCGACAAGGGCAGCATGGGGTTCAAGGTCCCCAAGGAAAACCTCTGCGCCACCTGCCACGGCTATATCGTGCAGAAACCTTTCCTGCACAAGCCGGTCGGAAAGGGCGAGTGCACCTCCTGCCACATGGCGCATAGCGCCGACTACAAGTCTCTGTTGAAGGACCCGTCCCCGACGCTGTGCTTCCGCTGTCATCCGAAGGATCATTTCACCGGTACCTTCACGCACCAGCCGGTGGCGGAGGGCGACTGCCTCGCCTGCCACGACGCCCACCAATCCGAAGGAAAATCCCTCTTGCGCAAGCCTGGGTCGGAGCTCTGCTTCATGTGCCACGACCGCAGCGCCTTCACGGGGAAATCGGTACACCAGCCGGTCAGAAACGGTGAGTGCGTCAACTGTCACATCATCCACGGTGGTCCTTACAGGAAGCTTCTGAAAGAGGATTACCCGACGGTGCTGTACAAGCCGTTCGACAACGACGCTTTCCCCATCTGTTTCCGTTGCCACGACCCCCAGCTCGCCTCCCTCGACACGACCGAAGTGTCCACCAAGTTCAGAAACGGCAGCCGCAACCTGCACGCGGTGCACGTGAAGAAGGCGAGCAAGGGGCGCTCCTGCCGGATGTGTCACAACCCGCATGCCGAGGTGCAGGACCGTCTGATCTACCCGAAGGCGGTCGGGTTCGGCAACTGGGACATTCCGATTCGCTATGAGGCGACCCCCACGGGCGGTGGATGCTCCGTGGGCTGCCACAGAACTTTGCGTTACGACCGGGTGAAGGCCGTTGAGCAGTAGCAGTTCCCATCTCCAGTCACTCCATTCAGGTCCAGCCGCTTTCCCTGTCTGCGCACCGGTCCCATGATGTTGCCGCGAATTTCCGTAGTCATACCGGTGAAGCCGGGAGGAGAGGTGCGCGCCCTTTCCGGGATTGCCCGCGCGACCTACCCCGAGGAGCTTTTGGAGGTGCTGGTCGCTTACGGGCGTCAGCCGAGCGTGCAGCGCAACATGGCGGCGCGGGAAGCGTGTGGGGAGATCCTCTACTTCCTCGACGACGATTCACAGGTCGCACCGGATTTCCTGGAGCGGGTAGCGCAGCACTATCAGGACGAAAGAGTTGCCGCGGTGGGCGGGCCGTCGCTCACGCCGGCCGGTGACAACGCACTTCAGCGCGCCATCGGCATCGCCTTCGCATCGAAGGTCGGGGGGGGCGGGGTGAGGAACCGCTACCGCAAGTCGGGGAGCGCGCGTTTCACGAGCGACAGCGAACTGATCCTTTGCAACCTGAGCTTTCGGCGCGGGATCTTTCTGGCACATGAAGGGCTCGACGAGAGGCTCTACCCTAATGAAGAAAACGAGCTCATGGATCGGCTGCAGCAGGAGGGGCATCTGCTCGTCCACGATCCGGAGCTGGCCGTAGTTCGCAGTCAGCGTCCCACCTACCGGGCCTATGTGAAGCAGATGTACGGCTACGGACGGGGGCGCGGCGAGCAGACGCTGATTGCCGGCAAGGTGAAGCCGGTTTCGCTGGCACCTTCGCTGTTCCTGATCTACGCGTTGCTGGTTCCCTTTCTGCAGTCGGCGTTTTTCGCGCTGCCGCTTCTGGGGTACCTGCTCGTCGTACTTGCCGCTTCGATCAAGGGAGCCTTCGACGGGCGGGATGCCGCGCTTTTCCCGCGGTTGCTGCTCGTCTATCCGACCCTGCACCTGGTTTACGGCGCTGGAGTTCTGCGCGGCCTGATATCCCCGCGCTACCGAGGCGGGCAGCAGACGCACTGGGAAGTCGAAATCCAACGCCTCAACGACATAAAACGTTCAACGTTCAGCGTTCAACGTTCGCCGGAGTGACTCGCGGAGCCGACAGATATGGCGCTGCTTCGCCGCCAGGATGGCACCCGTTGCCGCCGGGATTAAAACACGAAACTATAAATCGGACGTTGAACGTTGAACGTTGAACGGCCGTTCTGGGAGAAGATAGTGGATCTGAGCATAGTGGTGCCGATATTCAACGAGGAAGACAACATCCCGGTCCTGCACGATCGCATCAGCGAGGCGCTGATCGACACCGGGCTGGAGTACGAACTCATCCTGGTCGATGACGGTTCCTCGGACAATTCATACTCCGCGCTCAAGCGCCTCGCTTCCAAGGACGACCGGGTCAAGGTGATCCGTCTGCGCCGCAACTTCGGCCAGACCGCCGCCATGTCGGCAGGTTTCGATTCGGCACTTGGCAGGGTCGTGGTCCCGATGGACGGCGACATGCAGAACGATCCGCTCGACATACCGCTGCTTTTGAACCGCATCGACGAGGGGTTCGACGTGGTTTCCGGCTGGCGCAAGGACCGTAAGGACACCTTCGTGAACCGCAAGCTCCCCTCCATACTTGCGAACTCCATTATCTCGAAGATGACCGGGGTCCACTTGCATGACTACGGCTGCACCTTGAAGGCGTACCGTCGCGACGTCCTCGAGGACGTGAACCTCTACGGTGAGATGCACCGCTTCGTACCGGCGCTCGCGCACCAGGTCGGGGCGCGTGTCACCGAGATGCCCGTGCGGCATCACGAGCGTCTGCACGGCAAGAGCAAGTACGGCATCTCCCGCACCATGAAAGTCATCCTCGACCTGATGACGGTGAAGTTCCTGCTGAGCTACTCCACTAAGCCGATCCAGCTCTTTGGCCGCTGGGGGATCTACACCATCGTCGCTGGTATGCTGAGCGGCGCGGCCACGCTGTACATGAAGTTCTTCGAGCACACGAGCATGAACAGGAACCCGCTCCTAATCCTCACCGCCTTCCTGCTCTTCATGGGGGTGCAGTTCATCGTTCTGGGACTTCTGGCCGAGCTGAACGCCCGCACTTACTACGAGGCACAGCGCAAGCCGATTTACAACATCAAGGAAAAGCTCAACTTTGGCTAGCGAGCCACTGCGCGTACTGGTGCTGGCACCCACCCCCTTCTTTGCGGATCGCGGCTGCCACGTACGTATCCTCGAAGAGGCCCGCGCCGCCATGGCGTGCGGCGTCGAACTGCGCCTGGTGACATATCACATCGGGCGCGACGTCCCCGGCATCCCCACCGAACGCATCCCCGGATTCTCCTGGTATAAAAAGCTCGAAGCAGGCCCCTCTTGGGTCAAGCCCTTCCTTGACGTGCAACTGTTGTTCAAGGCATGGAAGGTAGCACGCGCTTTCAAGCCGCACGTAATCCACGCCCACCTTCACGAGGGCGCTTTCTTCGGTGCCTTCCTTAAGATGCTGCTCCGCATCCCCATGCTTTTCGACTGCCAGGGAAGCCTCACCGCGGAAATCACCGATCATGGCTTCGTAAAACCCGGCTCCATCCTGCAGCGCTTTTTCGCCACCCTCGAGCACTGGATCAATCGAAGCTCCGATTTCATCGTGACCAGCGCAAGCCCGACGGTAGAGCTGCTCCTGAAAGACGGCGTGCCTAAGGAACGGGTTCGGGCGCTGATTGACGGCGTTGATACCGAGGTGTTCGCGCCGCAACCC
Organism: Geomonas ferrireducens; assembly: GCF_004917065.1. Classification (NCBI taxonomy): domain Bacteria; kingdom Pseudomonadati; phylum Thermodesulfobacteriota; class Desulfuromonadia; order Geobacterales; family Geobacteraceae; genus Geomonas; species Geomonas ferrireducens. The sequence continues at coordinate 1,940,176 of NZ_SSYA01000001.1, forward strand.
AAAGGAGCAATCCGTGCCCGACTCGGGCTGCCGGAGAAGCGGCCCGTCGTCGTCTATCTTGGCCTTCTGAACCGTTACCAAGGGATCGACCTGCTGCTGGATGCGGCCGCTTACCTGAAGGGGCAGGGGGCGAGGATCCACTATCTCATCATGGGATTTCCCGACGTCTCGTATCGCGAGAAGGCCAAGGAGATGGGGCTCGCCGACATCATCACCTTCACAGGAAGAATTCCTTACGACGAGGCACCACTTTACCTGAGTGCCGGCGACCTGGCCGTCTCCCCGAAAGTTTCGCTCACCGAAGCCAACGGTAAGCTATTCAATTACATAGCCTGCGGGCTCCCCACCGTCGTCTTTGACACACCCGTCAACCGTGAGATTCTAGGAGCCGCCGCGCTGTACGCGAAGTTCGGTGACGCCGCGGAGCTCGCCGGAGCAATTGGGCGGCTGGCTGGGGACAGCGAGCTGCGTGAAGAAGTCGGAACTGAAGGCCGCGAACGGGCCGTCAGCATGCACTCTTGGCAGGCGCGAGGAAGGGAACTCGCCGGAATCTATCGGCAGGTCGCGGGAAATAAGTAACCGGCAATTTTCTCGTCCCCGTTTCGCTTCGGCTAATCCAGTTCAGATTTAACGAATCCGTTTCAGATTTCGGCGAATCCGTTTCGGAAACGACGAATCCAACTTGAAAACGACGAATCCGATTTAGAAACGACGAATTCAATCTAGAAATGACGAATTCGATTTAGAAATGACGAATCTGATTTAGAAATGACGAATCTGATTTAGAAATGACGAATCCGATTTTAAAAACGACGAATCCGATTTAGAAACGACGAATCCGATTTAGAAATGACGAATCTGATTTGAAAACGACGAATCTGATTTGAAAACGACGGATCCGATCTTGAAATGGCATTTACGTCTCGAAGGGACGTGCCGTGTGTAAAAAAGTTGAAATGTTGTAGCATTTGTACTACTGTTCAGCCCATGAACGGTGATGATGAAAAGGTTTTAGATACTTATCGCTCTTTCCTCCTCCTTTCGGAGATCTCCGGCGATCAGCAACTCTCGCAACGCGAGCTGGCGAAACGCCTCGGCATCGCTTTGGGGCTGGTCAACTCCTACCTGAAGAACCTAGTTGCGAAGGGGTTCGTCCGGGTCGCCAACTTCCCCAGGAACCGCTACGCGTATCTCCTCACCCCCAAAGGTTTCGCCGAAAAAAGCCGGCTCGCCTATCAACACCTGAGCTACTTCTCCGGCCTCTACACAGTTGCCCGCCAGGACTACTTGAAGCTTTTCAAGTCGCTCTCGGCGCAAGGCGTGGAAAAGGTGGCTTTCTGCGGCATCGACGAGGTTGCGGAGATCGCCTACCTTTCCCTGAAGGAAGCGGGGCTCGAGCTTACCGTGGCAATGGACGCCGAGAATGCAGGAGGGAAATTCTTCGGCAACACAATAGTCTCTCCGGCTATCGGTCTTCTGTCAGGCAATCACAGCATTGTCATCACATCCATGAAGCGTGGCCAAGCCTTACGCGAGGAACTGCTGCGCATCGGCGTCGAGCCTGAGCGGATTCACCAGGCGGTGAAGTTATGAATCAGGCATGGGTTGGCTATCTTCCCGCCTTCCTAAGGAAAAAGGTGGAGGGTAGGCACGAACTACAGAAGGTTCTCAGCAACACAGGGTGGCTTTTCGGCGACCGACTGCTCCGAATGGGCATCGGGCTCTTCGTCGGAATCTGGATTGCCCGCTACCTGGGGCCGACCCAGTACGGCCTGCTGAGCTATGCCGCCTCGATGATAGCGGTGTTCTCGGCGATAGCAGTGCTCGGGCTCGACTCCATCGTCGTCCGGGAAATAGTGAGAGAACCCGAGAGCGAGCGGGAGATCCTCGGTACCGTTCTAACCCTGCGCCTGCTGGCAAGTTTCTCCGCATACATCCTGACCGTCGCCACCACCTTATTGCTGCGCCCCGATGACCGTTTGTCCCAGATCCTTGTCGCCGTCATGGGATGGGCCATGATTTTCGGCTCGTTCGACACCATTGACCTGTGGTTTCAGTCCAAGGTCTTGTCGAAGTTCGTCGTTTATGCAAAAAACACCGCATTTCTCATCGCGTCCATCGTACGGGTGGTGCTTGTAGTTATCAAGGCGCCTGTAGTTGCTTTTGCGGCAGCCAATTCACTGGAATTCGGCCTCGCGGCCATCGGCCTTTGCTACGTATATCGCAGCAACGGGCAGATGATCAGCCAACTCAGGACGAGCTGGACCCTCGCACGAAGGTTACTTCGCGACTGCTGGCCCCTCGTCTTGTCGAGCGTAATTTTCATGGTGTATCTGCGTATCGACCAGATCATGCTTGGGCAGATGGCGACCTCGCATGAGCTCGGCATCTACGCCTCAGCCGTGAAGATCGCTGAAATTTGGTTCTTCATCCCGACAGCGATCGTGTCGTCGGTCTTTCCCAATATCGTGCGGGCGAGGGAAGTGGACGAGAAGGAGTTTTACAACCGTCTGCAGAAGCTTTACAACCTCCTTGCGTTCCTTGGGTACGCGATTGCCATTCCAACCACGTTCTTAGCGAGCATTGTCGTTTACCTCTTCTATGGTGAGGCATACGCAAGCGCTGCGCCTATGCTGGTGCTCCTTATCTGGAGTGATGTCTTTGCCAATCTTGCAGTAGCCAGGAACACTTTTCTTATGGCGATGAACTGGACCAGGGTCCTCCTCGTGATGACGTTTCTGGGGGCTGCGGCGAACATCGCCTTGAACTTTTGGTGGGTGCCGAAGTACGGCGGAATCGGTGCGGCGGCCGCTTCATTGATTTCCTATTGGTTCGCGGCGCACGGCGGTTGCTTTCTTTACAAGCCGTTGCGCAGAACCGGCGGCATGTTGACTCGGGCCTTGATCTACCCACGATTCTGGTAGCCTGGCTTCCGATACTGCGGACCGTAAGGACGGGTCCGAAAGGAGATCGCAGGAAATGCACCTCGATGAGTCCATCGTCGGCCTCGCCTCGATGACGGGGAAGAAATTAGACTATCGCGACCTGGATGGGATACAGGAACTATTGCGGCAAGTGTCGCATGAGGTTTGTCTTGCAAACGCGGCACCTGACCTGCCTCTAGCCGGCATCGTAAAACCCGGGAGCTCGGTTCTCCTGAAGCCGAACTGGGTGCTTCACCAGAATTTCAGTGGCAAAGGGAACGACTGCCTCGTTACGCATCCCAACTTCGTCCTTGCGGTGCTGAAAGAGGTGTTCAGCTGCTCCCCTAAGAAAGTGGTCATAGGGGATGCGCCGGTGCAGGGTTGCGTGTTCGATAACATCGTCACGGAGAGCTGGCGCAAAGAGGTCGAAAAAATAGCAACCTGCCCGTACGAAATCGTCGACTTCAGAAGGACCGTCCTGAAAGAAGGCGGGCTGGCAGCCGGGCAGGTGACCGACGCGCGTCCTGAGGAGAGGTTTCTTCTGTTTGACCTCAAAGGGGACAGTCTTCTGGAACCGGTAAGCAAGAAGAACGTCGCTTTCCGGATAACCTGCTACGACCCTGACATTCTCGCCAAGCGTCATCACAAAGGGAGACACCAGTACCTGCTGTGCAAAGAACCCTTTGAAAGCGACGTCATCATCAATCTGCCGAAAGTGAAAACGCATAAGAAAGCGGGGCTGACCGCGGCACTGAAAAATCTGGTGGGCATCAACGGGAACAAGGAATATCTGCCCCATCACCGTGTCGGGAGCCGGGTCGAGGGAGGAGACTGCTACCGGCAGCTCTCCCCCCTGAAAAGGGTTGCGGAATACTGCCTGGACGAGGCGAATAGAAACATCGGGACGCAGGCTTGTTCGAGATGGATGAAAGGGTTCGAGTCGCTTATAAAGGTGCGCTCCCGGTTCGGCGATACCGAGATCGAGGGGGGCTGGTACGGCAATGACACGGTCTGGCGGATGGCGCTCGACCTGAACAGGATCGCGCTTTACGGCAGGCCGGACGGCACCATGTCCGATGAAAAGCAAAGGCACATCTATTCCATTGCTGACGGGATCATCGGGGGGCAGGGGGAAGGGCCTCTGGCGCCGGACCCGTTGGAACTGGGTATCTGCACCCTGGCCGCTTCGTCCGCCTACGCCGACCTCGTTCACAGTTACCTGATGGGGTTGGATTTCAGGAAGATCCCACTGGTGCGGGAGGCTTTCGGGGATTTCCGATTCCCGTTGGTCCCACGGGATGCGGCGTCCTGCCGGGTGGCGGCACGGCAGAGGCTGTACCAGCCGATGGAAGTCGCGGCCGAATTCGGACGAAGGGCGACCCCTGCGAGAGGGTGGCAAGGACACATTGAGTTATAGCTCCTGCATGGAAGCTAAGGAGATAAGAATGTTGATAGGGATACATCCGGATCATGTCTGGGGGACCAGCTTTTCCGACAAATGGATACCGTTTTTGAAGACTCTGGACGTGGAGGTGAAGATCCTGGATTTGCTTCGACAGGATGCTCTTGACCAGGTCAAAGGATGCGACGGCGTCATGTGGCGCTGGGCGCACCGGGCGCAGGACAAGCAATCGGCGAAGATGATCCTGTACGTGATCGAGCAGTATCTCAAGCTGCCCGTCTTCCCTGATAACGGAACCGCGTGGCACTTCGATGAAAAGGTGGCACAGAAATATCTCCTGCAATCGCTGGATGTGCCGCTGCCGGAGCAGTGGGTCTTTTGGAGCCACGAAGAGGCATCGGAATGGGCCAGGAGCCAAGCCAAGTATCCCGTAGTCTTCAAACTTTCGGTAGGGGCCGGAGCCTCGAGCGTGGCCAAGGTGGATACTTGTGCCGAGGCTGAGCCTTTCATAGACAGGATGTTCAAGAGGGGGATCTTCCCCATGACCATGAACGAGTTCCGTCCCCGGATCATTCCTGCCAGCCGCCGCGAGGCGAAGAATGCTTTCCATCGCTTCACCGATACTTTCGGTTATATGATGCTGAACCAGTACCCCCGGCTGGACGCGGAATGGTGGAAGCCTGAAAAGGGGTACGCACTGTTCCAGGAGTTTCTTCCCGGCAACGATTACGACACACGGATTACCGTCATAGGCGACAGGGCTTTCGGGTTCAGAAGATATAACCGGCCCAACGATTTCAGGGCGTCCGGCAGCGGGAACATAGACTACGATCCGGCCGGCATCGATCTCGAGATGGTGAAGATAGCGTTCGAGACCTCAAGGGGCGCAGGCTTCACGTGCATGGCATACGATTTCCTCTACAGGGACTCAAAACCGGTGGTTTGCGAAATCAGCTACACTTTCGCCGATCATGCCATCCATTCCTGTCCCGGGCACTGGGACGGCAACCTCAACTGGCATGAAGGGCAGATGTGGCCGGAAGATGCCCAGATCATCGATTTCGTCGAGACAATCCGCAGGGGAAGAACAGCGTCATGAGGATCGGCTTTGTCACCACTGAATACGTGACGGAAGAGCAGAACTACGATGGGGGGCTCGCCAATTACCTGAGCAGGATCTGTATCGCGTTGAAGGAAAAAGGTCACGAGCCGGTCGTCATCGTTGCATCGTCACGCGACGGGAGGCTTCGGCACAACGGAATTGAGGTCAACAGGGTGAAGGCCCTGTGCTACCGCAAAAGGTTGATGAAGATCCTCCAGTTCTTTCCCGGGCTCGACTGGAAAATCGTCAGCCGGCAACTGAACGACAAAATCAGGAGCCTGCACAAGGAGAACCCTTTCGACGTGGTCCAGTATGCGAGTGTGGGAGCCACCGTTCTCTCACGGCGCGGGGACATCCCCTCTGTGGTGAGAATTTCGGGGAACCAGAAACTTTGGGATATCGCCTACGAGGAGGCGCCGTCCCGCAAGAAGCGCGTCTACCAGAACCTCGAGATCGAAGGGTTGGCGCGGGCCGATTCCCTCTATGGTCCCAGCAGGGTCATCGCCGATTACCTGAAGACCAATCACCACTTCGACATCCAAATAATCGAGACTCCGTTCGTCCAGGAGTGCTCCTCACTCGACGCCGGGCTCTACCACGCGATACGCGCGGAAGTGCCCGGTGATTATCTCCTGTTTTTCGGGTCGCTGGGACTCGCGAAGGGAGTCAAGACCATAGCCGACATGGTGAATGAACTGCTCGAAAAGCATCCTGCACTGGCGGTGGTGTTCGTGGGTAAAGACATGGGCTACAACGGTCGGCCCATCATGGACTACGTTCGCGCAAAAGCGGGAGAACATGCCGACAGGGTCGTCTGGCACGACCGGGTGAAACATGAGCAGCTTTATCCTGTCATAGAAGGGGCGAAGCTCGTCCTGCTGCCCTCGAGGATCGACAACTTCCCCAATTGCTGTGTCGAGGCCATGGCTTTCAAGAAGGTGGTGGTCGGAACAAAAGGAGCGAGTTTCGAACAGTTGATAGATGACGGCGTGAGCGGGATGCTGGCCGTTCCCGATGATCCGCGGAGCCTGCTCGCTGTGGTGGCGAAGGCGCTTTCCTTGTCGGAGGAAGAGCTGCGGGAGATGGGAGAGCGGGCCGCCCGCCGCACCATGGAGCTGTCGCCGGAAAGGATAGTAGAGCAGTTGCTGGCCTACTATCAGGATGTGATAGGGCGGGTGAAGTAGAGTGGTCGGTTCGCACGAACTCCTGCGTGGGAAGAGGGTTGTTTTCGTCTTCGGAAGTCTCGATCTTGGCGGCGCCGAGCGGCGCGGTCTATTGTTGGCGGAGCACCTCCAAAAAAAAGTCGGGGCCGATGTTCGGGTGGTCGGGCTGAATGATACCCCCGGAAGGCTTTCCGCCCTGTGCGATCAGCTCGGCATCCCATGGAGCAGTGTCTCCTTTCACTGGGGATTGAGGCGTCGCGTTCCCTCCTTCCTGAGGGCGCTCCGGGCGATCCGCCGAACCAAGCCCGATGTCGTTCTTTCCTATACCCGTGTTCCCAACCTTGTCTGCGCCTGGGGGAAAAGGTGGCTCGGTACGAAACTCCTCGTGTGGAACCAGGCCGACGAGGGTTTGCTGCTGAACGGTTCCGCGGCGTTTCGCCTTGCGGCTCAGGCGCCGGACTGCTTCATTTCCAATTCGAAGGGGGGGCGGGCTTTCCTGATCGACACCTACGGTATCTCCCAGGAAATGGTGCAGGTGGTGCCAAACGGCGTGGCGATGTCCGCGCCGCGGATTGGAAGGGATGCGTGGCGTCGGCAGTGGGGCGTCTCTTCGCAGGTGCCGGTCGTCGGCATGGTTGCCAACTTGAGCGTCTACAAGGATCACGACACCCTGATCAGGGCCTGGAGCAGGGTCGTTGCTGCCGGGTGGGAACACCCACCCGTGCTGGTGCTTGCCGGGCGGTGCGACGGTACCGAGCAGGGGCTGAAAAATCTTGCCGGCGCGTTGGGAATCTCCGAAGTGGTGAAGATCGTGGGGGCTGTCGACGATGTGCCCGGCCTTCTTCAGGCGCTCGATCTCTTCGCATACTCCTCAAAAAGCGAGGGGATCCCGAACGGGGTGCTGGAGGCGATGGCATCGGGTTTGGGGGTGGTCGGCACCGATATCCCCGGCATCCGGGAGGCGATCGGCCCTGAGGGGGAGGCGTACCTCACCCCGGTAGGTGATGGCGACGCAATGGCCGAGCGGATAGTGGCGTTGCTGAGGGATGAGCCCTCCAGGCGGCGCCTGGGACAAGCCTTGCGGGAGCGGGTCGAGCAGAACTTCTCCCTTGACCTAATGTGCCGGAGTTCGGAGGAAATCATTTCCGGTGCATTTCTTGGATGCTTAAGTAAGGCTGCGGCCGTGGAGAACGGGTGAACATGACGCCCCTTGAAAAGGATATGTTAGCGGTGCGGTTGAACGAAAGCCGTTTCGTGCGGTGGGTTGCGGCTTTCGGCATGCTGCTTGGCAGGTTGCTCCCGGTCGGCAAGGGGGCTCCGCTGTTCTTCTTTTTCCCGTTCTTTCACGTGGGCGGCGCGGAAAAGGTGCATGCTGCGATCGTCAGATGCTTTGCTGCGGAACGGCCGTGGGTTTTTTTCACCAAGAAGTCCGCAAATGACGGCTTCCTTTCGTTGTTCGGAACGAATGCGCGGCTTTGCAACCTCTGGCGACTCCTGAAGTACGGGTACCCTCTCAGCGTCGGAATCATGGCAGGGTTCATCAACCGTCACCGCCGACCGGTGGTCTTCGGTTGTAACAGCCTCTTTTACTACCTGCTCCTTCCCTATCTGAAGAAGGAGGCCCGTTGCATCGACCTCATGCATGCCTTCGGCGGGGGCTCCGAGCATTTCAGCCTTCCTGCCGCGCAAAGGCTCGACGCACGGGTGGCCATCAACGCGAGGACCGTTGCGGATCTGAAGGCCCAATACCATGCGGAGGCGATGCCCGCTTCGTTGGCGGACCGGATCGTCCTGATCGAAAACTGCGTGAAAGTGCCGGATGAACTGCCGCAGAAAGCGCGGGGTGAGAAGTTGAAGGCGCTTTACGTCGGCAGGGGATCTGAGGAAAAGAGGGTGCACCTGGTGGGGCGGATCGCGTCGCGCTGCCGGCAGCAAGGGATACCCGTTGAAGTCGTCATCGCAGGGGATGCCCTCCATGCGGTAGAGGAGCAGGATCGCGCCAACTGCGTCTTCCTTGGCGAGATCTCCGATGAAGAGCAATTGCAGGCGGTGTACCGCGATGCGGACCTGCTTCTCCTCACCTCCAGCCGCGAAGGTTTCCCTATGGTCATCATGGAAGCCATGGCGTTCGGCGTGGTGCCCATCTCGACCGCGGTCGGGGGAATCCCCACCCACGTGCAATCAGGGACGAACGGTTGGCTCGTTCCCGATACCGCGGACGAAGAGGAGATCGTGGGCATGATGTGCCGGTTCGCGACCGCCATGTGCGAAGAGCGCGACTTGCTCGAGAAGCTGTCGCAAAACGCCTATGCATATGCAAAAGAGAAGTTCAGCGGGGAATCGTTTTGCGCCGCCTACCGCATGGTTCTTATGGGTGAAAGATGCTGATATCAATCCTCGTACCCGTGTTCAACTGGGACATATCCCGGCTGATCAACTCCCTTTTGACAGAGATAGACGCAACTGCTCCAGAGGGAGTCGTCGAAGTGATCGTGGTTGACGACGCATCTACGGACGCTGCGCTTCTTTCGGCAAACAGCGCCTTTTTGAGCAGCCATTCCCGCCCCTTTTTAAGGTACCTTCCGGCCGAGCGAAACCTGGGGCGTGCCGGGGTGCGTAACCGGCTGGCCGCTGAAGCCGCCGGGCGTTTTCTTTTGTTCCTTGACTGCGACGTGCTCCCCGATTCCGCCTATTTCATCGGCAACTACCTCTCCTGTGCGGAGGCGGACAGCCATGACGTCGTATGCGGCGGCATAAGTTACCGCACAAGGGTGCTGTCCGGCACCGAGTTCGACTACCACGCCTATCTCGGCAACCGAAAAGAGGTCAAGCCTGCAGCCCTGAGGAACCGTGAGCCGTGGCGCCACATTCTGACCTCGAACATCATGGTCAGGAAAAGCGTCTTTCAAGGCACCTCTTTCGACGAGCGCTTCATAGGCTACGGATATGAAGACATCGAGTGGGGAGTCCGGCTTTCGAAACGGTACCGGATCCTGCACATAGACAACACGGCTTCGCATCTCGGGCTGGCATCGAAGGCGACGGTCTACCAAAAGATGCGTGCCTCGGTGCGGAACTATCTGCTGCTCAGGGAGCTTTGCCCTGAGGCTTTCCATGCTTCGGCCGTCAGCAAGCTGGTTCGTTTGCTGGAATTCGTGCCGGCTCCGTTTCTTACGGCGGCGGATCGGCTGCTGAAAACGAGCTTCCTGGCGTCCCCTTTTAACAAGCTTTGCTTCGTCTTGTTTCAGCTTAATTTCGCCGTGTTGCTGGCGCATGCCCTGAAAAGGAGTGCGGCCGGGCTGCCGCCGCAGAACGCTGCCGCAGGAGGCGCACCTTGAAGATCATCTTTTGGGCACCGTTCGGGATACGTCCCAAGGGGACCGTCATTGCACGCATGGTCCCGCTGGCAGCTGAACTTCAGGCCTCGGGGCACGAAGTCGTCATCGTGGCGCCCCCGTACACCAACCCGGAAGACTCCGGGAAGACTGAGGTGGTCCGTGGGGTACGGCTTGTCAACGTCGACCTCGGACCGAAACACAAGGCCTTGGCCGCACCGTTTCTTGCCTGGCGCATGCTTCGGGTTGCGCTGAAGGAGAAGCCCGACCTCATCCATCTCTTCAAGCCGAAGGGATACGGGGGGATAGCGGCGGTGCTCCTCATTGCGCTGCAAACCCTCGGCATAAGGACTCCGCCGCTCTTTCTCGATACCGACGACTGGGAGGGAGAAGGCGGCATGAACGAGCTTCATGACTACGGCACCGTCGAAAAGCGCTTTTACCGCTTTCAAGAGCAGTGGATCACCCCTCGCGCCCTCGGGGTAACCGTCGCGAGCAGGGGGCTTGAGCAGTTGGTCGGTCAGATGGAGGTGCAGCCAGATCACCTGCTCTACCTGCCGAACTGCGTTGCCGCGGCGACGGGCGGTGACGGGCAGGCGGTTCGCGCCGGGCTCGGGATCGCGCCCGATGCCCCCGTCCTTTTGCTGTACACACGTTTTTTCGAGTTCAGCCAGGAGAAGCTGCATTTCATCTTCGCCGAGATCCACAGGCAGGTAGCCGGGGTCCGCTTTCTGGTCGTGGGGAAGGGGAGACGTGGGGAGGAGGATCTGCTGCTGCAATCGGCCAGAGAGTCTGGTTTCGATGCCGCCCTGGTGATGGCAGGGTGGATTGCTCCTGAAGCCATACCTGATTATCTTGCGGCAGCGAACGTCGCCGTCTATCCGTTTGCCGATACGCTGGTCAACCGTTGCAAGTGCCCGGCGAAGCTGACGGAGATCCTTTTGGCGCAGGTTCCGGTTGTGGCAGACCGGGTGGGGCAAATCTCCGAGTATATCGATGACGGCAGGTCAGGGATTCTCTGTGATCCTGACGATTGGCGTCAAATGGTCGACCGCGTTGTCGAGTTGCTTAAAACCCCGGCGCTGCAGCAAAGGCTTGGTGGGGCCGGATGTGCACATCTTCAGGAAAACTTCAACTGGAAAGCGGCCGCCGGAGCCCTCCACCGGTTTTATCTGTCCACGCTGCAAGGCGGCTCACCGGCACCGGCACATCCCCAAGGGAGGGGATGACTGAACCTGCCTTAACAATTGCACAAATTTGCAAATGTGTGGATAATGCGACGCTGGCTACGGTCTCTCAACAAAAGGTGAGGCCGATTTTTGCCTTGATCATGGAGTGTAAATCGCGATGACCGCCCGCAAGAAAGATCTGCTCATTCTCTCAGGACTCCTGGCAGTTCTCTTGATCCTTTTTTCAAAGATCCTCTTCACCACGCAGATAATCCGAGCTCCGGATATCCTCAACGAGTTCTACTGGGGGGTGAAGGATTTCGGCAACAGGCCGTTTTGGTCCATCTTCAGGGTTGACCTCTCCAGCGCCGGGTGGAATCCGTTCATAAACTCCGGACACACCAACGAAGGGGGGATGGCCTCGGAGCAGTTCCTCTTTTTCCGCAACCTCGTCTTCTGGATTTTCCCTGCTCCGGCCAACGTGGCGTGGTACATCGTGCTTCAGCTTTTCATCGGCGCAGCCGGTGTCTACTGCTTTTGCAGGCTCCTCGGTGTCGGGGTGTGGGGGGCGTTGGTTGGTGGGCTCGTCTTTGCGGTCGCACCGGAAAACGCTTCTTTGATCAACGCCGGGCACGTGATGAAGATCGCAACCATCACGTTTGCCCCTTGGGCTTTTTACTTCCTGGAAAAAGGCTTCAGGACGAAACGACTTTTCTACTTCCTCACGACGGCCTTCGTTCTGGCGTACCAGTTCTTCCACACCCACTGGCAGATCGCCTACTACACCTGTCTCGCCGTCGGGGTCTACGGCATAGCGCGCTCGCTTTTGGTAGTTTACGGCGACCAAGGGGGGCAGAAGGAGTTCCGTCGCCTGTTGGCCTTGAACCTGGCGCTGCTTTTCTTTTTTCTCACCACCGTGGCGATGTCGCTGGTCCCCCTGACCAACTGGTCCAAGGAGACCAACCGTGGCGTCAACAGCGGAGCGAACGTTGCCGCTTCGGCGGGGCAGGCCGAGGCGAAGGGTGGACTCGCGCGCGAGGAGGCGATGTCCTGGTCCATGCCGCCGGAGGAGGCGGCCGCCTTCATCATCCCCGGCTTCTTCGGATTTTCGCGCCAGGAGGCGGGGCCGAACCCTGCCAACATCGACTCCTACTACTGGGGGAGGATGAACTTCACCCAGACGGTGAGCTACATGGGGCTTCTCCCTTGGCTGCTGCTCCCATTGCCGCTCATCTTCCGGCGTGACCGCTACACCTGGCTCGCGCTCTCGGCGGTCGTCGTCGGCATCCTGTTTTCCATGGGGAAATACACCCCTTTCTACAACCTGCTCTTCGACTACTTCCCGGGGATCAACCGTTTCCGGGTGCCCAAGATGATCATGTTCATCCCGGTGCTGGGGCTTGGTGTCCTCTCCGCCTTCGGCCTCGACCTGCTGCTCGATCCCGCGGTCCGCTCCCGGCGTGAATTCAAGCATTACGTCGCCGGGGTGATCATGCTTCCCCTGCTTTTGCTGGTGCTCGCGGTGGTTGAGCTTGCCACCGGCAACTTCTGGGTGAACCACTTCATCGACATCCTGGCGCGCCCCACCCGCTACGAAGCGCAGAGCCAGCAGCTCGTGCTGCAGCGCTGGCGCAACATCGTTACCGAGACCTGGATCGCCGCGGGGCTTTCGACCCTCTTTGCCGTCGCCTTCTTCCTCTACCATCGCGGCAAGCTGGCCGCCAAGGTGCTCCCCTTCGTGCTGATCGGGCTCTTCCTGCTCGACACCGGGCGGGTGAACGCGAAGTTTTTATTCCTGGTGGACGAGCCGCATCGTGAGGCGACCGCGAAGGCGCCGGAGATCGCCTACGTGAAGGGAGCGGGGACCGAGTACCGTACCCTGCCGCTTGGCGGCGATCCCATGCCGTATGCCGCCGCCGGCGTTCCGGTGATGTTCACCTCGAATGCGGTGCAGCAGCGTCGCTGGCAGGAGTACCTCGACAACTTCAACCTGATCTCCGGGATGCCCGACATCCTCAACGTGAAGTATCTCGTGCTGTCCAAAGATCAGCTCGAACAGGACAAGGCGGGGCTCTCTGCGAAGTACCGTCCCGTATATACAACCCCCGCCGGGCTGGTTGTCCTTGAGAACCCGACCGTGCTCCCGAAGGCGTGGCTTGCGCCGGTGGCACTCCAGGTCGAAAAGCCGGAAGAGATGCTGGCCGCGCTGCAAAGCCCGCAGTTCAACCCGCGCACCATGGCCCTCGTGGAGACGCCTCCTCCCATTGCCGTCGCCAGGGATCCGAAATGGAACGCCCCTGCCGACGCGGCCGGGCAGGCGCGCGTCACCAGGTACGAGGCCGAGCGGATCGATGTCGACGCGGCGGTGAAGCTGAATTCGATGCTGGTGTTGGGGGAGAAGTACTACAGGGGGTGGAAGGCGACCGTCGACGGCAAGGCGTCCGAGATCTACCCGGTGGACCATGTCCTGCGCGGCATCTACCTGACCCCCGGTTCGCACAAGGTGGAGTTCGTCTTCGATCCCACCCCGTTCAAGGTCGGCAAGTACCTGACCCTCGTCTCCTTCGCGATCTTCGCGCTCTTCCTCGGCCGCGAGGTATGGTTGAGAAAAACGGAAGGCGAGGCTAAAAGCGGAAAGGCTTAACGCAAAGACGCCAAGGCGCGGAGACGCAAAGAAAGCAGGAGGGGTAAAACCTCGTAGAACCATTCTTTTGGTTTCAGCTTTGCGCCTTTGCGGCTCTGCGACTTTGCGTTGAAGCATTTGATTCGGAAAGGCCCAACGCAAAGACGCCAAGGCGCGGAGACGCAAAGATAAAAAAATGAAGTGAAGTCTTTTCCGGCTATGCTCTTCTTGCCTTATCGATTTCAGGCTTGGAGGTGCGGGATGACGGAAAATGAACTAAGCACGCATATCGTCGATTGCGCCGTCGAAGTTCATAGAAATCTCGGCGGCCCTGGTCTTTTAGAAAGTGTGTACGAGGAGTCTCTGGCCTGGGAGTTGAACCAGCGTGGCTTTGCGGTGGGAAGGCAGATGGCTGTACCGGTCACCTATAAGGGGCATCAACTGTCAGTCCCGCTGCGGCTGGATCTCTTAGTAGGGAACATGGTTGTAGTTGAAGTGAAGGCCGTGACTCAATACAACCAAATCTTTGAGTCGCAGGCGCTAACCTATCTGCGCATGCTTAATCTGAAACTGGCGCTGGTAATAAATTTTGGTGAAAAGCTCGTCAAAAACGGAATTCACAGAGTTGTGAATGGTTTGTGACGAAAAGCGAAAAGGCTTAACGCAAAGACGCCAAGGCGCGGAGGCGCAGAGAAGACAGGTGAAAAGCAAGGGTAGAACCGCTCTCCACGGTTTTAACTTTGCGCCTTTGCGGCTTTGCGTCTTTGCGTTGAAGCTTTTGGGATTTTGAATGTTGAACCTCGACACTGAGATGGAAACCCTGGACGAGCTGTCCGGGTATGACCTGCGCATCATACAGCCGCGCCACGGCTACCGGTTCTCGGTGGACCCGCTGCTTTTGGCTGACTTCGCCGGGGTGCGCCAGGGGGAACGCTGCGCGGACCTGGGGACCGGTTGCGGTGTGATCGCGCTGCTTTTGGCTCGCATGGCGGAAGGCGCATCGGTTACCGCGGTGGAGTTCCAGCAGGTGATGGCGGGGATCGCGCATCGCAACGTGCGCCTGAACGGGCTCGCCGAACGCGTCGATGTCGTAGAGGAGGACATCGTTTCGCTGAAGGCGCATTTCCCGGTGGACAGTTTCGATCTGGTGGTCTCGAACCCTCCCTACCGCCGCCCTGGAACGGGGAAGGTGAGTCCGAGAAGGGGACGCGACGAGGCGCGCCACGAGACGAGCGCGACGCTTTCCGATTTCCTGGCCGCGGCCAAATACCTGGTGAAGCCTTCGGGAAGGATCTGCCTCATCTACCACACCTGCCGCCTGGCGGAACTGATGGCGCAGGCGGCGGTGCAGAAGCTGGCACCCTTGCGGCTGCGCATGGTGCACGGCAACACGCGGATGGATGCCCGCATGTTCATGATCGAGTTGGCAAAGGGGAGGACGGGCGAGCTGAAGGTGGAGCCGCCGCTCTTCGTGCGCGGCGAGGAGGGTGGCTACTCCGAGGAAAAGCTTAAAATCTATAAGCTTCAACGCAAAGACGCGGAGCCGCAAAGCCGCAAAGACTGAAGCGGGTAAAATCCCTTAAGTCTTCTTAGCGTCTCCGCGCCTTTGCGCCTTTGCGTTAGTTGCTTTTGGATTTTGATTTTGCTGAGGTTGGTTTTACTGTTGGTGTTCCCGGTCCCTGCGGATGAGCCTTTCAAACACGGCGCGCAGTTCCGGATCGTCGACGGCCTGGGCCTGTTCCTTGATCCAGACCTGCTCCTCCTCAGTCAGCTTGCGCCGCTTCACAGGTTGCTGAGGCTTCGCTACCGCGGACCTCACCTTGGCGGCCTTCATCTGCAGTTCCTTGACCAGTTCCTCGTCCAGGGCTTCGTTCACCTTGATGATGAGGTCTTTCTTCAGGTACGTGAGTTGCTGCAGCCATGGTGCGCTGTCGACGTGAACGGTGAGGGTTCCTTCGCGGAAGGCGACCGGCTGGGCGTGGGAGGCGATCTTGCTGCCGACCGCTTCGTCCCATACTTCCCAGATGCGTCCCTCCTTGAGGCGCATCTCGGCAGGAGTGCCACGAAGGATGCTCCCCAAAAGGTCGGTGACGGATGCCGGACGGCGCATCCTGGGACGGCGGCTAGTCTTCATTGACGGGATGTCTCTTACGGTAGGTCCTGCCGCCGATAATCTGGCCGAGCACGGCGCTGGAGATGCTGAAGGGGATGAAGCCCCAGCCTAAACCGGTCTTGATCCTGAAGTAGATGATGGCGGGGATGGAGATGTGGACGTAGAAGTACCAGGCAAAGGAAAACTTCGGGTAGGATTGCCTCTGGTAACCCAACGGGATGTTCACTAAGGTAGCCAGCACCATCAGGGTGGCGGCTTTGAGCACGATTTCCATGTTGACCTCTTGGGTCGGTAATACTATGGGTTTGACCTCTCTTTGTCAATGTGCTTCTATTGCACTGGTTTTGACTTGAAAAAGGAGCACTTGTGATAAAAGACGGAGACTTCATAGCCATCTTCAACTCCATCCACCGCGTCATGGAGGCGGAGCGCCTGCTCAAGGACCAGGGGCTGAAAATCCTGCTCATTCCGGCACCGCGCACCCTCGCTGCGGATTGCGGCCTCGCCATCCGTTACGCGGAGGACGTGAGGCCCAAGGTGGAAGCGGTGCTCTCCGGGGCCGGCCTTTTACCGCGTGACCTTTACAGAAAAAACGGTGACAACTTCGAAAAGCTAGGAGAAGAGCAATGAGCAAGCTCGACGTCAGGGGGATGGCATGTCCGCTCCCGGTGGTGCAGGTGAAGAGGGCACTTGAGGCGGCCCAAGGGGAGGAACTCCACGTTCTTCTCGACGACGGCGCGCCGCGCGAGAACGTGAAGCGCTTTGCACAGGGGCGTGGCTACCAGGTGCAGGAGGAGAAACTCGAGGACGGCTTTGCCTTCACCATCACCGGCGCAGGCGTGGGTGCGGCAACCGCGCCGCGCGAGACGGCTCCCGCCGCGGCGGCCGGCCCGACCGTGATGCTGATCGGCACGGACCGGATGGGCGACGGGGCCGAGGAGCTGGGGCGCCTTTTGATGAAGAACTTCATCATCACTCTCCTCGATCTGAACGACCTGCCGGACCGCATCTTCTTTGTCAACTCCGGTGTCCTTCTCGCCGCCGAAGGGTCCGAGGTCATCGAGGCGCTGGAGGAGTTGGGCAACCGCGGCGTAGAAGTTCTTTCCTGCGGCATCTGTCTCGACTTCTATAAGAAGAAGGAGCACCTCGCCGCCGGAGGCGTCACCAACATGTTCACCATCGCGGAAAGCATGCTGAAAGCACGCTCGGTGGTGCGGCTGTAACTGACGTTGTTACCGATAATTTCGCTTGACAATTTGCGGTTCTATCCACTAAAGTGACTCTCTTGCCGCGGGATACCTGTGCGCTTTTGCCGGGACATGCGGTTTTTTGAGAAAAATTAACTCGTCATTTCGATGACTTATGGGTTCATAGATGTTCGCGACTCTTTCCGATAAACTCGACCTGGTCTTCAAAAAGCTCCGTGGTCAGGGTGTGATGACCGAAGACAACGTCAAGGACGCGCTGCGTGAGGTGCGTCTTGCGCTGCTCGAGGCCGACGTCAATTTCAAGGTCGTCAAGGATTTTGTCGAAAAGGTTCGTACGCGCGCCGTCGGTACCGAGGTGCTGCAAAGCCTCGCCCCCGGGCAGCAGGTGATCAAGATCGTTCATGACGAGCTCGTGCTTCTCATGGGTGGCAGCGAGGACAACTCGCTCGACCTCGCCGCCAAGCCGCCGGTCGCCATCATGCTGGTCGGTCTGCAGGGCGCGGGTAAGACGACCTCCTGCGGAAAGCTCGCCAAGTACCTCAATGGGCAGCGGAAGAAGCCCCTGCTGGTCCCGGCCGACGTTTACCGCCCGGCCGCTATCGAGCAGCTGAAGGTGCTCGGACGTCAGCTCGACATCGAGGTGTTCAACTCGCTGGCGACCCAGAAGCCTCTCGACATCTGCCGCGAGGCGCACCGCTACGCGACGCTGAACGGCTTCGACGTCATCATCTACGATACCGCCGGCCGCCATCAGATCGACGACTACCTGATGGAGGAGCTGGAAGGAATCCGCGACGAGCTCGCCCCGCGCGAGATCCTCTTCGTGGCCGACGCCATGACCGGTCAGGAAGCGGTCAACGTGGCTCAGGGCTTCAACGAACGACTCGGCATCACCGGCGTAATCCTTACCAAGCTGGACGGCGACGCCAAGGGTGGTGCGGCTCTTTCCATCAAGGCGGTCACCGGTAAGCCGGTCAAGTTCGTGGGTCTTGGCGAAAAGCTGGACGCGCTGGACGTGTTCCACGCCGACCGTCTCGTCTCCCGCATCCTCGGCATGGGTGATGTGCTCACCCTGATTGAGAAGGCGCAGTCGACCTTCGACGAGAAGGAAGCTGCCCGCTTGCAGCAGAAGATGAAGAAGAGCGGCGGCCAGTTCGATCTTGAGGACTTCCGCAGCCAGCTGCAGCAGATCAAGAAGATGGGTTCGCTCGAGTCGATCATGAACCTGATCCCCGGCATGGGGAAGGCGATGAAACAGATGCAGGGCGCCCAGCCTTCCGAGAAGGAACTGAAGAGGATCGAGGCGATCATCGATTCCATGACTCCGAAGGAGCGCGCCAACCACACCATCATCAACGGCAGCCGCCGCTTGAGGATAGCCAAGGGGAGCGGCACCAGCATCCAGGAAGTCAACCAGCTCCTCAAGCGCTTCACCGAAGCTCAGAAGGTTGTCAAGCAGTTGCAGAAGATGGGTCCGAAGGGACTTATGAAAGGGATGAAAGGCATGGGCAAAGGGATGCTCCCCTTTTAACTCATCGCCTTTGACTATTGCACCAACTATAGATACAGTTACCAGACTCACAAAAACAATACGCAATGGCGGATCTCAAGGATCCGAGAATACCAGGAGGAAGAAATGGCAATAAAGATCAGACT
The DNA here is from genome assembly GCF_004917065.1 of Geomonas ferrireducens. Taxonomy (NCBI): domain Bacteria; kingdom Pseudomonadati; phylum Thermodesulfobacteriota; class Desulfuromonadia; order Geobacterales; family Geobacteraceae; genus Geomonas; species Geomonas ferrireducens. Next base: position 1,958,871 of record NZ_SSYA01000001.1, read on the forward strand.
TGCACGTGCGGGCGCTAAGAAGAAACCCTTTTACCAGGTAGTAGTTGCTGACTGCCGCAGCCGCAGGGACGGGCGCTTCATCGAGAACGTCGGTACCTACGACCCGAACAAAAACCCGGCGGTTTACAACCTGGAAGAAGGGAAGACCCTCGAGTGGCTCGGCAAGGGCGCTCAGCCGACCGACACCGTCAAGCAGATCCTGAAGAAGACCGGCATCTGGGAGAAGTTCGTCGCCCCTGCCGCTTAATATCTCTTAGTACCGGCCAGCCGGATATCCCACACTACAGAGGATAGCGACATGAAAGAGCTTGTTGAGACCATCGCCAGGGCACTTGTAGACGATCCGACCCAGGTGAAAGCCACCGAGGAGTTGGAAGAAGAGACCAACGTAATCAAGCTGACCGTCGCAAAAGAGGACATGGGGCGTATCATCGGCAAGGAAGGTCGCACGGCAAAAGCGATCCGTACTTTGCTCAACGCTGTCTCAACAAAGGATAACAAGAAAGCCATCCTTAAAATCGTAGAGTGATAGATGTCCGGTAGTAACAAAGTATTGATCGGCAAGATCCAGGGACCACACGGGATCAGGGGACAGTTGCGGGTGATCCCTTTCGCGGGGGATGCCTCGAGCATCTCGCAGTTGAAGAGCGTTTTTCTCAAGTCTCCGAAAGGGGCCATGGAAGAGTTCTCCGTGGTCTCCGCCAAGAACAACGGCAAACGGATCATCCTGACCCTGAAGCCGTTTGACAACATCAACCAGGTGCTGCACCTGGTCGGCAGCGAGATATATGCCGACCGGGTGGCGCTCCCGGAACTCCCCGACGACGAGTTCTACTGGTCCGACCTCCTGGGGCTCCAGGTTTTTACGTCGGATGGGGAAGAGCTGGGAGAGCTGGTCGACATCATCGAAACCGGCAGCAACGACGTCTATGTGGTAAAACACAACGGGCGCGAGGTGCTTATCCCCGCACTCGACGACGTCGTATTGTCTGTTGACCTGAAGGCAGGGCGGATGACGGTCTCTCTTCTCGAGGGGCTGCTCGATCTATGAAGTTCGACATCCTGACCCTCTTTCCGGCGATGTTCGAGGGGCCGATGACCGAGAGCATCCTGAAGCGCGCGAGCGACAAGGGATTGATCGAGGTGGCCTTGCACAACATCCGCGACTGGGCTTTCGACAAGCACGCCACCGCCGACGACTCTCCCTACGGAGGGGGCGCCGGCATGGTGATGAAGGTCGAGCCGATCGCGGGTGCCATCGAGGCGGTCAAAAAGATGCGACCGGCTTCCAGGGTGATCCTAACCACCCCGGGCGGTCGGCCTTTCACGCACCAGGTGGCTGAGGAGCTCTCCCGCGAGGAGGGGCTCATCATCATCTGTGGCCGCTACGAAGGGGTCGACGAAAGGGTGCGTGCACTGTTCGTCGATGACGAGATCTCGCTTGGGGACTTCGTCCTCACCGGCGGAGAGCTCGCCGCCATGGTCGTAGTCGACGCCGTATCCCGGCTCGTGCCGGGGGTACTGGGAAGCGAAGAGTCCGCCCAGTACGATTCGTTTGCAGACGGGCTTCTGGAGTACCCGCAGTACACGAGGCCCCCCGAATTCAGGGGCGAGAAGGTTCCCGACATCCTCCTTTCCGGCAACCATGCCGAGATCGCCAAGTGGCGCAGGAAGGAGCAGATCAGGAGAACGCTCGCCTCCCGTCCCGAGCTCCTCGAAGGGATCGAGTGGAGCAAACAGGACAAGAAACTTCTGAAAGAGCTGGGGCTGGACCCCCATGTGACCAAGGGGACTGCATGACCTCGGCAGCTAATTTCAGCATGGCGCTGATCCACTTCCCGGTGTACGACAAGCACAAGGACGTGGTGGCGACTTCGGTTACCAACCTGGACATCCACGACATGTCGCGCATGACCCGGACCTTCGGTCTGGCGCGCTACTACATCGTGACCCCGGTTGCGGAGCAGATAAAGCTCGTTGAGAAGGTGCGTGAGCACTGGCTTTCCGGTTGGGGCTCCACCTACAACCCGAAGCGTAAGATGGCGCTGGAGACGCTGCAGTGCGAGGAGTCGCTAGAGTCGACCATCGCAGATATCGAGAGCCGCACCGGACGCAGACCCAAGGTGGTCGTGACCGGCGCCTCCGGCAGGCCCAACAGCGTGAGCTTTGCTGAGCTGAAGGATCTCATCGACGCGGACCCCGAGCAGCCCTACCTGCTGCTTCTGGGCACCGGCTGGGGAATGATCGAGCAGTTGTTCAACAAGGGTGATCTGGTGCTGGAGCCGATCAGGGGGGCAGGTGATTACAACCACCTCTCGGTACGCTCCGCGGCGTCGATCATGCTGGATAGGCTTTTCGGGCGCTAGGCGCCGATTGGATAGAGAGCAGTCGAGGTAACGCAGGTTAACTGTCAGTATTAAGTCTTATGCTAGAGGTTCCAGATAAGGGAGGAAGTACCAAATGAACAAGATTGACATGATTGAAATGGCGCAGATGAAGAAGAACATCCCGGTTTTCGTTCCCGGCGACACCATCAAGGTGCAGGTGAAGATCGTCGAGGGTGACAAGAGCCGTATCCAGGCTTTCCAGGGCGTGTGCCTCGGCCGTCAGAACGGCGGCATTCGCGAGTCCTTCACCGTGAGGAAGATCTCCAACGGCGTCGGCGTGGAGAGGGTGTTCCCGCTGCACTCCCCGTCCATCGAGGCGATCGAGGTAGTGACCCGCGGTCAGGTACGTCGCGCGAAGCTCTACTACCTGCGCAAGCTGCGCGGCAAGGCTTCCAGGATCAAGGAAAGGAAGTACGTCGCAGGCCAGTAACAGGCTCGCAGTTAAAAGCCCCGGTCCAGCGACCGGGGCTTTTTTTGTTGTTGGTGAAGCGTTCACGAGTTGGGAAAGGCGCAAAGGCGCTGCGGTAACGTCCCCGCCCCCGGAGGGGGAGGGCTAGTGAGGGGGCGCGTAGCGGCTCTTCCGGCAAAGCCCCCCCTCCCCGCCTCCCCCCTCCGGGTGGAGGAGCGCATTCCACAAAACGCTTACTTTTTTCTGACGTTCAACGGATTGCCATGACCGGTCTTTTTCCTGACAACCCGAATGCTCCCATCGACATGCTGGCCCTCGAGGCGCAGGCGCTGCGGCGCGGCTATGCCTGCATCGCGGGGGTGGACGAGGCGGGGCGCGGTCCGCTCGCGGGGCCGGTGGTTGCTGCAGCCGTCATCCTGCCGACGGGGGTGCTCCTCCCCGGGGTGAATGACTCGAAGCAGCTCTCCGAGGATAAGCGGGAAGAACTCTTTGACGTCATATACCGTGAGGCGGTTTCCGTCGGTGTCGGCATCGGCGATCACGCCCTCATCGACAGCATCAACATCCTTCAGGCGACCCTTCGCGCCATGAGCGACGCGGTTCGCTCCCTGAGCGTCACCCCCGACTTCATTCTCATCGACGGCATCTCCAGCATTCCGATGAACATCCCCCAGCGTACCGTCAAAAAGGGTGACTCCTTGAGCCTCTCCATCGCCGCCGCCTCGATCATCGCCAAGGTGACCCGCGACAGGATGATGGTTGAGTTCGACGTGCGGTATCCCGGATACGGCTTTGCCAGCCACAAGGGCTACGGTGCGGCCTCGCATCTCGCCGCCATCGCCGAGTTAGGCCCATCCCCCATCCACCGTAAGAGCTTCAGCGGCGTCAAGGAGCACTGCCCCTCTGAGCCGGGCTCCGCTTCAACAGAATCTCAATCCGGGCTCTTTTCCTTCTAATATTTTCCAGCCGACGCTACACGCCCACAGAACTTGCTGCTACACTGTTTTCTTGTTTGCGTGACGCGCTGTCTCAACAGGGGCGACTATGCCAGTCAAAAGCGGTAACAGTGCACTCGGCGGAGTGGGCGAGTCGATCGCGGTGACCTACCTCAAGGGGCAGGGGTTCAAAATTGTCGAGTGTAATTTTCGCGTTTCCTGCGGGGAGATAGACATCGTGGCGAGAGATGGGCGTACCATCGTTTTCGTCGAAGTGAAGTGCAGGAACAATGACAACTACGGGCCGCCGCAGCTGGCTGTGACGCCTTTCAAGCAGCGGCAGATCTCGAAGGCCGCACTGGTTTGGCTGTCGCGGAAGAAGCTCTACGACGCCGAGGCGCGCTTCGATGTCATTGCCATCATGCTGCATGACCACGACGTGCCGGAGATCGAACACATCAGGAACGCCTTCGATCTGGCCTATTAGTGTGGTACCGCTGGTGAGGAAGAAAGGATCGTTTCGGAATGGTAGGAGCGAATAATAATTTGCTCCGTTGTTCAAATGAAACCACAAGGAGGAACGTACATGCAGGTCGTAGCAGCAATTTACCGTCTGGCCATTGCTCTCTGGCTCGGAGGCGCCGCACTCTTCACCTTCGTGCTCACCCCCATCCTGTTCCGCTCTGAAAGCCGCGACGTCGCCGGGCGTATCGTTGGCCTCTTCTTTCCCGGGTATTTTCGCTGGGGCATCGCCTGCGGCGTGATCGCCATCGTCTGCCGCCTCGTCATGGGCGGGAAATGGACCGCCCCCGCCGCCGTCATCATCGCCCTCATGCTCACCCTCTCTTCGTTCCAGGCCTTTTACATCGAGCCCAGGGCCGCCGAGATCAAGAAGCAGATCGTATCTTTCGAGACCACCCCGAAGGATGACCCGATGCGCAGGCAGTTTTCCAAGCTGCACGGGGTCTCCGCGGTCTGCAATCTTTCTGTCATAGCGGGCGGCGTTGTGCTGGTGATCCTGCTTTAACTCATGAAGCGGTTTACAAAGCCTCTGCCGCTGTGCTAGTAAAGAGAGAAAAAATTGCGGAGAAGCTCATGGATTTTACCGTTGCCCTGGCTCAGATCAAACCTAAGCTGGGCTGCCTGGACGACAACATGGCGTTGGCCGAGGCCGCCATCGAGAAGGGGATCGCCGCCGGTGCCGACCTCGTGGTGTTTCCCGAGCTGGCTCTCACCGGTTACTTCTTGAAGGATCTAGTGCCCGAAGTGGCGCTGAGCCTGGACTCCCCCCAGATACAGAGGCTGAAAAAGCTCTCCGAACGCATCTCGATCGCCATCGGCTTCGTCGAGGTCTCTTCCGACTTCCGCTTCTTCAACTCCGCGGTTTACCTCGAAGCCGGGGAAATCCGCCACGTGCACCGCAAGGTCTACCTTCCCACCTACGGTCTATTCGACGAGCAGCGCTACATGGCTCGCGGTGAGCGTTTCCGCGCCTTCGACACCCGTTTCGGCCGCGTCGGAATGCTGATCTGCGAGGACATGTGGCACCTCTCCGCCCCCTACATCCTCGCCATGGACGGCGCCATGACGCTCATCTGTCTCTCGTCGAGCCCGGGGCGCGGCGTGAGTGAGTCGGAAGGGCTCGGTTCGGCGGCGGCGTGGCAGAAGCTCACCTCGACGAGCGCCATGTTCCTCAACTGCCGTGTCTTCTACTGCAACCGCGTCGGCTACGAGGACGGCATCAACTTCTGGGGCGGCTCCGAGGCCATCTCCCCTTCCGGAGAGGTGACCGACCGCGGCGCCCTTCTCGAGGAGGACTTCGTGTTGGCCAGGGTGGACGGCGGGGCGCTCAGGCGCGAGAGGATCTTCTCCCCCATGATGCGGGACGAAAACCTCGCCATCACCGTGAAAGAGCTGAAACGCATCGACAAGGAGAAAGACTGCTAATGGCGGGCTTGACGGTTAATACAAATCTTCTGCGCCGGATCCTGGTGGGGTTCGTGCGTGACGAGGTCTACAAGGTCGGGGTGCGCAAGGGGGTGCTAGGTCTTTCCGGCGGCATCGATTCCGCGCTGGTCGCCTACATCGCCGCCGAGGCGCTTGGGCCGGAGAACGTCTACGCCTACTGCATGCCGTACCGGACCAGCAATCCGGAGAGCGAGGCGCATGCGCGGCTCGTTGCGGAGAGCCTCGGGATCAACTTCAAGGTAATCGAGATCACCCCGATGATCGACGCCTATTTCAACATCACCACGGACGCCGACAACATGAGGCGCGGCAACAAGATGGCGCGCGAGCGCATGACCATCCTGTACGACCACTCCGCAGCGGTGGGCGGTCTCGTCTTGGGCACCAGCAACAAGACCGAGCTGCTCCTCGGTTACGGGACCCTGCACGGCGACATGGCGAGCGCCTTGAACCCGATCGGCGACATCTACAAGAGCCAGGTCTGGGAGCTTTCCGAGGCGATGGGCGTGCCGCGCGAGGTGATCGAGAAGAAGCCCTCCGCAGACCTGTGGGCGGGGCAGACCGACGAGCAGGAGCTCGGCTTCACCTACCGCGAGGCCGACGAGCTTTTGTACCGCATGGTGGACCAGCGCATGAGCCGCGAGGAGCTGATCTCCGCCGGTTTCGACGCGCAGTTCATCGACAACGTGGCGAGAAAGGTGCAGGGCTCACACTTCAAGCGCCGTCTCCCCATCATCGCCAAGGTATCCAACCGCACCATCGACCGCGACTTCCGCTACGCGCGGGACTGGGGGAAATAAAGAATCCGTTCAACGTTCAACGTTCAACGTTTAAAACCGCTTGTAGGTTCTAACGTTGAACGTTGAACGCTGAACGTGTTTTAGCCGTTATGCCTGGAACTCTCTACATCGTCGCCACGCCGATAGGCAACCTCGAGGACATCACGCTGCGCGCCCTGCGCATCCTGAAGGAGGTCGACCTCATCGCGGCCGAAGACACGCGCCACTCGCGCAAGCTCCTCACCCACTTCGGCATCTCCAAACCGCTCACCTCCTATTTCGACCACAACAAGGAATTGAAGGGAGACCAGATCCTGGACCGGCTTCGGGAGGGACAAAGCGTCGCCCTCATCACCGATGCCGGCACCCCCTGCATCTCCGACCCCGGCTACCAACTCGTGCGCGACGCGGTGGCCGAGGGGATCTCCGTTGTTCCGATCCCTGGGGCCTGCGCCGCCGTCACCGCACTCTCCGCCTCGGGCCTTCCCACCGATTACTTCAGCTTCGCGGGTTTTCTTCCCAACAAACAGGGGAAAAGACGCGAGCGGCTGCAGTCGCTCGCCGCGGAACGGGCCGTGCTGATCTTCTACGAGTCCCCCAAGCGCCTCTTGGCGACACTGGAGGACATGCTGGAAACGCTCGGGGACCGCGATGTGGTGGTGGCGCGGGAACTGACCAAGATGTACGAGGAATTTCTGCGCGGCAGGCTCTCCGGCCTCATTGAGGAGCTGAGCGGGCGTGAGGTCCGGGGTGAGGTGGCTATCCTGGTGAGCCCGGCGCCGGAGTCTGACTCCGACGACGGGCCGGGGATGGAAGAATTGCTGCAAAAGTACCTTGCGTCTGGGGAGATGTCGCTAAAGGACGCCGTGAAAAGGGTGACCCAGGAAACGGGCCTCCACAAAAGCGCCGTCTACGCGGAGGCGCTGCGCATCAGGGGATAGGACCTCCCTTTCCTTTATTTGCCCCCCCTGCGGGCGACTTCCTGCTTCATCGCGGCGAGGATCGGCTTCAGGATGTCACCACGCTCACGGCAGGTGAGCGAGAGCTCCCTTGCCGTACCGCCGCCCCCCCCGTCCGCCACCGCCTTCTGGGCCCGTTCGTTAGCGGTCTCAGCCATCCGGTTCAAATCGAGAAAATTGTTTTCCACCCTGGTGATCAGCTCCAAGAGGTCCGGCGTCGACTTCTGCTGTAAAAGCCTCGGCAGACTCCGGCTCTTCACCTGCAGTAGCACCTTGTTGCTCCAGCGCATCGCCTCGGCCGTTTCCGGATCTCCACCTGCCGTCTGCACGGAAAGGAAATCCTCCAGCGGCGGTTCGCTCACCTCCGTCACCACAAGGCGCCCCGGCATGCCCCCTTCAAGAAGCGCAGTCACCGAGATCAGCGATTTACCCGTCCGCTTCAGGTACGCCGATACCGGCAGCCATCGTCCGTTGTCGTCGCGTTGCGCAACGATCGCCGTTTCGAGGGGCTGCAGGTCCGGGTGCGGCTTCTCGCCGTAGAGGAGCATGACCACCTGGTCGGCCTTTTCCTGCCGCTCTACCCCCTTGCTGAACGCCGGGGTGAGGAGGTACGAGTAGCTTACCCCTTCAACACTCACCTCTTTGAGCCCGGCTTGGCGCGCGTTCCTCACCTTGGCCAGACGCTCCGGTGGCAGTTCCTTCAGTGCAATGACTAGCGCTTCTACGAGCGAGTCCGTGGTTACTGCGCCTGCCTTGCTGTCGAATCTTGGACCTGAGTCGCCGAAGTTGAGAAAGAGCGTCTCCCGTGGGCGCAGGGATCGGCCCGGGATCGGCAGGCACCCCAGTGGACCAAGGACGCTGATCCACATCCCGTTTTTGCGTCGAAATTTGACGGGCCGGGCCGCTATCTTGTCACCGGTTTCATCCACCACCGCTACGTGCACTTCGTAATCCATTCGCTCCGAGGTGGGGAAGGGGACGAGTCCGAGCGTCATTGCTCCCAGACTTGTGGTGAATCTTCCCGGCCCTACGTAGGTGGTAATAGCCGCGGCGCTCACCGGGACTGCTGTCCAGTCATCCGTGAAGACCAAGGGGTAGAGTTCACGGGCACGGGACCGGATCTCGCGCACCTTTGGGTTGAACCCGATCTGCGTGCTCCCGATGTCCTGATTTTCAGAGGATGGGGTGATTGCAAAGCTGGAGAGGTTGAAGCGCTCGGTCAGGGCGAGCTGTGTGTTGCCGGAAGGGATGAGGGTGCTGTCGAAGCGGGCCGAGCCGCATCCGGATAACAGGCAAATGAAAAGTGACAGCGTCAGAAGCGGACATCTTTTGCCCAGCATCATCTTGCCTCCCATGGAAACGGCACTTTCCTTGCGGAGCGAAAGTGCCGTTTTATGTGTGTGCTTGAAGAGTCTGGTCTAGCATAGCCTGCTGCCGTTGGGGACGGGGCGCTCCGGGGAGGCGAGGACGATGTCGCCGTTCTCGTCGGCGAAGCCGGTCACGAGCACCTCGGAGAAGAAGCGCCCGATCTGCTTCCTCGGGAAGTTGCACACGCCGATCACCTGCCTCCCCACCAGCTCCTCGCGGGTGTAGTGTTTGGTGATCTGGGCGCTCGACCTCCTGACGCCAGCCTCGCCGAAATCAATCAGCAGCTTGTAGGCCGGCTTCCTCGCCTCGGGGAACTCCTCCACCTCGAGCACCGTCCCGACCCGCAGCTCCACCTTCTCGAAATCCCCCCACGTTATCTCGGACACGTCACTTCCCCTTTCCCGCGAAGAAGCGCTTGAACACCGCAACGGTCCGCTCGACGTCGGCGCGCTCCACGTCCAGGTGGGTGACCAGGCGGATCATGTCGCCGCCACCGATCAGGATCCCCTCGGCGGCCAGTGCTTCGCGCAGCGCCGGGGCGCTTCCGGCGGGCGGGGTGACGAAGAGGATGTTGGTGCGGGCCTGGCTTACCATGAGCTCCTCGATATGGGAGAGCCCGCTCGACAAAAGCTCTGCGTTCTCGTGGTCATCGGCCAGCCGCTCTACGTTGTGTTGCAGCGCGTGGATTCCCGCCGCGGCGAGTATGCCGGCCTGCCGCATCCCGCCGCCGGCCACCTTGCGCCAGCGGTGCGCGCGGTTGATCAGTTCCGCGCTTCCGCAAAGGACCGAGCCCACCGGGGCTCCGAGCCCCTTGGACAGGCAGACCGATACGGAATCGAAGTGGCGCGCGACCTCGCGCACCGGCACACCTAGGTAGACGGCGGCGTTGAAGATGCGGGCGCCGTCCAGGTGCATCGCGAGGCCCAGCTCTTTAGCGACGCGGGACGCATCATCGAGGTAGGAAAGGGGGAGCACCCTGCCGCCTTGGGTGTTCTCCAGGCAGAGGAGCCTGGTAACGGCATGGTGGTGATCGGCGGGCTTCACGGCGCGGCGCACCCTGTCGAGGTCGAGCGTGCCGTCCTCTTCGAAGTCCAGGGGCTGGGGCTGGATACCGCCGAAGATGGCGCCCCCTCCTCCTTCCCAGCGATAGATATGGGCGTCCTGCCCGGCTATGTACTCATCCCCGCGTCCGCAGTGAGACAAAAGGGCGGTCAGGTTGCTCATGGTGCCGCTGGGGACGAAGATCGCCTTCTCCTTCCCGAGGAGCTCGGCGGCCATCGCCTCAAGCCGGTTTACCGTCGGGTCCTCCCCGTACACGTCATCGCCTACCTCGGCCGCTGCCATCACCCGGCGCATCGCCTCGGACGGGCGGGTCACCGTATCGCTTCTAAGATCTACCGTTTTCATCTGCTCCTGCTTCCTCCCTATTCGAATTGCTTCACTTTTTCCGCGCTTTGAAGCGGCTCTCCCAGATAGGGGTCGACGCGGTCATCTCGATCCCGTGGTCGGGGTTCGCCGCCAGGTGGCGCAGGATGTTGAATACCGTCTCTACCTCTTCGGGACGCGCGAGCGTCATGGCCAGGTCCTCGCAGGTGAAATCACGGCGGGGTTGGCGCCGCAGCATCTCCAGGATCTCTCCCTGCAGCTTCAGCACGACTCCGGCCGCCTTTTTTCCCGCTTCGACGCCGGGCTGGTGGTAGGCGTTCACGTTGATGAGCGAGGCGTAAAGACCTACGGCGCGCTCGTACAGGGCGATCAGCGCCCCGACGGTGGCCGGGGTGATTTCGCGGATCGTGATGGTAACCGATTCCCGCTCCTTTTCATAGAGGGCGCTACGCGTTCCTTGCAGGAATCCGGAGAGGTAGTCGCCGGAAGTGGCGCCGGGTTCGACCTCGAACGAGGCCCCCTCCCGGTCCTTCAGCACCTCGATGAAGGTTGCGAAGAAGTTCGGTACCCCCTCGCGCAGCTGCTGCACGTAGGCGTGCTGATCGGTGGAGCCCTTGTTGCCGTAGACCGTGATCCCCTGCAAGACAAGGTTGCCGTCCCGGTCGAGCTCCTTTCCCAGTGATTCCATGATGAGCTGCTGCAGGTAGCGGGAGAAGAGGATCAGCCGGTCCTTGTAGGGAAGGAGCACCATGTCGCGCGTCCCTTTGCCTCGCGTTGCGTGGTACCACGACAGGGCGAGGAGCGCCGCCGGGTTCTCACGGGTCGAGCGGCTCCTCGTGCTCTGGTCGCAAAGCCGCGCCCCTTCGAGCAGACGGTCCACGTCGATCCCCTGCAGTGCCGCCGGGAGAAGACCTACCGCCGAGGTGACCGAGGTGCGCCCGCCGACCCAGTCCCACATCGGGAAGGTCCCCAGCCACCCCTCCTGCGAGGCGGTACGGTCGAGCTCGCTGTCGCAGCCGGTTACGGCGACGGCCTGGGCCGCGAAATGCAGCCCCGCTTTCTCAAAAGCCCGGCGCGCCTCCAGCATGCCGTTACGGGTCTCCTTGGTGCCGCCGCTTTTCGAGATCACCACGGCAAGGGTGTGCTTCAACCCTGCGCCGATCTCGGCCACCACCTTGTCCATCCCGTCCGGGTCGGTGTTGTCGAAGAAGAAGACGCGCATCCGGTCGCGCGCACTCCCCAGGCTGTCGGCTACGAACTGCGGGCCGAGGGCCGAGCCGCCGATGCCGATCACCAGTAGGTTTGTGAACTTCTGGTTGTCCGGCGCGGCGATGTTTCCCTGGTGCACCGAGGCGGCGAACGCCTTCACCGACGCGAGGGCCCCGCGGATCTCGTCGCTGAGCTCGGCCGTCGGTGCGAGCTCCGGTGCCCTCAGCCAGTAGTGCCCCACCATGCGCTGCTCGTCGGCATTCGCGACCGCCCCTCCCTCCAGTTCGGTCATCTCCTGGTAGGCCTTCTGCAGGCGCGGTTCCATCTCGCTTAGAAAGGTGTCGGCATAATTCATCCGGCTCGTGTCGACGGAGAGTTCGAGTCCGGCATCGTGGTAGAGGCGGCCTTTGTACAGTTCCCAAAGCTGCTTCTTCTGCATGTACCCTCCTGCTGCGTTTGTTAGTGTGAAGGGGGCTTCTCTCTCATGTGCGTCGGGGCATCATACCATAGATTAAATTTTGTTCAAGCAAAGCGGGAGGGAGCCCCCGGGCGTCGCTTTTCTGTGCCTGGGGGGCGGCGTGAGCTTGCCCGCCCAAAGTTGTCGCTCTTTGCACACCGGCCCCGTTTTTGTGCAAGGTGTGAACAACGGGGAAGGGCGTGCCCGAGGCCCCGTGCTGCCTCTGGCTCTATAAAAAGTAGCGTGGTTACGGCGCCTTATGCGGAGTTGTGTTCGGGGCGCCGAATTGGTACGGCTGTTGTAAAGCAAAGGGTGCAACGGAGCTTGATACCGTCACTGGGAGGTGGGCCATGGTGGACAAACATGCGGGCGCGTGTATGGAAGGCGACGGGTTCGGCGCGATGGAGGTGGTACTGGTCAAACGGCAGCACCCTCCTCAGGGGGAGCGTGTCGCCGTGGTGCTCACCCTGGCCTGCGACCCGGACGTCTGGCGACTGGTGAACGAGGATATGGACGAGATCGCTGCCAACCTTATGAGGGTACGAAAGATGAACACCGAAAAAAGGATACATGTAGACGAGAATGCACGGCTTTTCCAGGGGAGTCTCGAGCCGTTTTTCACCCTCATTTCCGCGACCGCGAAGGAGCACGTCATGGACAAGCTCTCCGCCTCGCTCAGAAAAGCGCTGCTGCTCATGGCGATGGAGCGCTACGACTGTAATCGCGAGAAGGTCTGTCGGGCCCTGGGTCTCACCAGGACGAAATTGGACAAGGAACTGAGACGCTGCGGACTGCTGGCGCAGGATCAGCAGGCGGCGTGAAACAAGGGGCGGGCCGCGAGGTCCGCCCTCTTTTTTGCCTTTATTTTCAACCCTATCTCCTCATCCCTCCATTCTTTCCGCCCCTTTCCTGTAGACGAAATGCCTTGAATAATGAATGTGATTTTGTTAGAGTGCTGCGTCGTTTCCCATTAAAATTGCCAGCCCGGCTGGCACTGAAAACGGCGCGAATTCGTGCCGTTCATATTTTTGAGCGTTATACGCCGTAGCGCTAGTCGCAGAACCGAGGCCTGATATGGATGCAGCGCTTGCCCTCATCGGGGAAGACCTGAAAAACGTGGAACTGCAGTTCAAGAAAGACCTGCAGTCGGATGTCCCGCTGATACGCAAGGTGGGTGAATATGTACTTTCCAGCGGCGGGAAGAGGATCCGCCCGGCCCTGGTGCTTCTGGCCGCCAAGTTGTGCGGCTACGGCGGTGACCGCAGCGTCCCGCTCGCCAGTGTGGTGGAGTTCATTCACACCGCGACGCTTCTGCACGACGACGTGGTGGACAACGCGAACCTGCGGCGCGGTCAGGCTTCCGCCAACACCCTCTGGGGTAACGAGGCCTCCGTCCTCGTCGGCGACTTCCTGTTCTCCAAGTCCTTCTCGCTCATGGTAGCTGACGGCGACCTCAACATCCTGAAGGTTTTGGCCGACGCCACCACCATCATCGCCGAAGGCGAGGTGCTGCAGCTCGTATGCACCAGCGATCTCGACATCACCATCGAACGCTACATCGACGTGGTGCGGAGCAAGACGGCGATACTGCTCTCCGCCGCCTGCGAGGTGGGCGCCATCCTCGGGGGCGCCGCTCCCGAACTCAGACAGGCAATGGCTGACTACGGCATGGACCTCGGCATCGCCTTCCAGCTCATGGATGACACCCTCGACTACACCGCCAGCGAGGAACAGTTCGGCAAGAGCATCGGCCACGACCTCGAGGAAGGGAAGATCACCCTGCCGCTCATCCATACGCTGAAGCTCTGCAGCGATGAGGAGCGCGACCTGGTTGCCTCGGTGGTGGAGAAGGAGCTTCTATCCGACGAGGACTTCGAGCAGGTGCTCGCCCTCGTGCAACGCTACGGCGGCATCGAGCACACCATCGAGTCCGCGAGGGAGCACGTCGTTCTTTGCAAGGGACACCTGGCGAAGTTCCCCGCCGGCCCGGTTCGCGAGGCTCTGGCGGAACTCGCCGACTACGTGGTCACCAGGGTCAAATAACCGTCTCAAGCCCCGCCATATAGCGGCGCTTCGATCCCGGATTTCGAAAAAAGACATACCCCTTCCGCTTTGTCACACCATTAATGAGCGCCGGTTACCCGGCGCTCATTTGTGTTTTCAAGGTATCACGGGCTTTTTGCCGTTGCTGTCCATCTGCCCGGCTCCTTGGTGCGGTTCTTGCTCTCTGAGCCTGACTTCATTTTATGCGATGCGTTTTTTTGGGGAGGGGATGTGGACGAAGAGATGTTGCTGCACTCGTCTGAGTTGGAAGTTAACGGTGAAACCTTCAGCATAAGCGTCTTCTGCAGCGCTGCCGGCCGCTTCTTCGCCAAGACCTGCCTTGGCGAGGACGACTTCATCATCACCGACGGCCCTTCGCTGACGGAGACCCTTAAGCGTCATGAGGATCTGTTGCCGCTCGCGGTGGGGACCCGCGAACTGACCCAGTGCTACCTGGGTAACCCGCGCAGGCCCAGAGGGCGCCGCCTGTAACGAAAGGCCGTGGCCCCCTCGGGCAGAACGGCCCCTTTTCCTGCGCCACCTCTCGGGTGGTGCTCGGCCTCCTTTTTTCTTTTTCCCGCCTTATAGATGCGCGGCACCTTTCGCGCCGCTCACGCCCGCTTCCCTGCCGCTTGACTCCCCAAGCCCCGCTGTCCCGTGTCCGAAATGAGAAGGTTGGCGGGGGACTGCTCATTATAAAAAGGGTTGCCCTGCCCCGGCAAATCGGTTACAAATTGACGTTGGCGTTCCATTAATATCCCGTCACCCTGGTCAGGAATCCCATGCCTCCAAAGATTCTCATCATCGACGATGATAGTTCGCTGCGGCGCGTTCTCGAGTACAACCTGGAGCAGGAGGGGTACCACGTCTACACAGCTGAGGACGGGGCGGCCGGCCTGAGACTTTTCGAGGAGAAGTCGCCCCAACTGGTGATCACCGACCTGAAGATGCCGGGGATGACCGGTTTCGAGGTGCTCTCGGCAGTCAAGGAGCGGGCCCCGGCAACGGTGGTGATCGTGCTTACCGCCTTCGGCGCCATCGATACCGCGGTGGAGGCGATGAAACTCGGGGCTTTCCACTACCTCACCAAGCCGTTCAACCGTGAGGAACTGAAGATCACCGTGCTCAAGGGGCTCCAGCTCCAGGGGCTCTCCGAGGAGAACCGCCTGCTGAAGGAGGAGCTCTCGGGGCGCACGGAATTCAACAGCATCGTGGGCACCTCCCGCGCCATGGAAGGGGTGTTTTCCGTGGTGCGCAAGGTGGCCGACACCGAAGCCACCGTCCTCATCACCGGCGAGTCGGGGACGGGCAAGGAACTCGTGGCGCGGGCCATCCACTCCGGCAGCTCGCGTCGGGAAGCCCCCTTCATCGCGGTGAATTGCGCCGCCATTCCAAAGGACCTCCTGGAAAGCGAGCTTTTCGGGCACGTGAAAGGCGCCTTCACCGGCGCCATCCGTGACAAGGAAGGGAAGTTCCAACTGGCCGACGGCGGCACCATCTTCCTCGACGAGGTGGGGGATCTCCCTCTCGAACTGCAGCCCAAGCTCTTGAGGGTACTGCAGGAGCGCGTGGTGGAACCGGTCGGCGGAACTTCGCTCCAGAAGATCGACCTGAGGGTGGTCGCCGCCACCAACGCCGATGTCGAGCGCTCCATCGCCGAAGGGAAATTCCGCGAGGACCTCTACTATCGACTCTGCGTCATCCCGATCCAGCTCCCGCCGCTAAGAGAGCGCATCGAGGACATTCCGCTCCTGATCCGGTATTTCTGCGCGAAGTTCGGGGCCGAAGGGGTCACCTTCACCAAGGAGGCGCTTGCGCGGCTCAAGGAGTACGCCTGGCCCGGCAACGTGCGCGAACTGGAGAACACGGTGGAGCGCCTGCTGATCATGCGGGAGGGGGACCAGATCGGGGTGGACGAACTCCCCGGTAAGATCTCCGCCGTCGCACCTCCCGCCGAAGGAGGGGTGCTCCGCCTCCCGGCCGGCGGGTATTCCCTCGAGCAGCTCGAGATGGAGGCGGTCATGGAAGCGCTCAACCGCTGCGACTGGAACCAGACCGCGGCGGCCAGATTCCTGCGCATCCCGCGCCACACGCTGATTTACAGGATGGAAAAATACAGTATCGTACAACCGGGGAGGAAATGATGAGGCGTTTGTTCGGTTTATTGTTGCTGGTAGCGCTTTTTGCCGGCGTTGGGTGCACCAAGAAGGAGGCCGCGCTGCCGGCCACGGAAGGAAACCCCGCCCCGGAATTCACGCTTAAGGACCTCTCCGGAAAGTCGGTGCAGCTCTCCTCCCTCAAGGGGAAGGTGGTGCTGGTCAACTTCTGGGCCACCTGGTGCCCCCCCTGCCGCGAAGAGATCCCCTCGATGGTGAAGCTGAACCAGGCGATGCAGGGTAAAAACTTCCAGATGCTCGCCATCTCCATCGATGAAGGTGGCAAGGGGGCCGTCGAGGACTTCTTCAAGCAGGGAGGCGTCACGCTCCCGGCCCTGCTGGACACCGACGGAAAGATCGCGCGCCTCTACGGGACCACCGGGGTCCCCGAGACCTTCGTCGTCGACACGAAGGGTGTCATCGTCAAGAAGGTGGTAGGTGGCATGGACTGGAGCAACCCCCAGGTGATCCAGGCCCTCGAGCAGTTGATGGCCGGCAAGTAGCAGGACCGCCCCGCGAACAGCGGGGTGCACGTAACACGCGAGGAGGAAAAAAAATGGAAACAACCAACATCAGCATGGTCGGCGCATTCGTGGCGGGCTTGCTGTCTTTTCTCTCTCCGTGCGTGCTGCCGCTCATACCGTCTTACATCACCTACATAACGGGCCTATCCTTCTCGGACCTGAACGCGGAGCACCCAAGTCACAAGGTGCGGCAGCAGACCATCATCCACTCCCTGCTCTTCATCGCCGGGTTCACCTGCGTCTTCGTCCTGCTGGGCGCCTCGGCCACCCTGGTCGGGGACTTCCTGCATGAGCACAAGACCGCCATCCGGCGCATCGGCGGCATCCTCATCGTCGTCTTCGGCATTCACGTTGCGGGCTTCTTCGACATCACCATGCTCCTCGGCGAGAAGAAGCTTACCCTGCACCGAAAGCCCGCCGGCTACCTCGGCAGCGTCGTCGTCGGCGTGGTCTTCGCCGCGGGGTGGACCCCCTGCATAGGCCCGATCCTCGCCACCATCCTGGCCGTCGCTGCCACCGAGGGACGCGGCGTCTGGCTCCTGCTTGCCTACTCCATGGGGCTCGCCATCCCCTTCTTCCTCGCCTCGCTGGCCCTGCACCAGTTCCTGATTTTCTTCAGGCGCTTCAAGCGGCACATCCGGCTCTTTGAGGTCATCACCGGCGTGTTCATGATCGTGATCGGCGTCCTGATCTTCACCAACTCCATGGTGCTGATCAGCAGCTACACGAGCGCCTGGTTCGGCGAGTGAACGGCGCCTCCATAGCCATTCAGCTCTGCGTCTCCGACCTCGGGACCACCGAGGCCTTCTACGCCGGCATCCTGGACCTGCCGCTGCAACGGCCGATCACCACGCTTGGCGCTCCTGAACACCTGCTTTTGGAGACGGAGGAATTTCAGATCATCTTCGTGGAGGATGCTGCGGTCGCGCAACTGCATCCGGTCCTGCAGGCGCGCCTTGAGGGATTCCCGCGCGGGGTGGGGATGACGATTCATCTCGCCGTGGAGGGGATTGCCGATATCTACCAGGAACTCCTCGAGGAGGACCTGGAAATCCTGTACCCCCTGGAGCGCAAGCCGTACGGCACCTATGAGCTCTGGTGCTTCGATCCGGACGGCTACCTGGTCGTCCTGGAGGAGCCGGTCGACTAAGACCTCAGGGGGCACTGATGGTGAAAAGAGGGCTTTCCTCGCCGTTTTGGTTCACCACCTGCAGGGTGATCTGCTTGGGGGTCGGGTCGTAAGGGAACCTCTGGTAGACCATCTGGTTGCACCCGCCGTAGACGAGCTGCTCACGCTCACCCACCAACTGTTTCCCTGTCGAAAGCCTCTTGCCGTCCACTACCAGCACCGATGTCTGCTGGAAATTCCGTCCCGTCACGACCAGCTCGTAATAATTCACGAACTCCCTGCCGATGGAGACGCCGGCGATTTCCGGCTTCGCATCGATGAATAGCGCGGCTGCGCCGGAGGTGGCGTCGCCCGGGTTTCTCACCTGCACCTGGTGCATCCCCGCGGCAAGCGCGGGGGCGGAGAAGGCGAGGGAAGTGGGGGAGATGATGCGGGTGCTGACGGCCGCCCCGTCGAGCAGGACGCGGGTGCCGTTGCGGAAGTTCGTGCCGTTCACGAGCACCTCGCGCTCACGGCCGGTGGCGCAGGCGGTCACCGTGTCGGGGGAGAGGGTGGAGATGACCGGCTTCTGGGCAAGCAGCACGAAGTTGAACGGACGCGTGGTGGCGCCGTCTTCCCGCTTCAGGAAGAGGGCATAGGCGCCTGGAGGAAGGTCGGGGAGCTCGAAGGTGATGATCCGGCTCCCGACTGCTGCGGCGGGGATGTCCCGCGCCCCCATGGCCACCGTCGTTGCCGTGGTGAAGCCGGTGCCGTTCAGGGTCACCGTGGCACCGGGCTCCCCTTGGGCCGGCAGGATGCTGAGCACGCTCAGGGGCTGGAGCCGCGATGACGGAGTCGGAACCGGCGCTTGCTGCGCGATTGCCGCGGTGAGAGAAGCGAGGAGCACCAGCAGGGTGATGGTAAGCGTGCGGAGCATGATCTGCCCTCCCATGAGAGGTTCATAGCAACGTTTCAAATTTTCGGCGCTCTTTGGCTAGTTGTCAATGGTCAGCGACAACCATCCGCCGGCGGCGAAGAAGATGAAGTTGGTGGCCCAGGCTGCGACGATCGGTGGGAGCAGGCCGACCTGCCCGACCGAGATGATCACCGAGTTCACGATTACGTAGAGAAAGCCTAAGCCGATGGAGAGGCCGATGCCGAAGGCAATGCCGCTCGAGCGCCCCCCGCGCAGCGCGAAGGGGATGCCGAGAAAGGCCATCACCGCGCAGCCGAAAGGGAGCGAGATCCTGCTGTGGAACTGGGTGATGTAGCGGGTGGCGTCGTACCCACCCGCCTGGATCTTCTTGCAGTAGCGGTTCAGCTCCCTGAGCGTCATGCTGTCGGAGTACTTGCCGAGCACCTTGAGGTCCGCGGGCTTCAGCTTGAGCGGCACGACGAGCTGCGGGATCTTTCCGGTATGTACCACCTCTCCCGCCACGATGTCGCGCGTCACCACGTCGTTCAGCACCCACCCCTTCGGCCCGAGCTGTCCGCTCGCTCCGTCGGTGCGCCTGAGCGGCAGGCCTGTCTTGGGCTGGACCTCCCAGATGGTGACCCCCTTCAGCTGGTTCTGCGCCGGCTCGAAGAGGCTCGCCCTGAGCACGGTGGTCCCCTCGCGGTGCCATATGTTGTGCTGCCTGAAGTAGGCCTTTTCCGCCTTCTTCATGATCAGCACCTCCTGGATGTAGCTCCGCTTTGCGTAGCTCTTTGGGATGACGAACTCTCCCAGCAGCAGCACCAGCACGCTCACCAAAATGGCTATGGAAAGTATGGGGGCGCTGATGCGAGCGAGGCTCACGCCGCAGCTACGCATGGCGGTGAGCTCGGAGCTGAGCGAGAAGGCGCCCAAGGTGAGCAGGGTGGCCATGAGCACGGCCAAAGGGGCCGCGTCGCTCAGCATCTCCGGGACTTTCAGCAAAAAGTACAGCCCCATGTGTTGCCACGAGGCACCGGCACGGGAAAAGCGGGAGATCTTCTCCATGAAGTCGACCACGAGGTAGATGGTGACGAAAGAGCCGATGCAAAGCCCCAGCATCCTCACGTACGCCTTTGCGACGTAGCGGGTAAGTATCCTCATCGCTTGCCCCCCTTGCCGAAGCGGGCCCGCACGAGCTCCTTCATTTGCGGGTAGAGGCCGGTCAGCGGAAGCGGTTCCTCGGCGGCTGTTTTCATGAAGAGATATACCCCCGCGGCGAGGAACAGGAGGTTCGGGCCCCAGCCGGAGAGAAGCGGCGGCAGGATGCCGCGCTCACCCAAAGTGTCGAAGGCCGAGAGGGCGACGTAGTAGCAGAGGATCACCCCTATGCTGAGCGAGAAACCGGAGGCCTTCCCCGAGCGGCGGTTCTGGATCCCGAGCGGCACCCCCATGAAGGTGAAGACGATGCAGGAGAAAGGGAGCGCCAGCCGGCTGTGCAACTCGAGGCTGCGCGCCAGCACCTCCTTTTTGTCGGCACCCTTCGGCGGGTGGAGCAACTCGTCGATGGTCATCTCGCTTGCCTTCTTGGGCCCTTTCGGGGCCGTGTCCGTCAGCGCCACCCGAAGCACGTACTCCTGGAACTGCACCATCCGGTACCCCCCCTTGTCCTCGGTGCGGTGGATGGAACCGTTTTTGAGCTGGAATTCCATCGAATGGGTTTTGGGGTCGGAATAGAGCGCGCCGCTTTCGGCGAAGATGGTGGTGGGGGTTTTCGGGTCCCGCTCGTCGTGGACGATCACGCCCGCCATGTTCTGGGCCTTGGCGTCCAGGGTGTCGGCGTAGATCACCATGTCCGGGAAGGCGTTGTTGAAGACCTTCTCCTTGATGGAGATGCCGGCGCTGCTCTGGGCGATCTCCAGCATGAGCGCCTTGAAGGAGCTGTTCCCCCAGGGGACGGCGTACACGGTGACCCACATGCAAAGCAGGCTCGCGAAGGCGGAGAACAGCAGCGGCGGGGGAAGCAGGCCGTAAAGGCTGATGCCGCAGCTCTTCATGGCGGTCACCTCACTGTCGCCGGACAGGCGGCCGAAAGCGAGGAGGATGGAAAGGAGCAGAGCCATCGGAATGGTGAAGAGCCAGAAGGACGGAAGCAGATAGCTCACCATGCGCAGTACGTCGGTGAAGGGGACACCCTTCTCGACCACCATCTCGGCGAGTTTAAGAAAACGCCCCATGAGCAGCACGAAGGTGAAGGTCACCATGCCGACCAGGAAAGGGGGCGGTATCTCGTTGAAAATGTAGCGGTACAGGGTCTTTTTCATGAATTCGTGATCTTACATTAGATGACCGGCGAAGTAAAGGCAGGAGCGCGGTCAACAACCTCTTGACCTCCCTTTTCTTTTTGCTGTAAAAAGGACGACATGGAAAACAAGGACATCATAAGGAAAGCGCTGCTTTTTTCGGGACTGGAGGACGAGTACCTCGTCGAAGTCGCCGACATCGCCGTCAGACGTCCCTTCGCCAAGGGGGAAACCCTTTTCACCGAGGGGGAAAAGGCTGAAGGTTTTTACCTACTCGCCTCCGGGGCGCTGAAGCTCTGCAAGATTTCGCCGGACGGCCGCGAGAAGGTGCTGCACATGGTGCACCCGGTGGAGACCTTCGCCGAGGCCGCCTTCTTCGGTGACGGCAAATACCCGGCCGAGGCCCGCGGCGTCGAGAGGGGAGAGGTCATCTTCTTCCCCAGGGGCGCCTTCATGGGGCTTTTGGAGCGTAACCCGCGCTTCGCGATGAACCTGATCGCCTCGCTGTCGCTCCTGCTGCGCCGCTTTGCCCGCCAGATCGAGGAGCTCTCCTTCGCCGACGCCCCATCGCGCCTGGCCTCCTACCTGCTCGATCTCGCCGCGCGTAAGAGCACGAGCTATCAGGGTAAGACCTATCTGGAGCTCGACATGCGCAAGGGGGAGCTCGCTTCCCGCCTCGGCACGGTGAGCGAAACGCTCTCCCGCACCTTCAAGAAGATGAAGGACGAGGGGGTCATCGAGCTGGACGGCAACAAGGTGACCATCATGCAGATGGAAAAGTTGAGGATGATAGCGGGGAAATAACCCGCTCAAAGATAACCCGCACAAAGAAGGGCTCCCGGTTACCACCGCGGGGCCCTTTTTTGCGTCCATTCGGCACGGCGGCGTAAGTCCTTCTGCGTAAATTGTTAATTAATAATTTTAAGAAAAAGTTCACCATGCGCTTGAAATGGCTATGTGGGGTGCTATACTTTGACGCGTTCGTTTGCCATAAAATGAAGCCGGACCCTGGAGGGCGCTTGGATTGGGAATGCTGTTGGAGTAGGGACCATATTGAGGCCGATCATTGCCCGTATGTGGGCGAGGGGGAGGAGGATCTCCTTTCCTCCCAGCGCCGCAGGATCGTAGAGAAATGCGTAGAGTGCCCCCGCTTCAAGAACGACCTGGCCCGGATGAAGGGCGCAGGTTATCCGCTTTCGGATGTACTCCCCTACATACTGACCGAGTTCCAGGAGCAGAAGGCCCAGATGGGGGCCATGCTGAGCTTTCTCAACAGCAGGACCCGTGAGATCAAGTTCCTGCGCGAGGTCGGCCTCGTACTGCAGAATTCCATAGACCTGGACGAGGTTCTTTCCATCGCCATGACGGCGATCACGGCGGGGAAGGGGTTCGGGATGAACCGGGCCTTCCTCCTGATGACGGACAAGGAGCGGCGCAACATCCGCGGCTACCTGGGGGTCGGCCCGCGCGACTACGAGGAGGCGTGGCGCACCTGGGAGGACATAAGCCGCAGCAATTTCACCCTGAGGCAGCTAGCGCGCGACTTCCAGAAGACGAAGCTCACCTCGGAGAAGGTGAAGTTCCACGATATCCTGCAGCAGCTCACCGTCCCCCTGGCCGACCAGGGGCACATCTTCAACCGCGCCCTGCGCGGCAAGAAGCCGATTCTGGTGGAGAACGCCCTGAACAACCCCGACCTCGACCGGGGTCTCGCCCGCATCCTGGGCGTCGACACCTTCCTGGTCATGCCGCTCATCTCCAGAAACCGCCGCATCGGCGTGATCATCGCCGACAACTGCATCACCCACAAACCGATCACCCTGCAGGACATGCAGTCGCTGGAGACCTTTGCCTTTCCGGTTGCCTTCGCCCTCGAGCGCGCCTCTCTGTACGAGCGGCTCCAGGAGGAGGTGGCCAAGCAGAAGGCGGCGAATCTGAAGCTCAGGGAACAGCAGGAACTGATCGTTAAGATGGAGAAGATGGCGCTGGTCGGCAAGATCACCTCCAGCATCGCCCACTCGATAAGAAACCCGCTCATGGTGATCGGCGGCTTCGCCCGCACCCTGCTGAAGGGGAGCAGCGCCGACGACGAGAAACGGAGCTACCTCGAATCGATCGTGCGCGAAACCCGGCAGCTCGAGGAGGTCTTAAGCGAGGTGCTCGACTACTCGGAGTCGCTCTTCCCGGTCACCGATTACTGGGATCTGAACGAACTTGTTGTGAAGGCGATGGGGGAACTGGAGGGGGTGATGAACGGGGCAGGGGTCGCCTGCCGCATGGAACTCGCCCCCGACCTCCCCGTGGTGCGCATCGATTACAAGCAGATAAGCTACTGCTTGAAAACCATCACCACCACCGCCCTCTCTGCCATGGAGCTTGGGGGGGAGCTTCACGTGGAGAGCCTCAAGGACGGGGACGCGGTGCTGCTGCGCGTGACCGACGACGGCAAGCCCCTAAGCGAGACGGCACAGGTGGCACTCACCACTCCGTTTTTCCAGACCCAGGAGCTCGGCGAGGGGGTCGGCCTTTCCCTTTGCAAATCGATCCTGGAACGGCAGGGAAACACCCTCACCATAACGAGCCGTCCCGGCGGCGGAAACACATACAGCATCAGGCTTTTGACGAAAAAGGAGAACATCTGACATGGCGAAACTGTTGGTTGTGGATGACGAGGCGAACATAAGGCTTCTGTACGCCGCGGAACTTAGCGACGAGGGATACGATGTGGTAACCGCCGGCAGTGCGCTCGAGGCGGTGGAGAAGCTGGAGTCGGAGAGCTTCGACCTCGCGGTGATAGATATCAAGCTGAAAAACGAAAGCGGCATCGAGCTTTTGCAACGCATCGTCAAGGAGCGTCACACCGTTCCGGTGATCCTTTGCACCGCCTTTTCCTGCTACAAGGACGACTTCTCGGCCTGGCTCGCAGACGGTTACGTAGTCAAGTCGAGCGACCTCCAGGAGCTGAAGGACGAGATCGCCCGCGTCCTCGCCAAGAGGCAGAAGGCGGCCTACACCTGAAAAGGCGGCTCGATCTCTACCCCATCCCGATCTGATTCGAACATCAATATGACCTGGAGGCTTCACCTATGAAGGCAGTCATCATGGCGGGCGGCTTCGGCACCCGCATGCAGCCGCTCACCTGCAACATCCCCAAACCGATGGTTCCGCTTATGAACCGCCCCATCATGCTGCACATCGTCGAGCTTTTGAAGAAGTACGGGGTGACCGATCTCGTCATGCTTCTTTATCACCAGCCGAGCGTCATCAAGAACTTCTTCCGTGACGGCGCGGACCTGGGGGTCCGCATCACCTACGTCACGCCGCTCGAGGACATGGGGACGGCCGGTGCGGTGAAGTGCGCCGAGAAGTACCTGGACGAGCGCTTCCTCATCATCAGCGGCGACCTTTTGACCGACTTCAACCTCCAGAAGGTGATCGACTTCCACGAGAGCAGCAAGGCCCTCGCCACCATCACCCTCACCTCGGTCAAGGACCCGCTGCAGTTCGGCGTGGTGATTACGGACAAGGAGAAGCGCATCACCCAGTTCCTCGAGAAGCCGGGGTGGGGCGAGGTGATCTCGGACACCATCAACACCGGGATCTACGTGCTCGAACCCGAGATCTTCAAGTTCATCCCCGAGGGGGAGAACTTCGACTTCTCGCAGGACCTCTTCCCGCTACTTTTGAAGAAGAAGTCCCCCCTGTTCGGCTTCCCGGTGAAGGGGTACTGGCGCGACATCGGCAACACCGACTCCTACCGCGAGGCGCACCACGACATTCTCAAGGGTAAGGTCGGGGTGAAGGTGGACGAGCCCAGGCGCGAGATGGCGGGGGTGGACCTGCGGGTCGGCTCCGACGTCAGGCTCAGCGAGGGGACCGTTGTGGAGGGGACCGTCGTCGTGGGGGACAACTCCCAGGTGCAGGGGGGGGCGGAGATCAAGGATTCGGTCATCGGCCGCAACTGCATCGTCGAGGCGGGGGTGAAGCTGACCCGGGCCGTGATCTGGGACAACGTCTACATAAAGAAGGGGGCCAAGATCAACGACTGCGTGGTCTGCAACAACGTGAGCGTCGGGGCGGCCACCATCATGGAAGAGGGGGGGGTGATCGCGGACGACACCTCGATAGGGGAGGAGAGCTACATAAAGCGGGACGTGAAGATCTGGCCCCGGAAGGTGATCGAGGGGGGCTCCACCGTGACCGGCAACCTCATCTGGGGTGAGCGCTGGAAGAAGTCGCTCTTCGAGGGGGAGATGATCAAGGGGCTCACCAACATCGAGCTCACCCCGGAGTTCGTCGCCAAGCTCGGCTGCGCCTACGGCACGTCGCTGCCCAAGGGGAGCCACGTTCTCGTCGGGCGCGACGCGACCCTCTCTTCCCGCATGCTGAAGAGGAGCTTCCTCGGGGGGATCCTCTCCGCGGGGGTCAACGTGCGCGACATCAGGATGGTGTCGCTTCCCATCCTGCGCTACAAGCTGCGCACCTTCGGCGAGGTGGGGGGGGTGCACTTCCGGCAGTCACTCGAGGACCCGGCCACCACCGAGATCGTCTTTCTCGACGCCGACGGCCTCGACTTCTCCTCATCCATGGGCAAGAACATCGAGCGCATCTTCTACAAGGAGAACTTCCGGCGTGCCCACCACATGGAGCCGGGGGGGATCACCGAACTCCCGCAGGTGATGGACTTCTACCGCGAGGGTTTCTTCCGCGGCCTCGAGCAGCAGATCATCAAGAGCGCGACCCCCAAGGTGGTGATCGATTTCAACCACTCGCCGGCCGGCCAGATCCTCCCGCAGATCCTGAACGATCTTGGGTGCGAGGTGATCGGGCTCAACACCTACTTGGACGAGCAGCGCGGCTCGAAGACGGTGGACGTGAAGCCGAACAGCCTGCAGCAGCTCGCGAAGATCGTTGTCACCCTCGAGGCGAAGGCGGGTTTCTGGCTCGACCCGACCGCCGAGGAGGTGGTGCTGGTGGACGAGACCGGGAGGATCTACCAGCCCGAGGAGTACTTAAGCCTCATGACCGCGCTCATGCTGAAAAGCGGCGCCCGGGGCGCCTTCGCGATTCCCGTGTCCGCCCCCTCGGTGATCGAGCAACTGGCCCAGGAAAACGGCTGCTCGGTGCGCCGCACGAAAAGCATGGACCGCTCCATGATCGAGGCGGCCATATCCCCCGAGGTGGTGATGGCCGGCTCCATGGCCGGGCGCTTTGCCTTCCCCAGGTTCCAGGCGGCCTTCGACGGCATGTTCACCATCGCGAAGACCATCGAGCTTGCCACGGCCGCCGGGGTTCCCATCTCCCGGGTGCTGAAGGAGGTGCCGAAAAGCTCCTTTCTGCAGGGGCGGGTTCCCTGCGTCTGGGAGAAGAAGGGGGGGATCATGCGCAAGATGAGCGAGGACAGCCTGGAGAAAGAGGCTTCCTTCCTCGACGGCATCAAGGTCTCCTTCGGTCAGGACTGGGTGCTCGTCCTGCCGGACCAGTACCAGCCGGTGATCCACGTGGTAGCCGAGGCGAAGGATCCAAGGACGGCGCAGCGGCTTCTGGAGGATTACATGAAGAAGGTCGAGCACTGGAAAAAGGAGCTGGCCCTGTAGCGGACCCGGCGGCCACTTCACGCCAAAAGGGGAGAGCATGACCGAAGAACCACTTTACCTCACGCTGCTTTGGCACATGCATCAGCCCTTCTACAAGGAGCCGGTCCGGGGGGAGTACCTGCTCCCCTGGGCCTACCTCCACGCGGTGAAGGACTACTACGACATGCCGGCCATCGTAGACGCGACCCCTGGCGTGAAGGTGGTCTTCAACCTGGTCCCCTCGCTTTTGGAGCAGATCCTCGATTACGCCTCTGGGGAGGCGGTCGATCCGTACCTCGACCTCGCGCGCCGCCCCCCTGCGGAGCTGACGCTCGCCGACCGCCTCTTCCTCTTGGAGAACTTTTTCTCGGCGAACCGGCGGCGCATGATCGAGCCCTACCCGCGCTACCACGAGCTTTACCGCATGGCGGGAGAGGGCGTTCCCGGAAGCGTCGCCTCCCGCGTCACACTTTTCACCGAGAGGGACCTCCTCGACCTGCAGGTCTGGTTCTACCTTGCCTGGACCGGTGAGGCGGCCCGCAACCGTTTCCCCTGTTTTCGCGACCTGATCCGCAAGGGGGAGGGGTTCGACGCGGCGGACAAGGCGCTTTTGCTCGATACCCAGCGCAGCCTCATCGCCGGTATCATCCCGCTTTACCGAAAGCTGCGCGAGGAGGGGAAGGCCGAGCTTTCGGTGAGCCCCTATTTCCACCCGATCCTCCCCCTTCTGTGCGACTCCCGCGTCGCCCGCATCGCGCAGCCGGGGGTGAACCTCCCGGGCATCCCCTTTCGCTGCCCTGAAGACGCGAAGAGTCAGTTGCGGCACGGCATCGAGAGCTTCCGCAGGCTCTTCGGCTTCGACCCGGCGGGGGTGTGGCCCTCGGAGGGGGCGTTGAGCGACGAGGTGCTGGGGATCATGGCGCAGGGGGGGCTTTCATGGACCGCTTCCGACGAGCGGCTCCTCTCCCGCACCCTGCCCGGGGGGCTCGGGCGCGAACGTGAGGCGCTCTACCACCCCTACCTCTTCCAGGAGACCGACAAGGAGATCGCGCTCTTCTTCCGGGACCAGGTCCTCTCGGACCAGATCGGTTTCACCTACTCGGACTGGGACCCGGAGCGCGCAACGGCCGACTTCGTGGCGCGGGTGAAGGAAGTGCGTCGGCACTGTCCTGAGGCGCGGGTGGTCCCGGTGATCCTCGATGGCGAGAACGCCTGGGAGCACTATCAGGAAAACGGGCTCCCGTTCCTCTCAAGGCTCTACGCGGCCCTCACCCAGACCGCCGGGGTGGAGCTCGCCACCTTCGCCGAGGTGCTGGAGCGGGTCCCGGAGCGCCGCTCCATCGGCCACATCCACCCCGGCTCCTGGATCAACGCCGACTACGGCATCTGGATCGGGCATCCCGAGGAGAACAAGGGGTGGGAGTACCTGGCGAGGGCGAGGGAGGCGGCGACCAAGGGAAGCGCGGAGGCGGCGCGCCTTTTGACCGGCGGCGAGAGCACGGACGATACGGCACGGCGCGCCTGCCGGGCCCTTTACGCGGCGCAGGGGAGCGACTGGTTCTGGTGGTACGGCGACGATCACAGCTCGGCCCACTCCGGAAGCTTCGATCTTCTGTTCAGAAGCCACCTGATCAGCGTTTACCGCCTCCTTTCGCTGGAGGTGCCGGGCGAACTGCACGAGCCGATCAAGCGCCAGCGTCCGGCCGGTTTCGTGCGCGCTCCGTCGCGGCTCATCACCCCTTCGCTGGAGACCGCGGCCGGGGACTACCTCGAGTGGCTTTGCGCCGGACTTTACGATCTGACCCGCCAGGGAGGCGCGATGCACCCCGCCGAGAACGTGCTGCAGTCCTTTTTCTACGGCTACGACCTCGAGTTCCTTTACTTCCGCATCGACGGCGTGCAATCCATGGAAAAGGTGTTGCAGCCCGGGGACGCCCTGTCGCTGCACCTGATCCGGGGGCGCGAGTACCGCGTCGAGATGCGGCCGGGTGCGGGGGAGGGGGAGCTGCAGCAGCTTGAAGAGGGACGCTGGCTTCCCTGCGGTGCCCTCGCCCGCTATGCGGTGGGACGCAGCGCCGAACTGCGCGTCCCGCTAAACGGTCTCGGGCTCGATGCCGGCGACCGGCTCACCTGCTACCTGACCCTTTCAAGGGTCGGCAATCCGCTCGGGCGTTGGCCCGCCGAGGCCCCGCTACCCATTGCCTACGCAGGTCCCGGGCTCGGGGTCGACGGGGGCGCATCCGAAGGTTCTTAAATTTTTCTTCTACAAAAAAACTTTACCCGGGGGCGCTCTTAATCTAGAATGTCCCTATAATTCCAGGGTGTTAGAGGTTTTACATGAAGATTTTGTTTGTTGCGTCAGAGGTCACTCCCTTTGCCAAGACGGGTGGTCTGGCGGATGTTGCCAGCGCCCTTCCCAAGACACTCAGGACGCTTGGTCACGATGTACGGATCATGATGCCCTTCTACTCGGTGGTCGAGAGGGGGGGGATGGCGGTGCGCAAGGGGCGCAAGAGCGCCTCGGTCATGGTGGACGGCGTCGAGAAAAAAGGGTTCCTGCGCCAGGCGGCGCTCGGCGAGATACCGGTCTACCTCATCGAGAACAAGGAGTACTTCTCCCGCGACGAGCTCTACGGCACCCCCGGCGGCGACTACCCCGACAACGCCCAGCGTTTCTCCTTTTTCTGCCGCTGCGTCTTGGAGCTCCTGAAGAAGATGGACTTCAGGCCCGACATCATCCACTGTCACGACTGGCAGACCGCACTCATCCCGCACTACCTGAAGCACGAGCGCAAGAACGATCCCTTCTTCGCAAGGACCGGGATCATCTTCACCATACACAACCTCGCCTATCAAGGGCTCTTCCCCCGCGAGGAGCTTTCCACCATGGGGCTCTCCAAGGAGTGCTTCACCATCGACGGGCTTGAGTTCTACGGCAAGATCAACCTCCTGAAGGCGGGGATCCTCGCCGCCGACAGCGTCACCACCGTCTCGGAAAACTACTGCCGCGAGATCTGCACGCCGGAGATGGGGTGCGGTCTGCATGGCGTGCTGCAGACGAGAAAGGAAGATCTGGTAGGGATCCTGAACGGGCTCGACTACGATGAGTGGAACCCCGCCATGGACAAGGAGATCATGAAGAACTACAGTCATGCCTCCCTCTCCGGCAAGATGGTGGACAAGATCGGCCTGCAGCGCCTCATGGGGCTTGCCAGTGCCCCCGACACCCCGGTCTTCGGCATGGTGTCGCGCATGGTGGCGCAGAAGGGGTTCGATCTGATTGCGGAACTGTTGCCCGTGATAGCCAAGGCGCCCATGCAGTTCGTCATGCTCGGCAGCGGCGAGGAGCGCTACGTAAAGGCGTTCACCGACATCAAGGCCGCGGGCGCACGCAACATCGCCTTCGCCGCCGGCTTCGATCACAGCCTCGCGCCCAAGATCTACGCCGGGAGCGACATGTTCCTCATGCCCTCCTTCTTCGAGCCGTGCGGGCTGGGGCAGCTGATCGCCATGCGCTACGGCACCGTCCCCGTGGTGCGCCGGACCGGCGGGCTTGCCGACAGCGTCTTCGATCCCCGTGACAACGACAAGACCCCGAACGGCTTCGTCTTCGAGGAGTACAGCGCGGAGGCGCTGTGGGAGGCGATGAACCGGGCCATCACCGCTTACCAGGACAAGGCGTTCTGGAAAAAGCTGATGCGGCGCGGCATGAGCAGCGATTACTCGTGGCAGAACTCGGTGCACAAGTACCTGGACCTTTACCGCAAGGCCCTGCTGCGCAAGGGAGGGGAGGCGTAAGGTGGAACACGAAGATCTTGACGAACTCGCCGGAGAGATCCGCCGCCTCATCGAAAGCAACAAGGAGTTCCTGAAACGGGTGAGCGACGAGGATTACGAAGACGAGGAGGAAGGGGAGACGGAGCAGGAAGAGGCCGAGGACCCGGAAGAGTTTGAAGAGCTTTAGGCCCCGCCCGGAGAAAACGGCGGTGGTCGGATGAGAAAAGGCGGCGCCGGGGAAACCCTGGCGCCGCCTTTTTAGTTACTTCGCGGGAGGCTGTTCCGGGACGATGTCGCCCGGAGTGACGGACACCGGTGTCGCGGGTACCGGCGCCGGGGCGGTCTGGATCGCCTTGGCCGGCGCGGCGGGAGCCGCCGGAACCGCCGGAGCTACAGGGGCCGCCGCAGGTTTCGCGGGCGGGTTGTAGTAGACCGGTGCTCCTCCCCCCGGGGCGGGTGCGGCTTCACGTTCCTTCTCCTTGCCCCCGAAAAGCGGCGAGTAGGTCTTCATGAGCGCAAGCATCTCCTCGAACTGCTTGACGTAAAGGGTGGAGACCTCCGGTGCGTTGGGTACCGAAGATGCCTCCGTCTTGGCGAAGGCAGCGTTCACGCCGGCCACGGTCTTGAACTTCACGTCGACCTTCTCGGTCAGGTTCGCCGCCGCCTCGTCGAAGTCAGGGTACTGAAGTGCGAAGAACAGCGGGTAGGAGAGCCTGTTCGTCTTGAAGTTCGGGTACTCCCAGATGGTGTTCCCTTCGCGATCCAGCATCTGCGCCGTCATGGAAAGGTAGTTGAAGTCGGTTTCCAGGTAGGAGAGGAGGTTGCTCGAGTAGACCTTGCCCGGTCTGGTGAGACCACTCACGGTAACAAAGAGCATGGCGTCCAGGCCGTTTTGGGCGAGGAGCTGTTTCAGCTCTTCCTTCTTCACGAAGTACTTGTTGTAGATGATCCCGGCGTCGTCGCGCCGCTCACGGTTCCAGATCAGGGTTTCGAAGAGTCTCGCCGCGTCTCCTTCAACCGGACGGACCGCATAGAAGATGCCGGTGCTCCTAAGCTTTGCGACCAGCTCCTTCTCGTTTTTCATGTTGTAGGTGCGCACGATGGAGACGATGGACTCTTTGTCGGGGTGCCTGATGTCAGATTCCGCGTCGGTGAAGATCGGGGCGACACCGATGGTGCGCACCTTTTTCTCCAGGGTTTCCTGGGGGATGTTGTAGTAGTTGTGAGCGCAGCCGAAAAGTGCGCTCGCCGTCATTACGAGCAGGGCAAATCTGAACAAGTTCCGCATCTGTGGACGCCTCCTGTAAAGGATTCTAACTCTCCGCCGTCTTATATCAGAAGCTTGGTCGGAGCGCTACAGCTTATTGCTCGGCATCGAGCATGATGAAGCCGACCTGCCGGCCGGTGTCTCCCTCGTCGCGGCGGTAGGAGAAGAAGAGCTCCTGGTTGCAGCTCACGCACTGCTCGCTCACCTGCGCGCGGTCGGCGGCAAGCCCCGCGTCGGTAAGGAGCATGCGGTTTGCGGCACCAAGGTCGAGCATCCACTTTCCTTCGCCCTTGTCGGTGGCGCAGAGCTCCCACGGGATCCCCGCCTTCTTGAAGGCGTCGCGCACCGGGGCGTCCACTTCGTAGCAGCATGCCCCGATGTGCGGCCCGATGGCAGCCTGGATGTCCTTCTTGTCACAGTTGAAGAGACTCACCAGCGCTTCGATACCTTTTCCGGCGATGTTCCCGGCGGTACCCTGCCACCCCGCGTGAAGGGCGGCGACGACCTTGCGCACCGGGTCGTGCAGCAGGATGGGGACGCAGTCCGCTACGCAGACGGCGATCATGATGCCGGGCTGGTTGGTGACGATACCGTCGCACTCGAGCTTAAGGAAGTGGGAAAGCTCGGGATTGGGCGCGTCGATCACCAGGAGGTCGGTGCCGTGCACCTGGTTCACGGTGAGGAAACGGTCCAGGGTGGAGCCCAGGCTTCTCGCGAGCAGGCTGCGGTTCCCCTCGACGTTGTGCGAGGAGTCCAGGGTGTTGCTGCCGAGGTTGAGCGAGTTGTACGGAGGGCGCGAGACCCCCTCGTGGCGGGTGGTGAAACCGGCGACGGCGCCCCCCGCGGCCGCGAAGCGCGGCTTCAGATACTGGATTTTTCCTGCCTTCTGCATTTCCATGAATGGCACCTCTTGTATGTATATGGGAGCTGTCGAACAGCCCCTCGTCCTTACTCCATATCCCCAGCTTTTTCTGTAAGGTAGGCGATGATCCCCGCCATGTCCTCCGGGAGCTCAGTGTCGAACTCGAGGTACTGCCCCGTCACCGGGTGCAGGAAGCCTAAGGTCTTCGCGTGCAGCGCCTGGCGCCCCATCGTCTTGATCATCTGTCTCAGTACCGGGTCCTTCACCTGGGCGAGCCTGCTCCCCCCGCCGTAGACCTCGTCCGCCAGAAGCGGGTATCCCGCCTCGGAGAGGTGCACCCGGATCTGATGCGTGCGGCCGGTCTCAAGCCTCAGGCGCACCAGCGTGATGCCGGGGAAGCGCGCCTCGACGCGCCAGTGGGTGATGGCGTTCTTGCCGTTTCGCGCCTTGCCCGACATCTTCTTCCGGTCCACCGGGTGGCGGCCGATGATCGACTCGATGCGCCCCTTGTCTTCCTTCAGATTCCCGTACACGAGGGCCAGGTAGATCCTCTTTATGCTGTGCACCTTGAATTGGTCGGAGAGCGCGGTGTGCGCCCGGTCGCTCTTGGCGATGACCAGAACGCCCGACGTGTCCTTATCTATGCGGTGCACGATCCCCGGACGCAGCTCGCCTCCGATGCCGGAGAGGTCCTTGCAGTGGGCAAGTAGCGCATTGACGAGGGTACCATCCTCGTTGCCGGCCCCCGGGTGCACCACCATGCCGGCGCCCTTGTTGATCACGATGACATCGGGGTCCTCGTACAGCACCTCGAGCGGGATCTCCTGTGGCTGCGGCTCGGCCGGTGTGGGAGGGGGGACGATGACGGTAACGGCGTCGCCTCCCTTCAGCTTGAGCGAGGCCTTCTGCTTCTGGCCGTTCACCGTGGCGCAGCCGTTGTCGATGAGCCTTGCCGCGGCGGAACGGGTGAGTTCGGGGACGCTGCGGGAAATGAAGCTGTCCAGCCGCTCGGCATCGGTGTCCATGGGGAAAGTTAGTTCGATGGGGTGTTCCATGTAAGGCCCTGTTTCCCTGGAGGGATATTCTGTAAAAAAAGCGCGGGCGCGTTTCGAATGGAAGCGCGCCCGAGACTGTCTAATGTTGTATTGACCTGCCTACCAGATGGATGATTCGATCTTACCCGCCCGCTTGATCAGTACGTCGACTACGGCAATGTCGAAGATGTTCGATTCCGCCAGATCCTTGGTCACTCGGGACTGGAAGTGCTCCCTTCCCTCGTTTAGTTGATCCTGCAAGAGCTCGAAGATGTTGTCATCCTTGATGCCCTGTTCGACCTTCTCGCGGTTGTACAGAGCAACATCGGAAATGATGGCCCTGGCAAGTCTTCTGGCCTGATCTGGGTTTTCTATGAGACTCATCGATCTCTCCCGGGGGGGGCAAATGTCAGGGGACACTATACGCAGTTTTTGCCGAAGATTCTATCTTAATTTTAAGGCGAAATAGATGCTGGCGTTGCCCCGGCGCACGAGC
This sequence comes from Geomonas ferrireducens, assembly GCF_004917065.1. NCBI lineage: Bacteria > Pseudomonadati > Thermodesulfobacteriota > Desulfuromonadia > Geobacterales > Geobacteraceae > Geomonas > Geomonas ferrireducens. The sequence goes on from NZ_SSYA01000001.1 coordinate 1,992,787, forward strand.
AATGCCACGGCGCCGCGGTTGGCGGCATCCTTCATGGCCTTTTGGTACTCAGCGAGGTTGCGCACCTTCCTCTGGTTCACCGACACGATGACGTCGCCGCGCTGGATGCCGCTCTCCTCGGCGATCCCCCCCGGCTCGAGGTCGCTCACCACCACGCCGGTCAGGCCCCGGCGGTGCGCATCAGGGCCTAGTTCCTCAACCGAGAGCCCCAAAACCCCGGCCTCGCGGTCCGGCCTCTGCGTCTGAGGCTGGGCCTGCGCGTTCTCCGCTGGCGTGGTGGTGACCTGGACCTTTAGCTGTTTGCCGTCGCGGTAAAGCTCCACCTCCACCTTCCTGCCGATCGGCGTTTCCCCAACGAGCCGCTGCAACTGGCGCACGTCCTTTACGGCCGTGCCGTTGAAACCGGTGATTATGTCCCCCTGCAGGATGCCTGATTTCGCGGCGGGGCCGCCGGGAACCACATCGTTGACGAGGGCGCCGCTTGCCCTGGGCAGACCGAAGGATTTGGCCATCTCCTCGGTGACCGACTGGATCGATACGCCGAGCCAGCCGCGGCTCACGTTCCCCTTGCTGATGAGCTGGGTGACCACCTGCTTCGCCATGTTCACCGGAATCGCGAAGCCGATCCCCTGTCCCGCTGCGACGATGGCGGTGTTGATCCCGATCACCTCGCCGTAGATGTTGAGTAGCGGCCCCCCGGAGTTGCCCGGGTTGATGGAGGCGTCGGTCTGGATGAAGTCCTCGTAGGTCTCGATCCCCATGTTGGAGCGGCCGGTGGCCGAGACGACCCCGACGGTGACGGTGCGGTCAAGGCCGAAGGGGTTGCCGATGGCGATGGCCCACTGTCCCACCTGCAGCTTGGTCGAATCGCCGAGTACCGCGGCCGGGAGCGGCTCCTTCGCGTTGATCTTGATGACCGCGATGTCGGTCTTCGGGTCGGAACCGATCACCTTGCCGGTGTAGACGCTCTCGTTGGAGAGCTTGACCTGGATGGTCTCCGCGTCCCTGACCACGTGGTCGTTGGTGACGATGTACCCTTCCTGGTTCAGGATGAAGCCTGAGCCTAGGCTGCTTTCCCTTCTGTACTGCGGGCGGCCCATGTCGCCGAAGAAATCCTCGAAGAACGGCGAGCCTTCAAAGAAGGGGCGCACCAGTTTCTTCTTCCCTATGGTGGAGATGTTCACCACGGACGGGGTGACTTTTTTGACAAGAGTGGTGAAGGCCTGCTGGGTGACGAGTATGTCCTTGGGAACTTCTTGGACCGGAGCCGGAACAGACTCTTTTCTGTTCGACTCGTACAGCATGGCACCTTCTTTCTTCTTGCAGGAAGTAAGGGCGGCGGAAAGGATGAGAAATAAGGCGAGCAGTCTGATGCTTTTCATTGAGCCCCTCCTTAGGAGAAAACAGGTAGAAGGAAGGAAAAAGCCTAGCCAAAAACCGGATTGATGTCAACCCCTTCCACCTTGTGATACAGACACTGTAGGAATAACTATTTACCCCTTGACGGCAGATCGCTATTTGAATATATATGCTGAACGGGGGTGCTGCGTGCAAGAGAAGATCAAGCAGGAAATCAGAGAGATGAAGCTGGGTGAGAAGGTGCGTGGACTGCGCCAGGAACAACGGCTCACCCTCCAGGCACTGGCCGACATGACCGGGTTGTCAAAGCCGCTCTTGTCTCAGATCGAAAACGATCAGGTCACACCGCCCATTGCTACCTTGCTGAAGATCGCCAAAGGACTCAAGGTGGGGATCCATTACTTCTTTGAGGAGGCGGGCGACCGGCAGAAGTTCATGCTGACCCGCGGAGACCAGTCTCCCTTGGGGACTCAGCGTCGCCCCGGCAAGGAGAACGTCCAGCAGGGTTACATGTACAAGCCGCTCGCTCCGGGCATGCGCCAGAAAAAGGTGGAGCCTTTCCTGATTGAGTTCGAGCAGCGTGAATGGGACAGCAGCCTCTTCTATAGTCACGAAGGGGTGGAGTTCCTCTATCTGCTCGACGGCGAACTGGAGTTCCACTACGCGGACGAGGTGATGCGTCTTTACCCCGGGGACAGCATATACTATGAGTCCTCCGAGCCGCATGGTTATGTTTCCGTCGGCGAGATCCGGGCCCGTGCCGTCGCCGTCCTCTATACGAAGAGCTGACGCTCTTCTGTCATCGCTGCAAAAGAAAGCGCTGCCACCGAATCGTCTGGATGCACCCGTCCATTGACGGGACGGTCGGTCGCGCTTTCTTCGTTTGACAAACTCCTTGGTGGCGTTAGTATTTGAAACTGTCACCCTCCCCGCTTAAGACAACTGCCCATTTCCCGTCTGTCTTCCGTTCCCGCAATCGAAGAGTGCCCTCGGCAGGTTGCTACAGTTCTCTTTCCGGCTATGACTGGTTGCCTGCACGTTGCAGGTTAAAGAAAATTACTCATTAAATCGTTGACGGTGCGGACGCGCTTTGTTATAAAGCTGGACTCCGCAGCAACGACGTTCTTTTCAACCGAATATTTGGACCGGCAGTCACCGTGGGAAAGTTACGGCG